>NZ_JASLER010000069.1 GCF_030151085.1 Bacteroides sp. | reverse complement strand
CAGACCGTTGATAGTAGTCATCAGTTCGTAGTCAACCCAGATACCACCCATGGTATAGTGGATAGCCGGATAGATCATCATCGGGTTTTCGTACGGGCTAACGTCGGTGATTTCTTCGTACATATCGAAGAGGTTACCATAGCGTTGTTCCACTACGTCCTTGCCCAGACGGTTGATAGCGTCGGAGAAGTCAAGGAATACGGCCAGACCGGTGTTGTTTACGCCGAAGCTTTTGTCGCAACGTTCTTTAGCTGCACGGCTGGCAACGTCACGCGGAACGAGGTTACCAAATGCCGGATAGCGGCGTTCCAAGTAATAGTCGCGGTCTTCTTCGGGAATATCTTTTCCTTGCAGAGTACCTTCTTGCAACTTCTTGGCATCTTCCAGTTTCTTAGGAACCCAGATACGACCGTCGTTACGCAGTGATTCAGACATCAAAGTCAGCTTAGACTGCTTGTCGCCGTGAACCGGGATACAAGTCGGGTGAATCTGTACGTATGCAGGGTTAGCAAACAAAGCACCCTTACGGTAGCAAGCGATAGCTGCTGTACAGTTACAAGACATTGCGTTGGTAGAGAGGAAGTATGCATTTCCGTAACCACCGGTAGCGATAACTACGGCGTGAGCGGCGAAACGTTCCAGTTTACCGGTAATTAAATTCTTAGCGATGATACCGCGGGCACGTCCGTCAACAATGACAACGTCCTGCATTTCGTAGCGAGTGTACAGTTTTACAGTACCTGCGTTCACTTGGCGGCTCAGTGCAGAGTAAGCACCCAGCAACAACTGCTGTCCGGTTTGACCGCGGGCATAGAACGTACGTGATACCTGTGCACCACCGAAAGAACGGTTGTCCAGCAAACCACCGTATTCGCGAGCGAAGGGAACACCTTGAGCAACGCATTGGTCGATGATGCTGTTTGATACTTCAGCCAAACGGTAAACGTTAGCTTCGCGGGCACGGTAGTCACCACCCTTTACTGTATCGTAGAACAAACGGTAAACAGAGTCACCGTCGTTTTGGTAATTCTTGGCAGCATTGATACCACCCTGTGCAGCGATGGAGTGTGCGCGACGGGGAGAATCTTGAATGCAGAAGTTGAATACTTTGAAACCCATTTCACCGAGAGAAGCGGCAGCACTGGCACCGGCAAGTCCGGTTCCTACTACGATGATGTCCAAACGGCGTTTGTTAGCGGGGTTTACTAATTTTTGGTGAGCCTTATAGTTGGTCCATTTCTCAGCCACCGGTCCTTCCGGTATTTTAGAATCTATCTTAATCATAATGCAATTTACAATTTAGTCATTTACAATTTACAATTTAGCAAGCGCCGCAAGCCAATGATTTAGCAAAGAATACGACAACTACCAGGGCGAAGCATATTACAACGATAGTAGCATAGATGTTGGAGATACATTTCCAACGGTTAATCCATACGGTGTTGTTCCAGCCCAAAGATTGCATAGAGCTCCAGAAACCGTGAGTTAAGTGGAACCACAATGCGCCTAGCCAAACGAGGTAAAGCACTACATAAACCGGATTAGCGAAAGTGTTCTGGATATGATAAACACCATCGGCTGCATAAGCCAAAACCATAGTGTCAGCATGCATGCCCATGTTGTGCATCAACTCGGGGAGCTGCATTTTAGACCAGAAGTTTACCAAGTGCAAACCTAAACCTACGATTACGATGAGTCCCAATACAAGCATGTTTTGAGAAGCCCATTCTACGGTTTTGGGTTTGTCTACTACAGCGTAACGCTCGTTACCGCGCGCTTTGCGGTTTTGCATAGTTAACCAGAAAGCATAGATGATATGAATGATAAACAAAGCGGCCAAACCTGCTGTTGCTACCAATGCATACCAGTTTGCTCCCAGGAACTCACAAACCAAGTTGTAACCATCGGCCGAAACCAATGCAACAAGGTTCATCGCCATGTGAAATGTCAGAAACAGGACAAGGGCGATACCGGTAACGCTCATCACCACTTTCCTTCCTACAGATGAATTACTTAACCACATAAATGATTGAATTTAAATTATTTAATAGTTAGAAAATTATATTCTTTAAGAGTTGTTACGCTAATTTCTCGCAAAAATAGATGAAATACCTTGATTAAACAAGGAATTAAAGAAATTATTCCGTAATTAGGAAAAGGGAAACTGGTGATTAACGTTTAGTGATTAGTGATTTATCACGTAATGTAATATGTAGTTACAAACAAATCACTAATCACTAATATCTTCTCCTTCTTCTTCTCCTTTTTCTTTGCAAATGATAGTGATTTTTTCGCCATTGGCGGCGCGTTTTCTCAAAGAACGAGGGGTGTCTCCAAAAGAGTCTTTGCAGAAGTGCGCAAAATGTGACAGTGAATCAAAGCCGTAACGGGCACTGATGACTGAGATCCGTTGTTTGGTAAATTGTAGATCGTTCAGGATGCCTTCCCGTTTCTTATCCAGAATCCATTCGTAAACCGGAACGTTATACATGTTTTTAAATAGGCGACGGAAGGTAGTAGTGGTATATCCGCCGAGATGGGCAAATTCTTCCACGTTTTTCACCTTGTCATAGTTCTGCATGACGAAGTAGTGGAAGCTTTCAGTATAAGTACTGATGGGGTAGAAGAAGGTGCTTATCTGGTGTAACGGATAATAGCTGGTGAGGATATATACCAATTCCTGGCATTTGATGTCAATGTATTTGCCGCATGCCGTAGGTTGTTCCTGAAGATATTCCGAAAGATCATCCAGCAGATTGCGCAGTTTGGGAATGGCAGTCAGTGGAGTAAAAGTCAAAGGGGCTTCCGAACGGTCGAGTATTTCCTTGAAACGCTCTTCGCATAACACAGGGAGTTCGGTAAACCAATATACAATATACTCTACATCGGTCAATGCTAAAAGTTCCATCTTGGAACCGATGGCTTGCAAAATGAACTGGCGGTTTTGCAGGGTGGTACCGGGATATTCTTCGCTATTCACTAGTAATTCGCCCCTTAACATGAAGATCATACAATTCTGAGTGCACTTGTCGGCAGAGAAATGCTGTCCCTTGGGAAACCGGTGGTGAACCAGTATTCCTTCTGATATTTTGGGGCATTGAGTGCAATCTATTTGCCTGGTGCAAAAAGTATTCATTGTGTTAATTTGATAGGCGTTTCATAATAAATGTGGCAACAAAGATAGAATTTTTTTATGAAAACTCTAACTATTTCGGTTATCTTTGCCGCAAATTAATACAAAGATTTTATGAAAAGGAATATTCTTTTTGTATATTTTGCCTTCTTTGTTGTATCTATGTTGTCTGCTCAGAATTGGGACATCAACACTTTGCATCAGATCAATAGTTGGGATGGCAAGTTTATACGCAATTATAACAAGTTCATTTCACAGTCGGAACCATATATTGCTATCGGTGTTCCGGTGGCGATGGCGGTAGCTGCCTGGGCGAAAAATGACAAGGAGTTGTTGAAGGATGCCATCTATGTGGGCACAAGTGTGGCCGGTACGTTCGTACTGACATACGGTATGAAGTATCTGTTTGACCGTGCACGTCCTTTTGAGACTTACCCCGACCGGGTGCACCCTTATAGTTATGAAAGCAGTCCGTCATTCCCTTCAGGCCATACGTCTACGGCTTTTGCCCTTGCCACTTCGCTATGTATAAAGTATCCTAAGTGGTATGTGATAGCTCCTTCAGCCTTGTGGGCTTGTTCGGTAGGTGTATCACGCATGAACGAAGGGGTTCATTATCCGTCGGATGTATTGGCGGGTGCAGTTATCGGTGCAGGATGTGCGGTGGCTAATATCTACATAAACCGATGGCTCAATAAGTGGCTGCTCGGAAATTGAATTAGGGACACTTGATAAACACTTGTGCTCAGTGCGATAGACACTGGTCTTTGACGTGATAAACACCAGTGTTTGATACGACAAACACCAGTGTCTGGCGGGACAAACACTGGTGTCTGATAAATGTGATATATATCTTATCGGATGATCGTACTGTAGATGTTCTTATTCAATACTTCTAAAGCCTGCTGCACACTCTTGTTTGTGCTATTTATCACCTGGAAGTATTCATTCATATCCCATAGGTCACGGGCAATCAGTGCTTTCAGCTGCGTTTTGATAAGAGGTAACGATTTGTTATACTGTTCTTCGTTGAATTCTATTTTCTCTTTCTCCGCCAAAGCACGGATGTCGGCAAGGAAGGCATCGTCTATTTCGAACTTCTCGTTGAAAGCTTCAAACTTCTTGTATTTGTTTTGTAATTCTTTCCGATGCTTCTCTATGTAGCCGGTAGTTGCTTTGATAACTACGCCTTTGGCTACAAGATTCCGATGGTAGTCCGTGTATTGAGTCGTATCTATCGGAACGAAGAAGTCGGGCATGATACCCCCACCTCCATATACGGTACGTCCTTGACGCTTTGTCTGTACTTTCAGCGAATCGGCGAAGTGGATACTATCTGCATGAATCATTTCTCCATGGTTGAAGCGGTTTACCAGGTCCAGGTTGTAATTATCCTGATTATCTTCTCCGTTAAGTTTGCCGTCCAGGTTGGCGGTGTTGTCATAAGGCTTTTGAATGCAACGTCCGGCGGGAGTATAATAGCGGGCGATGGTCAGGCGGATCATTGAGCCGTCCGGCAAGTCGATAGGGCGTTGTACCAATCCTTTGCCGAAGGTGCGGCGTCCTACTACGACACCTCTATCCCAGTCCTGAATGGCACCGGTTACAATCTCGCTGGCAGAAGCGGAATATTCGTCCACCAATACGATAAGACGCCCCTCTTTAAAGTTGCCGGTTCCTTTTGCAAAGAAGTCACTGCGGCGTTCGGCTCTGCCTTCGGTATAAACAATAAGTTCTTTCTGACCAAGGAACTCGTTGGCAAGGTCGATAGCGGCATTCAGATAACCTCCACCGTTGCCCTGCAAGTCAAGAATCAGGTCCTTCATTCCCTTCTTTTGAAGTTCTTTCAGGGCTTGGGTAAACTCTTGGGCAGTGGTCGCTCCAAAGCGGTTGATACGTATATATCCGATTTTGGGCTCTATCATGTACGAAGCATCTAAGCTGAGGATGGGTATCTTGTCACGCTTTACGGTGAAATAGATTGGCTCGTCTACGCCACGGCGGATAATGGTGAGCTTTACTTCTGAATTCTTAGGACCGCGCAGGCGGCTCATAATATCTTCCGTACTCATTTTCACTCCGGCAATCGCACTATCATTAACGGCAATTATGCGGTCGCCTGCCAGGATACCTACCTTTTCCGACGGACCGTTGCTGACGGGTTGTATCACCAGCAAAGTGTCTTCTATCATTTGGAATTGTACGCCAATACCTTCGAAGTTGCCTTGCAGAGGCTCGTTCATTTTCTTGACTTCTTCTGCATTGTTGTAGGTAGAGTGCGGGTCGAGTTGTGCCAACATCTTGATGATGGCTTCTTCAACCAATTTATCTTCGTCCACTTTGTCTACATACAGGTTGGCTATGGCAAACTCTGCCATTTGCAATTTGCGGATAGGTTCGTTGTTAATCTTTTGAGCATGTGCTGCCAAGGCACATAGACATATAATTAAGGCAAATATTTTCTTCATTATCTAATCACTAATCATTAAACACTAATCACTAAATGTCCATCCCTTTCGGAATGAACATGCTTATATCTTTTCCGAATTGCAGCAGCTCGCGAACGGTGGTTGAACTGATACAAGTCAGTTCCGGTTCGGTGAAGAGCAGGATCGTTTCAATTCCGGTCAGCTTACGGTTGATGTCCGCGATGGTTTCTTCGTATTCGAAATCTTTTACGGTACGGATTCCACGGATAATCAGATTGGCATCCACTTGCTTGGCAAAGTCGATAGTCAGGCAGTTGTATGACTGTACACAGATGCGTGGCTCGTTCCGGTAATAGTTACGTATCATCTCTTCGCGCTTCTCAACGGGGAAATACGTGTTCTTGTTTTCGTTGATGCCGATACCTATAATAATCTCGTCGATGAAGGTCAACGCACGGTTTACTACAGAAGCATGTCCGATGGTAAACGGGTCGAACGTTCCCGGAAAGATTGCTCTTCTCATGATGCTAGGTCTTCTTCTATAACCAAATTACTGATGATAAAGTTTTGTCGCTCCATGGTATTCTTACCCATGTAGAATTCAAGTAACTCTTTGACAAGGTCGGTCTTGCGCAGGGAAACCTGTTCGAGGCGCATGTCTTTGCCAATGAAATGTTGGAACTCGTCGGGCGAGATCTCTCCCAAACCTTTGAATCGGGTGATTTCCGGATTGGGACTCAACTCTTCGATGGACTTTAAACGTTCTTCGTCTGTGTAGCAGTAGTTGGTCTTTTTCTTGTTGCGCACACGGAACAGAGGCGTCTGTAGGATATATACATGTCCTTTCTTTATCAAGTCGGGGAAGAACTGGAGGAAGAATGTGATGATAAGTAGGCGGATGTGCATACCGTCCACATCGGCATCGGTCGCTACAATCACTTTATTGTAACGAAGTCCTTCTATGCCATCCTCGATATTCAAAGCGGCTTGAAGTAAGTTGAACTCTTCGTTTTCGTAAACTACCTTCTTGGTCAACCCGTAGGAATTAAGCGGCTTTCCACGCAAACTGAATACAGCCTGAGTATTGACATCACGGCTTTTGGTGATAGAACCGCTCGCAGAGTCTCCCTCGGTGATGAAGATACAGGATTCTGTTTCCTTGTCTTTGCCTTTGCCATCATTGAGGTGGTAACGGCAGTCACGCAGTTTGCGGTTATGCAGATTTGCTTTCTTGGCACGTTCGCGAGCCAGTTTCGTAACGCCGGCAATGGCTTTACGCTCTTTCTCGGAGTCTTGAATCTTTTGCAGCATCACTTCGGATACCAACGGATGCTTGTGCAGGAAGTTATCCACTTCCGTCTTGATAAAATCACCTACATATTTATTGACGCTGACGCCGCCGGGCTCCATAGAAGGCGAACCCAACTTGGTCTTAGTCTGCCCTTCAAACTGTGGTTCTTCCACATTGATGGCAATGGCGGCAACGATACCGTTACGTATGTCTGAGTATTCTTGATTCTTATTGTAGAACTCCTTGATAGTACGGGCAATATGCTCTTTCAGTGCACTTTGGTGTGTACCGCCTTGGGTGGTATGCTGGCCGTTGACGAAAGAATAATACTCTTCGCCGTATTGGGTGGTATGCGTAAAGGCAATTTCAATATCTTCTCCTTTCAGGTGGATGATGTCGTACAAACCTTCGGAGGTCATGTTGTCTTTCAGCAAGTCTTCCAATCCGTGACGGGAGAGGATGCGCTGTCCATTATAGATAATGGCAAGACCTGTGTTCAGATAGGTATAATTGCGTAGCAGAGTCTCTACGAAAGTATTCTGGAATGAGTAGTTCAGGAAGAGTGAAGCATCCGGTTCGAAGAAGATGAATGTGCCGCTTTCTTCGTCCGTGCTTACGGTGACGTCGCTTAGCAGATTACCTTTTTCAAAGATGGCGGTACGTACTTTCCCGTCGCGGTAGCTGCGTACTTCAAAACGACTGCTGAGGGCATTTACTGCTTTGATACCTACACCATTCAGTCCGACGCTTTTCTTAAAAGCTTTACTGTCGTACTTTCCACCGGTGTTAAGCTTGCTCACCGCTTCAATCAGTTTGCCTTGCGGAATACCACGTCCGTAGTCGCGTACGCTTACACGGAGGTTTTCTTCAATGTTCACTTCTATACGCTTGCCGGCACCCATTTTGAACTCATCAATACTGTTGTCCATTACTTCTTTCAACAATACATAGATACCGTCGTCGTTTTGTGCGCCGTCTCCCAGACGGCCGATGTACATGCCCGAGCGGACACGGATGTGCTCCATATCGTCAAGGTGACGAATGTTATCTTCCGTATATTCAACATTGCCTTCGGGCATCAGTCCGTTGATTTCTTCCATAAAACCTTTTTAGTAATCACTAATCACTATTTATTAATTTCTTTTGTGAACGCCCGTCGCCGTTTATGCTGTTTGGTTTCGAAGTATTCCCATTGGGCTTGTACTTTGCCATTCATCTCCAGTTCGGGGTTGCTTTCTGCAAATATAAAACCTAATTTCTGATAAACAGGAATTAAATCGGAAAATAACAAAGCATTAACACCTTTATTCTGATATTCAGGTTTCACGGCTATCAGCAGCAAGTCGAGCATCGGGGCACGTCGCTTCATGAATAAAGCTTTCAGTAGATAGTACCATCCCAAAGGAAGTAAGCGGCCGTGGGATTTTTGCAAAGCTACAGCTAGGGAAGGCATGGAAATGGCTGCGGCAATCAATTTGTCTTCCGCATCTGTTATGAGTGTCACCATACGTAGGTCGAGGATAGGCAGGTACATCTTTACATATTGGTCAATCTGTCGTTGCGATAGGGCGGAGTAACCATACAGTGGCTTGTATGCTTCGTTCATCAGTTCAAAGATGGCTTGCCCGTACTTGGCTTTCACTTCTTTGGCCGATTTGCACTTTACGATATTCAGGTTATATTTGCGCTGGATAAGGTCTGAGATACGTTTGTGCTTGTCGGGTACGGCATCCGGAATGAAGATTTGATATTCCACCCAGTCAGCATCCTTCTCGAAGCCCATACGTTCCATGTGCTGCGGATAATAGGGGTGGTTGTAAATCGTTGCCATGGTACTGAGCTGGTCGAATCCTTCGATAAGCATACCTTCAGCATCGAAATCGGTAAAGCCCAAAGGACCTTGTACATGAGTCATGCCTCTTTCTTTGCCCCAGTCTTCCACTGCTTTTATGAGAGCATCGGAGACTTCCGGGTCATCAATGAAATCGATCCAGCCGAAACGCACGTCTTTTTTATCCCAAGTCTGGTTGGCTTTATGATTGATAATGGCAGCTACACGTCCTACTATTTTGTCATCCTTGTACGCAAGGAAGTATTCGGCTTCGCAAAACTCGAATGCTGCATTTTTCTTTTTGTTGAAAGTGTTGAGCATGTCGTCGTACAGGTCAGGTACAGAATAGGGGTTGTTTTTGTATAACCTGTAATTAAAACGAATGAATTGTTTCAGTTCTCTTTTTGTAGAGACTTTTTTGATTGTAATTGCCATAGTTGTATGTCATTATGATGCGGCAAAGATACGTGATAATGTTTAAATTACCACATAGAGTATCTAAAAACTATTAAGACAAGTAGATTAATACACTCGTGTAGGCAATGTAGCAAAGTATCAATATACTACCTTCAACCCGTGTAATGGTGCGCTTCCCGAAGAATATTCCGAATAACCATAACAATATGCTCGAACCTACCAGTACTAATAAATCCAGATTACCGATGCCTGCGAAGTTCAGCGGAGTAATGGAAGCCGAGCAACCCAGCACGAAGAATATGTTAAAAAGATTACTGCCTATCACGTTGCCGATGGCTATTTCCGGATTCTTCTTTAAGGCGGCTACAATGGAAGTGGCAAGCTCGGGCAGTGATGTACCGCCTGCTACCAATGTCAGGCCAATGACTGACTCGCTCACACCCAGGCTGCGTGCTATTCCGGTGGCTCCGTCTACAAAGAAGCTTCCACCGGCAATGAGAGCACCCAGTCCGCCAACGATGAATAAGACGGATTTCCACATAGGGTGTTGCTTGATTTCTTCGGTTTCTTCTTCTTTCTCTTTCGGGTTGTGCGAAACAAGCGTGAAGGTATATCTCAGGAAGATGGCGAAGAAACAGAGTAATATCAATCCGTCGCTGACACTCAGAATATTCTGTTTATAGCCGTCCAGGAACACATCATTGGCACAAATCAGCAGGACAATAGAAGATAAGATACATAGGGGAATCTCTCTTTGCAAGGTATTGCGGGTGATGACTATCGGGGCGAAGAGTGCTGTGCAGCCCACAATCATCAAGGTATTGAAGATATTGCTTCCTACTACGTTTCCGATGGCAATATCCGCACTGCCTTTCAGTGCCGAAGACATGCTGACGGTAAATTCGGGCGCCGAAGTTCCGAAAGCTACGATGGTAAGACCGATAACGATAGACGGTATGCGGAAATGTTTGGCAACCGATGCTGCTCCATCTGTCAGCCCGTTAGCGCCTAAAAGAATGAGGAGCAATCCTCCGATAAGAAGTAGTATATCCATAGAAATCTTTAATTTTGGGAACAAATATAATGATAATAGTTGTTTGTTTTCTGCATTTTTGTCACTTTGCTCTGAATTTAGAATGTGAAGTCGAAAACATTCTGTAAGTTTGAGCATTTATTGATGTATATAATGAGATAAAGCTTATAGTATGAGAATTGTTCGCGTTTTCTGCCTTAGTCTGCTGTTAATGTCAACAGGCGGAGCATCGGCCCAGTTAGTAGATAAAGTTCTCGATATCTTTCAGGATAGTGTACGGAAGGCTTCTGTAGCAAAGAATGATACCGATTCAGTTCAGTTATCTGTTCTTAAAGATGAGTTGACGGCAGCGAAGCTGAATGAAGCTAATCTGCGGATGGAGATGGAGCAGTTGAAGCTGGAAAGCTATGCGGCGGATTCGGTGAAACTGGCTCAGCAGAAACTTCGGATAGATTCGCTTCGTAAAGTAACACCGGGAATACCGGTGGTAGTGGAAGGCGATACTTTGTTTTATCTGTATGCAAAGCGTGGCGGGCATACTCCGCAACAACGTGCCGATATGGATGCTGTAGCTATTACGGAACTAGGCAAACGGTTTAATTTGAAACCGGACTCACTGTATCTTGAGAGTAGTGATATTGTGACCGACCTGATGTACGGCAACAAAGTTATTGCCTCTTTTACTGATCAAGATGGGTTGTGGGAGAACTGTACCCGTGACCAGTTAGCAGCCAAAAACCGGCAGATCATAGTGGGCAAACTGAAAATAATGAAGGAACAGCATAGCTTGTGGCAACTTGGCAAGCGTATCCTATACTTCATACTTGTACTGGTAGGGCAATTCTTTCTTTTTAAATTGACTTACTGGTTGTTCAATAAACTTAAGCTGCGTATACAGAAACTGAAAGATACAAAACTCAAACCCATTTCTATTCAGGAGTATGAATTGCTTGATACGCAAAAGCAAGTGAACCTGCTCATATTCCTGGCAAAACTGGCGCGTTATATATTTATGTTCTTGCAGTTATTGCTGACGGTGCCATTGCTGTTCGCCATATTCCCGCAAACCAAGAATCTGGCTTATCAGTTGTTCTCTTATATATGGGATCCTGTAAAAATCATATTGCACGGGATTGTAGCTTACGTTCCCGACCTATTTACTATTTTCGTGATATGTATGGCAGTGAAGTACCTGATAAAACTGGTACGTTACCTTGCCAATGAGATACAATCGGAGCGACTGAAGATTAAAGGCTTCTATGCCGACTGGGCTTTGCCTACTTATCATATTATCCGCTTCCTGCTTTATGCATTTATGATTGCGATGATCTATCCTTATCTGCCCGGTTCCCAAACCGGTGTGTTCCAAGGGATATCAGTATTTGTAGGTTTGATTGTTTCACTTGGTTCCAGTACTGTTATCGGAAATATCATAGCGGGATTGGTTATCACTTATATGCGCCCCTTCAAGTTGGGCGACCGCATCAAATTGAACGATACTACCGGCAATGTGATTGAGAAGACGCCATTGGTTACGCGTATCCGTACACCTAAGAATGAGGTGATTACCATTCCTAATTCATTTATAATGTCTTCGCATACGGTAAACTTCAGCCAGTCGGCAAGGGAGTTCGGTTTGATTATCCATTCCGAAGTAACCATTGGTTACGATGCTCCTTGGCGGCAGGTACATCAACTGCTGATAGAGGCTGCTCTAAACACGCCGGGCGTTTCGGATGATCCCCGTCCATTTGTACTGGAAACATCGCTTAGCGACTGGTACCCGGTTTATCAGATAAATGCCTATATTAAAGATGCCGACCGCCTGGCACAGATCTACTCCGATCTACATCAGAATATTCAGGATCGCTTCAACGAAGCCGGTGTGGAGATTATGTCACCGCATTATATGGCTATGCGTGATGGGAACGAGACGACGATTCCGAAGGATGATCTGCGGGGAGAGAATAAGGGTAAAGAGTGATCGTATACCTTGAACTTCTGATATGTGATCCTAAAGCTTTGAACTGTACACTTCTATGTTTTGTTTACTGCATGTATATTTCCAGCGTGCTGGAAGTATATATGCAACACGCTGGATGTATACTTCCAGTCTGCTAGAACTATACATCCAGCGAACTGGATATTAGATACGTTGATTTTCTTATTTCGGATGAAGGAATTCATTGCATCCGGCTGTATCTTTTCTTTCTTACTTGGTGCGTGTCACTGTGTGTAATACATTTCCTTTTTTATCAATCATACGCAGTTCCAATGATTTTTTGTCTGCGGATACGATGGAGAAACCCGGTTCGGGACTGCAAAATACGGTTCCTTCAATGGGTTTTACTTTACGGGCAAGTGAACCGGCTGAGTTGGTGATGTAGTCGGTGTTATTGCCCGGTACACGTACATGCTGGAAGTTATGAATATGTCCGTTGATATACATATCCACTTTGTGTTTGCGCAAGATGGGGTCGAGACGGCTCTGCATATCCCGGCGCTCGCTTTCGTCTTTCGGGGTTTCGGCATAGATGGGGTGGTGTCCGGCAACGATCACCCAGTCTTCTTTGGTGGCGGTCAGGACGGAATCAATCCAAGTAAGTTGCTTCTTATAGTCTTGTTTGCAAACGTCGGGATAGGTGGCGCTGTCATTACGATACTTGTCAATAATAGGAGCGGTGTCTATCCAAACGATACGCAAGGTGACGCCTTTGTCTTCAAAAGACTTGGTGTAGTAGCGGGCGGGCATACTCCAGCGGCGGCTTATGTTTGTGTAATCCATTACGGCTTGCGTATTTCCACGGTATTCGTGATTGCCGAGTACGGGGAACCAGTCAATCATTAACTCAGGGTGGCTATAGATAAGTTCGTAGTTGGTCATCCAAAGCGGGTCGTTTACACTACGAACACCTTCAAAGTGATGTACGTCTCCGGTGGCAAGTACAAATTCAGGTCCTACTTCTTCGCCCATTGTTCCCATTAATTCGGCTATCGGTTTCTGGTCGTAGTAACCGTTACGGCCGAGGTCGTTGGCAACGTAGAAATTGAACTTCTTGTCGAAGATGGAATAGTCGGTGATTTGGGCAGTCGTCAGATTGCTGAGGACGGCAACGAAAAGAAGGAGGAATAGTTTTTTCATCATTGTTGTTTTAGTTATTAAGAGAATTTCTAAAAGTTAATCTTCACCCCTGCATTCACTTTTATTCCGTAGTACTCGGCTTGCATGGTGCGGTCTTTTGTACCTTGATAGTAACGTAACGGCTGGTTCAGCAAGTTGTTGGCTTCGGCATAAAAGGTGGTTTTGATTTTCTTTCCGAAGGTGTAGCTGGCGTTGGCATCCATATAGTTTACCTTATCATAGTAACGGTCGTAGAAGCTGCTTTGACCCATTTCGTCGATAAAGTCGGAAGCGAAGTTGTAGCTCAGACGCAGGTTCAAACCACCTTTTTCAAAATAGAGTGAAGCATTAGCGGTATGTTCAGGCGAGCCGGGCAGGCTGAGCCCTTTTTCGTCCTCACGGCCTTCGAAGTTGAAATCTTCTATGCGACTGTGTGTATAAGTATAGGTTCCGTAGAAACCGACGCATTTGAGTGCGGGGGCAATGAAACTGAAATCACGTTGAAAAGCAAGCTCCACTCCTATCAGGTTGGCATTTCCTGCATTCTTGGGCTGGGTAAACTTGGTGTATGTATTGCCTTGATACTCGTAGTTGGTACTTATCTGGTTCACGATGAAATCGTCAATCTTCTTGTAGAAAACACCTACGCTTACCAGACCGATGCTACGGAAGTAATAATCGGCACTCAGGTCGAAGTTGTAAGAGAGGGTTGGCTTCAGTTCGGGGTTTCCGATGGTAATTTCATTGTCCGAACGCTTGATGTTAACACTGGGTACAAGTGCCGAGTATTTAGGGCGGGACAAAGTCTGGGTAAACGATCCACGTACTTTGAGATCATCATTTACATTCCATTTGACAAGCAATGAAGGCAGGAAGTTAATATAATTGTTTGTCTGCCGTTCTGTTTTAGTGGTCATATCTTCATCGGCATCGTAGCTGCGACCGGTGTATGCCAGACTGGTGTTTTCAATGCGCAGTCCTGACATTAACTCTACGTTCTTGGTTAGGTTCTGGTCAAAACGGATGTAGCCTGAACTAACTGTTTCGCGGGCTTCGAAATTGCCTGCCAATTCTTCCTGTACTTGTTCTTTCTCGAAAAGTGAAGAGTTGTTCAGGTCCAGTGAACCTGTATATTCTTTACTGGCATATATCCCTGCTTGATACTTATTGCTGGGCATAAAGTTCTTGTTGGTTTGGTCTGCCGTATTCTTCAGGGTATTTACCATGAAGGCATCTTCGTCCAGCGGGCTGTATTGGTAGAAGTCCACTTCTTTGTCTTTTGTTTTGCGTACAATCTTTGTACCGAATTTCATTTTGTTTCCATTCTTGAAGGGCAGCTTGAAGTTGGCGGCGAATTTCAAGTCTTGTTCTTTGATGTTTTCTTGTTGTTCGGTCAATTCTTTCAGTCCGAAGTCATCGTTCAGGGTCATGGTGTAACCTTCTTTCGGACTGGCGTATGGCTGGCGTTCATCGCTCAGGTCGATGTTGAACTTCTGCTTTTTGAGCTGGAAGTCGATGTAGCGTTCGTTGGGACGCTCTTCGCTGGCTTTGGCATAGCTGGCGTGCCAATCCATGGAAAGTGCTCCGAAGAGATGTTCGCCACCTAAGGCAAAGTCCATGGTGCGCTGGCGTTCCAAGCGGGCATTGCGGTTGTCTGGTGTACCGGCTTTGGTTTGTACACGTACGGTGGCATTGCCGTCGGCATCCAGGTCTTTCAAAGTAGTACGGTAACGATTTTCCCAGTCGTTGCGGTTGTTGAAGATACCTTTGAAAGTAAGTTTGTGGTTGGCGTTAATATCCCAGTCCAGTGCGGCTGAATAGCTTTGGCGCTCACGAGTAACGTAGTATTGGCGAATCTGGTAGTCATTGACATACACTTTTCCTTTGTCATCTTGTTCCCACACAAACTCGGTGTCGTATGAACCCGAAGGGGAATTCTGATAAGAAGCCGAAACGATCAGACCTAGTTTATCGTTGAAGAAGCGGTCGCCGTAGGTCAAACCCAGATTCAGTTGCGCTTTCTCGCTGATCCAGTTGTAACCGGTTCCGGCGGTGGCGGCAAAGGTACGTTTATAGGGAGAGTTCTTCGTAATCAGGTTGATACTACCACCGATGGCATCGGCATCCATATCCGAAGTGACTACTTTGTTGACTTCGATAGTCTGGATCATATCGGCAGGAATCAAGTCGAGCTGCACATTTCGTGTGTCGCCTTCGGCAGAAGGGACGCGGTTACCGTTGATGGTAACGGAACTAAGATCGGCACTCGTTCCACGTACCTGACCGAAGCGCGCTTCGCCCTGGTCGTATTGTACGTTAATGCCGGAGATGCGCTTTAAGGCATCACCGATATTAGAGTCCGGGAACTTGCCAACTTGGTCGGCGGAAACGATGTTTGTAATTCCCAGGTTATTCTTTTGCGAGTTGATGGCCCGGCGTTGACCTTGGAAAGCACCGCCTACTACCACCTCTTGCAGTTCTACGCCTTCGCTCATAACTACATCCTTCTCTAAAGTGTGTCCGGCGGGGATGGTGATGTTCAGTTCTATAGGCGAGTATCCCACGTAGCTCACCTTTACTGTATAAGTTCCCGGGTCAAGGTTGGAGAATGTGTAGAAGCCGTTGACGTCGCTCGTCACACCAGTGTGTAGTTTTTCGATGTAGATAGAAGCTCCCGGGAGTGTTTGTTTGGTGGCGTCGATGACGCGACCGCGTATGGTTCCTTGTTTAACGACATTTGCTTTTTCGTCCGCCATGATGTTGTTGCCGGCGGTGGTGAAAAGAAGCAATAATAAGAATGCTCTCAAAATCTGTTTCATACTTGTTAGGATGTGTTAATAATCTGGCGCAAAAGTAGAGAGTTGTCGTTACGTGTATTTTACGGTGAGTTGAAGAATGGGTAACAATTGTGCTACAATTCGGTTACGAATCCAATAGGATTGCATTATGCATTTTTGTCCTTTGTTATTGTAACCATTCAGGCATAATTACGTCTCATAATAAACTGTGCCTGTAATCTTGAATAAACGTGATATATCAATTTAAAAAGTTAAGTAATATGGGACTATTTTCTAAGATCTTCGAGAAAAAGGAGGGGCAACCGGTGGTGGTTGCCGAGAGTGAAATCAATAAGCTTCAGGAAGTGAAGAGGAGTGAAACCGTCGAAGAAACGGAATCTATCACTAAAGATAATAATGTGGTCAAAATACAGTATGGCACGCAAATGCCTATTGATATTATTTATGCATTTATCGAACGCGATTATGAGAATGAAGGCTACCAAGATGCCATGTGCAATCCGGATGATTCTTATAAGGAATCCAAGAAGACAATGATTAAACATGGATTGAAGAGACTCTTCGAGCAAGTGGGACTTCGGTATAAGAGCGATCTTCGTAACATTGAAGTTCAAATCACGATTATGGAGCAGCAAGGCATGGCTAATACTGCATCTACTCTACAAGCACGCAAAGATACCCTGCTGGAGCATCTTTCCATTATGGGTGAGATGGAAGTTGCCCTTGATAATGAAGAGCAGAAGATGATGAGTATGATAAAATCCTATGAGCGTGGTTTCTTGAAGGGGCTTGCTGCTAAGTCCGACTTATTGTTACGTAACGGAAATATCTAATAGCTATGGGAATATTATCTAAAATAGGATGTTTCATTATCGGGTGGAATCCCGATATACTGAAAGAATGTGGCGAATCCAGTTACAGGGCTTTGCGCAGGTATATGTCTGCCATTATAATTTTGATGATTATATGGGGAACTATCGGATATTGCTTTGCCGAGAGGTATATTGAGGTGGAAAGTGTTTTCGGTAAAATCATGGTCTCCTTTGGTTTTATGCTTATCATTCTTTGTGTGGAGCGTTTCATTATTCTGCACATTGGAAGGTTGGGGGCAACGGGCTTCTTTCGATTTGTGTTGGCCGTTTTGATGGCTGTCCTCGGCTCCACTGTGTTCGATCAGATTATCTTCAACAATGATGTGACGGTGAAGATGAAAGAGATTCGCACCGAACAGATTAATAAGGAGATACCCCGGCGCATCTCCTATCTGGATACTGACATCCGTAGGGTGACCCACTTGATAGATTCTATCGGGCAGGAAAATATTGCGCTTTATGAGAAACTGTCAAAGAATCCGGTGATAACTACCACTGATGTAAGTACCACGACTAAGCAGGTCGGTACTTCCAATGAAGGCAAACCCATCGAAGAAAAGATAACAAACATCAATAAGCGGAGTGTCGAGAATCCTATAAACGGACAAGTAAAGTCCAACGAACTGGCTTTGAAGAACTATCAGGAACAACTCAATAGCTATCAGGAGAAGAAGATTTCTGTAGCCGATGATGTCCGCAAAGAGTACGAGATGGCGCATGTGGGATTCTTGGAAGAGTTACAGGCACTCTTCTCGATTCTGTTCGAAAATCCCATTGCTTTTGGATTCTATATGTTCTTGTTTATGTTCCTGATGTTTCTCGAATTGCTTGTTGTGACCAGCAAGGGTGGCGATACGCGTTGCGATTATGAGTTGATTGTGGAGCATCAACTGAATATCAAGAAACGTACATTGTCGGAGACGGAAAAGCGGTTGCTGAATAATTAGTAAGGTTCGTTATTTGCAACATATCAGTACCTTCTTTTCATCCGCCAAGGTGGTAGCGAACAGATAGGTGTCACCACCTTCTGCCAACTTTAACCGTTTGCGCAACTCGGCCACAGTAGAGGGGAAGTTGCGTACGGTAAGGTTTGCTTTCTTCTCTGCTCCCAGCATCTCTTTTACTTCTTTCTTGTTGAAACTACAGCTGCCGGCTATCTGGAATTTCCGTCCGGGGAAGTCGGCAATGTATTCATCGGAAGTATAGAGGTGGCTGTTAGGGTGCAGTTTTTCTACCTTATATATAGAAGAAAGGCTGCGGAAAGCACCGGCTTTAAGGATGGAGGCGTTCGGTTCGTAAAGATAGGCTTTTAATACGGGGGTATAGGTGCATGCGCAATCTTTTTCTTGTTGCCGTGTAAAGGTGAGGGATTGTTGCCCTTGCGAGTGGGTGAGGTTGATGCAATGAATGGGAATGTTTTCTGTAGAAATACATGTATCTTGTCCTAATACGAGTAGCAATTCCTTGCATTCATTGTTTACCGAAATGATATGTGCCTCTTGTACATGTTTCAAATCATTCACGGCCAGGGTGAGGTCGAGCATGGGAGATAGTTTTATCAAGACATGCTTTGCTTTTTGGAGCAGGAGTTCTTCTAAAGCGTAAACATCCGGTTCGCAATCACTGATGGCTACGGTCTTCCCTCCATGTCCATCCCTGCGGGCGGGGTCGATGAATATCCAGTCTACGGGTTGCATTTTCTGTAGATGCAGTACACTGTCTTCATGGTAAACGGAGATATGTTGTAACCCTAAAAGTGGAAAGTTATGTGTCGCTATTTCGCAAAGGGCTTCCTGACGCTCTACGTATGTGGCTTGCTGAAAGCAGGAAGAAAGAAAGGCACAGTCTATGCCGAAACCTCCGGTAAGGTCGGTGAAATTGTGGTGACTTCCTGCTTTGGTTATGATTTCGGCTTTGTATCGTGCCGTTATCTCCGAAGAGCATTGCTCCAAAGAGAGGTGAACCGGGTATAAAAGTTCTTCTTTGGCTGCCCACGAGGGAACTTTCTCCTTAGCAACTTGCCAGCCTGCTATTTGTGTGATGGCTGCGGGCATATCCACTGTCGGATATTTGCGTGCTTGCAAAGCAAGATTACGTACGTCATCTTGGCGATGCTCACGGATAAAAAGAAGGGTGTCTTCGTTCAGAGTCATAGGAGATTAATCTAAAGCTGGTTGATTGTGTTGCAACTTGAAGAAATGTTTTTGGCGTTCGATTTCGTTGCGCAACTCTTCTTCGGTTGGCATGTAGAGCATGTATTTAGAAGCATTGAGTTGTGCATTATCGTGAAGAACAGAGTACCGTGCAATGTCATCATCTGTTTCACTTTGTCAAGTTCGAGTAAGAACTTCTGTAGGTTGGCAATGATGGCACTTTCTAGATTGGAATCGGAGAAGTCACTATTGGGAGATAGCCCAATGAACTCTGCGACTGTAGGATTCTTTATAAATTCCAACTTATCTTGTTGATAAGAAGAGGTGAGCGCTTTCATCTCAGCTTCTACTTTATCCTTCTTCTGAGAGAGCAGTAAGCACTCGTAATACTGAGAACCTATATTTCGGTCGAGCGTGCGGTAGCTCCACATTTGTTCTTGGGCTTCTTTTAAGTACCAATTGCGAGCTTCTTGATTGGAAACTTGCATTAGTCTTTTATAATGCGACCATGACAATATTCGCCACGGTGTAGCGAATATTTCAGGAAATGTGAGATAAAACTGTCTGTAGTAGTATAATGAGCCGGTTGAAAACCCTTTACCAAACTCTTTGGTCAACTCTTTTGATAATTCCTTAAGCAATTGCGTTCCATAATCGGCACGTTCTTTCCCTTGTTGTTCCTCTTCTACAATTCGTTTTCCCATTTGCCAATAAACCTCCACCATAGCAGAGTTGATTGCTGCATAAGCTTTCTCACGAGCTTGAGTAATGAGTAGTTTTATCTCTTGAATGAATAGCCTATCTTCCATAGGATTTACACGATTATTGTCAGTCATTGATTACAAGCATTTTTGAAGGACTCTACAAAGGTATTAAAAAAGAATCTTTTTCTGTAATCAGACCGATATAAATCCATCTCCATTTCTAAGGGATTACTTGATATCTTTCCTTTGCCGTCTGCCTGTTATAGCGGTTGAAGTGCCACCATTCGCTGGGTAGTGCTCTGAATCCGGCATCTTTCATGACCCGGCGTAGTAACAGGCGGTTTGCGTGTTCCTGTTCAGTGATTTTTCCGCTCTTTACTAATTGGGCTTCTTCTGTGATATGAGCTTCCTTTCCTAAATAGTCTACCGGGGTTCCCATGGATAGAGGTGAGCCTTGTTCATCTAGGATGCTAATGTCTACTGCTAACCCATAGTTGTGCAAACCACCACCACGAGCAGGATTGGAAACGTAGATTTGTTTCGAAGTCCCTTTCACCACATCCCACATCTTTTGTTGTACGGACATAGGGCGTGCGGCATCATATACGATGAGGCTGTAATCCGGATGTAGCTCTTTCAGAAGGTATTGTGCTTTAGATAAGCTTTCCATAGCATCGGGATGTAGATAGGCTTCGTGAAGATCTTCATAAAGAACTTCTCCCGTGAAATTGTCTGCACGCGTATACATTAATTCTATGACGATGCTGCTATCAGCTTCGGCAATATTGATAAAGCCCAAAGAATCCAGATAGAGGGCTGTCTTGCTCTTCGTTGAAATGGGGTTGGAGGTGCTAACAGAAGGTGTATTTTCCTCATCGTTCCGATCAATTTTCTCAATCTGAATCTTCGTCAGGCTATCTTTTCCTGATTCAGATCGGGAAGAAGATTGTTGCCGACAACCACTCAAGATAAACAGAACGTAAATGAATAGAATCCATTTCATGATTACAGAACATTTTCGGC
Source organism: Bacteroides sp. (assembly GCF_030151085.1). GTDB lineage: Bacteria > Bacteroidota > Bacteroidia > Bacteroidales > Bacteroidaceae > Bacteroides. The sequence goes on along the minus strand of NZ_JASLER010000069.1, from coordinate 89,021 downwards.
AGTTAGCATGGATTGCATGAAGGCAATACTCATTTGTACTTCTCCTTGCATCAGATATTTGTCACTCTGTCGGCAGAGGGTTTCATAAATTTCTTTGGCTTTCGCTTTATCATCCTCTTTATAGAGTGCAAGGGCACAGAGCAGGACTTGTTTGCCGGACATCACCTTCTTATACTGGTTGATGTATGCTTTTATATCTTCTGTATATAATATATTCACTTGTTCGGTATATCCTTTCATTAATGCAATCAAAAGTAACTCGCAACTAACTTCTTTGACGAACAGGCCTATTAATTCATCTTTATGTTGCATGCAATCGTTAAAGAGAATATATGCTTTGTTCATGTCACCCATATCTTCATACCTTGAAGCTGTCATTAAGCGGATGGAAACTTGCAAAGCATCCTTGTAGTTCGTGTTTTCTTCTTCCTGAAACCATTCGGCAGGCATGTCTTTCAGTCTGACACCTTCTTGAAGCAAAGCGTTTACCTGCAATTGAGTCATTAAAGCTTGCTTGCTTTCAGTATTCTTGAGGAGTAGGCGCATGTTGTCCGCATCATTTCCTATGCCTCCTATTTTTAGGGGTATGCCGTTCATTAAAGCAAGAAAGTAACCTGCAAGGCTAAATATCACGAGGAAAGTTACTACATAAGAAGGCATTCCGCTGATACAGAAAATGGGAATCAATGCAATAGTAGCACTAAGAAAATTGAAAAGTACTCCGCCCATATTATACCATGCAGTGGGAATTTCATTCAAAGGCTTATGAGGCGGAGCAAGCAGGCATTGACCTCCTGTACCCGCAATACTGAAACGTTTGAAAAGGAATTTGCCGTCTTTCCGTATCAATGTAAGGTTGCCGATACGGAAGGAAACAAAGGTGTAGCCCGTTGCCAGTCCGCACACCAAATGTCCGCCTTCGTGCAAGATAATCTGTAAAAAGAGTGCAATAAAGAAAGATGCAAAAGACGTCAGTATAATGCCAAGCATGGTGAGAATATCAATAGAAACAGTCTTTTTAAGAATTTCGGGGAATGAAGCATCTGAGAATAGAGTGATTCCTGCTATTACTCCTGCAAATCCAAGACTAAATCCTATCATTATACCTAAAATGAGTTTTATTAATCGCTTCATTTCATTTGCTTTTATTGTTCGGGGCAAAGATAATATAAACCGAATATAAAAAAAACAAGTGAGAAGTATTAAACACAAAGCTAACCTCAGAACTTTTATAAACGAAAAACATCTGTCATGCTATCACGATATGAGGTGTATTTGGTTGAATATAAATATATTAAAGCGTGATAGATAGGTGTGATAGATCAATTTTTTCACAACCATCTATCACGGATGCACCCCCCCAAGACAAGAAGCGGACTGTATTTGTGTTTTATTCCTTTAATATTGAGTTATCTTATTAGTTCTAAGCATGAAACTTTTAGTTTTAATGGTAAAAACCAAAAGTTTCAGCAATCAAAACCAAAAGTTTTAACAGCATAAACTAAAAGTTTCAATAATCTAAACCTTTAGTTCCAATGAATAAAACTCCCGGTTTCAACAAACAAAACTAATAGTTCCAATAAATGGGAAGGAACACAAATTACACGAATTACACAAATAAATAGCTGCGCCGTGTGTAATAGCATACACGGAAAGGCAATATCTGTGTAATTTGCGTAACTTGTGTTCCTTTCAGAATTAATTCATAGCGGGAAAGAAAGGAATAAAGCCTCACCCCAAAGTTATAAGTATGGTATAATCGTAATGTAAATACCCGTAATAATAGCCGAGGTGATTACTCCCGATATATTAGCACCCAAAGCATCCCCTAGAATGAAAGAGTTCGGATTGTCCTTGCTCACAATCTTCTGTGCCACCTTCGCTGTAGTAGGTACGCAACTTACTGCCGCAATACCGATCACTGGGTTGTAATTACCTTTTTTGATGAAATACATAATATACCCCCCGAGTATACCACCGATACCTGAGAATAACAATGCAGTCATACCCAATAACAACAATTTCAGAATCTTAGGATCGAGCAATAGATGTGCATCACAAAGTACACCCAGCAACAGGCCGAGCATAAATGTAGAACCATATAATAGCGGTCCACTAACGAAATCATAGATATGTTTCATGCCCGATTCGCGAACAGCTACACCTAGGAACAATGAGAAGAATAACGGCGAAGCCACTGGGAACAGAAAACATAATACGGCACATAAGATAGCTGAAAAAGCTAATTTTACTTTTGCATCGTAATTCTTTGGTGCTTTCTTGGTTGTCATCTTGATGGCACGCAGGCGTTTAGGAACCATCAACTTTACCAAATAAGGATAACCGCCATACGTTAATCCCAAATACAGATAAGCCACCACCGTGATAGGTACAAACAAGTGTTTTGCCAAAGCCAGTGAAGTGAAAAGCACCATTGGACCATCGGCACCACCTACCATTGCAACAGAAGCACTTTCTTTTAGAGTTAGTCCTAAGGCGGCAGCAATAGGAACAGTTACAAAAGTTCCCAGTTCGGCACACAATGCCAGGAAGATACTGGCGAATGGTTTTTGTAGTAAGAAACCCACATCAAGCAGCGTGCCGATGCCCATAAACACAAAACATGCAATCAGTCCGTTACTAAAGGTCAACGTATAGACCGGTTGCAGGAAGTCTATCTGCATGGTCGTCATTAGGGCATCAGTATCTTCGAGCATTGGATCCAGGAAGAGGTTACCTAGTGTGCCGTCGGGCATTAAAAGTGTACCACAGTTGATAGCGACCATACCAAGCCCCATGGGAATCATTACCATAGGTTCGAGGACCCCTTTCCATCCCAAATACACCAGCAACAGTCCTAAAGCAACCAAAAACATACGGGCCGAAGCGAGTAACCAGCCACTCTCCATCATCGTTCCGAATCCTTGGAACAAACTCGCGAAATCTATATTTTCCATACTATTTCTTCTTATTTATTTTCTTGTTTGCCCTTCTTCTCAGAGCGTTCTTTGTTTTGGTTCCTCTTTACTTCTTCCGCATTATTCAGGAACATGGTGCGTATATCTTCAGGATAGTAGTGGTCTATCAGAGTTTTCTTGGATGCTCCGATACTTACTCCATGGTAATAGCCGCGTGTGTTGTCAGATTCCCGATCAATGCCTCGGCTGTAGTCTCCGCGCTGTTCGTTGGCATAGTCTTCATACCCTTGAGGGTCTTCTCCCATCAGCACTGCCACCTTTTGGCGTAGTTTTTTCAAGCGTCGCAAGCGTAGTAGTTCTTTCTGGTGTGAGCTGTAAAAGTCGAGCGAATCGGCAGCTATGGCAATCAGTTTGATAACAAATGCCACGAAGAAGCCGATTGCGAAGGTAAGTCCCATCATTTCGAGTGTGGACAGTAATAAATTACCCATAGTAATAGCTTTAAAATGATTGTAATAAACGATAAACGAGTCAAAGACTTGCCGATAGCATACCTCTGACAATAGGTATTTAGATAATAAATAAGTGTGTAGCGGCTAAATCAAAATGTGTGCTAACGCATAGATGTAATATCCATACGAATAGCGGATAGCACTGGGACTGTATGAGAGTATTAAGTTTTGTTTGGCAAGTAGCTGGCTGTAGTTAAAGCGTTGTAGTTGGCCTGCCGGTAGATACAATTTGAGTTTCAGGAATTTGGATGAGACATTGTTATTCGTATAAACACTATTGGGGCACAGTGCATTTCGATTCCAACTACTACTGGTGTCATCATTAGAGTATGAGTGGTTGGAGATAGGAGAAGATTCTTCTGTTGAAGCCCTTAGTGAACAACTTGATATTGCATATTCGATAGTATTTCCTGTCAGATTCTCACTTACTTGAGAATTTGGCTGTTCCTCATGGGAGACGACAATCAGACCCACGCTGAGGAGCAAAAGCAGGATTATACATTTAAGTTGTTTCATCGGGGGTGCATAGATAACGCATAAGTTTGAAAGAAGTTGTAAGGTTCGTTAATATTTAATGATTATTATATCTTAGTTTTATAAAAGATTATAGCTACTCCTTCAGAAGCTTCTATAAGTCAATCGAAGGAACTCATACTTTTCGTTTGTGCTAAGGAAACTTTCCTTTTACGCTTTCAAAATATTTCTGCTATACTAGCAAATCTATATTTCCAGCCGTGAAATATAAATTTCAAGTACTGGTATATAGTTTTTCTTACGATTGAGAAAAGTTTCCTTAGTATTGATGATCTTTTTTCTTAGGCAAGTGAAAAAGAATGGTGATGTGCAGTAATCAGACGTTATCTGTAGCATACAAACTATGGCAAAATTTGTTAAATAGGGTTTGTTGCTTTGTCTGCATTACTCAAACGCCTATATTTGTTAATATATCTAATATAGAGTGTAAGGACACTACTTCAATTTGCTTATGAGCAGTAATATTTTCCTTATCATTGCACTGGTCACGACTGGAATTTTTGTGATACAGTTTATCCTTTCTATCTTTTTCGGAGATATTGATGCGGATGTGGACGTAGATGCCGACCTCAGCAGTGTGGTCTCTTTTAAAGGTCTTACCCATTTTGGTATCGGCTTTGGGTGGTATATGCATCTGATTGGAAACGCTGATCCCCAGAGTTATATCATTGCTATTCTGATTGGCCTGTTCTTTGTGCTTGCCGTGTGGTTTCTTTATAAGAAAGCTTATCAGTTACAGCAAGTGAATCGTTCTGAAAAGTCGGAACAACTTGTAGGACGTGATTGCACTATCTACTTCGGGCAGGGAGACGGCAAATATACCGTGCAAATCAGGAAAGATGGTGCTATGCGCGAAGTTGATGTCGTGTCTGAGACTAAGAAAGCCTATCAGACCGGAGATAAGACGATTATCACGGCTTACCGCGATGGAACATTGTATATACAATAAATATAGAACTAAATACACAAATTTATGACACAAGAAATGATGATCATGGCCGCCATCCTTATAGCGGTTATTCTGCTCACTTTTGTGGGTATTCTTTCCCGTTACCGCAAATGTAAGAGTGACGAGGTTTTGGTAGTATATGGAAAAACAGGTGGGGATAAGAAATCTGCCAAGTTATATCATGGTGGTGCTGCTTTTGTATGGCCCATTGTCCAAGGGTATGAGTTCCTGTCGATGAAGCCGATGCAGATAGACTGTAAGCTGACCGGTGCTTTGTCTGCACAGAATATTCGTGTGGATGTTCCGACGACTATTACCGTAGCCATCAGTACAGATCCCGAAGTTATGCAGAATGCTGCCGAACGTATGCTAGGATTGACGATAGATGACAAACAAAACTTGATTACCGATGTAGTTTACGGTCAGATGCGTCTGGTTATTGCAGATATGACGATTGAGGAGTTGAACTCCGACCGTGATAAGTTCCTCTCTAAAGTGAAAGACAATATAGACACTGAACTCCGTAAGTTCGGTCTCTATCTGATGAATATTAATATTAGTGACATTCGTGATGCTGCCAACTACATCGTCAACCTGGGTAAGGAAGCTGAAAGTAAGGCGCTAAACGAGGCACAGGCAAATATTGAGGAACAAGAGAAATTGGGTGCCATCAAGATTGCCAATCAGATAAAGGAACGTGAAACCAAGGTTGCCGAAACACGCAAAGACCAGGATATTGCCATTGCCGAAACCAAGAAGCAACAGGAAATTTCGGTTGCTAATGCTGATAAGGATCGTATTTCACAGGTAGCCATTGCCAATGCAGAGAAAGAATCACAGGTTGCCAAGGCGGAAGCTGAGAAAAATATACGAATAGAACAGGCAAATACCGAAAAGGAGAGCCGTATTGCCGAATTGAACTCCGATATGGAGATTAAGCAGGCCGAAGCAGGCAAAAAAGCAGCTATCGGACGAAATGAGGCTCAAAAAGCTATTGCACTTTCTAATGCAGAACTAGCAGTAACGCAAGCCAATGCGGACAAGCAGGCAGGAGAGGCTGCCGCCCGTTCGGAAGCTTCTGTAGAAACGGCACGTGAGACTGCGCAGAAAGAGGTGGAAGAGGCTAAAGCCCGCAAAGTAGAATCATCTTTGAAGGCTGAAAAGATTGTGCCGGCAGAGATCGCCCGCCAAGAAGCTATTCTTCAGGCAAATGCGGTTGCTGAGAAGGTAACACGTGAAGCGGAAGCGCGTGCAAAGGCCTTGTTGGCACAAGCCCAGGCTGAAGCTGAGGCTATCCGCCTGAAACTGGAAGCTGAGGCTGAAGGTAAGAAGAAGTCATTGCTTGCTGAGGCTGAGGGTTTCGAAGCAATGGTGAAAGCTGCTGAATCAAATCCGGCTATCGCTATCCAGTACAAGATGGTAGACCAATGGAAGGAAATTGCCGGCGAACAAGTCAAGGCATTCGAACATATCAATTTAGGAAATATCACTGTATTCGATGGTGGAAACGGTGGTACAAGCAATTTCCTGAGTTCACTGGTGAAGACCGTTGCTCCAAGTCTTGGAGTTTTGGATAAATTGCCTATCGGGGAAACGGTGAAAAATATTATTCATCCGGAAGAAAAGACGGAAGATACGCCAGAGCCTAAGAAGAAATAAATATTGGCTAATAAAAAGGGGATATGTCAAAACTGATATATCCCCTTGTCTTTATAAAATAGTTAGTTATCTATCTCTCAATTATTCTTAGTAACAATCACCTTCGGCGTTACTTTGTTGAAGTACCACTTAATAGTATAGCTACCTGCTGTTGAAACTTTGAAGTTACCGTCGCCAGCATCTTCAAATTCTCCAGTCACTGCACTGGGAGCGATGTCATTTTCCCATTTTTCTTCGGGACGGATTTTCCATTTGCTGTCCGCTGCCATATTTACGGTAGCCTTCAGGTAATACTGGAACTTATTGTTTTCGTCGGTTTCAGTAGCCAGAGTCATTACGGTATCTTTGTTTCCATCGTTTCCCCAGCTATTATAATCGCCTACGATACCCCATGATGTGTATGCTTTGGAAACTTTCAGTTCGCCGGTGGAGTTGTTGAACTCCAAGTAATAACTGTTCTTACCGTATGCCTTGATGTCTCCACCGTTTCCTGATACAAGAGTAACAGGAGACTGTTCGACAGTCATACCTTCGGGTGCTCCCCAGTTGTCGGTGCTCCAATCGCTGGCTCCGCAGAACTTCCAGCCATTAGCTGCCTTACCATCGAAGTAAACCATGGCGGCGTATTTATTGTTAGAATCTACCGAATATACCTTCTGACTCTTGGCGAAGTCCCAGCCATTGTAATCTCCGCGTAGGGCGATGGACGGATAATCCGGTTCACCTTGATAGGGAGTGATAGTGGTTGATATTACGTTAGAGTAGATTGTATCGGCAGCAGCAGAGATGGAAGAAGAAATGCGCAGTTCGATGGCTACAGGTTCTACCTCCATTTCGTACTTCTTCAGTAAAGAGATGATTTTGCTGTTCAAATTACTTACAGTAATGGTGTATGATACATCTGTTTTAGACGAAGCCAGCACTGCCTTATTGGCGAAGCTCTTACCCTTCACATCCATTTCTACAGAATTGATGATACTTGCCTGATAGCCTGCTTCGGGTTTACTCCAATTCAGGATGAATGCTTCGTTGGCTGCATCCTTTGCTTGGAGTACGTACTGGTCATTCAAGGCTGATAAGACTGCCGGGGTGGCGTCTCCGGCAGTATAGACGGTCTTTTCGAGGTCGCTTTCGCAAGCCGTGCAAAGCAGCAGGGCAACGATGGAAGCGGATATGCTTTTTATAAATTTCATGGTGATTCGCTTTTGATTAATAACCTTCATTTTGTTGTAAGTTTCCGTTTACCGTAAGGTCGGTCACGGGAATGGGATATACGTTGTAGCGCTTGTTTACGCCTACGCCGGAGCTGATACCTCCTTTGAAATCCCAAGTATAGGAAGAAGAAATCAGCAGGCCAAAGCGCACTAAGTCCGTGCGGCGTATACCTTCCCAATAAAGCTCGCGTCCACGTTCATTCAGCAGGTTGCGGAAGCTGTTCTCGGTGAGCCAGCTCTCTGATACCTGATGGAGGTCGTTGCCGTATGCACGTTTGCGCAAGGCATTGATATATCCTACGGCAGTGCTTTTGCTTCCTTCTCCGCCACGGGCCACGGCTTCGGCATACATCAGATAGATATCACCCAGACGGAACATGGGGAAGTCAGTATCTACCCACAGAGTATTCTTGCCCGGTTTGCCATCGCTACCTAAGTTGCTGAACTTGTACACACTCCAACCTTCTGTTTCGAAAGTACCTGCTACAGACGTAGTGATGTTGATGGAACGTCCTTTATCCTCGAAGATACCACGCTTGTCCAGAATCTCAGAAGCCTTGGGTGCTTCATTGTTCTTATAGTCGAACATCTTCACCAAGTTACTGGTTCCACGGAAACCAGACCAACCTTGGTCTACACCGCTATGGGCAAGCAACACTTCCTTGTCTTCTTTTCCTCGTGCACCAACGATAATGGCGGCCATACCCCATGATTGTACTGTTTCTCCGTCGAAGATTATAGGGTAGATGATTTCCTTTCTTGTGTCCTGATTCTCTCCGTTGTCCGCTTTAAACAGATCGGCATAGTTTTCGGCCAGTTGGTAGCCGGCTTTGATTACCTCGTTGCAAGCGTTTGCACAGTCGGTATAGCGGGCTTTGCCTGTATAGACTTCGGCATTGAGATACATGCGTGCCAGCAAAGCATTTGCCACAGCTTGGTCCGCTATGCCATACTTGGTCCGCGGAGCGGGCAGACTGCTTTTCAGTTCGTTCAATTCTTTCTCTATCCAGTTGAACAACTCTTCTCTTGACAGGGGAGCTGGTTCAATAGAGTAATTGGCTTCGGTAATGAACGGAGGCAACGCGAACATATCCATCAGCACATAGTAAGCAAAAGCACGGTTGAAACGGGCTTGGGCGGAATAACTCTCTTTGTCGATTTCTACCGGGGCATTCGGTATGTTTTTCAGGAACTCGTTGACCAAAGCTACGATATACATACAGCGTTGGTACACACCTTCAATGGGTTCTACTTTATTGGTAGTCCATGCTATATGGTTGATCTCTGTGCACCATGCATCGTTCCATGCATTCTTCATTTCATCGGTGGGTTGCTCTTGCAAAGTCCACCAGCAACGCAGCAAGGCAGTATTACCTGCATCAAGCCCGTTGATGTCCGAGCTGCTGCTGCCGTCTTGTCCCGACAGAGCCCATACCGAATAGATTTTATGAAGTCCTTTCGTATAACTTGCGGCGTCGGTATATGCTTTATCTGCCGTCTCTATACTCGGGTCGAGAGGTAAAACATCCAAATCGTTGACGCAGCTTGAGAAAGACAACAGGCAGGTTGCCAAAGCTGCATAGATATATTTTCTTGTTTTCATGTGTGACTGACTTTAAAAGTTAAGATTTAAACCTATGCTATATGTGCGGGGGCGAGGCCAGATGTTAGAGTCAATTGCTCCACATTCGGGGTCGAGTCCGCTGTACTTGGAGATGGTAAATACATTCTGTACCGATGCACTGATGCGTCCCGATAGTTTGGCTGCGAACAGGTTGCGGAAAGAATATCCTAACGTGATGTTATCCATCTTGAGGAATGAAGCATTCTCCAGGAAGTAGTCGCTTGCCATCTGTTCGCTGGAATTCAGCAACGTGAAGCCTGTGTTCTGGAAACCTTTGTAGAGATTGGTCAGGAAGCCCTTACCACCGTAGTTGCTGGAGGTGCTGTTGCTCGATGCTACGCCATTGTACACATAATTGCCCAGGTTGGCACGCAGGTTGAAACCTAAATCCCACTGCTTGTAACTGAACTGAGAGCTGAAGCCCATATAGATTTTCGCCATCGGGCTCTTGTGGGTGAGGTAACGGTCGGCTTCGGTGATTTGACCGTCGTTGTTGCGGTCAACGAATGCATTCTGAATGGGCTTACCGTTCTCATCATATACCTGTTGATACAGATAGAAGGTGCCGGGCATTTCACCTACCTGGTGTTTCTGGTTTGTACCTGCATTGATCCCTTGATAATCGGGGTTGAAGGCAGTGGTCAGCTTGGTAATCTTACTGTCGTTCCAAGTGATGTTATATCCCAGTTCCCAAGTGAAGTCTTTACTTTGGATGGCTACGGCATTCACATTGAATTCCACACCTTTGTTTTCCATCTTACCCACATTGGCGGTAATTTCGTTGACGAAGTTGGTTCCGGCTGCGGCACTGATGGTATTCAGCAAGTCTTTGGTATGTTTCTGATAATACTCGATACTACCGTTGATGCGGTTGTTGAGGAAGCCGTAGTCGATGGCTATGTTATAAGTGGTGGTCTGTTCCCATTTCAGGTTCGGACTGTAACCGTTGGGCTTCAGCAGTGTAGTGCCCAAATAACTGGTATTGGGATTGGTGCTGAATGAGTAAGAAGTGATATATTGATAATCTCCGATTTCCTGCTGACCGGTTACACCGTAACCCACGCGAAGTTTCAACTTAGAGAGCACGTCTTCGGTGCCTTTCATAAACGATTCGTTGCTGATAGTCCAGGCAAGGGCGGCCGAAGGGAAAAGTCCCCAACGATTCTTTTCGCTGAATCTTGAAGAACCGTCACGACGCAAGGTGGCAGTAAGCAGGTAGCGGTCCATGAGGTTATAGTTCAAACGTCCGAAGAATGAAATCAGGTAGTTCTCGTAGGGAATGCGACGGTGGTCGGTGCGGACGTACTGCTTCTGATCGGCATTATAGTTATATCCTACCTTGTCACCGATGTTTTCGGTGGTGTTAGAGAATCCCATGTCGTGGTTGGCATAGTAGAAGTGCTGCCATGAATAACCTGCCATTACGTCGATGTGGCTCTTGATAGATTCGATGTTCTTGGCATAATTCAGATAGAAATCCAGCAGATGGTTGCGGCGGAGGTTATTCCAGGTGTTGCCTTGTCCCAAGCCGGTGAAGGTTTTGTCCAATGAACTTTGTACGGAGCCGGGATTTACAAAGTTGCTTCCGGTAGTTTTAGCTATGTCGTAGCCTAAGTTCAGGTTGGCGTGCAGGTCTTCCAGACCATGTATCTTATAGTCCAGTTGGATATTACCCAAGCTACGTTTGGTAGTACCGTGGTTGTCCTTATCGTAAAGTAAAGACAATGGATTTTGGGTTGCGAGGTCGGCTTGTGCTCCCGATACATTTCCCCAGTTCCAGTAGCCATTATAGCGCTGCTCTTCGTCGTAGATGGGTTTGGTAGGATCGAAGAAGGCGGCGGCACCAACGGCACCCGAATCAGCGAAGTTGTTGTTATTGATGGTACCTTTCACGTTGATATCTACGCTCAGATGGTTGTCGAAGAACTTAGGGCTTAGGTTGAAGGCACCTGTGTAACGTTCGTACTTAGAAGTTTTCAGTGTTCCTCTTTCATTATTGTAACCTAAAGATACACGGAAAGGCAGGAATCCGGCTTTACCGGCAATGCTGATGTTCTGGTCTGTGCTAAGGCCGGTCTGATAGATGGCATCTTGCCAATCAGTGCTTTGGTTAGGATATACATTCAGAATCCGTTGGATATCTTCCGACGAAGTAGCTCCTTCGGGATATTGTGCCAGCATTACTTCACGGAAGGATTTTGCATCCAGTGTTTCGATGCGGTTATAAGGGTCTTTTGCTGTGAAAGTGCCCGAATAGCTTATTTTTACCTTGTCTTGTGTTCCTTTCTTGGTCTGGATGATAATTACACCATTGGAAGCGCGTGAACCGTAGATAGCGGTTGCCGAAGCGTCTTTCAGTACGGTGAAGGTTTCAATGTCATTCGGATTGATGGTAGCAAGGGCATTGGGTGTGCCGGGAGCTGCATCGTTTGATACGGGTACGCCGTCGATCACAATCAGCGGGTCGTTGCTGGCATTCAATGAAGCACCTCCACGGATGCGGATGGTTGATCCGGCACCGGGAGCACCGTCACCCTGACTCACGGAAAGACCGGGGACTTTACCCATAATCAGCTCTTGCGGAGAAGTAACAGCGCCTTTGTTCATCTCTTCGGCCTTGATGGCTACCACCGAACCGCTGAGGTCGCTTTTCTTCACCGAACCGTAACCGATTACTACTACTTCGTCCAGCAGTTCGGTATCGTCTTTCAAAATTACATTCAAAGAAGCTGCAGCAGGTACCTCCTGAGTCTTGAATCCGATAAATGAGATAGTAAGCACATCACCTTTATTAGCTTGTAACTGGAAATTGCCGTCCAGGTCGGTGATTGTACCGTTCGTAGAGCCTTTCACTACCACATTGGCGCCGATAACCGGTTCGCCTGTTGTGTCTTTGATGAGTCCTTTCACGACCATCTGCTGGGCAAATGCGTCGACGGACAGGAGCAAGCCTGCTATCAATAGAAGCAGGGAGTTTAACAAGGTATTTCTTTTCATTATCTTTTGATGTGTAAGTCCTTTATATTCGGTGTTTTATGGGGAACACCTATTGAGCTATATTATCCGTTTGTTAGAAGTATATATCCAGCGCGTTGGAAGTATATATCCCGCATGCTGCATGTATATATCCCGTGCGCTGCATATATACACCCCTTGATCCCCTAAAATCTTTTCAATCCTTTTACCTCTGATTTATCTTTTACCTCTTTTATACTGATAGCGTAACCGCCGCCACTTGCCGCACGCAAGTTCAGTTTGCTTTTGCTGGTTACGATGCCTTTGTTGATGGTATAGGCTTGCGGGTTCTCTTTCCAGTCAGCATCCTTTGCATCGGCATATACGGTTGCGATGTATTGCTTGCCCGGTTGTAGGAAGTCTAACACGAGTTTGGAAGTATGACCGTTTTCATCGGCTGTGCAGCCTACATACCAGTCGTTAGTTCCTTTGGCTTTGCGTGCAATGGTCAGATAGTCTCCCGGCTCAGCTTCCAGATACTTGGTTTCGTCCCAATCTATGGCTACGTCTTTGATGAACTGGAAGGCATCCATAAAGCGTTCGTAATTCTCGGGGATGTCGGCTGCCATTTGCAATGGGCTGTACATAGTGACGTACAATGCCAGTTGACGTGCCAGTGTGGAGCGAACTTGTGAGTTGTTGCCGGGGTTCATTTGGTTACAACGAGTTTCGAAAATACCCGGAGTATAGTCCATCGGACCACCAATCAGACGGGTGAAAGGCAGGATGGTGGTGTGGTTCACGGTATTTCCGCCGAATGATTCGTATTCTGTACCACGGGCTGATTCGTTACCGATCAAGTTAGGGTATGTACGGCAGATACCGGTGGGGCGGGTAGCTTCGTGAGCATTTACCATGATTTTATAGTCGGCTGCTTTTTTAACGGCATACAGGTAATGGTTGTCCATCCACTGACCGTAATGGTGTTCGCCGCGGGGAATGATGTCTCCTACATAACCACTCTTTACAGAGTTATATCCATTGTCCACCATGAACTGGTAAGCTTTGTCCATGTGACGTTCGTAGTTACGTACCGAACCCGAAGTCTCGTGATGCATCATCAGCTCTACGTTCTTGCTGGCAGCATAATTTTGAAGCTCTTTTACGTCGAAATCGGGGTAAGGAGTTACGAAATCGAATACATAGTCCTTGCTCTTGCCAAACCAGTCTTCCCAACCTTCGTTCCAGCCTTCTACCAGTACCTGGTCGAATCCGTGCTGTGCAGCAAAGTCGATGTAACGTTTCACATTGGCGGTATTGGCAGAGTGCTTGCCGTTAGGTTTGGTCTTGCTGTAATCGGTTTCTCCCAGTTTTACGCTCGAAAGTTCGTCGGTGTAGCTCCATGAACCTTTTCCGGTAATCATATCCCACCATACACCAATGTATTTCACGGGTTTGATCCAGGAAGTGTCTTCAATCTTGCAAGGTTCGTTCAGGTTCAGCGTGATGCGTGAAGCAAGGATGTTACGGGCATCATCGCTTACGATAGCGGTACGCCAGGGCGAAGTGCAAGGAGTTTGCATATAACCTTTGTCGCCTTTGGCATCCGGGGTGAGCCATGATTCGAAGATCATGTTCTTGTCGTCTAGGTTGAGGTGCATGCAGGAATAATCTATCAATGCGGCTTCATGCAGGTTGAGGTACAGACCATTGTCGGTTTTCATCATCAAAGCAGTCTGTACGCCAGTCTGTGAGAAGGGAGTTTGCGAAGAATTGGGAGTGATTGCCTTGTTCATCAGACCTCTGATTTCCGACAAACGTGATACAGTGTAATCATACTCTTGCGTATCGTAGTCTCCCGGAATCCAGTAAGCCGTATGGTCTCCAGCCATGGCAAACTGTGAACGCTCTTCTTTGATAATGAAGTAATTCAGGTTCTTCTGCTGTGGAAATTCATAACGGAATCCCAGTCCGTCATTGAAGAGGCGGAAGCGTATAATGATGTGTCTGTCGTTGGTGGGTTGGTTCAGCGTTACGGCCAACTCGTTGTAATGGTTGCGAATCTCTTTTTCTTCACCCCATACCGGTTGCCAGGTTTCGTCAGCTGTAGAGGTCTTTACGTTCTGAATCTCAAAACCACTGAATAAGTTGGCTTTGCTGTCCAGTTTGTCTACGTCTTTCTTCGCTGTCCATTCAAAATCGGTTTTGGCATCAGCGTCTTCCTTCTTCAGTTCCAATCCCAGTTTACTGGTCTTGATGACGTCTTTCTGCTTGTAAGTTAAGTCATAAGTGGGACAACCTTGTCCGTCTAGTTTGAAAGTCATCTCCAGATTACCGTCCGGAGAACTCAGTTTTTGTTGTGCGCTTGCAACGAACGAGATGCAAAGCAATGCAATAAGTGAAAGTCCTTTTTTAATGTTCATATTATTAATGGTATTGATTGGTTATCTATTGTTGTTTCATACGTATGAAGGCTGTGTTATATCCTTGTTTCGTCCGAACGCTGCAAATTTAGAAGCCAAACAAGCGGCTTTTGATAATTAGAATAAAAATGTAAATGCTGTATAACGTTAATATATTGATAAATAGCTGATTGAATATGTAGAGTATTGCTAAAAATATAAGTCCAAATGAAAAGAATCTCAATGAAATACCTACTGTAACCACTAATTTTTATATATTTGTGTATCTATAATGAAGTACAAATGATGATAAATATACGCTTTCTTTTCCTGTCATTCTTGCTAGTTATGGCTTCCTGCTTAAAGGCGGCCGAAAATGGTAATAATGAAGAAGTGCTACAAAAACTCGATCAGATCATTGGTAACAAAAACATTTATCATGTTCAGAAAGAAAAAGAGATTACTGCTTTGAAGCTAAATCTCGAACATTCAAAGGATAGCAAGGAAATGTACGAACTATGTGGTTCCTTGTTTAAGGCTTATCTGAATTATCAAGCCGATTCCGCCCTTTACTATGTCAATGAAAAGATGAATCTTCTGCCACTATTGAACCATGTAGAGTTCAAAAACGAGGTTTTCATCAATCGTGGGGAAGTAATGGGAATGATGGGCATGTACAATGAAGCCCTTGAACAGCTTAGGCAAGTGAACCCTTCCGAATTGGAGCAAGGAACATTAGCTTATTATTACCGCACCTATCGAGCGTATTTTGGCTGGGTGGCCGATTACACCACCAATGATGCCGAGAAAGTGAAGTATCTGCAAAAAACGGATGCTTATCGGGATTCAGTCTTAATGATTTTGCCTCCCAGTGTCGATAGAAGTCTGGTTTGGGCAGAAAAGGAGATTGCGAATAACAGACCCGACTCCGCCATAGTTACACTATCAGCTATATTAAAGAATACATCGGACGAACGTTTTAAGGGATTCATCTATTATACTTTGTCCGAAGCGCATGGCGCACAGGGAGACATTCAGAAAGAGATTTATTATCTGACTTTGACTGCTATGATAGATTTAAAGTTAGGTGTCCGTGAATATGCTTCTTTACAGAAACTTGCCTACTTGGTATATGAAGCAGGCGACTTGAATCGTGCCTATAAATATCTGAGTTGTTCGATGGAAGATGCCGTAGCCTGCAATGCCCGGTTGCGTTTTGTCGAGGTTACTCAGTTCTTTCCCATTATCGATAAAGCCTATAAACTGAAAGAGGAAAAGGAGCGAGACATTTCGCGTACTCTCCTGATAAGTGTCAGCCTGCTTTCTTTGTTTTTGCTTGCTGCCATCATATATTTGTATCGTGACATGAGGAAGTTGTCGGTCATGCGGAAAGACTTGACCCTTGCCTACGAGCAAAAGAAGAAAGTGAATGAAGAACTGATGCTGACCGGTAAGATTAAAGAGGTTTATATCGCCCGTTACCTGGACAGATGTGTATCTTATCTGGACAAACTGGAATCTTATCGCCGCTCGTTAGCCAAACTAGCAATGGCTTCGCGTATAGACGATCTGTTCAAGGCCATTAAATCCGAGCAGTTTATTCGTGACGAGCGTAAGGAGTTCTATAATGAGTTTGACAGGTCTTTCCTTGAACTGTTCCCCAACTTTATATCTTCTTTTAATGATCTACTGTCCGAAGACGGAAAGATTTACCCCAAATCGGGCGAATATCTTACAACTGAGCTTCGTATATTCGCACTGATCCGTTTGGGAGTAACTGATAGCAGCCATATCGCCAATTTCCTGGGTTATTCTTTGGCTACTATTTATAACTATCGAAGCAAGATGCGTAATAAGGCTGTGGGAGATAAGGATACTTTTGAGCAGGAGGTGATGAAGTTGTAACCTTACTCCCCACCTACTCAAATTCCTAGTCTCTGCCTCAATAACCGGTAACCGGACAAACTCACACGCAACTTCACCCCATTCTTGAGTATCAGTTGATAGGTCTCTTTTCCGAATAGTTCAACCCGTGATATTTGAGTTACATTCACAATGGTAGAACGATGGATACGTACGAAGTTATCCGCCGGTAGGTTGGCTTCGAGATACTTCATGGTTTGTTCCTTGATATATTCTCCGGAGGGAGTTATCAGCGTAGTGTAATCTCCGCAAGCCTGAACATACAATAGTTCTTCTACTTTAATGATGTGAATTCGTGCTCCGTCTTTTACGGTAATCCGGTCAATACATTCTTCCTGTGGTTGTGGCTCAATCGGTTCTTCTTTAGGAAGAATGAAGTTGGAATCCTGAGCTGTCGCATCTTCTACAATGAGTAAGTGATACCAAAGAAGAATTGCTATCCAGGTTGGTATACCGAATAATAAGCGGAAAGGGATAGTTGTCATGAAAGGGATATAAGATAATCCTGCTATTCTTACCATAATATCACATATCATGAAACTTCCCGCCAACCAGATTAAAATGCCGGTTAGCGTGATAATGATTTTTGTTCTGACTATAGAAATGGTTCCTACCACGAACCATGCCAGATATGCCAATACAGTGAACCATCCGATAGTTGTGATGCTATCAATGAGTGTCGGCAACCAGTCGGTGTGGGTGTAGTATCTTAAAAGAGTAATTTGTACTATTGCCAGTAGCAGTGCTATGGCGATTGTTGGAATCCAGCGATAAGTATAATCAGTTATTGGATGAGTTTCCATAGTTTAATCTTTGATTTCTAATCCCCCGAAAGATACATTTCCTCGAATAATGAGTATGCATCCTTCTTCTTTTCGGGGAGCTCCTTGCCAGCGCTTGTCCTCGCAGCCTCCGCAGAAGCAGTTACACTTTATTTGTATTTTCCAGTCGGACGGGATAAATAACTCTATTCCTCCCCAGTTACAATCCACGTCCATGTATGTCTCTCCGGGTGCTATATGGGTATGACGCAAATCAATAGTGGTGCCACCGAAGTACGTGCTTATTCTGGCTCCTTTGAAGAGCTCATCCAGCACAACGTGGCGCACGGCACCAAGAGAATTGGTGGAATATAGGAAGCCGTCTTCCGATTGGCATTGCTGCTCTTCCTTAATGCCCATCTTCCGGTTTGCCATCTTTTGTGCCATTTTTCTGCGGACGTACATTCCACGTTTATCCCAGTTCTTATGATTGTGTGGTTTTAGAAACAGTACTCCAATAAATATCAGAACCAATGGCCAAAGCATAGCCTGAGAGTTGTCGGGGAACCACATCAGCTTGCTGCCCAGCAGATAAATGCCTATTAGCAACAAGATACTCCCAAAAACATAGCGTTGACGGACGATACTGTATATACCCGATATAATGAAGAGTGAATGCCAGGCGACCAAAAGGTCAAACCATTCATTTGTTATAAATCCCATGTTATGGGCAAATAACAATCCTCCTGCCAGGATAAAAAGCGTTGCTACCAGCATCTTTCCGAAGCCTGCTTGTGATGGGAAATCATGTTTTTCTTCCATTGTTTCTAATTATTATGATTGATAATGCAAAAGTAGATGAATTCTTTGGCGTGATAAATGCTTTTCAGCCGGTTACGGGTGGAAAGCCCGATGAATACCGGATATAAATCGGTGAGTTCAGAAAGGAAATTACTTGTTTTTCCACCAATATCTGATAAATCGCAAGCCTGTACCAATGAGTGCTAACGATAATCCGGTATAGAATACTGCTATGAAAGAATCGGGTAGTAAGTGATAGACACGTACAACTACGCCGATAATAATCATGAATACCATGACAATCCATCCTTGCACATCGAAGAATGAAAATGGACAATGTTTTCCTTTTTTCTGCGAAATGCGAAGGGTATGTTTCTTGTATAGCTTGTGAAAGATAATGCCAAAAAACAAGAGGAATATGAGGCTGGCCTCGCATACTTTGAACCACCAATATTGGTGGTCACCAATCCAGCACATCAATCCGATGCGCAGGATATTTATACCGGCTAACAACCATATTGTTCCGGCGGTGATAAGTAGCGTATGCTGAGTGACTCCGTATTTCATAATAGTTATTGTTAAGGCTACAGCCTCATAATCTGGAGGCTATATAAACTAAAAAAGACTCAATCTTGTTCAAAGATGAGTCTTTTCGTTTTGTGGACCAGCCTGGGCTTGAACCAGGGACCTCCAGATTATGAGTCTGTTGCTCTAACCAACTGAGCTACAAGTCCGGTGTATCCTTGTTTGGATAGCGGGGGCAAAAGTAGTATTTTCTACTGGAATATGCAAGAGTTCAGATGAAAATACTTTGAACTTTATTGCTTTGTCCTTAAACGTGAATCATTTACCCCTTAGAATTTGTACGTTCGTTTGGGATTTTTGGGGAACCAGCCTTTCTTCACCCGGTCCTCTTGCTCAAAGACTTCTTTGATAGTCCAGAAGGAGGAGAAGGCGAATACACCCAATAAGGAGGCTATTAGTATATTCTCCACGCAAAGGGATGCGACGCTGCCAGCAATGCCTAACAGTAGAAAAATCCACCAACATTTGGTGCCCCAATAATATTCGGCTTTCACAACTACGGGGTGGAACAGGCCGATGATTAGAAAGGTGCAAATGCCAATGACAAGCCCCGACAAATGATATTCGTTTAAGAAATTCATATATTAATTATTACTTTTCCGGACAAATAGGTATTTCCTTCTTGATGCTTTGTTCAAGTGATATCAGCGTTTCTGTAGCAGTAACACCGGGGATCTCTTGCAATTTGTTATTCAACAAATCCATCAGATGCTCGTTGTCGCGGGCATACACTCTGGTCAACATGGTGTACGGGCCGGTAGTGAAGTGGCATTCCACGATTTCGGGAATTTTCTCCATTTCGGCAACTACGGCTTTATACATAGAGCCTCTTTCGAGTTTGATTCCGATGTATGTACAAGTTCTGTATCCCAAAGACTTGGGGTTAACATGGTAACCAGAACCGACAATGACTCCTAAGTCGATCAGGCGTTGTACGCGTTGATGAATGGCAGCACGTGACACACCGCACTCAGCAGCTACATCCTTAAACGGAATACGGGCATTCTGGGAAATGATTTCCAGAATCTGACGGTCAAGATTGTCTATTTTTTCCATAATTATAAATTAAGTAAAGTTCATGTTGTTATCAAATAGTAAGCAAATATAGAACTTTATTTTAATTTATCTATGAAAAGGAAGGAAAAAATGAATAAAAGAGAAAAATAGGTGGTAAGGTGATAATGTGGTGAAGTGATAGAGGAGTGATGTGATAAGGTGGTAAAGCAATGTGCTGAAGTGATAGGGTTATAAAACAATAGGGTGGTAAAGCATATCGCCTTACCACCCTATCACTATATCACTTTTATCTTACTTCTCGATATCGAGTAATTCTATTTCGAATATCAATGTAGAGTACGGTTTGATTTGACCACCGGTTTCTCTTGAGCCGTATGCCAATTCGTAAGGGATGTAAAGCTCCCACTTAGAACCTACAGGCATCATAGTCAGAGCTTCTGTCCAACCTTTGATAACTTGGTTGGCACGGAAAGAAGCAGGTTGGTTATTTTTGTAAGTGCTTTCGAATTCTGTTCCATCGATCAAAGAGCCTTTGTAGTTAACCTTCACCTTGCTGGTATCAGCGGGGATAGCACCTGTACCTTTGGTAAGGATCTTATATTGCAAACCGCTAGGAGTAGTTACAACGCCTTCTTTACCTTTGTTTTCAGTAAGGAATTTTTCACCGGCAGCTTTGTTGTCGGCATATTTAGCTTCGCTTGCTTTTTCTTTGATGGCTTCCATCTGAGTTTGCATGAAAGCTTGAGCCTTAGCCATGTCCATTACGTTGTTCTTCTTCAGGACACCTGCGAGGAAACCTGCCAACAGGTTTTCGCGGCTGATAGTTTGTGTAGAGTCACCACCGAAAATTTGTTGGTTGAAGCCTTCTACCCATTGTTTGCTAACCATTTGACCTACTTGCATACCAGCCATATAAGCTGCGTCTTTCTTGTCGATCTTAGCTGCACCTTCGTTGAAACCTTTCAGGAATTCAGTCATCTGGGTAGAGTCGATACCTTGTTGTGCCAAATATTGGTCCAAACCTTCAGTACGTGCCATACCAATAGCGTAAGACAATGAGTCGATGTCCGTCTTCAAATTTGCTTTCGGACTTTGTGCAGTACAAGATGCCAAACCGGCAGCTACTGCAAGAGCCATAAGAAATGTTACTTTTTTCATTTTGCTTTAACTTGTTATTTATTTAAAACTTTCAATAGTTCTACTTCAAAAACTAATGTGCTGTGCGGGGGAATCATTTCGCCGGCACCTTGTGCACCGTAAGCTAGGTCGCTGGGGATGAAGAGTTTCCATTTGGCACCTTCGGGCATCAGTTGAAGAGCTTCTACCCATCCTGGGATTACTTGGTTTACACCGAATGTAGCAGGTTCGCCGCGTTTGATGGAGCTGTCGAACAGTGTTCCGTCAATCAGAGTACCTTCGTAGTGACATTGTACCTGATCGGTAGCAGTGGCATAGTGTCCTACATTGCCTTCGTTGATAACTTCGTATTGAAGTCCGCTGGGCAAAGTAACGACACCGGGACGTTTTTTGTTTTCTTCCAAGAAGTTCTTGCCGGTTTCAATGCTGGCAGTGTTCATTTTCTCTTCCAGTTCGGCGAAGTATTTATTTACTATTTCACGGGCTTCGTTGTGGCTGATAGCCGGTTGGTTGCCCTCCAATATGTCTTTGATTGCTTGTGCAAAGTCATCAACTGCGATGCCTTTGGCACCCATGCTTAAAAGATTCTGACCTATTCCGAGGCCGATAGCATAACTGAATTTATCCATGTTTACTTTTTTATGAGGGGCAAAAGTACGTCTTTTATTTGAATGATAGGGCTTTTCGTTATTTAATTTTTCTTATTTATGTATCAATTATGACTATCTTTTGTATTTTTGTAAGAAACAAAATTGAAAAGGAAGAAAGGAGCTATGAAGAATTTAGTTATTTTGTCTGGTGCGGGGATGAGTGCCGAGAGTGGTATCAGTACTTTTCGTGATGCGGGAGGTCTGTGGGATAAATATCCTGTGGAACAGGTGGCGACCCCGGAAGGTTATGCTCGCGACCCGGAACTGGTGCTTAACTTTTACAACGAGCGGCGTAAGCAATTGTTCGAAGTAGAGCCGAATGCCGGTCACATCGGATTGGCAGAACTAGAAAAGCATTTCAATGTAACTGTTATTACTCAAAATATAGATAACCTACACGAACGTGCAGGTAGTTCGCACATTATCCACTTACATGGTGAACTTACGAAAGTTTGCTCCAGCCGTGATCCTTATAATCCGCATTTTATCAAAGAATTAAGCCCAGAAGAATACAATGTGAAACTAGGCGATAAAGCCGGAGACGGTACACAACTTCGTCCTTTTATTGTCTGGTTCGGCGAGTCGGTACCGGAGATAGAAACGGCTATCGGGTACGTAGAGAAAGCGGATATCTTTGTTATCATCGGTACTTCTATGAATGTATATCCGGCAGCCGGGTTACTGAATTACGTAACCCGGCAGGCGGAGGTTTACCTTATTGACCCGAAGCCGGTAGATACACATTCTATGAGGCGAATACACATTATTCAGAAAGGGGCTTCGGAAGGCGTGAAAGAACTAAGTATGATATTGGAGCCGTAATTAGGTTTGTATTCCGCTACTTTATTTCACGTACACAGCGGACAGGCCCGCCTACGCAGCGGCGGGTATAGTCATAGACGGTTTCAAATATTCTTACTAGGTATAAGGATGAGGTGGTATGCAGATGGAAGATATATACCGTACCGTCTTTACCTGGTGAAGAGGTATGGTAATTACCGCAAATTCCAAGTTGACATAGGGTTCCATTGGGTACTCGAAGTCCTTGAGTTGGAAAGAAAGTAGTAGCTCCGCCTTTCCACCCTTGCATATAGATGTGATAGCCATATTTGGGGAGACTTGTTGTCGATTCCGAGCAATTGATTGATTGTAAAGTAGGATCACTCTCTACATTGTATCCGGTTTTGGTGAAACCTAGCCACATGTCTCCTGGTGCCAGCATCCAGCCCGAAGGGCAAGGGTCGAATATGGATTTTTCTGTCGCTCCGTTATCTGCCAATAATATGGGATGTGGTGTATCTGCCTCAAATACCTTGGATGCTTCCGAATAGGGCTTTCCACCCCATAATCTGTCATTATGTCCCCAGTACCAGTCACCTGCATTTATATAATCACTTGCAGCCGTTGGATATATATCTGAAGATTTAAGGAAATGGGTAGGGTGGAGTAAGGTATATCCGATATTGCCGATTGCCGCATTAGTCATGATAGTTTGAAATAATTCGCCGGTACCTACGGTGGAACTCATCTTTATTTGCACTCCTGCATTATCGTAAACCGCTACTATGTAATCTGAAGAATTGGGAAATTGACCGGAAAGTACTACTGTCTTGTTTTGTGGAAACGGATCTTTCCGGCCCCATTGGTACAGTAATCCGTAAGATGATGCATCAGGATGCAATGGGTCAAGATTATTATTCAGTGCTCCCAGGTTGCACGACATGACGGGGCGCCCGCTTACCCGGACATTGGGGTCGGAAGATTTTATGCCGGTGGCATCCCAGTCATAGGTTGTATAAGGTATTGCTTTGGTAATCTGTGCCGGAGAATCGCTGTTTACCCAGATATGCCAAGACCACACAATTTCATTGGCGTTATTGTAACCTGCTATTACCGCATTGCCATTAATCTTGCCCGCTGTAACGTGTATTTTGTCTTGATTGTCCAGATAGACTAGAGTTGCGGCGCTGTTCTTTCCTATGGCGAAATTGGTTCCGTCTCCGGTCTGCCACAATATCTTTACACTGCTGATTTTCTTGGCAGACACTGTCTTGTTTACATAATCGGAATAGTCGAATCCGCCTCCTTTTTCAGGACGTTCGTAAGGGTCGAAGGTGATACTGGATTCAGGTTTCAGTACAAAGCAATTGGCAGGTGCTGCCATCACGCGGGAATCCGTACCGGACGATTTCAGGTTGAGAGTCAACGTATATTTATAATTTCGTTTGATGTTGAAGTCATTGAAGTTGTTTTCACCCGGATATACCGTATATACATAGCTACTGCCATCCATTTCCGAATCTATATATAGCTTGATGGAGATGGCACCTGCCGGAGCTTTCTCGTTTTTATCTTTCTGGTCGGTATTGGTTGAGGTTCCCCGTAAGTTTTCGGGTACATATCCGGTGTAGTAAGTCCCGGCAATGGGGGAGATAATGGCAGAATATTCTATCGGCGAAC
Source organism: Bacteroides sp. (assembly GCF_030151085.1). Taxonomy (GTDB): domain Bacteria; phylum Bacteroidota; class Bacteroidia; order Bacteroidales; family Bacteroidaceae; genus Bacteroides. Next base: position 64,920 of record NZ_JASLER010000069.1, on the reverse strand, counting down.
TGACTGTAGACGGATAATTGCCCGTTGGTTTTCCTATTTGCAATATATTAGGTACACTGTTCAAAGTAATACGGGTTACTTTCAGTTTTGTCGCCAGGTCGGCAGTTGCGAATTTGTATTGAAAAGTGATCATTGCCAGCATCCGTTCCAGAGAGATACTGCTTAGCGTATTGCTTTGCCCTGCCTTGACTGTAATGCCGGTTATGTTGCCGGACATTAGTAGGTTCTTGCTGTTACCTCCATACACATCATCTTCAGAGTCAAAAGTATGAGTAAGATTCTTCAACTTGGTCAAAGTCGATACATCTGCACCGTTGAGCCATGTATTACTGTTGGTATTGGCTATGATATAAACTTGGCAGTCGGTGGCTGGGCGCAGCATTACTTTAATAGTAGCCGATCCGGTAGTGTTGGCGGGTAAGGTATAATAATGTGGAGCTGTTATTTGATTGCCCGACTTGTCGTATTGAAAAACCAGGATATTGCTGATTAAGTTGTCTAGTATGCTAGCGTCGGCAACACGGGTGTTGGATCTGGCACCCCACTCTTCCCCGGCAATTTGCACGGGCAGACACTGCAATTGCAGGGACACTTCTTCCAAATCTTCTTCCGAAGGCTCCGGCGAAGTTCGGTTTATTACCTCTTCTGTACATGCTGCCAAAAGGCTGGTCAGCAAAACATAAAGCGCGAATTGAATCTTTTTCATGATTTCATCTGTTTCTTAAACTATTATTAAACATCTTTTATTCTAAGTAATGGAGAAGAAATAATTTATACTATCTGCATTCTCCTCTTGGGAGGTTGCAGATAGTATAAGATAATTAGTGGTCTTCAAGATCACGAATCGCAAGTCAATGAGTTGCTGTAGTGGTAGAAGAAGTTGTGGTTAAGAGCTTTAGATATGCGTAGAAGCAAGTCGGTGTCGATGCTTTCGCGCTTGAATATCTTATAGATATTCGTCCTGTCACAGTACAGTTTTCCGGCAAGCCATCCGGCGGATCGTTCTTGCCGCAGTAGCTCTTCTTCAATGAGATGTCCGATGTGAATCATAGGTCAGCTGTATAAAAAAAGGCGGAACCATTCGACTTATTCTATTTCCAGGTACCGCCAAGCACCCCGTAAGTAAATAAGTACGAACAGTCCACGCCCATACAGCGTGAACCTTCACTCACTTATTCTCACTTACTTCATTTTGGCGGTTTCGGAAATAGAGAATAAGAGCCAAAGCTCAATTTCTAATAAGTTTAAGAATGGAAACGCTTTTCCGGTTATATTGAATTAATTACATTCATTTAATAAAACACTGTAAGTTGCAACGCTTAGCGAGGCATACTTATATAATATGATTAGATATGTATCTGCTTCTTATTAAAAAGGGGTTTTACATATTGATACTTAGTATTTGGACGCAAATATACATTTTTATAATTAGAAAAACAATGAAAGATTGTTTCGTCTTCTTTTTCTGAATTACTGGAAGTTAACTTGCAACGTGTTGCATATATACATCCAGCATGCTGCATGTATATATGCAGCACGTTGGATGTATATGTCCTGTAAGCCGGATATATATTCAAACAGAGTCATGATCAGATGTGATAATGTTTAAATTTAATATAGTTCTCTCTCTTATGAACTATCCCCCGTCAGGATACCTCCTGAGTGGGGTGTTTCTCCGACACCGGGGAAGGTAGGGTTCGGCACCGGGGAACCCCTTGCTCGACACCGGGGAACAAGGTCTTTCTCGGTGCCGGAAAAAAACGGGGATGAATGAGTTACTTCTTCATAACAGCCCGCAGTACGAACCACGCATGATGGGCTACTGTACTTATCATTCCGTAATGCCGTGCCATGATTCGGAAACGTTCTTTGAGTGACGCTTTCCGGTTCTGTGTGGTCATTCCTTCTTCCAGATAATCTATGATAGTGAGATGGGTGTTGTGTAGTGTCCGCGCTTTCTTCATGACACGGATGCACCAGTCGAAATCGGCAGAGAAGCGGTATTGCAGGTCGTAAGGTTCTGCCAGGGATGTTTTGGCGAAGAATGCCTGGTGGCAAACCAGCATACCTTGTTTGAAGCTTTTCCAAGTCAACACTTCCGGGGTGGAGAGGCGACGCATGCGGAGGAAATGCCGTTCGTTGTTTACTAAGGCGGTTTCACCGTACAATACGTCAGGCAGTTCACTCTCGGTGATGGTATGTACTATTTGCTGCAAAGTATCATCCTCATGGAAGCTGTCGCCGGCATTGAGGAAACACAGATAATCACCGGTTGCTTGTTTCATTCCCTTGTTCATGGCGTCGTAAAGACCTTTGTCGGGTTCGCTGATGACTTTCGTTATCCGATCTTTATATCGGTTTATGATGGAGAGGGTGCTATCTTTGGAAGCGCCGTCTATGATGATGTACTCCATATGATGGTAGGTTTGGGAGATAACGCTTTGCAGGGTGTCCTCCAATACCGATTCGGCATTGTAAGTCACGGTGATGATGCTGAACTTCGGGGTGTGATGGTGGTTACGCATTTCTTCCGGTTACTTTATTATAGAGATCGATGTATTTCTTCGCGATGATGTTTTCCGAATAGTGGGCTACTGCTTTGCGGCAAGCCTGCTCGGAGAGGTTCGGATAATCGGGGTCGGTGAGCATCCAGTAGATGCCGTTGGCAAGATCTGGGGATGATTTGTATTGTGCCACGTAGCCGTTGTGCAGGTGGTCAATCATCTCCGGAATGCCGCCAACGTTGAACCCGATGCATGGTATGCCGCAAGCCATTGCCTCCATGATGGTGTTCGGCAGATTCTCTTCTAGCGAAGGGGCGGCGAGGATGTCTACGGAGTTGTAGATGTCCACCAGCTGGTGCTCGTTGTTTACAAAACTGAACGGATATACTTTAAAGGGCAGCAAGTTTTCCAACTGCTCGGAATGGTTGCCGAAGACGACAACGCCCAGTTGCTCTTTCAGTTCCGGGTGTTTCTCTGCCAGTAGTTTACACGAATCCACTAAATAGTCGATGCCTTTGCGCTTATCCGTAATCTTCATCGAGCCGAACAGTATCAACTTCTTATCTTGCGGAAGATGGAGTTTGCTACGGGCATCTTTCTTGTTACGGGGCTTGAAGAGGTTCGTATTGATGGGGTTCGGAATGCAGGTCACTGTGTGTCCGTCCAGTAAGGCGCTCTTTTTAGCGAGCCCTTCCAGCCAGTGGCTACATGTGACGAAGCTGATGTGTCTACTTTTAAATAACTCTTTTTTCTTGTGGAAAGTGCGGTAGGAGAGGTCTTTCTTGCCACTGCCTCCATGAATGAAGGGGCAGTTATGGCACTCTGTCTGGTAGTTGACGCATTCGCGTGCATAGTGGCAGATGCCGGTACAGGGCCACATATCGTGCATAGTCCATACTACGGGCTTGCCGGAGGCTAGTATCTTCTCGATATTCTTCAAGGAAAGCATGCCTTGGTTTATCCAGTGCAGATGAATGACATCCGCCTGCTGGAATTCGGGCAGGGAGGTGATGTCGGTTCCGGTATTGGCTATATCGACTGCGAAGATATTTTCTTTATTGAAATGGTTTGCTTTCCAGATAACGATACGCTCCCAAACGAACTTCCATACCATCCGCCAGCTCTGGTCCAGTGACACGACGGTGATTTGGTCGGTCTGCTTGTTGCGCACCAATAACTTGGCTTTGATACCGTGGTTCTTGAGCGATTCCATGAGACGGCCGGCAGCAACGGCTGGTCCGCCTCTTTTTTCTGTAGTGTTTATAAGTAGTATTCTCATTCTGTTACTCTTTCTTTTTTAGCTTTTGATAGAGGCTAAGGTATTGATTAGCAACCACACGGCCAGAATACCTCCTGAATACATCGTTTCGCAACTCTTCTTTAGAGAGGTCACTTTGCCCTTTTATCAGTCCCCATTCAATGCCTTCGGCTAAACTTTCAACAGATAAGTAATCTGCTAAATAACCATTCTTTTGGTGCTGTATAATGTCCGTTTGTCCACTGTTCCCGAATGATACAGGTATGCATCCGCAGGCTTGCGCTTCGATTAAGATCTGCCCGAATGTTTCATAAAAAGAGGCGGAAACAGTAATATCTGCCGCCGAATATATTTGTGAAAGCTTTTTTGTGCTTCCTGTTCTCCCGAAATAGGTATAGCTGACGGGAATAGAAGCAAGAACCTTATCTGCTTGCTTGATTTTGCCGAATAAAAGCAGGTGCAGTTCTTCTTTTAGAAAGACTTTCCGATCGATCAATAGTTGAATGGACTGTAGCAGATGGTCGAAGCCTTTGATAGGATCGTCAATACGAGCAGCACCAAATGCGATGAGCCGTTTGTTGGGAAGAGATAAATCTTTTCGGGATTCTTTCTTGTCCATCATCAGGAAATCTGTATCCGAGAGCGTGTTGGGTATCACAGAAATGCTTTTCTCTTTGAGCAAGGCGCTTTGCCGGACTTGTTCCGAAAGCCATGTGCTGACTGTAACTATGTGTATGCAGGCATCTTGGAAAAGTTTGTGTTTCTTCTTGAATACCCGGTGTGCTAAATCATTTCTGCTAGGAAAGCGTAGGAATGGGCAGTTCCTGCATTCGCTTTTAAAAAGCTCGCAAGTGTATGAATGATGGCAGATAGCTGTACATTCCCACATGTCGTGCATGGTCCAGACGATGGTTTTCCCCGATTGGAAGATTTCGCGGATATTGTCGATAGAGAGCATTCCCTGATTTATCCAATGCAGATGAATGATGTCGGCCTCCTGAAATGCCGGCAGTTTCGTGATATTAAAGCCGGTATTGGCTATAGATACTGTAAACAGGTTTTTCCTACTGAAAAGATTATTAGTCCAGATAACCAGTCGTTCCCATAGAAAAGTGTATTTCTTTTGCCAATTTCTTCCTACCGATAGTACTTGGGATGAATTGCTCTCTTTGTGCAGAACTAACATTCGGGCATCTGTTCCTGCTGCATGGAGTGATTCCATCAGGCGCCTGGCAGCAATGGCGGCTCCGCCAGTCTGTTCGGAGGTATTTATCAGTAGTACTCTCATCTGGTAAATTGATAATTGAGAATTTAGATTTGACAATCAGGGGCCAATTACTTGATGCAAAAGTAGTGGTTTTCGCCGATAAACGGTACAAAGTCACATATTATTTGTACTTTTGCGGCAACTTAGAATCACATATATATAATGAAGAAGGTTGTATTTATAGGTTTGGGCTACATAGGCCTGCCTACGGCAGCGGTCGCTGCTCATCATGGTTTCGAAGTGGTGGGTGTGGATGTAAATCCATCGGTGGTAGAAACCGTCAATCAAGGTAAAGTGCATATTGTAGAACCGGACTTGGATAAGATTGTCAAAGAGGCAGTACAAAGCGGTCATCTACGTGCCGTGACCCGACCTGAACCGGCAGACGCTTTCTTCGTGGTAGTGCCCACACCCTTCAAACAAAACCATCGCGCAGACATCACATACGTAGAATCGGCTACCCGTGCCGTAATCCCTTGCCTGAAGCCGGGAGATTTGTTTGTGATAGAATCCACTTCTCCGGTATTCACAACCGAGCGTATGGCCGAACTTATCTTCCAGCAGCGCCCTGAGTTGAAAGACCAAATATACATTGCTTATTGTCCCGAACGTGTACTGCCGGGCAATACCCTCTACGAACTGGTGCACAACGACCGTGTAATCGGTGGTATCAATCCCGCATCTACCGATAAGGCGATTGAATTCTACTCTGCTTTCGTTCAAGGTAAACTGCATCGCACGAATGCCCGTACCGCCGAGATGTGTAAGTTGACGGAGAACTCCAGCCGTGATTCTCAGATTGCTTTTGCCAACGAGCTCTCCATGATTTGTGATAAAGCCGGTATCAATGTATGGGAGTTGATAGAACTTGCCAACAAACATCCTCGTGTCAATATCCTGCAACCCGGTTGCGGAGTAGGCGGCCATTGCATTGCCGTAGACCCTTGGTTCATTGTATCCGATTATCCCGAACAGGCGCAACTCATCAAGCGTGCCCGTGAAACGAACGACTATAAAGCCGATTGGTGTGCCAACAAAGTATTGGAATCTTGCCAACGTTTTGTCGAGAAGTACGAGCGTGAGCCGATAGTAGCTTGTATGGGTCTTGCTTTCAAGCCGAATATCGACGACCTTCGTGAATCTCCCGCCAAGTATATTGCTTCTCGAATAGTCAGCGAAAGCCGTGCTGATGTACTGATAGTAGAGCCTAATATCACTTCACACCCCAGCTTCCATATAACAGATTATAAGGAAGCTTATCAGAAAGCTGATATTATCGTTTGGCTTGTACGCCATACCCCGTTCGTAGAACTGCCTCGCAAGGAAGAAAAGCTGGAGCTCGACTTCTGCGGAGTACGCAAGTAGCAGCCAATTCCAAAGTAATTCCAATCGTCCATCGTAAATCGTCCATCGTAAATGAAAAAGATATTACTCGTTTTCGGAACCCGTCCCGAAGCTATCAAGATGGCTCCGCTAGTGAAAGCCTTGCAAAAGGATTCGGCTCATTTTGAAACCAAAGTATGCGTCACCGCCCAGCATCGCCAAATGCTGGATCAGGTGCTGGAAGTATTTGAGATAACGCCCGAATACGACCTTAATATCATGGCGCCCAATCAGGACTTGTATGATATCACTTCCAAAGTACTGCTAGGTTTGCGCGATGTCCTGAAGGACTTTCAACCTGACGTAGTATTGGTACATGGCGATACTACCACTTCGATGGCAGCCTCTCTTGCTGCTTTCTACCAGCAAATACCCGTAGGGCACGTCGAAGCCGGATTGCGTACATACGATATGCTTTCGCCTTGGCCCGAGGAAATGAACCGTCAGGTAACCGACCGGATCTGTACGTATTACTTCGCTCCCACGGATAAGTCACGCCAGAACCTCTTGCATGAGAATATTGAGGATGACAAAATATCCGTAACCGGCAATACGGTTATTGATGCTCTGCTGATGGCTGTCGATATCATTGCTCATAAGCCGGGCGTGAAAGAACAATTGCATGAAGAACTTCGTACAAAAGGGTATACGGTTGGCAATCGCCCCTACATATTGGTAACCGGGCATCGCCGTGAGAATTTTGGTGAAGGATTCCTGCATATCTGCCGGGCAATTAAGGAAATCGCCTCTTCCCATCCTGATATGGATATTGTCTATCCGGTGCATCTTAATCCTAATGTGCAGAAGCCCGTTTACGAACTTCTTTCCGGTCTTGAGAATGTGTTTCTTATTTCTCCGTTGGATTATCTGCCGTTTATCTATGCCATGCAGCATTCTGTGTTACTGCTGACGGATAGTGGCGGTGTGCAGGAAGAAGCTCCCTCATTGGGAAAGCCTGTTTTAGTAATGAGAAACACCACCGAACGCCCCGAAGCTGTAGAAGCGGGTACCGTGAAATTGGTTGGTACAGATGCCGATGCCATCGTGAAGAATGTGACGGAACTATTGCGTGATAAAGAAGTATATCAGCAGATGTCCGAAACTCATAATCCGTATGGAGATGGGCAGGCTTGCGAAAGAATAATGGCGGCGCTGAGAAAGTAACTACATTTCAGAAGGGTTATGAGCAAAATGTGATAGGGTGGTAGAGTGATAAAGTGATATCGGGATAACACTTTGCGATATATAGCGCAGCTACTTTATCACCCTATCACCTTACCACCTTACCACTCCTTTCTAAAACCGTAATAACTCATTTATGAGTTCATAATCTCTTTGAAAGCCTTCAGGTATCTTTCGCTTACCGTATCTATATTTATCTTTTTACGGATTATCTTTTCCGACTCTTGTCCCATCTCCCGGCAACGGTCGGGGGAGGCAAACAGTTGATCTATCTTTTCTGCTAAGCTTTCCACGTCACCTTCACGGAAGAAATAGCCATTCTTGCCATCTATAACTAGATCCCGTTCCGTACTATCGCAAACCGAACAAAGAACAGGAAGACCGTATGTCATGGCATCATTGATGGAAAGTCCTCCCATACCTGCCAGTGCATACACTGTAGATTCGTTCATATAGGCTCCCAGTGTTTTCGGGTCGTATACGGCACCAGTGAAACGGACGTAATCTGCGAGATGTAGATTGGTTGTCTGCCGTTTCAGATTATCCAGTTCAGGGCCATCGCCTACAATCAGTAGTTCGGCATCAGGATAACTTTTTACTATATGGGCGAAGGCGTCGATAAGCAGGTCCACCCGTTTCCATTTTACCAAGCGACCGATGTGTAGCAATCGTCTCTCTGACTTTGGCAGCAGTGGCTCGGAAGCCAATACAGATTCTTTCTCGGCAAGTAGAGCTTCGGTGTCTGTAGAGTTGTAAGTGACATGTATCTGTTTTTTATCTACTCCGTAAGAGGGGATAATATCATAAGCGGCAGTGGAATAGTTGAGTGTACCCGCCACCCGGGCATAGCAATACTTACGAACGAATGCCGTCAGCCATTGGCGGAGGTAGAAAGCTTTGCCCTGACTCATTAAGCGCATGCTTTCGTCATACATGGGATTTTCACGGAAATATTCCTTTATTCTTCCGTAAGGGGGCGTCTGAAAAGGTATCTCACGAATTACCAGACGTGAGCCACATTTCTTCATTGCCTTCCTCAGCCGAGGTTGGAAAAATACTTGTAGGAAATAAGGCCATCCCATCACTACTATATCAGGCTTTTCTTGGAGTACAATCTCAGGCAAAGCGGGGTAAGCGGTTTTCCCATAGAACATCTTTTTCTCAGGAGTGGTGAGGTGCTTGTAAGTACCACCTTCCACCATCTTTACGCCTTTACCGATGGTGGCGTTGCCTTTCTGTGGGGTAATAACTGTAATCTCTATTCCTTTCGCATGCAGCTTGTTCAGCATAGCGTTGAGGTAGTGTGGTATTCCACCGAATGTAAAAAGGACTTTCATGATAGTGATTAGTGATTAGTGGTTAGTAATTGGCAGAACTGCTGCATGAAATTCTCCCAACTGTGATTGTTGAGGAAGCTCCGGTAATTCTCTATATTAATAGGTTCGCACTCATTACGGACAATGGCAAGTATGTCTTCGAATGTGTTGAAGGTGTAAACTTTGAGCAACTCCTCTCCGGCATAATCGCGGAAAGAACCCACATTGGGACCTATCACCTTGGCACCGAAAGATAATGAGTCCATCAGGATGCCTGAACTCAGGATGGATTCTGCGGCATAAGGTATCAAGACGAAGCGGGAGGTTTGTATCTCCTTCTTTAGTTCGTTGAAGGTGATGCTTCGGTTTTCGAGTACAATACGTTTGCCGGTATATGGAGTCAGTTCTTCGAACAAGTCGCTTGAACTGCATTTACCGATAATTTTAGTTTGCAGAGGAAGTTGCTTCTCTGTGGCAAACCGGATAAACTCGGGCACACCTTTATAGCGTGAAATGTTTCCCCATATTAGTAAGTCTGTTTCAGGAGGAGGGGGAGTAAGATTATCGTCCGCTAGCCTGTTCTTGGTAGGATGATGGAGAAAGATGACACGTGAAACGGCTGCCGGATATAGCTTCTTTACGGTTTCTATGCCTTCTGTGGCATGTGTTACAATAAAGTCGGCTTTGCGCAGTAATAAGCCTATTAATAGGTCTTTCAAATATTTATGCTTGACAAGGTGCGGTTGCTTGTTGTGCAGGAACCACACTAACTTCTTATGCTTTAGCTTTATCCTTGCTATGAGCCAAATGGCAGCGATTGTTTGTAATAGCCCGTATTTGTAATCGGGAACATTCTCCAGCCAATGAAATATATACGCGTCACTATCCGTCTTCATTGGAAGTAGGCTGAACAACGGATTCTTATGTGGCGGATTGGCGATGCTTACCCCGTTCTGCTTCAAGGCAAGGATGAAATCGCTGATGTACGGGTTGGTACGTATATCACCTCGATTGATAGAGTGAGGATAGACAGTTACTTTCATATTCTCCTATTCATGTTTGACGAGTCCGTGTTTCTTGAATACATTCATCCAAAGCGGACCTATATGTTCTATGTCGTACTGTTCTCTTTGAGATTGGGCTTGAGTGGCTATGCGGCAGCGCAATTGGTCGTCTTCCGCTAGCCTGAGAATCACTTCCGCATATTCTTCATAATGATCTTCGGGTATGATAAACCCGTTCTTCCCGTCATCAATCATATCATAAATGGCATTGAAAGATGCGAATCCTACGGGTACTACGCCAAGTGACATGGCTTCCACAAAAACAGTGGGCAGCCCTTCGATGACTGAGGTCAGACAAATGATTCTTGCCCTGTCTATATAAGGTATAGCCATTTGATGTCCCATTACATTTACGCGTTGCAGCTTCTTTTGGCTGATGATTTTCCGAATAGCTTCAGTTTGAGAGCCATCTCCTAAAAGTGTCAGCTGCCAGTCGGGCAATCTGTTTTGAATCATTTCCCATACCTTCAGTAGTTTGGGGAGTGCCTTTTCGTGTTCCATTCTTCCTACGAAGATGATTTCCCGGTTCTTTTGTTCTATGGGTATATGGCTTTCTACCGGACGTATAGAATTTGGTATAGCCGACAGTCTATCTGCATCTTTTATCTTTATCAATCTTCTGAACTCCGGGATGTAAGACGGAGATAACAGTACAACTTCGTCCAGCGTATCGTATGCCGAACGGTTTTGCCGGGCAACTACCTTTTTGAGCAACCCAATATACAGCCCCGGTAACATCCATTGAAAGAGTTGCTTGGCTCCGTGCACATCTTTGAACCTGAGGAGGGATAGTTTGTATTTTTGCAACTGTGTAGTGTGGCTGGGGCAGTTGTGTATCATGGTGAAGATTTTCAGCGCAGGATTCCTGCGTCTGATTTCCTGATAGTACTTCTTGGTGTCTCCGGTGATAACGTGCGAATAGTCCAGAATGACGTCTATATGCTTATCCTTAATGTACTTGCATACAGCCTCTATATTTCGTGGAGTATAGAATTGGGGATATCGGTCTGGTAAGAGCAAACCATTATCAAATCCACTGTCATCTACTTCCAGATAGCAGAAGAAAAGCTCACTCTTTATGCCATGGTTGGTTAGCCATTCCGTCAGCTGGTAATAAAACCAATAGAAGCTGTTGGCACGGTGGGGGAATGCTTTGGTTTGCTGGATGAGGATATTCATTTCTTTATTTTCTTTAGGAGGAATTCAATACTTTCCTGCAAAATCACGGAATGTAACTTCCATAAGGTCAGTACATACAAACCGGCTACAATGATTACTTTTACAGCCATACTCAGATAAAGGTTCTCAATGGAACGTGTAGCATAGTGTGTACCTAAAACCAGTACGACCGACAATAATAGATAGGGTGAAATGTCTTTCAGCATATCACGCAGCGTCAATCCGATCTCTCTTTTTACAAATACAAACCAAACAAACAGCCAACTGATATTGATTAGTACGAAAATGCGTAGCATCCACTCCAATCCAAAGGGGAACATGGCACATACAGCTATGATTTGCACTATGCTCAGACCAATTGTATTCCACATGTAAATTGAGGAATACCCCCGGCTGATAATCAGATTAGAGAAAAGATTGATAATAGGAATGAATGCTCCCCAAATGCATAATAATTGCAAGATATAGGCACTTGGCAACCACTTTTCTGTGATAGTGATTACTATAAGTTCCTTTGAAACGAGGCTTAACCCCAGCATTGCGGGGAAAGAGATAAAAGCCGTGAACCTGAGTAGTTTTCTGAATATGACCAATTGGCGTGCTCTGTCGTTGGCTACACTTGTAAAGACAGGCTGTGCAATACCGTTAATCATGCCTGTAATGAGTGTATGACCCATTCCGTTCCATTTGTTGGCTTGGGTAAAGTTACCCACTTCCCGTTCTGAATAGAACTTACCCAGTAAAACAGAGAATAAATTCGTATTAATGATATGAAAGATGCTTGTGATAATCAGTTTGCTGCTGAATCCTATCATCTCCCTGATTGGTGAGAAATCAATAAGGAAGCTAGGTCTCCAACGGGAGAAGTAGAAAGTAAGTATCGTCATTGCCAGAACGTACGAAATGGTTTGTGTGGCTATGCCCCAGTAAGCAAATCCATTGGCTGCTAATGTGATACCTACAATACCTGACACTGTGAGGCTGGAAATAGAGATAATAGTCGTTTCCTTGACTTTTAAGTTCTTGAAGAGATAAGCCCTCGGTGCAATATTCAAGCTGGAGATAACGAATCCCAAGAATGAAAAGCGGGCCAGGGGAATTAGTTCGGGCGTCTTATAAAAGTCCGCAATTAAGGGTGCGGCAAAGAATAGCAGGATATAGATGGTTATGCTGCAAAGCGTGCTGAACCAGAATACAGCGTTGTAGTCTTTATGGGAAGCCCGTTCTTTGTTGGTAAGTGCGGAAACAAAACCACCTTCTTGTAATGCGGAAGCAATGGCTGAGAAAACGGCAAGCATTCCTACCATACCGTAGTCCGAATCACTCAATAAACGACCAAGGACTATACCAAAACCTAGGTTCAACAACTGTTGTATGCCATTGCTGAAGCCACCTAAGAATAGTCCTTTGGCTGTTTTCTCTTTTAGTGATGATTCGCCCATGTTATTCTTTAATACAAGAAGGTGTGCCATAATGCAGTACTATCTCATTTCTCCTCCTCCCGGGAGGAGGGGAATTTAAGTTACTTTCCTGTTTTGACACACCTTCTTGAATATGTATAATCCTAATTCTTACTTTACTTCACTTCCCGGCTTCACTTCCTTCAACAAAGAAGTTACAGCCAGCGAACCGTCATAATTCTCAGCAGAAAGTATCATGCCTTCGCTTACCAGTCCATTCTTGAATTGACGTGGAGCAAGGTTGGCGATGAACAGTACTTGTTTGCCTACCAGTTCTTCCGGTTTGTAGTGTTCAGCGATACCACTTACGATGGTACGATTCTCCAGTCCGTCGGCGATTTTGAATTTCAATAGCTTCTTCATCTTGGGCACTGCTTCGCATTCTACTACAGTACCTACACGGATATCCAGCTTCTCAAAATCGTCGAAAGAGATAACTGGCTTGATAGGATTTGCTTTGTAGTTGGCGGCTTCATTGGCTTTCTTTGTTGCCAATAATTTATCTACTTGTGCTTGGATAACGTCGTCTTCCAACTTCTCGAACAGCAGTTCGGGAGTACCCAATTGGTGTCCGGTAGGAAGCAAATCGGTATGACCCAGTTCTGCCCAATCAAAACTGTTCATGTTCAACATCTTGCGAAGTTTCTCACTGCTGAACGGTAGGAACGGTTCGAAAGCAATGGCAAGGTTGGCAACCAACTGTAACGAGATGTTTAAGATAGTGGCAACACGATCCATGTCGGTCTTGGCAATCTTCCACGGTTCGGTATCAGCCAGATATTTGTTACCGATGCGGGCAAGGTTCATTGCCTCTTTCTGGGCATCGCGGAACTTGAATACATCAAGTAACTTCTCCACTTCTGCCTTTACATCAGCAAACTCTTTCAAAGTTTCGCGGTCGTAATCAGTCAAATTACCTTGTGCGGGCACGCACCCGTCGAAGTACTTCTTGGTGAGTTGCAACGCACGGTTTACGAAGTTACCATAAACGGCTACCAATTCGTTATTATTGCGAGCTTGGAAGTCTTTCCAAGTGAAGTCATTGTCTTTAGTTTCCGGAGCATTGGCTGTAAGTACATAGCGAAGTACATCCTGCTTGCCGGGGAAATCTTCCAGATACTCGTGCAGCCAAACTGCCCAGTTGCGTGAAGTGGAGATTTTGTCTCCCTCCAGGTTCAGGAACTCATTGCTTGGTACATTGTCCGGCAGAATATAACTACCTTCAGCCTTCAACATAGCAGGGAATACGATACAATGGAATACGATATTGTCCTTACCGATAAAGTGAACAAGGCGTGTCTCAGGATCTTTCCACCAAGTTTCCCAAGAGTCGGGCAGCAGTTCTTTGGTATTGCTTATATAACCGATAGGAGCGTCAAACCATACATAGAGCACTTTCCCTTCGGCACCTTCTACCGGAACAGGGATACCCCAATCCAGGTCACGGCTAACGGCACGTGGCTGCAAGCCCATGTCGAGCCAACTTTTGCATTGACCATATACGTTTGGACGCCATTCTTTATGATCTTCCAGAATCCATTGGCGTAACCATTCTTCGTGCTTGTCCAGAGGTAAGTACCAATGCTTGGTTTCGCGCATTACGGGTTCACTTCCGCTGATGGCACTCTTCGGATTAATAAGGTCTGTAGGGCTGAGGCTGGTACCGCATTTCTCGCATTGGTCGCCGTATGCACCTTCTGCATGGCAGTGGGGGCATTCACCTGTGATGTAGCGGTCGGCAAGGAAAGTTTTGGCTTCCTCGTCATAATATTGCATGCTGGTCTTTTCAATAAAATCGCCTTTGTCGTACAGTTTACGGAAGAAGTCAGAAGCTGTATCATGGTGAGTCTTTGAAGTAGTCCGGCTATATATATCAAATGAAATGCCGAAGTTCTCGAAAGATTTCTTGATAAGAGAATGATAACGATCTACTATATCCTGAGGAGTGACACCCTCTTTCTTGGCACGGATAGTGATGGGCACTCCGTGTTCATCGGAGCCTCCGATAAAGACTACATCCTCCTTTTTCAATCTGAGGTAACGAACATAGATATCTGCAGGAACATAGACACCGGCGAGGTGTCCGATATGTACAGGCCCGTTTGCGTATGGCAGAGCCGAGGTCACGGTGGTACGTTTGAATTTCTTTTCCATTGTGTTATATGTATCTCTTTTGTTATGAACGCTTTTACAGGGCGCAAAGATAGCTATTTTCTGCTAAATAATCAGTTTTATGAATCTCCTATTCCGGAAATAACTTAAGAAAATAGGGTAGACACAGATGTTATTTATCTATATTTGCCGGTAACAGAATGAATGAGTATGGAAAAAGATGCCTTATATCAGAGAATAGCGCAAACCATTGCCTGGCAGATAAAAAGAGGAGTATGGAAGATAGGAGAGAAACTACCTTCTCTACGTACCATCAGTAATGAAAATGGGGTAAGCTTGAATACTGCAATTCAGGCATACTACGAATTAGAGAAAGATGGATTCATTGTTTCACGTCCCAAATCGGGGTATATCGTGAGTTATAGACCCACGCGTTTGTCTGCTCCCGTCACTACACAACCCGCTGTGAAGTTTGAAGTTGAGGAAGTGGCAGACTTGATAGCCGAGGTATATAGTTCGTTAGAGATTGGTGATAAATCTATCACCCGTTTCTCGTTAGGAATGCCTGAAGATGTTCTGTTACCTATTGCAAAGCTTAATAAAGAACTTATCAGGGCAATGAGATCACTTCCGGGAAATGGGACCCGATATGATGAAACACAAGGCAACCTTCGGCTTAGGAAAGACATCGCCCGGTTTACATATTGTTGGAATGGCAATTTGACGGAAGATGATATTGTAACAACTGCCGGAGTTACTAATGCGATTGCTTTGGCTTTATCTGTAACCACTAAAAAAGGAGATACGATTGCGGTGGAAAGTCCGGTCTATTTCGGAATATTGCAGTTGGCAAACAGTTTAGGACTCCGGGTATTAGAACTGCCTACAAATCCTGCTACAGGAGTTGATCCCGATGCATTGAAAAAAGTACTGCCACAAATAAATGTCTGTTTACTTATCAGCAATTTCAGTAATCCTATGGGAAGTTGTATGCCGGACGAACATAAAAAGAGGATCGTAGATATGTTGGCGGAGTATAATATCCCTCTGATCGAAGACGACTTGTATGGTGATGTCTTCTTTGGAAGTTCGCGTCCTAAGCCATGTAAAGCATTTGATAAGAGTGGACTTGTACTATGGTGTGGCGCTGTATCCAAGACATTGGCACCCGGTTACCGGGTAGGCTGGATTGCCCCCGGTAAATTTAAGGATGCTGTTATTCGTCAAAAGAATATTCACCTGATCTCAACGCCAGCCCTGAATCAGGAGGCCGTTGCCAATTTTATGGAGAATGATAGATATGAGAACCACTTACGCAAATTACGCCATGAGTTGCATACCAATAGTCTCCACTTTACACAATCCATTACGAACTATTTCCCTGAAGAAACAAAAATCATAACTCCGCAAGGTGGATTTATGCTTTGGGTGGAATTAGATAAAAAAATAGATACTACAAAACTATATTATAAAGCTATGCAACAAAACATAAGTATTGCTCCCGGACGTATGTTCACTTTGCAAGACCAGTATAAAAACTGTATGCGTTTAAGTTATGGACAACGCTGGACTCCTTTTATTGAAGAACGCTTGAGGTTATTGGGAACAATTATCAAAGAATCATTCTGATTGGCTGATATACCCCTTTACTACTTCTCCAAGAATTTGAAGACCTTTCTCTATTCTATCTTCCGGCATATTGGAATAGTTTATTCTGAATGTATTTTCCTTATTCTTATTCGGGAAAAAAGAACCTCCCGGTACGAATGCAATCTTTTTCTCAAGACACTTTTCTAGTATCTCACGTGCTGAAATTCCTTCAGGAAGTTCTATCCAGGTAAATAATCCACCTTCGGGGTGAGTGAACTTTATATTGTTTGGGAAGTAACATTCTATACATCTTACGGCTATATCTCTGCGTCTTCTGTATACTTCGACTATTTTCTGTATATGCTTATCGATATCGTATCTTTTTAGGTATTCGGCAATGGTTATTTGCGCAATGGTATTGCATTGTAAATCGGTTCCCTGTTTCACTAATACATATTTACGGATAATGTCTTTATCTCCTGCAATCCACCCTATTCGGAAACCGGGACAGAATATTTTAGAAAAACTACCGGTACACAAGATGTTGCCAACCATATCGAACGATTTTATAGAGGGTAAAGCCTCTCCTTCAAACCTTAATTCACCATAAGGGTTATCTTCTACAACTGCAACACCATATTGTGCTGACAATTCAGCCAGTCTTTTACGTCTTTCCAAATTCCATGTCTTTCCTGTAGGATTCTGGAAAGTCGGAATTACATATATTAGTTTTATGTTTTTTGTTTTACGTAAAACATCTTCCAGGATATCCATATTCATACCGTATTTATCAGTAGGAATTTCAATAAAGCTACAACCGTATGCCTTAAAAGCACTGATTGCAGCTAGATAGGTAGGACTTTCACATAATACAATATCTCCCTCGTCCAAAAAGACTTTGCCGGACAGGTCTAATCCTTGCTGCGAACCATGAGTTATCAGAATATTATCTTTATCGAAAGATGTTCCTAGACGTTCGTTCATTCGTTTGGAAATCCATTCCCTTAAAGGAGCATAACCTTCTGTGGTAGTATATTGGAGTGCTTTTGTACCTGCCTCCTTCAATACTATTTGGTTTATTTCATTAATCTCTTCTATCGGGAAAAGCTCAGGTGCCGGTAGGCCGCCTGCGAACGAAATAACATCTTCTTGTTCTGTGACTTTAAGTATCTCTCTAATTTCTGAAGCCTTGATATAAGACATCCTCTTTGCAAAATTCAATTCCATATCGTTAAATCTGTTTGAAAATTAAGATGTTGCAAAGTAAAGCAAAATAAGAAAGCGGAAACAGATATAATTTTATTTATATTAATGGATACAGATTACGGGATATAGAGTAACTCAACAGCCCTTGTTAAGAGATTCTTTTGGCATAGAAAGATTGATGCTCTTCCTTTCATCCCTTTAAACATAAAAGGATTGTTGATTAATAAGATGGTATATGTGAAAAATGTTCCTTCTGAAGTTTCTTTAGTTTCTCTATTTATATGAGTGATGTATCCGATGTGTTTTCCCTCTTCTTTTACGCTGAACCCATCGAGTTCTATCTTAACACAAGTTCCTTCTTTCAGTTTGGTGATATATTGGTATGGTAGTTCTCCGATAACGCATGCGTCTTGATTTTCAAAATTAGCTAATGTAACTTCTCCTGTTATGGTTTCAGGAAAAGGTATGAGTACTATTACACCTAATAAGAACGTTATAAGAATGATTTTGGGAATCTTATCAACGATTGTACGAAGTTTATAGAAAATATTATTCATTTTGCTATTGTAAGTTAGGTTAATTCTACTTTAATACTTGTTGAGGGTAAGATGCTTTGCAGAGAAAATAAAGAGAAATACCGTATATGATTTTATACGGTTTACAATATGGGAGAAGCATGACTAATGGTCAAGAATGCTTCTTTATAATCATAGCAGATATAAAATATCTATGTAGATTTTTGGAAAGGAAGCATAATGGTAGTATACAGCTTGATGTACTTGCTATTATACCTCCTTTATAGAAGGATGATTTAGGTAATCGTATTACTGTAGTGTGAAATACCCATAGAAGTATTTGTCTCCAAAGGTTACTTCAAGTATATAGTCTCCATCTTCTACGTTATCCAGTACAAATGAATGATACTGTTTGGCAGAAATGACGGTTGTCTCGGAATAAATCGCATTACCAGTCATGTCTTTCACAACGACACTTACATTACGTAATGTAACAGGGGCAGAAATGCTAATGACGCTTCCATCAAGAGTAGCAGTAGGTTCTATAGAAATAGAACGCAGGTCTTCGGTTGCTTCTTCCGGAAGAAATTTGATGTCTATAGCTTGTGCTAAAGGCTGAAAAGCAAATAAGAAAACGACACATGCAAAAATGAAATGTTTCATGGCTTTATTTTTTAAAGTTACAGTCACAAAATTAGCTTAGATTTTGTTATTTCAGCAATCAAACGTGTGCGGTTTTTGTGCGGTTTTTAATCTTATAATAGTATTTACAACAAGAAATATATGATTCTACAAATTAGAAAGTAGCGATGAAGGCATCCCATTCTTCTGCTTTCCCTGATTGATTATGTATTTTCTCATATAGTTTCTTACGGGCAGATACGATAGCAGATTTAGAGCGACCTGTTAATTGTGCTATTCCGGTGGTCGTTATGTTGGCTTTTAGTAATAGGCAGATTTGAAGTTCTATTTCACTAATAGGGTATAGTGCCCTTAAACGAGTGGTGAAATCTTTGTAGCAATTGTCAATCTGGCTTTGTAAAGCATTCCAGTCTTCACTTGTAAGTTTGATTTTAGCATCATTGATTGCTTTATGGAAACGGTTATAAATACTGGATTGTTTAAATGCTATTTCTGCTATTTCTTGTTCTTTACGGTCGGTTTCAATTTTGCAATTCATTTGCATGATTTGCTCTTTTTGAATTTGAAGTAAGGCTAGTAAAGTACTATTTTCAATTGTACTGTTTTGCAACTTATCTTCTAGTTTTTGCATTTGTATTTTATTGGCTTCAATGAACTTTGTACTTTTGAGATATTGTTCCTCCTGAATTTTCTTTAGTTTGTTTAGTTGTTCATTCAATTGATGTTTTTTGCGTGAGCTGTATTGTATGTAGATTGTTATGAATGCAATTACAATAATTACGCCGAATATGGTGTAGGTAATATATAATTGCTGTTGAGCATTATGAATCCTAAGTTTACTATTTTCCTTTTCACGTAACTGATAATTATATAGCGATTGCATTTTGTAAATGGTCTCTGTATCTGTTTTCTTTTGGATAGAATCGGTATAATCCATGTATTTTTGTATATGTTCCATTAGCATCCTATTATTATTGTGACTTTGACTGATTTTTGCAAGTTTCCAGTGAGCAACTTTTTTGGCATAGACAGTGCCAATTTCTAGAAGTTGATTATAATAATAGGATGCTGAGTCTAAATTCTGCATTTGGTATAATAAATCTGCATAAATAGTGTAAATAGTACTTTGACGTATCTTCTTACCAGGGTTGAATAGCTGCTGCAATTCTATTTTGGCAGAGTCGTATCTTTTTAATTGTTTGTAAAGACTCGCTAAGTCTATTTTTAGCATGTCCATCAAGTCTTGGTTACCTATTAATTTAGCTTGTTCATGGGCTTTGCTGTAATAGAATAGAGCGCTATCTGCATTATTAATACCAGTAAATGAAAGTCCGATATTCCGTAAATTGAATATGATTGCAGTACTATCTCTTGCTAGAATATCATAATAGTTCGCTTTTTTAGATGCTTTCAATGCTTCTTCGTACATATCTTGATACATATACAAAGTACCCATCTGACTATACATTCTGCTGTAAAGTTTATAATCATTTCCTTTTCCTATTTTATCGACCGCCTTCTGAAAGTAATCCAGAGCTTGGGGTGCATCTCCTAAATCTCTGTAGGTACGTCCGGCATAATAATAGGCTTCCGGCAGATGCTTGTGATCTTCTCTTTGCTCATAGTAATGAATTACTTGCAAGATAAGACTATCTGATGTATGCGGAATGTATGCTTTATCTTTTGCTTTGATGGAAAGCAATTTGTAATACATACAGGTAGATTTAGGTTCTGAAAGAATGCTGTCTTTTAGTTGTGCTAATAGTGCTACTGCACTGTCGGGTGCTGTATCGACGATTGAATCGGCAATTTGCATGCTCCGTGGATAGGGTTTGTGCTGGCAAGAGCATACGCAAATTGATAGAAAAATGACATACAGTGATATTTGAAATGCTGCTTTCATGAATATAGTGTTTTCTCAAACACTGGCAAATGTACATAAAATACTTTAATCTTATATCTGTTGTCTTGGAAAAGCAGAGGAAACTACACTTTTCGTTTACGCGTGACAAATTCTTCAAAGAAACTGTCACGGTAACCGTTGCCGATGGCTATCTCATGTGTCCTAATGAAAATATCATTATTATCGAATGCCTCGATGCGAGTGGTGTTTACGATATATGATTTATTTACGCGCAGGAAAATGCTTTTGGGTAATAACTCGTACATCGCTTTCAGGTTCATGCGGGTGATGATGCGTTGTTCTTCCAATTGTAGGATGACGTAATCCTTCAAACCCTCCACAAAGAGTATATCCTCAAAGTTGACTTTAAAGTATTTCCGCTCTGATTTCACGAAGAAGTATTCATCAGCGGCAGGCTCGATGTTTTCTTTCTCTTCTTGTAGCAGCAGGGAGTGATAAGAAAGTGCTTTGTCCGTTGCTTTGCAGAAACGTTCCGGGGATACGGGTTTGATGAGGTAGTCAATGGCATCCACTTCGTAGCTATCCAGCGCATACTCTGAATAGGCGGTGGTGAAGATGATAAGCGTACGTCGGGAGATGGTTTTGGCAAGCTCTATCCCTGTAATGCCGGGCATCTGTATATCCAGAAATATTAAATCGACCGTTTCCGTTTCCATGAAGCGGGCGGCTGCTGCGGCGTTGTTGAAGGTGCCTGTGAGGTTGAGGTAAGAGATCTCTTTTACCAGGAACTCGATGGCTTCACGTGCCAGCGGTTCGTCGTCTACGATAATACAATTCATAATATAAGGTGTAATTTGACTTTATAACAGTTTTCATTCTTTTCCGTTTCCAGGGTATGTCTGTCTGGATAGAGCAGTTCGAGTCGACGGGTGATGTTCTTCAGTCCCAAGCCACCGACTTGCTGCTTGCGGTTGTCTGTAGACTGTTGGGGGTTGGAGTTGACGCACTCGAAGAACAGTTCGTTTCCCCACACCTTGAAAGAAAGATGTACATACGAGCCATGTTCGCTGTCGGAGTTGTGCTTCACGGCATTCTCTACGAATGGGATGAAGAGAAGTGGAGGAAGTGAAACATGTTCTATACAACCTTCTTTGGCAATGCTACACTCAAACTTGTCACGGCGGATTTTCTCCAGATTGAGGAAGTCGTTTAAAAAATGAATATCCGAACTTAGCGATACCCGGTCTTGCGAACTGTCGTTGATTTGGTAGCGCAACATGTCTTCCAGTTTGAAGAGAAGTTGTGAGGCTTCTTCGGGATTTTTCTTGAGTAACATGCTGGCATTGTTCAGCATATTGAACAGGAAGTGCGGGTTGATTTGACGTTTCAGTTGCTTGAGTTCCGATTGCAGGGTGGTGGATTCCAGTTCGCTGATGCGCTGGTTGTAGCCTATCCAGTGACGCAGCAGCAAGAAGGTGGATGTCCCGGCAAGCATCAGAATAATGGCAAGGGTGGACGAACAGAGATTCAGAAGTATGAGAGCCGGGCGTACTAATTCCTCGACTGCGGAACTTTTGAATATGAGACCTTTCAGCAGAAATACTCCCGTCAGGATAAATACGGTGGTCAGTGCGATGCCTGTGAAATACTTTTTGTACTTTCCTTTCTCCAGATAGCGTGGAGCCAGCAGATAGAGGTTGAAGTAGATGGTGCTGTTGATAAGCAGGAAGTGACTGATCCAGGAGATGAGATCTTCCGGCTGCGGATTTGGGTATAGTTGACCTTCCCCGTTCAGAGCGATGTTGATGCTAAGTATCATCAGCATGAGTTGTAGCAGGATGTGCCTGAGGACTCTAAACCGTGGACTGATGAAGAGGTCGGGCACGGTATTCCCGTCGGTATGGATTTGGGCTAGTTTCATAATTCCATATTTAAGATGATGCGGCAGTCGGAGATGCGTAGGGAGTGACGTCCCGGATAAAGCAGGTTGAGCCGTTGATTGATTTTGGAATAATTGATGTCAATGAATAAGGGCGCCGGAGTGCTGCTGAAACTGAAAGTGACACTACCGGTGGAGGTACTGAAGTCCAGTTCCAAGGCAGTACGGCTGTTCTGTTCATATATCTTGCGGACTGCCGCCTGCACAAAGGAGATAAACAGTAAGGGGGCAACCAGCGTATAAGCCGTCTCTTTGTCTTGATGAATGGTGAAACTGAAAGTATCCGAGCGACTTTGCTCCAACATCAAATAGCTGTTCAGAAACTTTATCTCGGCGCTTAGCAACACCTGCTCCCGGTTGCAGTCATACAGTTGGTAGCGCAGCAGTTGGCTAAGGCGTAGCAGCATGGCGGAGGCTTCCGAAGGGTGTTGTATCGCCAGTACGCCCGCATGGTTCAGCGTGCCGAAGAGGAGGTGCGGACTTACTTGTTCTTTCAGTTGCTCTACTTCCGACTGTATGTGCCGCTTTTCCAATTCGCCCATCTTCTCATTCTCCGTTAGCCAGTATTTCAAAAGTATGGTCATGGCGGGACCGGAAAGTGAGAGCAGTATCAAGGCGAAGGCTGAGAGCATGCTGATGTAGATATTGGGAAAATTGTATGAGTTATTGACGATTTGTAAATGCGTTAATACACAATACTCCTCTCCAGTCTGGAAGATGACCAGCAAGAAGATGGATACTGCCAGCAGAACAATGTATCGTGTATACTGCCTTTTCAGCAAATAGCGTGGCAGCATGACGAAGAAGTTGAAATAGCCTACTAGGATGTAGCTGGCAAATATCAGTCCGGCTTGCAGATAGATTCTGTTACCCAGGATGTCCAGTCCGTCGAGGAAGGTCATAAAGGCTTGGTTCAGCGATATGATGGCTATGACGGATAAAAGTAACAGATGCCTGTATACTCTGTACTCCGGAGCTATCAGGAGCTTGTGCAGCAGGGACGAATTATTTATATCATTGGTACGATTCATGTTCAATCTATGTTTTCAAGGGATTACTCATAGGGACTTAGCTGCTTACACCTTAGGATTGAGCTCCTCACACCTTAGGAGTGAGAGGGCTGAACATCCGGATGTAATTTTCAAAAAGACCCGGATGTTTTACCCCAAAAGATCCGGATGTTTTGGAGTAAAAGATGGGGATGTTTTTAGATAAAAGACCCGGATCTTTTTACCATTCAGTCCTAAAGTGTGAGGGGCTCAGTCCTATAGGGAGGCAGACTCAGTCGTAATGTTTGAGGCGCTCACTCTTTGTCTTTCTCTTATCCGCATCCGTCAGATGTCTTAATCCGAAGCCAAAAGTACAACAATAATCATTTAAAACTCTATTTTATAGTAGATATTCGGTAGGGCAGTCATCTGCTTTACTTCGTCTATCTTTCCGGTTTTTAAGTTCATTTCGTGACCGTAGTGTTCTTGGCAACCCGTCAGGTTCACCAACTTCACGGCAAACTCGTGCGTGCACCGTTTCTTGTTTATCTTGTAACTGACGGAGAGGTTTGTCAGTAGCATAGGCGAGTATTGCAGGCTGTAGGCACGAGTTTCGTCGTATTGCACTTCTTTGTCGGGATGTGCCATTGTGGCTTCCAAGTCTATCGGGGCATAACGGTCGCCTCCTTGCAGGGTGATTTTGGCGTTGATGCTGAGGATGTTCTGCTTGCTTTGTCCCAACATCCATTCCTTGCCGCCCAGCAGGTTGAGGATGTAATGGCGGTTGAAACGGCTATCGTGCCACACGCCGTCGCCGCCGCAGTAACGGGAGTTGAAGAGAGAGCCGGTGAACAGATAGTAGTAGCCGTGGCTGAGATACTTCTCCAATGTAAGGTCGATGCCGATGTTGCGTCCCCGTCCCCGGTTTACTAAGGCGTCTTCGATGTAGAAGTCCGTCCGGTTGAGCACGGAATAGGAGTCGCCGGGGCGTACGGGGATGTCGAAGAGTTGTTGATAGTAAGGCTCTATCACGAGTTTCAAGTCGTTGGATAGCCGGTAGTCGAAGGTGAGCATGAAGTGGTGGGCTTTGCTGAAGTCTAGGTTACGATTTACCAGTTGGTCTCCCGTCTGTGCGGTGCGAGTGTAGTATACGTCCATCTTCTCCATGCGGCTGTGTAGACCGTAGGCGGCGGAAAGGGAAAGGCGTTCGTTGGTTTGCCATCTCAGTCCGGCACGGGGTTCCGAAGTCCACTGGTTGTTCAGTGTCAGGTTCTGGGTACTGAGTCCTAAGCTGAGGCTCAGGCGGTTGCTGATGTCGATGAAATTGCTGGTATAGGCGGAAAAGAGTCCTGTGTTGCCATCTCCCATGGAGATAAGGTTCATGGGTTGGGCAATATAAGGTACAAGGCTCATTTTCATGTCGTAGTACATCTGTGTGTAGGTGAAGCCCGTCTTATTGGTAAACCGCGAACTGAACTTGTGGTTGTAGGCAGTGGTAAATACCAAGTTTGTATTTTCACGGTACATGTCCAAGTAGGGCGTGGAAGTGAAATCAGTGTCGTATATCTTCATGTCCGCCGTGCTCTTGAAGTAAGTCACTGCCAGTGTGGTCTTCAAGAAAGCCCGGTCGTTGAAGAAGTAGCGGTGGCTGAGCCCTCCTGCCGCCATATATTGCTTCATGTCCGATTGCGAGTGGTCGTTTTGGTATTCCCAGTCTTCGGGAGATTTCTCTTCCCAGTCGCTGCTGTACTTGTCTATCAGGCTAGTGCCCCAGATGGTGAAAGTTCCTGCTTTACGCGTTGGGAAGTTCAGTTTGAAGTTGAGGTCTTGATAGTCGAAGGTACCGCCCAAGTCCACAATGCCGGTGTTGGTCAACAGCCCTGTGGCGGAGTAGCGGTAGTTGACGATATACGAGGAGTTGTGCTTCTTGCTGAGTGGCCCTTCCGATGCTACGTCGATTCCCAGGATTCCTACCTGGAAGGTATTCTCCATCTTCCGGCTATTTCCGTTGCGCAACTTCATGTCGAACACGCCCGATACGGCATTGCTGTATTCTGCGGGGAAGGCGCCGGTAAAGAAGTCCGAATTGCCTAGCACATGGTTGCTTAGCGAAGATAGTATTCCGCCGCCCAAGGTGGCAATGTCTGCAAAATGGTTGGGATTGGGAATCTCTACGTCTTCTAGTCGCCATTGCAGTAGATGTGGGGCATTGCCATGTATGGAGATGCCGTTCTGCGATACGCCTGAGGCGATTCCGGCAAAGGAACTTGCCAGTCGGGCAGGGTCGTCCAACCCTCCGGCATAGCGTGACGCCTCTTCTACGCTGAACATGCGTGCGCCGGACAGAGCCATACTGTTCATCGGTTGCTCCTTATTGACTTGCGGACGCACGACGACTTCTTTCAATATCTGCGCATTTTCGCTCATCGCGATATTCAGAAATACTTCTTTGGCAGAAGATACCAGTATCTCACGGATGATACTCGGGGTGTAGCCTATGTAGGTGGCTTTCACATTGTGCCGCCCTACGGGGATGCCGGTCAGTAGGAAGTTTCCCAGACTATCTGTAACGGCTCCCTTGTCCGGTGCATCTTCTAGTTGGATGGTGGCGTAGGCTACGGGAGCACCCGATGCTTGGTCTGTTACGATACCTCTGATGTTTTGGGTGAGTTGTTGGGCAGAGATGGGCAGGCAGATACTGAGAATTAGCAAGAGTATTTCTATTCTTCCTTGCATCGAAATTGGCTTGATACCTGCGAATGGGGTCTTTGTTTTATTGTTCATATTCTACTTTTAGTGTTTTAATCGTGGACAAAAATAGATGTAAAGGGAAGAGGTTACTGATTTTGTAGACCAAAGAGGCTGGTTTGTATATCAAATAATGGTTATAATCTATGACCGCTTTATGGGACTGTGGTTACAAATGCTACCATAATTGCTACACCTGCAAAGAAAAATCCTTCCTCGATTGTTATTACGTATAGAAAATGTATATTTGTACATTGTTCATAAACTTAACATGGAAAGACAATGATAACAAGCCAATTGCTACAGCCTGCCAGTATCGTGGTGGTGGGAGCCTCTAATAATGTACACAAGCCGGGAGGTGCTATTCTGAAGAATTTGATCAATGGGAAATACGCCGGAGAACTTCGTGCAGTCAATCCTAAAGAAACAGAAGTACAAGGCGTAGCGGCTTTTGCCGATGTGAAGGATATTCCTGATACAGACCTTGCCATCCTTGCTATTCCGGCAAATCTTTGTCCGGATACGGTGGAATTATTGGCTTCGGAAAAGCAGGTGAGAGCTTTTATCATACTGTCTGCCGGCTTTGGCGAAGAGACCCATGAAGGAGCCATGCTGGAAAACCGGATTTTGGATACGGTAAATAAGTATGGTGCTTCTTTGATAGGCCCCAATTGTATCGGTTTGATGAATACCTGGCACCATAGTGTCTTCAGCCAACCTATTCCGAACTTGCATCCGCAAGGCGTGGACTTGATATCCAGCTCGGGTGCAACAGCCGTATTTATCTTGGAGAGTGCAGTAACGAAAGGGTTGCAATTCAACTCTGTCTGGTCTGTGGGCAATGCCAAGCAAATCGGTGTGGAAGATGTACTGCAATATATGGACGAACATTTCAATCCGGAAACAGATTCTAAGATAAAGCTACTGTATATAGAGAGTATCAGTAACCCCGACCGCCTGTTGTTTCATGCCTCTTCGCTCATAAAGAAAGGGTGCAAGATTGCAGCCATCAAAGCCGGTAGCAGCGAGAGCGGTAGCCGGGCAGCTTCTTCACATACAGGAGCTATTGCCAGCAGTGATTCGGCAGTAGAGGCTTTGTTCCGTAAGGCAGGTATTATCCGTTGCTATTCTCGCGAGGAACTGACGACTGTAGGGTGTATCTTCACTCTACCTGAACTGCGAGGCAAGAACTTTGCCATTATCACCCATGCCGGAGGCCCCGGCGTAATGCTAACGGATGCTTTGAGCAAGGGCGGACTGAATGTTCCCAAATTGGAAGGCCCTCTTGCCGAAGAACTAAAAAGCAAACTATTCCCCGGTGCATCCGTGGGAAATCCAATAGACATTCTAGCTACAGGTACACCCGAACATCTGCGTATCTGCCTGGAATATTGCGAAGAGAAACTCGACAACATTGATGCTGTAATGGCTATCTTCGGTACTCCGGGATTGGTAACCATGTTCGAAATGTACGATGTGATGCACGAGAAGATGCAGAATTGCAAGAAACCAATCTTTCCGATTCTTCCTTCCATCAATACGGCGGGAGCCGAAGTGGCCGCTTTCCTGGCAAAAGGTCATGTGAACTTCTCGGATGAAGTAACATTAGGCACTGCTCTATCCCGGATAGTGAATGCGCCGAAACCTGCCAATAACGAGATAGCACTCTTCGGAGTGGACGTACCTCGTATCCGCAAGATTATTGATTCCATACCCGAGGATGGATATATCGAACCACATTATGTTCAAGCATTGCTTCACTCAGCCGGAATACCGGTGGTAGAGGAGTTTGTATCGGCAGGTAAAGAGGAAGTACTTGCTTTCGCTCGTCGTGCCGGTTTCCCGGTGGTAGCAAAGGTGGTAGGCCCTGTACACAAATCGGATGTGGGTGGCGTGGTATTGAATATTAAAGGTGAGCAGCATCTGGCATTCGAGTTCGACCGAATGATGCAGATACCTGAGGCGCGTGCCATAATGATACAACCTATGCTAAAGGGAACGGAACTGTTTGTTGGTGCAAAGTATGAAGAGAAATTCGGTCATGTGGTGCTTTGTGGTTTGGGAGGCATTTTCGTGGAAGTGTTGAAAGATGTATCTTCCGGTATGGCTCCCTTATCGTACGAAGAAGCTTATTCTATGATTCATTCGTTGCGTGCTTACAAGATCATTAAGGGTACACGCGGTCAGAAGGGAGTAAATGAAGATAAATTTGCCGAGATAATAGTGAGGTTATCTACCTTGTTGCGCTTTGCCACCGAGATAAAAGAAATGGATATTAATCCGTTGCTTGCCACTGAGAAATATGTTATAGCGGTAGATGCCCGCATCAGAATAGAAAAAAGTTAGCTTTTTTACAAAGAAAGGAATACTATGTATGCAGTATTCCTTTTTTACGTGCATTTTATAGAATATAATTTAAATTGAGAGAATGCTATGAAGAAGGGAAAGCAACGATGGTTGCAAATTTTTAACCGGTTGATGTCTGGTATACTTGTCTTATTGGGTTTTACAGCATGTAGTAACGTTATGAACGGTGATGAACCTTGTATGTATGGGCAGCCTCATGCTGATTATGAGATCAAGGGCAAAGTACAGGATGCGGAAGGTAAACAACCTATAACGAATGCACGGATTATTGTGAAAGAACTAGACCAGAATAATAAGCCGTGGCATAGTTATCCTGATACGTTAAGTACCGGTAAGACCAATGAATATATTTATAAGAACAGTGGCACCAACTATGGAAGGTTCCGAGTGATTTGCGAAGATCCGTCAGGAGCGTATAAAGCAGATTCTACGGATGTAGAGATGCATCCGACGGGTGGTGAAGGCTGGTATCAAGGTAGCGATAGCAAAGAAGTGAACTTTAAATTGAAAAAGACAGAAGAATAAAATCAGTGGGTACACTTTCCATTCGTAAACGTTTAGCACTGGAAATTGCGCGGAAGATGCGCAATAACTTGAAAGAGTTGCATCCGTTGAGGCAACTCTTTTGGGAGTGTACGCAGCGCTGTAATTTGCATTGCAAACATTGTGGCAGCGATTGCAAGCGTACGTCCACTATCAAGGATATGCCTGCCGAAGATTTCTTGCGTGTAATCGATTCTATTACTCCGCATATCAATCCCAATGTCGTAAGTATTGTTATTACCGGTGGTGAGCCGTTGATGCGTGAAGACTTGGAGGAAGTGGGACTTGCCCTCTATCGTCGTGGCTATCCGTGGGGCATCGTCTCTAACGGGCTCTATCTGACCAAAGAACGTTTGCAGCGGTTGATGAAAGCGGGACTTCATTCCATTACTATCAGTCTGGATGGTTTACCCGAAGATCATAACTGGCTGCGAGGACATCCGGAGAGCTATACGCGGGCGATGGATGCCATCAAAAGGTTAGTACATGAACCGGAACTGGCATGGGATGTGGTAACCTGTGTCAATCGTCGGAATTATCCTTATTTGGATGAATTGAAAGCATCTTTATATAAGATAGGTGTCCGCAATTGGCGCCTGTTCACCATTTTTCCCGTAGGGCGTGCCGTACAGTATCCTGAATTTCAGTTGACCGATGAAGAGTTCACAGGTGTGTTAGATTTCATCAAGCGTATTCGAAAAGAAGGTAAAATGCGTGCCAACTACTGCTGTGAAGGTTTCTTAGGCAATTATGAGGGGGAAGTACGGGATAATTTCTTCTCTTGCAATGCGGGCCTTAGCGTAGGCTCTATCCTGGCAGATGGTTCTATTTCTGCTTGTCCCAGTATCCGAAGTGATTTTCATCAGGGAAATATTTATCAAGACGACTTCATGGACGTATGGGAGCATCGTTTCCAGTCATTCCGCAATCGTGAATGGATGAAAGAAGGTGCTTGCGCCGATTGTGATTTCTTCCGCTATTGCGAAGGAAATGGCATGCATCTGCGGGATGAAAAGGGGGAATTGCTGCTCTGCCATATGAAGAGGTTGCATACTTAAGTCCAATTACTTTTTGGGGAGATAATACTTTTATTCATTGGGACGTTTTTTATATTGTTCTTATATGATTTGGCTTATATTTGGGGTCTAAACACATAGAATATATGAAAAACATTGGTCTGAAGAGAGCAATAATTGTTATTGCTAGCCTGATTTGTTGCATTACTGGTTATGCACAAACAGTAGGAGAACACTACTATTTTGAAAGTCTCAATATCCGAGACGGATTATCTCAAAATACGATACATACTATTTTGCAGGATAATAAAGGGTTCATGTGGTTTGGAACGAAAGATGGTCTGAATCGCTATGATGGTTTATTCTTCAAGAAGTTTAAGTACGATAGAAAAGACGCACGGAGTATTAGTGATAATTATATTATCTCTCTTTATGAAGATGTGGATGGAAATATATGGATTGGAACAGATGTAGGCCTGTATATTTATTATCCGGAAACTGAAGTGTTTGAACCCTTTAAACAACTAAGTTCTGAAAATACGAAAATAGAGCATACAGTCTCTATGGTCAAAGGAGATAACAAAGGGCATATTTGGATTGCCGTGGAACGCCAGGGAATATTTTGCTATAACCTGCTGACAAAGCAATTGAAGAACTATACACTTAAAGAATTCCCCTTTATAAAATCGAATGTAAACACTCTGACTTATGATAATAGTGGAGCCATTTGGATAGGATGCAACGGAAGTGGTTTGTTTTATTCGAAGGATAACTTTCAAACCCTTCATCCTTATATTTCATCGGATGGACAGAAGGCTTTTGAAAACGATGTGATTACAAAGACGCTGTTAGGGGCTTATAATTCTTTGTTTGTAAGTTCGATTGCCGGGGGAGTTAAAGCAATAGACTTGACTTCGGGGAGAGTACGTGATTTGTTAGTGTTCGATGAAAGAGGCGAAAAGATATGGTGCCGTGATTTGTTGGCTTTTTCTGATAATGAACTTTGGATTGGATGCGAATCAGGTGTATACATTTACAATCTTCGAACAGATAAATATGTCCATTTAAGTAGCTCTGCATATGACCCCTATTCTTTGTCGGATAATGCGATCTATTCATTGTATAAAGATCGTGAGGGTGGTGTTTGGATAGGTTCTTATTTTGGTGGTATAAACTATTATCGTCGTTCATATACTTGTTTCGAAAAATACTATTCTAAAGGGACTGAAAGTAGCCTACATGGGAAACGTGTGCGCGAGTTCTGTCGGGACAACAGAGGAAATCTATGGATTGGTACGGAGGATGGCGGACTGAATTGTTTTGATCCGTTGGCCAAGCAGTTTAAGTTTTTTAATCCAAGTCTTGGCTTTACTAATGTGCATGGCTTGTGTTTGATAGGCGATGAACTTTGGGTGGGTACATTCTCTAAGGGATTAAAAGTAATCGACACACGTACCGGAAGTATTGTGAGGTCGTATGAATATGGTAATACTCCCCGTTCTTTAAATGACAATAATGTTTTTGCTATTTGTGAAACGAAGGCCGGAGAAATCTATATCGGAACTGGTTATGGTTTGATGCGATATAATAAGAGTACAGATACTTTTGAGCAATTGCCGGAACTGTGCGGAACTTTTATATACGACATAAAAGAAGATACTGGAGGTAATATATGGTTGGCTACGTACGTAAGTGGTGTTTTCCGATATGATGTGAGTACGAAGAAGTGGAAAAATTATCTTCATGATGATAAGGATGAGAAGAGTCTCTCTTATAATAAGGTTTTAAGTGTTTTTGAAGATTCACACCGTAATATATGGTTGACTACGCAAGGAGGAGGTTTTTGTTTGTTTCACCCTGAAACGGAAAACTTCACGCGTTATGATACGAGTAAAGGCTTGCCTAATGATGTTGTATATCAGATTGTAGAAGATGATGATGGACTATTTTGGCTTACTACAAATAGTGGTTTGGTGCGCTTTGATCCTGCAAGTGGAGCTACGAAAGTATATACTACGGCTAACGGATTATTGAGCGATCAGTTTAATTATCGTTCAAGTTTTAAAGGTAAGGATGGTACAATCTATTTCGGAAGTATTGATGGCTTTGTGGCTTTCAATCCCCATACTTTCTCAGAAAACAAATATGTTCCTTCTGCTGTAATTACTGACTTCCTTCTATTTAATAAAGAGATGCATGTGGGTGATGAAAATTCTCCTTTGGCAAAGAATATTATATTTTCAGAGAAATTGCTATTGCATGCCAATCAGAATTCTTTCTCATTTCGCTTGGCTGCTTTGGGATATCAAGCTCCGAAGATGAATAAATTGATGTATAAGTTGGAGGGCTTTGATGAAGAATGGCTGTTGGTGGGTGAAAGCCCATTGGTAACATATTCTAATCTACATTATGGGGATTATGTCTTTCGGGTGAAAGCTTCCAACAGTGATGGTATTTGGAACGAACGCGAGACGATATTGAAAATACGTATTTTGCCTCCTTTCTACCTTTCGGTTTGGGCTTATATTATTTACATTCTATTATCAATTGGAATAATTGTCTATCTCTACCTTTATCTGAAGAGCCGGAATGTCAAAAAGCAGCAAAGGCAGATGGAGAAGTTCGAACAAGAGAAAGAACGTGAAATATATAATGCCAAATTTGACTTTTTCACCAATGTGGCCCATGAAGTACGTACTCCTCTAACTTTGATTAAAGGTCCATTGGAGAATATCATTCTGAATAAACATGTTGATATGGATGTGCGTGAGGACTTGAATATTATGAAGCAAAATACAGAGAGATTATTGAACCTTACTAATCAGTTATTGGACTTCCGTAAAACAGAAAGTCAGGGATTTTGCTTGAACTTTGCCCGATGTAATATTACGGAAGTGTTGAAAGAGACCTATCTACGATTTACTTCCCTTGCTAAGCAAAAAGATTTGGAGTTTACTTTGAGAGTGCCCGAAGAAGAACTGTATGCATCAATAAATAGAGAAGCCTTTACTAAAATCATCAGTAACCTTCTAAGCAATGGGATGAAATATGCGGAAACTTATGTACATATATCCTTGAGTGTAAATCAGGCTATACCTGATAAAGAGTTTTATATCCATACAGAGAATGATGGTTCCACTATTCCTGATGCAATGAAGGAAGAGATATTCAGACCATTTGTTCGTTATAATAAAGATAAAGATGAAAAATTGACGACTGGTACTGGAATAGGATTGGCTTTATCTCGTTCTTTGGCAGAATTACATCAAGGAAGCCTGGTCATGAATAAAGGGGAGGAAGTCAACCGTTTCTGTCTGACAATGCCTATGGTACAGGAAGGTACTATCACATTTGCTCCGGAGAAAACGTTGCTGATAAAAGAAGACCTAGCGGATGATACACCTGAAAATAAGGAGGTAGATAAAAAAGGAAAACCAGTGGTATTGGTGGTAGAAGATAATAGTGAAATGCTTGCTTTTGTTTCACGCCAGTTGTCGGCCAGTTATTCTGTATTGAAGGCTGCCAATGGGGCTGAAGCACTAAAGATATTGGATGAAAAAGATGTGAATGTTATTATTAGCGATGTAATGATGCCTGTCATGGACGGTTTTGAACTATGTAAATCTATTAAGTCGGAACTGAATTATAGTCATATACCAGTAGTTCTGCTGACTGCAAAAACTGATATTCAGTCCAAAATAGAAGGATTGGAACTTGGTGCTGATGCTTATATCGAAAAACCGTTCTCGGTGGAATATCTTAATGCTTGTGTGGCTAACTTGATAAATAACCGTGAGAAACTGAGACAAGCATTTGCAAAATCCCCGTTTATTGCTGCAAGTTCTATGGCTCTGACAAAAGCCGATGAAGAGTTTATTCAGAAGCTGAATGAGATAATTCATGCCAATATTAGTAATCCTGATTTCAGTATGGAAGATATGGCAGACTGTTTTAATATCAGCCGTTCTAATTTTTATCGAAAGATAAAAGGAGTACTCGATTTATCACCTAATGAGTATTTAAGACTGGAGCGTTTGAAACGTGCCGCACAATTGCTGAAAGAGGGGGAATACCGTATTAATGAGATTTGCTATACGGTTGGTTTTAACTCTCCATCTTATTTCTCAAAGTGCTTTCAGAAACAATTTGGGGTACTTCCGAAGGATTTTCCTCAGTAGAGACGATTTTTGCAGGATAGGGACGTTTCTTTCATTTATTGGGATGTTTGTTTTAGCCCTAAAATGGACTATCCGCTACTTTTGCCAATGACAATTAGAACCTTTAATTAGAAACATTTTAAATCTATCACACTATGTTTATCATTGATAGTTATTCATTGGCAGTATTGTTCTGTTTCATTACAATGCTTTGTTGGGGCTCCTGGGGAAACACTCAGAAATTAGCCGGTAGCCGTGTATGGCGGTATGAGTTATATTATTGGGATTATGTAATTGGCGTTTTGCTTTTAGCCCTTATTGCTGCATTTACTATGGGGAGTAACGGCGAACTGGGTCGAAGCTTTGTTGCTGATTTATGGCAGGCTGATTCCTCTAATTTGGCTTCGGCCTTTGTTGGAGGAGTGATATTTAATCTTTCTAATATTCTTCTTTCAGCATCAGTTTCTATTGCGGGCATGTCTGTTGCTTTTCCATTAGGAGTGGGGTTGGCTTTGGTACTGGGGGTATTCATCAACTACTTCACCACTCCGCAAGGCAATCCGGTTTATCTGTTTATGGGTGTTCTATTGGTTATCATTGCAATTGTTTTTAATGCCTGGGCATATAAAAACATAGGCAAAGGTGAGAAACAACAACAAGCTAAAGGGATTGCAATAGCTATTATCGCAGGAATTTTGATGTCTTTCTTCTTCCGCTTTGTCGCGGGCTCTATGGATTTGCAAAACTTTGAATATCCTGAAGCAGGAAAGATGACACCATACACGGCAATGGTCGTATTTTCAATAGGTATCTTTATAAGTAACTTCATTTTTAATTCTATTGCCATGAAACGTCCTTTTGTGGGAGCTCCTACGTCTTATAAAGACTATTTTGCAGGTAGCTTCCGTTTGCATGCTGTGGGCTTGCTGGGTGGAGCTATATGGGGGATAGGCAATCTTTTTAGCTTATTGGCTGCGGAGAAGGCCGGTGCTGCCATTTCTTACGGATTGGGACAGGGTGCCACGATGGTAGCTGCTTTTTGGGGAGTGTTCATTTGGAAAGAGTTTGTAGGTGGTCCTAAGATAAATAAGATTTTACTGACATGTATGTTTATCTTGTTTTTGTCAGGAATTGGTTTGATTATCTATGCAGGACTTTGAGAATAAGAAACTTAAATGGATAGTAGTATGAACAGAAAAAAGAAAATAGTAGTAGTTGGTAGTACAAATGTTGATTTGATAGCTCGTGTAGCCCATTTGCCTCAACCGGGTGAAACGATTGGAGAAGCGGGATATACTACCTCTTTTGGAGGTAAAGGGGCTAATCAAGCACTTGCTGCCACTCGTTCGGGGGGAAATGTAACATTTGTTTCTTGCCTTGGAGATGATGCTTATAGCGATGCACTTGTTTCCTCCTTTGCAAGTAGTGGCATGCATGTAGATTATATTCAGCAATGCCCCGGACAGCCAACAGGAGTTGCTTTTATCTTTGTTGCAGAAAATGGTGAGAACTGTATTGCAGTAGCACCCGGTGCTAATAATCTGCTGCAGGCGGATAAAATAGATGCAATACTTCCTGTAATAAAGGAAGCCGATGCATTGGTTTTACAGTTGGAAATACCTTATCAATCAGTGATTACACTGATTGATTATGCTCAAAGTGTGGGAACTAAGGTTATCTTGAATCCTGCTCCTGCTAGAGAAATCTCTACTGAGGTGTTGGATAAAGTAGACGTCCTCATCCTGAATGAAACGGAGGCTTCGCTTATAACAGGACAATCATTGATTACTTCCGAACCAATATCTATTGCCCGAACTTTATGCAAGAGGGAAGGACAGATCGTAATTCTGACACTAGGAAAAAAAGGATCGGTTGTCCTATCAGGAGATACCGAAGAACAAATACCTTCTTATGCAGTGAAAGCTGTGGACACAACAGGAGCAGGCGATACGTTCTGTGGGGCTTTTGTTGCCCGATGGATAGAAGATGGACAATTGATGGAGGCTATACGTTTCGCTACAGCGGCGGCAGCATTATCCGTTACCAAGGTTGGTGCGCAATCGTCCATACCTCTTGAGGTGGAAGTTCTTGATTTCTTGGACACTAAATAGTAGATTATAAACAGCTGTTATATGATAATAAATTGACTTTTTAACTTTAATCAAAATGCTAAGTATGAAATTGGAGAATACAAAATGGCTTAGATATTTCTTTCTATTGATATGTATAGGAATATCTGTATGTGTGAATGCGGCGAATGGCAAGAGTACTGTGAATGGTCTGGTAACAGATACGGAGGGATTGCCTATTATTGGAGCTAATATTCTAGTGAAAGGACAAACATTAGGAGTAATTTCGGATATTGAAGGAAAATTCTCTATCACGGTTTCTTCACCTAAGGATGTGTTGGTAATTTCTTATATTGGTTATGAGTCTGTTGAGGTAGTGGTTGGCGACAGAACGGTCATAAACGTTAAACTGGCCGAAAGTTCTAATATGCTGAATGATGTTGTAGTCATCGGATATGGTTCTATGAAGAAAGGAGAGATAACAAGTGCTATTACTAACGTGAAATCCGAAGACTTTATTCAAGGTGTAGTGAAAGATGCGACTCAATTGCTACAAGGCAAGGTTGCAGGTTTGCAGATGTCCAGCCCTTCGGGTGACCCTACGACTGGAACGGAAATTAATATTCGTGGTGTGTCTACAATCTCTGCTTCATCTGCCCCACTCATTGTGATTGATGGAATTCCCGGGGGTAGTCTGAACTCGATTGCTCCTGAAGATGTAGAAACGATTGATGTGTTGAAAGATGGTTCTGCAGCAGCTATTTATGGTACAAGAGGTACGAATGGAGTTATTATTATTACCACTAAAAAGGCAAAACAAGGTAAGGCTACTTTGGAATATCACGGATATGTAGCTTTTGAATCAATACAGAAACAAACAGACGTCTTGACAGCATCTGATTATAAGAAATTGGCACAAGACCCTTTGTTTAAAGATAAGATTAGTGATGAAGGTAGTAATGTGGACTGGATTGACGCTATTACACGTAATCCGGTGAATCATACTCACAATGTGTCTTTGCGTGGTGGTACGGAAAAAACAAATTACATTGCATCAATGACTTACCGTAAACAAGATGGTATAATGTTGAATACCGGAAAAGAAGCACTCACCTTTAAGATCGGCATCAACCATTCTATGATGGATGATAAGTTGAAGGTACAGTTGAATATCAACAATTCTACAATCACACAGAATGTCACCTGGTACAATGCTTATCTACAGGCTTGTTTAATGAATCCTACACGCCCTGTTTATAATGAAGATGGTTCTTACAAAGAATATGGCACTTCTTATAAGCCCTATAATCCTGTATCTCTTTTGAATGAGGAAACAGATCAGGAAAAGTGGAATCAACTTCTGGCAAGTGGTAAGGTGATTTTCTCACCGATTGCAGGATTAAACTTGAGCGCAATGGTTGCTATGCAACGCTATGATTCGATGAGAGATAAATGGAATACTTTTAATTATTTCACTACGACCATTGAAAATAAGAATGCCGAAGTTACTAAGTGGGCATCCGGAAGTATGGATAGAACTTTGGAGTTGACAGCCGACTATTTTAAAGCAATCGGAAGTCATGAATTCTCAGCTTTGGTTGGCTATAGCTATCAGGATTTTGAAAGACAAGGCAGTCAGATGTATGCCATGGACTTTCCTACAGATGCATTCGGACCGTGGAACATTGGTACGGCACAGTCAACGAAGGACGGCAAATCGACCATGAGTAGTTATAAAAACGGTAATAAGCTGATCTCTTTATTTGGACGTCTTACTTACAACTATGACAACAAGTACATGTTGATGGGAAGTCTCAGACGTGAAGGTTCTTCCAAGTTTGGAAAGAATCATAAGTGGGGATGGTTTCCGGCTGTCTCTGCCGGTTGGAGAATCAGTGAAGAAAGCTTCATGAAAGATATTAAGTTTGTTGATGATTTGAAGCTAAGAGTAGGTTTTGGTGTAACTGGTACAGAACTGACAAACTCCTATCAATCTTTGGTACTACTTAGTTACTCCGGCGTAGGTATGATGAACGGACGATGGGGACAGGGTGTTGTGCCGGCTTCCAATCCTAATCCTGACTTGAAGTGGGAGACTAAATCGGAATGGAACTTAGGTATTGATTTCTCTTTGTTGGGCAGACGTTTGAATGGTACAATTGATTTGTATCAGCGTACTACTACTGATTTGTTGTCTGAGTATCAAGTTCCTGTACCGCCTAACTTTATCAGTACAATGTGGGCGAATGTGGGTAAAATAAGAAACAGAGGTATTGAAATAGCTTTGGATGGCGAGATAATAAGAACGAAAGATTTTAGTTGGAGCCTGGGTGGTAACTTCTCTTACAATGCCAATAAACTTTTGTCTCTCTCCAATGACAAGTATAAGAGAGACTATTGGTATACAGGATGGACAAGCTCGGGGATTCAGCAGACAACACACATTGTAAAGGAAGGTGAACCGATAGGAAACTTCTATGGTTGGAAAGCTGTAGGGCTGACAGACGATGGATTATGGTTGGTGGAAGGTGCCGATGGCAAACCTAAGTTGGCAAGTGAAGCCGGGCAGGAAGACAAGCAAGTAATAGGAAATGGTTTGCCAAGCATGTATGCAGGCTTAAACACAACACTGCGATATAAGAATTTGGACTTGGGAATTTCTTTGAGAGGAGCATTCGGCTTTGAAGTATTGAATGAGTACAGAATGCATTGGGAAACTATGAAACGCATCAGCGAAGCGAACTTGCCGGCATCTGTTTTGAATAAACCTTTCGGTGGGAAGTCCTATGTTTGGGATTCGCACATGTACAATAGTTATTATGTAGAAAAGGGAGATTATGTGAAACTGGATAATCTGACATTGGGCTATACGCTTCAATTGGATAATAAGTATCTGAAGAGTGCACGTTTGTATGTAACCGGACACAATTTACTGACCATTACCGGATATAAAGGTTTGGACCCCGAAGCTAGTATAAAGGGACTCGATCCGGGAGTGGAGCGTAGAGAGTTATATCCGACAGTCCGTTCGTATACAGTTGGTGCTATTGTTAAATTTTAAATTGGAAGATTATGAAAAAATATAGTTTATATTTGTTTGCTCTTCTCTGTACGGGAGCTATGGTTAGTTCATGTACAAATCTCGACGAGAAAATATATGATAGATTGACAGAAGATAATTTCTATCAGGATGAAAAAGATATAGTTGCTGCAATTACCCCCGTGTATACTGATTATCGGGGACTTTTGGAGTGGCGTAAGTGGTGGGATTTTGAGGAATCTACTGATGTTGCTGTTACTCCCAGGGCTGCCTGGTTTGATGGCGGTATCTACATCCGTTTACATAAACACACCTGGAAACCGGAAGATCCTCACTTTTCTGATCTTTGGGGACAGGCTTACGGAGGCATTAGTAACTGTAACCGGGTAATTTATCAGCTGAATAACCTGAACTTTGATGTGGCAGGAAAAGAAGGAGTGATTGCAGAACTGGAGGTAGCCCGTGCTTACTGGTACTACATCTTGTGTGAAGCTTTTGGAAATATACCTATTGTAGACCGGTTTGATGTACCTGAAGGATTCTTACCGGAGACAAGTAAGCGTGAGGAAGTATATGCTTTTATAGAGAGTAGTCTTAAAAACAATATTGATAAGTTGAGTGAAGATACAAAGACTTATTATGGCAGATTTAATAAATGGAATGCCAAAATGTTGTTGGCTCGTCTCTATCTGAATGCTGAAACTTGGATTGGAAAGAATATGTATGCGGAGTGTAATACTCTTTGTTCAGAAATCATGGCATCCGGGAAATATGTATTGGAGAACGATTTTAGCGCACCTTTCTATACTCAGAATGAAAACTCTTCCGAAATTATATTTGCATATCCTGCCGATGAGGTGAAAACGGGGAGTACCATCTATATGGCTTTGCAAAAAACACTTCATCCCTCAAATGTAAAGACCTTTAATCTGCAAACATGGCTGGATAATGGTGTATGTGCAGTTCCTAGTTTTATTGATAATTATGCAGATGGTGATAAACGACTGCAAAAGACATGGAGAATGGGACAACAATATGGTAGTGATGGCTCTGTATTATATTGTACCGGTCTTGTTCCAGGTTGGGAAGGGAAACCTTTGATTTATACAAAAGAGGTGAGTAACCTTGAAAATGGTGGAGAAGCAGAAGGCTACCGATGTGGTAAATATGAAATTAAAATGGGAACTTCGCGTGCGCTGGACAATGATTGGGTTGCCATGCGATATGCAGAAGTATATTTTATGAGGGCCGAGTGTATTCTGCGTACTAATGGAAATGCCGATGAGGCTGCACTGTTGATAAATGATGTGCGTAAACGTGCTTTTGATGGTGATTATAAGCTGACGGGAGCCGATTTACTTAAAACGATTGATGTGAACGCTGCTCCTGTACGTTTTGGAGTCTTATTACAGGAGTGGGGTAGGGAATTTGCTTTGGAAGGCTTGAGAAGAAGCCAACTGATTCGCTTTGACAATAACTATACACAGGGTGAATGGACATTCCATGAATCCTCTAAAAAGACTCATCTGAATTTATTCCCTATACCCTTGTCTGAACTTCAGGCAAATAATAAGTTGGTTCAGAATGACGGATATAAGTAATAACATAACAATATTGATGAATTATGAATAGAGTAAAAAAGAGTTTATTGGCATTATTGGGCTTGGCATTTGTAGGAGGGATATTCGTTGCCTGCAAATCATCTACAGCACCACCTATATCCCAAACTTTATCGTCCGAACAACTTCTGGATAAGATAAAGGGAGGATGGGCAGGTCAGACTATTGGAGTCAGCTTCGGTAGCTACACTGAGTTTCGACATCAAGGAACATTTATACAAGATTATCAGACTATACCCTGGCATGAGGGATATGTGCAAGAGTTAATGGATTCATGGCCTGACCTCTATGATGATATTTACATGGATCTGACCTTTGTCGATGTACTTGAAAGAGTAGGAATGGATGCTCCGGTTGATTCCTTTGCCTTGGCTTTTGCAACAGCCGATTATAATCTGTGGCATGCCAACCAAGCTGCACGTTACAATATTCTGCATGGTGTGAAGGAGCCCGGTCATTGGCTGGTCAATCCTCATGCGGATGATATCGATTATCAGATAGAAGCCGACTTCGCCGGTTTGATGAATCCCGGTATGCCGAATTCAGCATCCGAAATAAGTGATAAGATAGGTCATATCATGTGTTATGGCGATGGCTGGTATGGAGGCGTATATGTTGGAGCTATGTATAGTTTGGCATTTGTTTCAAAGGATATTCACTATATAGTAAATGAAGCTTTAAAGACAATACCGCAGGAAAGTACATTCTATAAGTGCATTGCCGATGTGATAAAATGGCATAAGCAATATCCTGATGATTGGAAACAGGCTTGGTTTGAGTTGCAGAAGCATCATGCTGAAGAGATAGGATGCCCTGATGGAGTTTTTGCCCCATTGAATATTGATGCAAAGATTAATGCGGCTTATATCGTACTTGGATTGCTCTATGGCAATGGAGATTTCACTAAGACCATGGAAATATCTACGCGTGCAGGTCAGGATTCTGATTGCAATCCCTCTTCCGCCGGCGGTATTTTAGGTACAA
The DNA here is from genome assembly GCF_030151085.1 of Bacteroides sp. GTDB lineage: Bacteria > Bacteroidota > Bacteroidia > Bacteroidales > Bacteroidaceae > Bacteroides. The sequence continues at coordinate 22,907 of NZ_JASLER010000069.1, read as the reverse complement.
TGATGGGCTACAGTAATATCCCCGAATATTGGATGAAAGGTTTGAAAGGTGCTGAGGGTAAGAACTTCAAATATACTTCATTATGTTTGAATGATCTATATGATATTAGCTACAAGCATGCCTGTCTAATGATTCAGAAGAATGGAGGTACTGTTGCAGAAGATCATATCGTTTTGCCTGTACAAACTCCTGCGGTTGTACGTTTGGAACAATGTTTCGAAGGATTGTATCCGGTAACTAAGACAGGTTTGCACCGTGCAGATATCGATACCTTATCTTTTGATATGGAGGGTAATGGTTTTGTAATCAGAGGTGAAGCTGTCCGTAGAGATTTCAATAAACCGGATGACGTTATAAAAGCCAAGCTTTATATTGATGATCAATTTGTAGAAGAAGCTGAGTTTCCTGCAAGTTTCCGATATCGTCGCTTGGATTTGTTTTGGAATTACCAGTTGCCGAATGGAAAACATAACATAAAGATAGTGGTTGAGAAACAGGATGTAAATGCATTGCTTCGCTCTTGGGAATACATTGTGTATTTGAAGAAGTAAAGCATTGATTAAAGCGACAATCCTTTCATTCATTGGGACGTATTTTCCATTGTCCATATATGATTTGGGCTATATTTGAGGTCTGAACTATGGAACAATGGAAAATACGAATATGAAGAAAATACTAATTATTATTGTATGTTTGATATGTACTATTGTTTGCAATGCACAAACAATAGGTGGACACTATTACCTCAAGAATCTCAACATAAGAGACGGCTTGTCCCAAAATACCGTAAATGATATATTACAAGATAGAACCGGTTTCATGTGGTTTGGAACAAAAGATGGTCTGAATCGCTATGATGGTTCTTCGTTTAGGAAGTTCAAGTATGATAGAGCTGACAGGCAGAGTATCGGGAATAATTATATACTCGCCCTTTATGAAGATATAGAGGGAAATATTTGGGTTGGTACGGATGTGGGCTTATATATATATTATCCGGAGAGGGATTGCTTTGAAGCTTTCAAGCAATTGAGCAATGAGAATACTACCATAGACTATGCGGCTGCAATGATTACGGGAGATGGAAATGGGGATGTTTGGATTACAGCAGAGCGTCAGGGACTATTCCATTATAATCTTCGGACAAAAGAATTGAAGAATTATACGTTAAAGAACTTTCCTTTTTTAACCTCCAATGTAAATTGTGTGGTTTTCGATAATAACGGTACGACCTGGATTTATGGAAATGGGTTGTTTTATTCAAAAGACGGACTTCAAACTATTTCTCCTTTTATTTCTTCTGACGGTAAAAAAGTGTTCGAGGGAGATCCGCTTATGAAAGTGGTGCTGGGAACTTATAATTGCCTTTACACTGCTTCGGTTGGTGGAGGTATTAAAGAGGTGAATTTAGGATCGGGAAAAGTACGTGATTTATTGCTGACAGATGAAACTGGTGAGCGAATATGGTGTCGCGAATTGATGCTTTCTTCTGATGATGAATTATGGATTGGATGTGAATCGGGGATTTATATCTATAATCTTCGGACAGATAAATATACGCATTTGAGAGGATCTATGTATGATCCTTATTCTTTGTCAGACAATGCAATTTATTCATTGTGCAAAGATCGTGAAGGAGGTATTTGGATGGGTTCTTATTTTGGAGGTATAAACTATTATCCCCATTCATATACTTACTTTGAAAGATACTATCCGAAAGGAGTTGAAGATGGGCTGCATGGAAAACGGATACGTGAATTTTGCCAGGATAAACAAGGAAAGTTGTGGATTGGAACAGAAGACGGTGGATTGAATAGATTTGACCCGGTGACAAAAGAGTTCAACTTCTTTACCCCGAGCCTGGGTTTTACGAATGTACATGGACTGTGTTCTATAGGGAATGAACTTTGGGTTGGTACATTCTCTAAAGGTCTGAAAGTTATTGATATAAATACTGGAACTATTTTGAGATCGTATCAATATGATGGTAGTCCGCATTCATTAAATGATAATAATGTTTTTGCTATCTGTAAAACTGCTGCCGGGGATATTTATGTGGGAACCGGATGTGGTTTGATGCATTACAATAAGCAACAGGATAATTTTGAGACCATTCCGGAATTGTTTGGAATATTTGTATATGATGTAAAAGAGGATAAGGATGGAAATTTGTGGCTGGCTACGTATGTGAATGGCGTTTATCGTTATGATGTGGGCAAAAAGAAGTGGAAAAACTATACGCATGACGAAAAAGATGAAAAGAGCCTTTCCAATAACAAGGTACTGAGTGTTTTTGAAGATTCGCGTCGAAATATTTGGTTGACTACACAAGGAAGGGGGCTTTGCTTATTTCACCCGGAAACAGAGAACTTTACGCGATATGACACAAGCAACGGCTTGCCGAATGACGTGGTCTATCAGATGGTGGAAGATAATGATGGTGTATTTTGGTTGACTACAAATAGTGGATTGGCACGTTTTAATCCTACTTTAGGAGATGTAAAGGTATATACAACTGCAAATGGGTTGCCGAGTGATCAGTTTAATTATCGTTCCAGTTTCAAAGATAAAGATGGTACTATTTACTTTGGAAGTATTGAAGGTTTTGTAGCATTCAACCCAAAGACATTTTCAGAGAATAATTATGTACCTTTTGCTGTTATTACCGATTTCCTATTATTCAATAAGGAGATGCGGGCCGGGGCTCAATATTCTCCATTAAAGAAAAATATTACTTTTTCTGATAAGTTACTGCTTCGGGCAGATCAGAATTCCTTTTCCTTTCGTCTTGCCGCTCTAGGCTATCAAGCTCCGAAGATGAACAAGCTGATGTATAAATTGGATGGTTTTGATGAAGAATGGTTGACTGTAGGCGAAAGTCCGTTGGTTACTTATTCTAATCTGCATTATGGGGATTATGTATTTAGAGTGAAAGCTTCGAATAGCGATGGCATATGGAATAAGGAAGAAACGACTCTGCAAATCCGTATTCTGCCTCCTTTCTATCTTTCTGTTTTGGCGTATATCATTTATGTATTATTATCCATAGGCTTCTTTGTATATTTATATCTTTATCTCAAGCACCGCAATAACAGAAGGCAGCAGAGGCAGATGGAAAAGTTTGAGCAGGAAAAGGAACGGGAGATTTATAATGCAAAATTTGATTTCTTCACGAATGTGGCTCATGAGATACGTACTCCGCTGACTTTGATTAAAGGACCTTTAGAGAATATCATTCTAAAAAAGAATGTTGATATAGAGACCCGTGAAGATATGAATATAATGAAACAGAATACAGAGCGTCTGTTAAATCTGGCCAATCAGTTATTGGATTTCCGAAAAACGGAAAGTCAAGGGTTTAGTTTAAACTTCACAAGGTGCAATATAAAGGAGGTTGTGAAAGAAACTTATCTGCGATTCACATCTCTTGCGAAACAGAAGGGATTGGAGTTCACTTTGAAGGTACCGGCAGATGATTTCTATGCGCATGTTAATAAAGAAGCTTTTATTAAGATACTCAGTAATTTGCAAAGCAATGCAATGAAATACGCAGAGAGCTATGTACAAGTCTTGTTAGAGTTTAATCAGACAGTTGAAAATGGGGAGTTTTATATTCGGACAATCAATGATGGTATTCTTGTACCGGACACAATGAAAGAGGAGATATTCAAACCTTTCGTTCGTTTTGATGGAGAGGGAAGTGGAAGGGTTACTACCGGTACCGGAATTGGATTAGCTCTTTCCCGTTCTTTGGCCGAATTACACCGGGGAAGTTTAAGAATGGTTGAAGGAGAGCAGGCAAATGTATTTTGCCTTACTTTACCGACTACCCAGGACAATGCCATTATAATGGATTCTGAATTTGCGGGCAATATCGAACTTCCTACAGAATCACCTACAAAAGGTGGGGAACAGATGGAAAATAATGAAAGTAGATATACCGTACTGGTTGTTGAGGACAATCCGGATATGCTTTTGTTTGTAAATCGGCAATTGGCTCATGAGTATGTGGTATTGACTGCAACCAATGGGGAAGAGGCTCTGCATCTTTTAGATGAGAATTTTGTGAATATCGTGGTCAGTGACGTCGTTATGCCGGTGATGGATGGTTTTGAACTGTGCAAAACAGTCAAATCCAAGTTAGATTATAGTCATATCCCCATTATATTGCTGACTGCAAAGACTAATATTCAGTCTAAAGTAGAAGGATTGGAATTAGGAGCAGATGCATATATAGAAAAACCATTCTCTCCGGAATATCTTTTGGCTGCTATTTCGAGTTTGATTAAGAATAGAGAGAAGATGCGGCAAGCTTTTGCCAAATCTCCTTTTGTAGCTGCCAATACAATGGCACTGACAAAAGCCGATGAGGAGTTTATCAAGAAATTGAATGAAATAATCCTTTCCAACCTTCATAATCCGGAGTTTAGTATGGAGGATATAGCCGAAATACTAAATATGAGTCGTTCTAACTTCTATCGGAAGATAAAAGGTGTCCTTGATTTGACACCTAGTGAGTATCTGCGCATTGAACGGCTAAAGCGTGCAGCCCAATTATTGAGGGATGGAGAAAACAGGGTCAATGAGATATGCTATATGGTAGGTTTTAATTCTCCATCCTATTTTTCAAAGTGTTTTTTGAAACAGTTTGGGGTCTTACCGAAGGATTTTGTAGAATGAAATGAATAATCACTATTAATAATCAGAATATTATGAAATGTATAATTAACAAGTTGTTTATTGGTGTATTGTTCCTTTTAGGAGCAGTGGTTTGTAGCTGTAACTCCAAACCGGGAGATACAATGGAGAGTAGTATTGAGGGGAAAGATACTCTTGGTTTTAAGTATATTGATATTGTACACATTACGCATACCGATTATGGATATACAGATCATGCTCTTGTTGCAATTGATTTACACAAACGCTTTATTGATGTTGCTTTGGACTTGGCTTTGCAAACAAAAGATGAAATGGAAGAAAACCGATTTGCATGGACGGTAGAGGCGCTCGATCCATTTTATTCCTGGTGGAACTCGGCTCCTGAGAATAGACAGGAAGAGATGTTGAGCATGATTAAAAATAAGCAGATTGGAATTAACGCTATGCCTTTCCATATTCATCCGTATGCCAATACAAAGCAATGGGATGAAATGTTTAACTGGATTCCCGAGAAAATGTGGTCCCAGTTGGATATAGAAGTGGGTATGCAGCATGATGTAAACGGTTTTCCACGCGCAGCAGCTATGAGGTTACTAGATCGTGATATACATTATATTTGGACAGGTATTAATCCGCATTGGGGAGGTTCGCCGGTTGAACAACCGGGAGCTTTCTGGTGGAAGATGCCTGACAACAGGAAACTGTTGGTTTGGTCGGGATATCCTTATTGGCAAGGCTACTTGTTCTTTGCTGAACGTGAATGGCGTTTGCAGCAGCGTGAGTATGCTAATACGCAGACTTCATGGCCACGTAATGGGAATATTTTGCAAACTGACGAAACATCCATGCATAATGCGCATGATGTTTGTGTGAAACGGTTGCAGGATTTGAGGGAGAAAGGGTATGATTATCCATTCCTTACACTGACTTTTACTAATGAGTGGCGTTGTGATAATGACGGGCCTATGCCACAATTGCTTGCTTTTATAAAGAAATGGAATGAAATGGGGCTCAAACCTATGTTGCGGATGAAGACAGCTGGTGAAGCAATGAAAAATATAGAGAAAGAAGTTGGCAGCCAGTTGAAGACATTCGAGGGAGAATGGCAAGACTGGTGGGCTTTTGGTGGTGCAGCTATGCCACGAGAGATGGAAGTGGCTCGTCGGGCTGTTTATTATGAAAAAGCTATTGACTCACCTGTTTGGGGAGAATTGAATAATGGAACTAAAGATGAATTGAAAGAGATTAATCGTCTGTTGTGCCGCTATTTTGAGCATACATATGGCTCTAATGAGACCTCTGAAGCTCCTTACAGTTTGTATACACAAGGGCAACTGAATGAAAAGAACAGTTTTGCTTACCGTCCGTGGGAGAGAGGTAAATATTTGCTGGCTCAATTGGCGCGTAATAAGTTTGCGCAGGAAGATGCTGGTTTATATGTTACCAATGCGGCAAATGCACCCTATACAGGGTGGATTAAACTAGATGTTACCGGTTTTAGAGAGGTAGATTATAAATCGGTACGGAATAGTATGACAGGTAAAACTTATCCTTTGTTTAAAGAAGGTGATTATGTTTGGCGTTGGGTAGTTGATGAGAATCTTAATACCAGTCGTGAAGCGATACCCGGAGGTACTGAGGCGTGGTTTTGGGTATCTGATATGCCGGCAAATTCATATACTCAGTTTACTCTTCAAGTTGCTGAGATAGGAGAACCGGAGAAGCAACCAGATTTGCCCGAACTCTCTTTTGATAAGAATGGTTGGATTACGTCTGCTCAGTGGAAAGGTATGAGTGAACCGTTGTTTACTGAAGGATTGGCTGATTTTATGGTAGTACATTTTAATGATATGGATAGATGGTCTCAAGGAGATATCTATATGCATTTGGATGATAAACAGCGGAAAAAGAAGTTTGATGAGATAACTGAGGTGGACTGGGCAAAACCGAAGGGTAAAGCTAAAGTTAGGGAAACCCCTTACTCCTGGATTATCTCACAAGACATGGAACATCCGAGGGTAAAGAATATGAATCGTCAGGTCGAGATATTTAAAGAAGTTCCGAGGGCGAAAGTCAATGTTTTCTTTGATCGAATTTCTTCAATTGCTCCCGAGGTGTTTTATGCAAAGTTCCCTTTCCCGCAAGATTGCAAGCAGCCTGTGGCTACCAATGGGGGTATTCCCTGCGAATTATATAAGGACCAAATACCTAATTCGTGCAAGGACTTTTTTGTCATTGATAGTTGGGTGAAATATGACATGCAGGATGGTACCCGTATTTGGTCATCAGGTGATGTTCCGATTGTTAGTTTTGGTGGTCATCATATGGGGGCGAGGCTACAGGATGCACCTGAAAATTCTAATGAACTGTATGGTATGTTATATAATAATCTGTGGGTGGTTAATTTCTGTGTGGATTCTCCAGGTGAAATGAACTTTGAATTCGATCTGACTTATAGTAAAGGGAAACTATCCGTAGAGCAAATTACTGACAAGATCGATTCATATTATATGCCGATGCCTGTTGTAAATACTCCCGAAGCACGGGAAGATCCGATAGTGCATAAGTATATGAATACGCCCCAACGTTTAACATCGGGTTATTAGCATTCTGAATTCTTGGTCTCGATACAATGAGGGGGGAAATGTAGTGATAACCCCAATATTGTACTTACTCCTTATAAATCCCTCTTTTATTCGTCGAAGTCCTACTATTAAGTCTAAAACTCCCCAGTTTTAATTCGTTCCACCCGGTTACTTTTTCGTTCCACCTAGGTAAAACGAAAAGTCAACCAGGTGGAACGAAAGGATAACCAGGTGGAACGAATTAATATCGCTGACAACGACACTAAAAGAGGGACTATTGGGTATTAAAAGTGGGGACTTCTTTAACTACTCTCCGGAAAGAATGGAGTTAAAAAATTAGAACGCATCGCTCTTCATTTAATTCAAAACCCTTTCAGTAATAATGAAAACGCACTTAATTCATTAATTAGACTAGACTATATATTAGTGAAAAAAGTGAATTAGACTTTTGGAATAGAATATCGGGGTATTATCATACTAGATTGGGACGCTGATACCATTTATTGGGACGTTTATTCACGGCTAAATCCTTTTTGCACGCTACTTTTGCTCTCAGGGATCACCCCTTATTAGTTTTTGATCAAACACTATTTAATGGATTAATTTAGCTTCAATTGCGGAGTATAAATTATTTGTATAAACCTATTTGTTAAACTAAAAATATGGTATTTTGAATTATGAAAAACAAAAACATTCAGATCAAGATTCGGAAGAGTTTTCTTTGGAATTTTAAGGCGTATGCATTTATAGGATGCTTGGCGCTACCATTAAATGTATTAGGTGAATCTATTTTGTCGGACATCGGACATGTCGTAGCTCTATCTCCTGCTGAGAGAATTAAAGTAACGGGTACTGTAAAGGATGAAGCCGGTATTACTCTACCCGGTGTGAACGTAGTCGTAAAAGGAACCATCATTGGTGCCATTACTGATGCTAATGGACAATTCTCATTAGAAGCTCCGAGTGATGGTGTATTACTATTTACTTATGTAGGCTTCGGGACACTTGAGCAACCTATCAAGGGAAATGGAAGCCTTGATATAGTGATGAAGGAAGGTGATACGAAATTGGAGGAAGTTGTGGTAGTGGGATACGGCACTCAGAAGAAAGTGAGTGTGGTAGGATCTATATCTAATATTGCTCCGAAAGCAATCAAGCAGACGGCAACTACTTCGCTTCCGAATGCTTTATCCGGACGAATGCCGGGTATCATTACCAGACAAACATCGGGTGAACCTGGATTTGATGCTGCTTCTATTTATATTCGTGGTATTGCAACCTGGGGAGAAAAAGCCCCTTTAGTATTGGTAGATGGTATTGAACGTGCTATCGGTTCGGTAAATCCTGATGAGGTTGAAAGCTTGTCTGTGCTTAAAGATGCATCTGCAACGGCTGTGTATGGAGTGAAAGGTGCTAATGGTGTTATTTTGATAAATACAAAAAGGGGTAAACAAGGGAAACCTCAGGTTGCGTTCCGCACGGAATCTGCTATACTTACCAGCTTGGCAGAAAGGAATTATATTGATGGTTATGAATATGCTTCTTTGATGAACGAAGGATTGGCGAATGTGGGTAAAGCACCTCGTTGGTCGAATGATGAACTGGAGAAGTTCCGTACAGGTTCAGATCCCTATCTGTATCCGAATGTTGACTGGATAGACAAGGTTCTTAATAAGAATTCATACCAGACAATTAATAATTTGAGTGTAACGGGCGGTAATGAAATAGTACGCTATTACATCAACTTGGGGTATTCGATGCAGTCAGGTATCTACAAAACCGATAGTAGCAATCCGCATAATACCAATGCAAAGGTTTCGAAGTATAATTATCGTTCTAATATTGATATAAACTTGACAAGAGACTTGGTTGTGGAATTGGGTATTGGCGGTATTATCGACGATAGAAACTATCCTGGTGCCGGTGCTGCCGGAATTTTCAATGGACTGCGTGATACAGGTCCTATTGCTTTCCCGGTCACAAATCCGGATGGGAGTATCAGCGGTTTGCCTACCTATATAGGTTCTAACCCATGGGGACAGTCCACACAGACTGGTTATTCTGATGAACATCTGACGACTATACAGTCTACAGCAGGTTTGACTTGGGACTTATCCCGGTTGGTAACAAAAGGGTTATCTGTGAAGGGACACTTTTCTTATGACTTTTATCATGCCAACAAAGCGTTGCGTTATAAGGATTTCGGTATAAAGCAGTACATCGGGAAGAATGATCAGACCGGAGAAGATGTATACATCACACACCGGGAGGATAAAGCAATGGGTTACAACATTCAACAGAATTCCAATAGGGCTATCTATATGGACTTCTCTGTAAATTATCAGCGGACCTTTGACAAGCATTCGGTTTCGGGTATGTTGCTGATGAATCGCCGGCAGTATGATAATTTATCGGCTGGTTCTTCAATTATGAATTTGCCTTATAGAAGTCAGGGTCTTGCTATGCGTGCAACATATGACTATGCACAACGATATTTTGTAGAGTTTAATGCCGGCTATAATGGATCGGAGAACTTCCCGAAGGGAAAGCGTATGGGCTTCTTCCCGGCAGTATCTCTTGGTTGGTTAGTTTCGGGCGAGCCATTCTGGAATGATAAAGTGATCAGTAATTTGAAACTTCGGTTCTCTCATGGTGAGGTAGGTAATGACCAGATAGGTGGTGACCGTTTTCTCTATTTGACGAAGATGGATCAGAATTGGGAACAATTATACTATTTTGGAAAAGATCAGATTAAGTGGAGTGGAATGATAGAATCCAAGATAGGTTATAATAATGTTACTTGGGAAACAGCAGTAAAAACGAATTTAGGATTCGATTTGGGTCTATGGAGAGATAGACTGAGTTTGCAGATGGACTTCTTCTATGAAAAGAGAAAAGGAATCTTGATGCAACGCCAGTCCGTACCCACCGGGGCAGGTTTCCTCGCAGCAAGCGTATTATGGGGTAACTTGGGTATAGCCGAAAATAAGGGTTTTGACGCATTATTAGAATTTAAAGACCGCACTGCCGGAGGGTTATTCTACTCATTGAGAGGTAATGTTACGTATGCTCGTAGTAAAGTGCTTGAGAATGATAAGGCCGATCCGCTTTATGCAAACTTGTCAGAATTGGGACATCCTATAGGTCAACCTTTCGGACTGGTAGCAGAAGGTTTCTTTGAATCGGAGGCAGATATTGATAATTGGTACGACCAGTCTTTATTGGGAGGACGTCCGCGGCCAGGTGATGTGAAGTATAAAGATATTAACGGAGATAAGATTATCGACTCGAATGACCTGTGTGCGATTGGCTTTACTCGTGAACCGGAGTTGGTTTTTGGATTTGGTGGAACAGTTGAGTACAAAGGATTCGATTTGAGTGCCTATTTTACGGGAGCCGCCCGTACAAGTACATTCTTTGAAGACCGTACTTTCTGGCCGTTTGCAAGCGGTATGGGCTTCTTTAATGTGTTTAAAGAAGTTTACGACAATCGTTGGACACCTGAAACAGCGGCTACTGCAACATATCCGTTGGTAACCGACGGCTTTAATGTACAGAGCATGAGACGTTCTACTGTTTGGCAGAAAGACGCCAGTTATTTACGTTTAAAGAACCTGGAGGTGGGATATACGATACCTAAGAAAGTGATAAATAAGTTGAAAATTAGCAATCTAAGAATATTTGTAAACGGAACTAACCTCTACACGTGGGATAAGATCAATCATACGATTGATCCGGAATCTGATAACTGGTATCCTATTCAACGTGCTGTGAATTTTGGACTTGCAGTAGAATTTTAAAAAAGTAGAATGATTAAATTTGAACGAATATGAAACGAAATAACATCATTTATATCACTTTGCTGATGATATTTTTGGGAGTAAATACCTCCTGTACCGATTACCTGGATAAAGCGCCCGATGAAGACTTGACACTGAACGATGTATTCACGCGCGAGAATTATGCCGAGCAGTTCTTGTCATCTATCTACTGGAATATGCCTTGGGAGTTGAACTTTACGAATGACTGGGGGCACAATCCCTTCGTTGGTGCTGCCGATGAACTGGACTACCCTTATACCAATTGTTTTGCATACTTCATGAATAATGGTGCATGGACACCCGACAATGTATTGAGAGACATTTCCAATATGGCTTATCAAGGTATTCGGAAAACGAATATTTTCCTCGAAAATGTAGGAAAGCTTCCGATGGATGAGGCTAAACGTACCGGTTGGGTTGGTGAAGCTACTTTCCTGCGTGCATTCTTTCACTTCCAGTTATTACGTATCTATGGCCCGATACATATCACAGAAAGAGCGCTTGATCCTAATGAAGACTTCTCGGAATTGTGCAAGCGCATGCCGTTGGACCAGTGTGTAGATTTCATTACAAGTGAATGCGAGCGTGCCGGTGGTATGTTGAAAATGAAAGAGGGCTCAGACAGATACGGAAGAGTTACGAAAGCAGCTGCTATGGCACTAAAGGCAAGAGTACTACTTTATAGAGCAAGTCCGTTGTGGAATGGCAATCCTGATTATGCCGATTTTACAGATAAGGAAGGAAATCACCTGTTTCCTACTGCCTATGACGCAGATCGTTGGAAAACAGCAGCCGAATATACAAAAACCTGTATCGACGAAATGGAAAAGGCTGGTTACGGGCTGTATTATGCAGCATCGGGCGATCCGGTGGAGAACTATCGCTATTTATTCGTAGAGAATTGGAACAAGGAAATAATTTTCGCAAAGAATGTAGCTGTTTATGACCAGATGGAACGTGCAGCCGCTCCACTTAGTCTTGGCGGATGGTCGGGTTTATGTCCTACTCAAGAATTGGTTGATGCTTACGAGATGGCAGATGGTTCTACTCCTATTTTAGGCTATAATGCCGATGGCAGCGCTATTATTAACAAGGAGTCAGGCTATTCGGAAGAAGGTTTTAAGGCAATGGCACATGAAAAGGGATACTATCCGGACAATACTTTTAATATGTTTGTAGATAGGGAACCAAGATTTTATGCTACGATAACTTATAGTGGTGCTTACTGGCGTGGTCGGCAGATTGACTTTCGTATGGGTGCTACTGATGGCCGTACTGGTGGCCCGGACTATACCACTACCGGTTACCTGATGCGTAAATTCCTGGATGAAAAAGGTGTGGATATATTGAGAGGTGTATTTGTGAATAAGACATGGAACTACTTTCGGTTAGGCGAACTCTATTTGAACTATGCTGAGGCTTTGAATGAAGCTTCGGGACCGATAGATGATGTGTATAAATACATGAATTTGATACGCAAACGTGCAGGAGTGCCAGACTTGAAAGCGGGCTTGTCTCAGACAGAAATGAGACAGAAAATCAGACACGAACGTCAAGTGGAACTTGCCTTAGAGACACACCGATACTTCGATTGTAACCGTTGGAAAATAAGCGAACAGACAAAGGCAGTTCATGGAATGGATATTGGAGCGCGTGACAACAGCTTCTTCAAACGTGCTTTCGTGGAAGAAAGAGTATTCGAAGCGCCCAAGCATTACTTATGGCCATTCCATCAGGATGAAGTCAACAAGAACACCGATATATTCGTACAGAATCCGGGTTGGGGTGGAACAAAATAGATTATTGGTTTTAGGTTTATCTCATTTATTGGTAAAGTAGATTGTTTTGTGAGGGTATATTTACTCCAAAGATACCCTCCTTAAATAACTTATTGCTGATTAGAGGATCTGATTAGATATTTGTATTAATACCACAAACTCATATGAAAAAGGTAATATTGCTATTATTCTTGTATTTTAGCTCTTCGCTTTGGGGGCAGACAAAAGACATTGTAGACTATGTTGATCCTATGATTGGAAACTCCGATTCGCGATGGATGCAGTTTCCAGGGCCGGCAATGCCATTTGGAATGGTAAAACTGAGCCCTGACAATCAAGGGAATGTATGGAGAGGAGGTTATGAATATAAGATAGACCAAATCATCGGTTTTAGTCATATACATAGCTGGACAATGGGTGGTTTGCTGACCATGCCCGTCACCGGCTCTCTGAAGATTACACCGGGCGAAGAGAATGACCCGGACAGCGGCTATCGTTCCCGTATTAAGCATGAGAACGAGAAGGCTGCCCTGTCCTATTATTCTGTCCTTCTGGATGATTATAATATTAAAGCAGAGCTAACATCGACTACACGTACCGGCTTCCAGCGATATACATTCCCTGCATCGGACAGTGCACGCATCCTGTTCGATTTGGAGAATGGTTCGGAATACCCCTATGAAGTAAGATGGGCTTCTATCTCCAAAGTGAGTGATTATGAAATAGAAGGTTTTTCCACTCAAGCATCTTATGATGAACCTACTAACCTGTTGAATGACTATACGGTCTATTTCGTAGCTCGTGTTGACAAGCCTATGAAGTCATTTGGAACATGGGTAAACGGATATGTTGATACCAACTCTACCATCTGCTGGGGCAGACGTGACGTAGGGGCTTTTATGAATTTCGATACCCGTAAGGATGAAGTTATCCAGTTGAAAACAGCTATATCTTATGTCAGTATAGAACAAGCCCGGAAAAACTTGGAGCACGAGTCCGCTAGCTTTGGATGGGACTTTGAAGGAGTTCGTAACTATGGCGTTGGCGAATGGAGAAAAATACTGGGTGCAATTGAAGTAGAGGGTGACACCGAAGAAGATAAGCGGAAATTCTATACCAATTTATACCGTTCTTACTGTTCACGTACAATCTTCAGTGATGTAGACGGGCAATATGTCGATATGTACGAGCAGGTGCAGCAGTTGAAAGATCCTGCTTCGCCCATCTATGGTTGTGATGCTTTTTGGAATACTTTCTGGAACTTGAATCAACTATGGACACTTGCCACTCCGGACATTGCTAACAAGTGGGTAGAGTCTCTCTTGGAATACTACAGAGTAGGTGGATGGTTGCCTAACGGCCCTCCGGGAGTGGAATATTGTGACATTATGGGAGCCCAGCACGAAATACCCCTTATGGTGAGTACTTATCAGAAGGGAATCCGTAATTATGATATAGATAAAGCGTATGAAGCTATCAAGAAGACATTGACAACCCAAGGTACGGCACTTTCTTCGGGAGGTATTGTAGGCAACAGGCACCTGGATGTATATCTGAAGCACGGATATGTTCCTTATGGCGAAAAGTCACACCATAATGTTTTCGGTACTACTTACGAAGGTCCTACCTCCAATACATTGGAGTATGCTTTTGATGATTGGAACATGGCACAACTAGCCAAAACACTGGGGCATGAAGAAGATTATGAATACTTCACGAAGCGCGCCTATAGTTACAAAAATGTATTCGATTCCGAGACTAAATATGTACGCCCCAGATATAGTGACGGAACATGGATGCAGAACTTTCAACCGGTCAATAAGGAAGAACACTCCAACAGTTGGTCATGGCTCGGTTCCGGATTTGTAGAAGGCAACTCGTGGCAATATACCTGGATGGTGCCCCATGATATGAACGAGTTGGTAAAGATGATGGGAAAGGAGGAATTCAACCGACGCTTGAATGAAGGGTTCGAAATGTCTTCCGAGTACAATTTCTCTCCTCCGGGCGATCGTTTTAGTGCCGCTTACGTGAATCATGGCAACCAACCTTGTATGCAGGCTGCTTTTCTGTTCAATTATTCGGGGAAACCTTGGTTGACGCAATATTGGGCGCGCGAGGTGATGAACAAGTATTATGGTTCTACTCCCCTCCATGGCTGGCCGGGAGATGAAGACCAAGGCCAGGGAGGTGCGTGGTTTGTAATGGCAGCAATGGGCTTGTTCGAGATGGATGGCGGCGGAAGCACCAAACCTTTCTATGAGATTAGTTCTCCGCTGTTTGAGAAAGTGACGATTCATTTGGATAGTAAATATTATAAAGGCGGCACGTTTGTAATCGAGGCGAAAGGTGTGTCTAATGAAAATCGGTATATCCAGTCTGCCAAGTTGAATGGGAAGAAACTTTCCAAGCCTTGGTTCTATCATTCCGAGTTAGTGAATGGCGGCAAGCTGGAGTTGGTAATGGGGAAGAAGCCGAATCACAAATGGGGAAGCCGTCCGGAAGATACTCCTCCTTCCATGTCGAAGGTAGAAAAGTAAGTATTGTTTTTTTGTTTAACCAATTTATATCATAAGAATGAGAAATATTTGTTTGAAAGTATTGCTTTTTTTGAGTATTGTCGGTATGCTGGATTGTCATGCCCAGGTGAGGGGAGGAGAATTGGGGAGTCTGACCACCATACAAGAGGGCGTCCGCAATTGCAGAGTGAGTAGCGCCGATAAGACGGGGAATAATAATGATAATGTAGGTCCGATAAAGCCGGGGGAGAAGTGGAGTGTGGACATACCAGGTACGGGTATCATCAACCATATATGGTTTACCATCGCTCCAATGCATATCATGAGAAACGATCTCATTTTCCGGATATACTGGGATGGTCAGTCCACCCCTTCGGTAGAGTCGCCCATTGCCGCCTTCTTTGGAAATGGATGGGACGAGCATTACGAATATTCCACCCTTCCATTGGCTGTGGGGCCTACGAATGGAATGGGGCTTGTATCTTACTTCCAGATGCCGTTTGCCAATGGTGCCCGGTTGGAGATAGAGAATCAGAGTGACATAAATATCGATTGTATCTATTTCTATGTAGATTATACGGAAATGAAGAAGTTGCCTGCCAACCTGGGACGCTTTCATGCCTGGTATAACCATGAATTGACGGATGCTTTGCCCGAGGGTGAAACAGAGTGGGGACTGGTAGGCAGAATGGAAAACAATGTAGATGGTGCCAACAATTACCTTTTCGCTGACATAAAGGGCAAAGGACATTTTGTGGGCATAAACTATTATGTTCATTCCCCGTCCACCATGTGGTATGGTGAGGGTGACGATATGATTTTCATCGATGGCGAAAAGAAAGCCTCTTTGTTGGGTACAGGTACCGAGGACTTCTTCAATACTTCCTGGTGTCCGAAGTCACTGTTCAGTCATCCATACTATGGCTATGCCAGGGTGAATAATGATAACGGCTGGCTGGGGCGAACACATGTCTATCGCTTCTTCATAGCCGATCCTATCTATTTTGAGAAGTCTTTTAAGGGAACCATTGAGCACGGGCACAATAATAACCTGACCCTGGATATAAGCAGCGTTGTTTATTGGTATCAATCCGAAGCCGGAATTCTGCCTCCTGCGCCTACCAAAGAAGACAGAAAACCCAAAGCTTTTATCCGTGATCAGGACATACACCGGTGGCGGCACGAGTGGAGAAAGAATTCAGGTAACGGCTCGAAGCTGTGGGGCTATGAAACTAAGGTTGAAAAGTGATTTATTTTATTAATTTTGTGTGGATTAATAAGCAGAATTGGAATTTTGTATGCGGATGATAAATAGAATGATTTAAACAAATAATAAATATGAAATTTAAGATTATATGGATATGGGCAATGTTGCTATCTCTTCATGCCTACCCACAAAACAGTGGTAACAATGGATACTCTTCCCAAAAGTCTGAAACTGTCGCTGCCGAAGTGAAGAAAGGTAACTTGTCGATAAATGCATCAATCGTAGCTTCGTCTTCAAAGGGAGGACGTGCTGCGAATAAAGCTGTTGATGACAATTTAGTTTCATTCTGGCAGGCAAATAAACCGGAAGGGTGGATTGTGGTCGACTTGAAAACTCCCTGTGCACTGACTAATATCTGCCAGGTGTTCCAGCAATCGTCCGTTTGGAGGTTCAAGCTAGAGGGGTCGGTTGATAATGAGAACTGGCTGTTGTTAGTAGACAGAACTAAAGGTATTGCCGGCGATATCTTTGCCGAGAGTGTGAACGGAGTATATCGTTATGTAAAGCTGACCGTATCAGGCTCTGCCGATGGTTTCCTCCCTTCTTCGAAAGAGTTGATTATAAACGGAACAAGTGCGGATAGAAACATAGCTTTGGGAAAACAATGTACCGATGTTGTGGTAAAGCAAAAACATACTCCGAAAGATGCCTTGGATGGAAATATATCCACTTATTGGATAGCTGCTGACGGTCAGTTCCCCCAGTCTATGACTGTCGATTTGAAGGAATCCTGCACTTTATCCGGCATTCAGCAGATATTCAAAGACCACGATAACTGGAAGTTTAAGGTAGAAGGCTCTAATGATGAATCGCAATGGACGGCATTGGCTGATAACTCGGACGGTATCAGTGGATTTGATTTTAAGACTCCTGTGTCAGGACAATTCCGCTATGTCCGGCTTACTGTCCTGGGATCCTCCAAAGGGTATTGGGCGCATAGCTGCGAATTCCGTGTATTTGGCACAGAGAAGAGTGTAGAGTCTCAGGATAATCGGGAACTTCAGAACCTGGCATTTGATGCTTTGACTACCACCTCTTCGTTTTGCGATAATGACCATGCCCAAAAGAAAGCATTCGATGGTGATGAGACTACCTTTTGGTATGCCGACAGTAATACTTTCCCTCAATGGATTTGTGCCGATTTAGGTTTGCCATGCGACGTCAGGAACGTAAAACAACTGTTCGCCGAGAAAGATATCTGGTCCTTCATCCTCGAAGGTTCTAAAGATAATAAAGACTGGGATTTATTGGCAGACTGCCGCTCCGGTTTTGCCGGCTCCGAGTACTCCAAGGAATTGAATGGAACCTATCGCTATATCAGGCTGACCATACTGGATGCAGCGAATAATAACAGGGCAAGTAGCCGCTCGCTCACTATTCAAGGATTTGGTTCGCCCGATAACGCAACCTGGTGGGAAGAAACCTCGGGTATGACAAGATACTATCCTAAATACTACAAGCAATCTTTAAACTCCATAAAGGATAGTTTGGATATACTGAAGGCACAAGGTTATCGTAGTATCGAACTTTCTGCCATCTATGAAGGTGACCCAAGTGTATGGGGTGGATTGGGTGCAACGAATAACTATACTATCGACCCCTCTATCGGAACACTCAAAGACTTTGAGGACCTTCTTCAGGAGATGCATGCCCGTGACATGAAACTGACTTTCTTCGGCAACGTAGGCTATTGCTGGCATAAAGCCCCTTTCTTTGAGAAAGCATGCGATGACCAACGTAACAACGTATATAGTAAAGAGAGAAACTGGTTCCACTTCAGTGACAAGAAGGTGAATGACAACTGGTTTTGGAGCGATAGGGCCAACGCCTATTATTACTCCTGCTGGGGAAACTCGGATGGTGCCGAAGGACGTATTCCGAGTTATAACTTCAATAACCGGGAGTGGCAAGAAGAGTGCCGCAATTATCTGAACTTTTGGGCGGACAAAGGCGTAGACGGCCTACTCCTGGATGCTCCCGAAGTGTACGATGGCATTACTGACAACATTATTGATGAATCCATCATAAAAGTCCTGAATCGCAGAGGGATATTGACCAATGCCGAAGGAGCCTGGAATATCGATAAGTGGATAGGTAGATTTGGTTTCCGTCTTATCCAAGGTTTTGATATGTACGGTTGGGGTGGTGGAAAGAACAGCGAAGCCTTGAATGCCCGAAGAGCCCAGAACCCCGGTCATTTGAATACTAAGTTGAAGGACTACAGAGACCGTGCCGTAGCATTGGGTGCCACCACCATTACTCCCCCTATGTGGGAAATCCCGGCAACCATTGAGGAACGTCTTTTCGAAGTCGCCTATCTGGTGTCTATGGGAACTTTAGTGATTAATCATTATGGTGACCATCATCAGCAGTATATCGCCCAATTCATTCTTGATAAATGGCCTCAAAAAGACCAAAAGCAGTTTTATAATTTAATCAGACTGCAAAACAGCTATAATGCACTAGCTCCCTTGGGACAACGCACCTGCATTCCATCCAATGATGATAATAAATATTTAGTTTTCAAGCGTAGTAATAAGGATGGTAAGGTTTCAGCCCTCGTAATCATGAGTTTCCAGAACAGTACAGAAACTATTTCTGTCAATTTGAAGAATACAGGTATCAGGATGGGACAAGCTCCTATAAATCTTCTGAATAAAAGTGAAGCTATTCCTGTTCTTTCCGAGAATTACCAGGTCACATTACCTGCTTATGGGTATTTGATATTGGGAGTGCAAAATGAAGAATAATGAAGGGAGTTTCTTATACTCTCATAGATAATTAGATTTTTTTGATCATTATTCCGTGGGACTGTGAAGTTCTGCGGAATTATTCGTTTATTCAGCCTAGTTCGATAGCTATAGGACGGGCTGTCTGATTTTAATATTCGACGTTCGTCTTTGTTTGTTATCTAAAAAAACTATATTTGCACAATCTATAACAAATATGACCTAAGTATTTTGTCTCTGCAATTTATGAAATGCCGCGTTCTGATACTTCTCGTTGGGCTGCTACAGGCTTTGACGCTTTTCCCGCAAAGTACGGGGCGCTTCTTCGAGCAGTATAATTTCAAGTTTATCACGGAGAATGCGGGACTACCCTATAGCTTTGTCGACGATATATTCAAAGATTCTGAAGGTTATATCTGGGTAGCCACGCACTATGGGATTGGGAGATATGACGGCTATCAATTTCAAAACTTCAATATGCAGACGGAGCCGATACGGCTGAAGAATGACTTCGTACATAAGATTTGCGAAGATAACTTCCACCGCATGTGGATAGCATCTGAGGGCGGAATTGATATATTTGATTTGGATACCTATACTCTGGTAGAACTAGATATTCCTGCAGATAGCCCCTTACATCAACTGCTGAACGAAAATGTCCACACTATCTATAAGGATAAAAAAGGAGATTTGTGGATATCCTCCAATAAAGACTTGTGGTGTATCGAACTGGATAAAAAGGGAGCTGTGGCAAACTATTATTGCCTGAAGAACGACTATTCATCCCCCGTCCACGATATTCTTGATCTCGACTGTGCTATCTGTGCCGGCATTGATAATGAAGTATGCCGGCTAGTGAAATGTGCGGACAACCGCCTGGAGGCAAAGATACTCTCCGATAGCCTGGTATCCTTTAGTAAGGACTGGCGGATATCTTGCCTGGAAGCCGATGGCGATGATCTATGGATAGGCTCGAACAGAGGATTATTCCGGTATAATTATAAGGATCAGAGCCTTAAGAGATACCGCTATTCCACACATCGCCCGGGCATGTTGAGCCAGGCTTTTATAACAGATATCAAGCTGACTGAGAAAGGCCATCTGATTGTATCGACCCTGAATGGACTCAATGTATATAATAGAGAATCGGACACCTTCTCCTTTATTCGTCAGACCAGTGAGCGAGGTGGCGTTACCCTAAATTGCAATGCTATCAATTGCTTGTTTACCGAAGGAGAAACCATTTGGGTAGGAACAGAAACAGGTGGTATCAATTTGCTCTCTCCGAAGCGTCTGCAAGCAGAACTGTTAACTTGTGAATCTCCTTCCGAGACTTCGGGTATGACTACTCCTGTCAATGCCGTTAGTGAAGATAGTGAAGGCAATTTTTGGATTGCTATGGTGGAGCATGGGCTGATGAAGTGGAACCATACGAGCAAGGCATGCACCCACTACCTCTTTTCGCCTACCGACATCACTTCCATCAGTAACAATACACTCAATGGCATTTTGATAGATTCGGATAACTACTTGTGGGCATATACCTGGGGTGTGGGCATCAACTGCATGGACCTGAACATTCCCAACAACCGTACTTTCAAGCGTTACACCCGTGAAGAGATCCCTGAGATAGAAGGCGATTTTATTAACAGTGCCTGTGAAGATAAGATTAACCACGGAATATGGTTCGGTTCTACTCGTGGTGTTCAATTCTACAATAAGCGGAACGGTAGCTTTACCAGAGTGCCGTTTGATGAATCGGATAATGAGTTCGAGGCTATTCATGCACTGCTGATAGATGCTAAGAAACGTCTGTGGGTAGGTACTACGCAAGGTGTATTTGTAGTAGACCTTGCCTCTTTTGCCCGATCCAATAAGCACTTTGACTATAAGTACCTGCGCTACAAACTGGATAATCCCAATTCTACACAGTTGGAGAAGATTATCAGTATCTTTGAAGACAAAAGCGGAGTGATATGGCTAGGTGGCAATGGTAGTGGACTGTACCGATTGGAGAGCGACCAAAACAATCACTTTGTCTTCAAGAACTACACCACCCGTCACGGACTGGCCAACAACACTATCACCGGAATGACCGAAGATGCACAAGGCAACCTGTGGCTTACTACCAATGACGGTGTTTCCAGGCTGGACCTGCAAACAATGACATTTAGCAACTACACTCAATCCGATGGCCTACCCACTACCCAATTCTATGCAAACGGCATTCACTATTCGGAGAAGCGGAATCTGATTTATCTGGCTACGGTAGACGGGTTGATCCTTATACATTCTAACAAAGAGAATTCTTCCCCGTTGGATGCTCGTGTGAAGCTATCCTCACTGACGATAGGCGGTAACACCATTTATCCTGCCGGTGGTAATTATCTGACAAAGAATATTTCGTTGGCTTCCGGTATTCGATTGCACGAAAAGGAGAGTCGTATCTCCATCGGTTTTACTACGCAGAATTATGGTAACAGCAACCGTATCCGCTTTGCTTATCGCCTGAAAGGCTATGAAGACGAATGGAATGAGACACAACCGGGCGATTACATGGCGAGATATACCTTTGTACCCTCGGGCAACTATACTCTGCAAGTCCGTGCTACCGATGAACTGGGGCGCTGGTCCGACCATATCACAGAACTGGAAGTCGATATTGCACCCTACTTCTACAAATCTTTCTGGTTCTATCTTCTTCTCATTGCTTTGGTCTGTCTGGGAGTCTATCTGTTCTATAGATGGAAGATCCGAAGCTATCGGGAGCAAAAGGCTTTGTTGGAGAAAGAAGTCGAATTACGTACACAGGAACTTGCCGTTCAGAACCAACAGTTGGAAGCGCTGGCTCGACATGTAGAGGAGATAACCGAAGAGAAGATCACCTTCTTTACCAATATCACCCATGAGTTCCGCACACCTGTGACGTTGATACATGGTCCCATAGAACATGCCTTGAAGGAAACGCAGGATGAGGCTGTGAAGGCACAGTTGCAGATTGCCGAGCGCAACTCCAGCTATCTGCTTTCGTTGGTGAATGAACTGATGGACTTCCGTAAACTGGACATCGACAAGGTGACACTGGACAAGCATCCCGAGAATATCATCGATTTTCTTTCGGAGTTGCTTATTCCTTTCCGTGTCTTTGCTAAAGAACGCTATATAGAGATACGTACTTATTTTCGTCTCGACAATCCCTGCCTGATGATGGATACCGGCTACATGCGTAAAGTCATGGTCAATCTGGTATCCAATGCCATCAAGTTCACGCCGGACAATGGACGTATCGATCTCTTTGTAGCCTCTGTGCGGGGTGCAGATAATGAAAATTTACTCTATATCAATGTCTGTGATACAGGTCATGGTCTTGTAGTGGAAGATGTGGAGAAGATATTCGAACGTTTCTATCAGTCCAAGAAAAGTGTTCGCTATCCCGTTTACGGGCAGAGTGGCACAGGTATCGGACTTTTCCTTTGCAAGCGGATTGTCAATTTGCATGGAGGTACGATTTATGCCCGCAATAATCACGGGCAGGGAGCTTCCTTCCGTATT
>NZ_JASLER010000081.1 GCF_030151085.1 Bacteroides sp. | reverse complement strand
GGCTGAAGTTCCGGGTATCTCCGGTACAGTTCCGGGTATCGGTAACTTAGGTTCTATTGAAAATAAAGGTATCGAATTAGCACTCAACTGGCGTGACCAAATAGGTGATTGGGGCTACAGCATCGGCGGTAACTTAACCACTATCAAAAACAAAGTACTAAGCCTTGTACAGGAGGGCTATAGCATCATTGCCGGCGACAAGAGCCAAAGCTACACCATGGCAGGTTATCCTATCGGTTATTTCTACGGCTATAAGGTAGAAGGTGTTTATCAGACTCAGGAAGAGATTAAAAACTCGCCCAAGAATACTCTGGCAACCGTTACGCCGGGTGATTTGAAGTTCAAAGATGTAAATGGTGATGGTGAAATCACTACCGCCGACCGTACCCTGATTGGCGACCCGACACCAGACGTTACTTACGGTATCACCTTGGGACTTACTTATAAGAATTGGGATCTGGGCATCGACATGATGGGACAAGCAGGTAATCAAATCTATCGTACTTGGGATAACTATAACTGGAGCCAGTTCAACTTCATGGAGCAACGCCTAGGTCGCTGGCATGGTGAAGGTACAAGTAACACACAACCGATATTGAATACCAAACATACCATAAATAACCTGAATTCTGAATATTATATCGAAGATGGCAGTTTCTTCCGTATTCGTAACGTATCGTTAGCTTATAATTTCGATCAGAAGTTAATCTCAAGAATTGGTATGCAGGCATTAAAACTCTATGTCAACATCCAGAACCTGAAGACCTGGAAGCACAATACCGGTTATACTCCTGAACTGGGAGGTTCGGCTATTGCCTTCGGTGTAGATGATGGTAGTTATCCGATGCCGGCTATTTATACATTTGGTTTCAACTTGACATTCTAAACTAAAAAAATGACGATTTATGAAATTTAAAAAATATATCCTATCACTGTTGATTGGCTCGGCAGCCATCTCATTCAGTTCATGTAACGACTTCCTGGACCGCGACCCACTAGGTCAGTTCACTGAAGACGATGCTCCTAACGCCTTGGTGGGCGGTAAAATGTACAACGTTTACTACTTGATGCGTAGTTACAACATTACTGCCGGTATCCCTGCATTCATGATTCACATGGTACGTAGCGAAGACTCTGAGAAAGGAAGTGATGCAGGCGACGGTGCAGACCAAGCCGCTATGTGGGACGATTTCGAATATACAGCTTCCAATGGTACTCTAGGTGCTTATTGGGGTCAGAACTATACAATCATTTACCAGTGTAACGAAATATTGGATGATCTCGAAAAAGCTGAAAATAAAGATGATGTTGAAAACATACGCACCAAGGGTGAAGCTTTATTCTTCCGTGCCTACAGTTATTTCAACCTTGTACGTGCTTGGGGTGAAGTTCCTTTGGTAACTTTCAAAGTAGTGGAAGCTTCGGATGCTAATATACCAAAGACTACTGCTGATAAAATTTATGAGCAAATAGACAAGGATCTGACCGAAGCAGAAAAATGCTTACCCAGGCAATGGAGTTCCGATTATACCGGACGCGCAACTTGGGGTGCCGCACGCTCTCTGCATGCCCGTACTTATATGATGCGTAACGATTGGGACAACATGTACAATGCATCTACCGATGTTATCAAGTCAGGTCTTTACAACTTGAATACTCCGGTCGACAAAATCTTCACTGTAGAAGGAGAAAACTGCGGTGCAAGTATATTCGAACTTCAATGTGAAGCTACCGATGCCATGAAAGCAGACCTTAGCATCGGCAGCCAGTTCTGCGAAGTGCAAGGTGTACGTGGTGCAGGCGATTGGAACTTAGGTTGGGGCTGGCACATGGCAACCAAACTGATGGGTACAGCTTTCGAAACGGGCGACCCACGTAAAGATGCTACTTTACTTTATTTCCGTAAAAGTGTGGAAGACCCCATTACTCCTGAAAACACAAACAAACCATACGGTGAATCACCCGTCTCTACCGCTATGGGAGCTTACTTCAACAAGAAAGCCTATACAGAACCTGAATTACGCAAGAAATATACTAAATCCGGTTTCTGGGTGAATATCCGTATCATCCGTTATCCCGACGTATTACTTATGGGTGCCGAAGCTGCCAACGAAAAAGGTTTAGCTGCCGAAGCATTGGGCTATCTGGAACAAGTACGTGCCCATGCCCGTGGCACTTTGGCCAATGTACTTCCGCAAGTTACTACCACGAATCAAAGTGAACTGCGTGATGCCATTCGTCACGAACGCCGCGTAGAATTAGGTTTAGAACCGGACCGCTTTTACGATCTTGTTCGCTGGGGAATTGCCAAAGAAGTATTATCTGCTGCCGGAAAGAATTATCAAGATAAGAATGCTTTGCTTCCTCTGCCGCAAACTGAAATCGATAAATCAAACGGTGTATTAAAGCAAAATCCTAATTACTAACTCATGTTACGCAAGTGCAATGATGATACGGAGACAGTACCATTTCCCCCATAGCATCATACTCTTTACACTGTGGAGTAAAGCTGTTTACAATATGATGTAACGGTCATTACAATATGGAGTAACGATCCTTACATCATAGTGTAAACGCTTTTACATTGGCATGCAACAAACAAGTAAATATAGTACGCTGATAATCAGACTCTATATTATACAAACAACCTTTATTACCATACTCGCGTAATATCAGTTACTCAAAAATAAAGAACTAAGAATGAAGAAAGTATTCAAAAGAACAAGTTTCCTGCTGGCAGCTGCCCTATTTGGGTTCACCACTATGCAGGCGCAGAAATCTTCGCAAGATATGAACGGCTTCATCGATGCTTTGATGAAGAAGATGACTGTAGAAGAGAAAATTGGACAGTTAAACCTACCTGTAACAGGAGAAATCACCACCGGTCAGGCTAAAAGCAGCGATGTAGCCAAAAAGATTGAACAAGGTTTGGTTGGAGGACTCTTTAATCTTAAAGGGGTAGCTAAAATAAAAGATGTACAGAAGTTGGCAGTAGAAAATTCCCGGTTGGGTATTCCTTTGCTCTTCGGTATGGATGTCATACATGGTTACGAAACAATTTTCCCTATTCCTCTGGGATTGTCTTGCACCTGGGATATGGCAGCTATCGAACAGTCTGCACGAATTGCAGCTATTGAAGCCAGTGCCGACGGTATTTCCTGGACTTTTAGCCCAATGGTAGATATTAGTCGCGATCCACGCTGGGGACGCGTCAGTGAAGGCAATGGTGAAGACCCTTTCCTTGGTGGTGCCATCGCTAAAGCCATGGTACTAGGATACCAAGGTGTCAACTTGAGCGATCAGCTGAAGCGTAATGATGAAATCATGGCTTGCGTAAAGCATTTCGCCCTCTATGGAGCCGGAGAAGCCGGACGTGATTACAATACAGTGGATATGAGCCGCAATCGTATGTTTAACGAATATATGTACCCTTACGAAGCTGCTGTTAAAGCTGGAGTAGGTAGCGTAATGGCTTCCTTCAACGAAGTAGACGGCGTACCTGCCACTGCCAATAAATGGTTGATGACCGATGTACTGCGCAAACAATGGGGGTTCAATGGATTCGTAGTAACTGACTTTACCGGTATATCCGAAATGATAGAGCATGGTATCGGTGATCTGCAAACCGTTTCGGCACGCGCCCTTAATGCCGGCGTAGATATGGATATGGTAAGCGAAGGCTTTGTAGGCACTCTGAAGAAATCTCTTCAGGAAGGTAAAATAACCATGAAGACACTGGACACAGCCTGTCGTCGTATCCTTGAAGCCAAATACAAATTGGGGTTGTTTGAAAACCCCTATAAATATTGTGATCCGAACCGTCCCGCACGCGATATTTTCACCAAAGAGCACCGCGACGTAGCCCGCAAGATCGCAAGCGAAAGCTTTGTGTTATTAAAGAATCAACCGGTTCTTCCCGGTTTAGCTCCCGTATTGCCATTGGCAAAGCAAGGCACAGTTGCCGTTATCGGTCCATTGGGAAATACTCGTAGCAACATGCCGGGCACGTGGAGTGTAGCTGCACGCCTGAACGATTATCCTTCTCTGTACGAAGGACTGAAAGAAATGATGGCTGGACAAGTGAACATCACCTATGCCAAAGGTAGTAATTTGATTAGTGATGCCGCTTACGAAGAGCGTGCCACCATGTTCGGTCGTTCTTTAAATCGTGATAAACGCACAGATAAGGAACTCTTGGACGAAGCCCTGAAAGTAGCTGCCGGTGCAGATGTTATAGTTGCCGCACTCGGCGAATCTTCTGAGATGAGTGGTGAAAGTTCCAGCCGTACAGAACTGAATATCCCCGATGTACAACGTACTCTATTGCAAGCTCTATTGCTAACCGGGAAGCCGGTCGTTTTAACGCTCTTCACCGGTCGCCCATTGACGTTGACTTGGGAGCAGGAAAATGTACCTGCTATTCTGAATGTATGGTTCGGTGGTAGTGAAGCAGCATACGCCATCGGAGATGTATTGTTTGGAGATATTAATCCAAGTGGTAAGCTGACGATGACATTCCCGAAGAACGTAGGTCAGATACCTTTATTCTACAATCATAAGAATACAGGTCGTCCATTGGCAGAAGGCAAATGGTTCGAAAAGTTCCGCACTAATTATCTGGACGTAGATAATGATCCGCTATATCCATTCGGTTATGGTTTATCATATACTATTTTCCAATATAGTGACATTGCATTAAGTACTCCGACTTTGGGGCAGAATGGTTCCAGCACAGCTGTGGTTACGGTTACCAATACTGGTAAACGGGATGGTGCAGAAGTTGTCCAACTTTATATCCGCGATCTTGTAGGAAGTATTACCCGTCCGGTAATGGAACTAAAAGGTTTTGAAAAAATCTTCCTCCGTGCAGGTGAAAGCAAAACGGTATCGTTCAAAATCACTCCCGAATTATTGCGGTTCTACGACTACGATCTCAATTATGTAGCCGAACCCGGCGACTTTACTATAATGATAGGTGGAAGTAGTCAGGCTGTGAAGAGTGCGAAACTCACCTTAAAATAACATATACCTATATGAAGATTAAATTCAGTTTCCTCTTAATCAGCATACTGCTGGGCTTTACACAATGTAAAAGCCCGGCAGCAAGCCCGGCACAACTTAGTGACGACCAACTGATGGACACTGTACAGCGCCGTACTTTCAATTACTTTTGGGAGGGTGCCGAACCTAACAGTGGACTGGCGCGCGAACGCATCCACATGGACGGTATCTACGAACTAAACGATCAGAATGTGATAACTTCCGGTGGCAGTGGTTTTGGTATCATGGCCATTCTCACAGGTATCGACCGTAGCTACGTCACCCGTGAAGAAGGTCTTGCCCGCATGGAGAAGATTGTCTCCTTCCTCGAAACAGCCGACCGTTTCCACGGCGCATACCCTCACTGGTGGTATGGTGATACCGGTAAAGCGAAACCTTTCGGACAGAAAGATAATGGTGGTGATTTGGTGGAAACAGCTTTCATCATGCAAGCCTTACTAACCGTACACCAATATTACGTCAACGGCAATGAGCAAGAAAAAGCCCTCGCCGCCCGCATCGACAAGTTATGGCGGGAAGTAGACTGGAACTATTACCGCCAAGGTGACCAAAATGTACTCTACTGGCATTGGAGTCCCGAATATGGTTGGGCAATGAACTTCCCCCTACACGGCTATAATGAATGCCTCATCACGTACATTCTTGCCGCCGCCTCACCTAGCCATGGTGTTCCTGCTGCCGTTTATCACGATGGATGGGCACAAAATGGTGCTATTGTCGAGCCGCATTTGGTAGAAGGCATCAAGCTGGATCTACGTTATCAAGGCACCCAAGCCGGTCCCCTCTTCTGGGCACAGTATTCCTTCCTCGGTCTCAACCCTACCGGATTGAAAGATGAATATTGTAGCGACTATTTCAATGAGATGCGTAACTTGACTCTCGTAAACCGTGCTTATTGCATTCGCAATCCGAAGCATTACAAAGGTTTTGGTCCGGATTGTTGGGGATTGACAGCTAGTTATTCGGTTAATGGCTATGCCGCCCATGCCCCCAATGAAGGTGAAGACCTGGGCGTCATCTCACCTACTGCCGCCCTTTCTTCTATTGTCTACACACCGGAAGAATCGTTGCAAGTAATGCGTCACCTCTATAATATGGGAGATAAAGTCTTCGGCCCTTATGGTTTCTATGATGCTTTCAGCGAAACAGACAATTGGTATCCGCAACGCTATCTTGCCATCGACCAAGGTCCCATAGTAGTAATGATCGAGAATTATCGAACCGGATTACTTTGGAAGCTATTTATGAGCCATCCGGATGTACAAAATGGTTTGAAGAAATTAGGCTTCTCGGAGAACAAATGAGATAAACCGATTCCTACAAACCATATTTTAGCCACGGGTTACACGGATTTTGTAGTTTTAACATTGTTATTCTACAGAAAATCCGTGTAACATGTGGCTAAAAATAGAATTTACTACCATAAGCAAACAAACGGCAAGCGAATTTTCTTCAATTTCAAATACTTAATTCACATCTTTCATTGAAATGAGAGAAGATCTCACAAATTACTTTTCTCTACGCTATTGTACTGCATAACAGTATCTTAATTTATTTTGAGTAGTAAATAAGTAGTCTCCTATTTGTTAATTTTTAGAGATATGTATTGTTGGTGAATACCTTTTTTGTATCCCATATATTGATTTCCATACATTTGCCATGAAGTTGATTCGAAACACTACACAAAGCGACGAATCAACTAAAATGAGTTATCCACTAATAATTTTAATGCAATGAAGAGAACACATCTTCTTAAAAAAGCCTCATGGCTTAAGAGTCTATTCTTGATGGCATGCCTATTAATGGCAGCAATGCCGGCATTTTCCCAGACTAGAACAGTGAAAGGTATCGTAACCGATGCAACCAGCGAACCGCTGATTGGAGTATCCATCCTTGTACAAGGTACTAGTAATGGTGTAGTTACCAATCTGGATGGAGAGTACACTTTAAGCAATGTACCGGGAAATGCGACACTTATCGTTAGTTATATTGGTATGTTGACACAGGAAGTTAAAGTAAACGGCCAGTCAATTATCAATGTAAAACTGAAAGACGATACACAGCAATTGGAAGAGGTTGTTGTTATTGGTTATGGTGCAGCAAAAGCCAAAGACCTGACAGCACCTATCACCGTAGTAAAAGGCGAAGCATTGAGTGCAACTCCTTCTACTACACCTATGGCAGCACTGCAAGGTAAAGTTCCCGGTGTGAACATCGTAAACAATGGTGCTCCGGGCGAAGGTCCTACTGTACAAATCCGTGGTATCGGTTCTTTCTCTAACAGTAAACCGTTGTTCGTAGTAGACGGCATGTTCTACGATAATATCAACTTCCTGAACAATGCTGATATTCAAGAAATGTCTATATTGAAAGACGCTTCGGCAGCCGCTATCTACGGTGTACGCGCAGCAAACGGTGTAGTACTTATCACTACCAAGAAAGGTGCACGTAACCAAAAGACTAAAATTACATACGACGGTTATGTAGGTATCCAGAAAGCATCAAATGTACTCGAACTTTGTAATTCCCAAGAGTATGCCACCATGTTGCTCGAAGGTAACTATGCTGCCTATCAGGAACATTTCGTGAAATCTATCGACAAATACGGTGGTGACCGTTCAAGTTCTGACTTCCATGACTGGACATACGGTGCCGATAACAACTGGTACGACCACCTTCTGCGCACAGCAGCTATTACTAATCATAGTTTGAACATCAATGGTGGTTCGGACAAAGCTGTTTACTCTGTAGGTGCAAGTTATTTGTATCAGGATGGTATCATGGATGTAGACAATAACTACAAGCGTATGAACTTCCGTGGTTCTTTGGATTTTGATGCAACCAGCTGGTTGAAAGTAGGTTTCAACGGATTATTCAGCAACTCTACCCAGCAGGTTCCTAACAACCAAGCTTGGCAAAAGGCTTTCAACTGCCCTCCTATCGTAGCACTTTATGACGAAAGCAATGATAAGGCATTCCCCTATAAATTCGGTTCACCTGATGCACTCGGTTATACATCAAACTTCCATAATCCCGTTGCAACAGCCAAGTATTTCGACTCAAGCAAGGAAAACTATCAAGTGTTGAGTAACTTCTATGCACAGGTTGACCTCATTCCTAGCAAACTGAATTTCCGTACCAACTATTCTTATAGTTTCCTCTCTACCCAAGGTCGTGAGTTTACGCCGAAGTATTATGTAAGCAGCTGGCAGCAATCAGCTTCTACTCAGTTGACAAAGAACGAAAACAAGTACTACAACTATATTTGGGATAACACCCTGACCTACAATGAGCAATGGGGCAAACATAAGTTTGGTGCCATGGCGGGTTACTCTATGCGCCAAGAACAATGGCGTATGTTTGAAGGTAAAGCAAGTAATGTTCCCGAAGGTGCCGACGAATATTGGTACATCAAGAACGGTGACGCAGCTGGTGCTACTGTGAAAGATGATGGTTACTGCTATCGTGGCGTTTCCTACTTCGCTCGTCTGAACTATAACTATGCTGACAAATATCTGTTGATGTTTACGATGCGTGCCGATGGTTCAAGCAAATATCAAGAAAAATGGGGCTACTTCCCATCCGTAGGTGCTGCATGGGTTCTCTCAGAAGAATCATTCATGAAAAACCAAAAGTGGGCTGACTTTCTGAAAGTACGTGCCAGCTGGGGTAAATTGGGTAATGACCAAGTTTCTGCAAGCGACGGTTTCGCATCTATCTCTACAGGTAACGGCTCATCTGGTGTATTCGGCAATTCTACTATTCCCGGTTACCAGAACAATACTTACTTCAGCTGGTTGGCATGGGAAGTTGTAGAAGAATGGAATGCAGGTGTAAACCTTATCACACTCGATAACCGTCTGAACATTGATGTAGACTACTACCACCGCATGACCAACAATGCCGTTATCGCTCCGCTTCTGCCCTTTAGTACCACTACCCTTGCCGGTAACTATGGTAAGATTCTGAACTCGGGTATTGATGTAAGTGCTAATTGGACTGACAAGATCGGCAGTGACTTCTCTTACAACATCGGTGTCAATATCTCTACTTTGAGAAATCGTGTGAAATCCCTGAATGGCAATAGCATCATCCGTGGCGGTAAAACTGTTAACATCGTAGGCAAAGAAATGAACTCTTTCTATGGCTTCAAGATGATCGGTGTTTATCAGACAGAAGAAGAGATTGCTGCTGACCCCATCGCAGTAGCCAACGGTTGTGTACCGGGTGACTTGAAATATGCCGACCTCGACGGAAACAAGGTTCTTGATGGTAACGACCGTACTACTTTGGGATCATACATTCCCAACTTTACATACGGCATTAACCTCGGTCTGAATTACAAGAACCTCGACTTCCAGTTGACTACTTACGGTCAAGCCGGAGCCCAAATGTTCAACCGCAAACGTGCGCTTCGTTACTCTTCTCAGAATTACAACTTCGACCGTGCTCAATACGAGAACCGTTGGACAGGCCCGGGTTCTACCAACAGCAATCCATCGGCTGCCGCTCTGTTGAAACCTTGGAACGTAAGCGACCAGAAATATAGCTCTTACTTTGTAGAAAGTGCAGACTATTTCCGCATTCAGAACATTACATTAGGTTATACTTTCCGTAACATCAAGATGGGCAACTACATCATGCCGGGAGTACGCCTGAGTTTCACTGCAGATCGTCCGTTCACTACTTTCAAGGCCAATGCTTTCTCTCCCGAGTTGTCTGACAGCCAAGGTTGGGATACAGAGGTATATCCTTTGACATCGACCTATACGTTTGGAGTGAGATTCGATTTCTAGTCAATAACACATTAATAAATAAGAACTAATGAAAACAATCATAAGACCTTTACTATATTTAATGTCCGCCTTAATGGTGTTGTCATTTGCATCCTGTAATGATTTTCTGGATAAAGAGCCCGAAGGTAAGGTTCCCGAGCAGAAGGTGGATTATACCAATATCAGTAATATGTATCAACCGGTATCGGGTGTATATGCAAAAATTCGTACCAGCGGTTTGCATTGGGTGATTTGGGAAGTGACTACTATCCGCGACCAAGACGTATTCAGTGGTCAGTGGAATGACAGTGACTATTATAATTTGAGCATATACAAGTATAACGACTCTTTTTGGGGATTCAACGAACTGTGGATGCAATACTACAATATCATCAAAACTGCTAATGCAGCTGTAGAATCATTGGACTTGTATGCACAGAATATCACCAATGATAGTGATATGAAGAACTACAAAGCCTATCGTGGTGAAGTTCAATTCATGCGTGCCTATGCCTACTACCGTTTAGTACAAGCATTTGGAGCTGTGACCATTCTCCGTGACAACAATCAGGTTGATCTGAGCCGTTCTACCGCCAATGCAGTAAACAAATACATATTGGAAGACCTGCAATACGGTATTGATAACATGCCGCGCATCCGCCCTAACCAAAGCGAACACAAAGGAGCTGTAACAGCCTTCTCTGCCGAAATGCTGGCAGCTAAAGTTCATCTGAATATGGGAAACTATACAAAGGTAGAAGAACTGACCAACGATATCATCGAACATGGCAATTTCTCACTCTACCCCGACTTCTATCAACTGTGGAAGATTCCCGGCAAACTTTGCGATGAATCTATGTTCGAATGCCAGATGACTGACTTCGGCAATGGTTCCGGTGATTTGATTGACGGTGATCAATGGTTTGTTTGCCAAGGTCCTAACAATGCCGGTAGTGACATTAGCGGGTGGGGAGATTGCGGTATTTTAAAATCCTTCCGCGATTGGGCCTACGAACGTGGAGAAACGATACGCGCCACCACTTCATTCCTATTAGCCGGTACAACTACTCCGGATGGTGATGTAATCCAACCACAACCAAATCCGGAAAAGACTGACTGCTGGAATGGTAAAGCTTATACACCGCTTAACCAATTGACTCCCGGTCGTACGAAATATGGAACCAACAACAATGCCCGTATCTTCCGCTATGCCGATGTCTTGTTGATGAATGCAGAAGCAAAGATCAAAAATGGTAAAAATGGTGATGCCCCCTTCAATGAAGTAAGAAGACGTGCTAAGATGCCGGAACTCACCAACGTAACTTTCCAACAAGTTATGGACGAACGTCGCATGGAGTTTATGTGCGAATGGGGTGAGCGTTACAATGACCTTGTACGTACCGGATTGGCAAAAACCGAATTGAAAGGTTGGTCGGAAGACAAGGCACTGCTGCCGCTTCCTTTCAACCAATATACTCAGATTCCTGACTTGCTGAAAGAGCCTAAGGATGAGTAATCTTATGAACTAAAAGTCTTCGCAAGTTAATGATAGTTACATACATTTTGTGTCAAATTATCATTAACTTGCGAAACTTGAATAAATACCCAAACAAGACATAGTATGAAGAAAGTTTTCAGAAGAACAAGCTTGTTGCTGGCTGCTGCTCTGATGAGTGCAAACAGCATACAGGCGCAAAAATCTCCGCAAGACATGGATCGCTACATCGACGCACTGATGAAGAAGATGACCGTGGAAGAAAAGATTGGGCAGTTGAACCTACCCGTAACGGGAGAAATCACTACCGGTCAAGCCAAGAGTAGCGATGTAGCCAAGAAGATTGAACAAGGTCTGGTTGGCGGACTTTTCAATCTGAAAGGTGTAGCTAAAATAAAAGATGTACAGAAACTGGCTGTAGAGAATTCTCGTCTGGGTATTCCCTTGCTGTTTGGTATGGACGTAATACACGGATACGAAACAGTATTCCCTATCCCATTGGGATTATCCTGTACCTGGAATATGGAAGCCATTGAGAAATCTGCCCGTATTGCAGCTGTTGAAGCTAGTGCTGACGGTATCTCGTGGACATTCAGCCCGATGGTAGACATCAGCCGCGACCCACGCTGGGGACGTGTCAGTGAAGGTAATGGTGAAGACCCGTTCTTAGGTGGTGCTATTGCACGTGCTATGGTATTGGGTTATCAAGGTGTTAACCTGAAGGACCAACTGAAACGCAATGATGAAATAATGGCGTGCGTGAAGCACTTTGCCCTTTATGGAGCCGGTGAAGCCGGACGTGATTACAATACGGTAGATATGAGCCACAACCGTATGTTCAATGAGTACTTATATCCTTATCAGGCTGCTGTTGACGCCGGTGTAGGTAGTGTAATGGCTTCCTTCAACGAGGTGGACGGTGTACCCGCCACTGCCAACAAATGGTTGATGACCGATGTACTGCGTAAACAATGGGGCTTCAATGGTTTCGTTGTAACAGACTTTACCGGTATCGCCGAGATGATACAACACGGTATCGGTGATTTGCAAACCGTATCTGCCCGCGCACTCGAAGCAGGTGTAGATATGGATATGGTAAGCGAAGGTTTCGTAGGTACTATCAAGAAATCCATCGACGAAGGCAAAATCAATGTGGAGACTTTGAATACAGCATGTCGTCGCATCCTCGAAGCTAAATACAAACTAGGATTATTTGACAACCCTTACAAATATTGTGACCTGAAACGTCCCGCCCGCGATATCTTTACGAAAGAACATCGTGATGCTGCCCGTAAGATCGCAAGTGAAAGCTTTGTCTTATTGAAAAATCAACCCGCAGTAGTCGGTCAAGCACCTGTTCTTCCATTGCAGAAGAAAGGTACGGTTGCCGTAATCGGTCCGTTGGGCAATACCCGCAGCAACATGCCCGGTACTTGGAGCGTAGCTGCACGTCTCGAAGACTATCCTTCGCTCTATGAAGGCTTAAAAGAAATGACCGCCGGTAAAGTGAATATCACTTACGCCAAAGGTAGCAACCTGATCGGCGATGCCGCTTACGAAGAACGTGCTACTATGTTTGGTCGTTCACTGAATCGTGATAACCGTACAGATAAGGAAATGCTGGACGAAGCTCTGAAAGTAGCTGCCGGTGCAGACGTAATTGTTGCAGCCATTGGTGAGTCTTCTGAAATGAGTGGTGAAAGTTCAAGCCGTTCAGACCTGAATATCCCCGATGTACAGCGTACCCTATTGGAAGCATTGCTGAAAACCGGAAAACCCGTAGTGCTGACCCTCTTCGCCGGTCGCCCGTTGACGTTGACCTGGGAACAGGAAAATGTACCTGCTATCTTGAATGTATGGTTCGGTGGTAGTGAAGCCGCATACGCTATCGGTGATGTATTGTTCGGTGATGTAAACCCAAGCGGTAAGCTGACGATGACTTTCCCTAAGAATGTAGGTCAGATACCTTTGTTCTACAATCATAAGAATACAGGTCGTCCGTTGGCAGAAGGCAAGTGGTTCGAAAAGTTCCGCAGCAACTATCTGGACGTAGATAATGAACCGCTGTACCCATTCGGATATGGTTTGTCTTATACAAGTTTCCAATTCAGCGATGTTGCTCTAAGCACTCCGACCATGGGGCTGGATGGTTCTGTTACGGCTACAGTAACCGTAACCAATACAGGCAAACGTGATGGTGCCGAAGTTGTTCAACTTTATATCCGTGACCTTGTAGGAAGTATTACCCGCCCGGTAAAGGAACTGAAAGGTTTCGAGAAAATCTGGGTTAAAGCAGGAGAAAGCAAGACAGTATCCTTCAAGATCACTCCTGAATTATTGCGCTTCTACAACTACGAAATGAAGCATGTAGTAGAACCGGGAGACTTTGATGTAATGATTGGTGGCAGCAGCCAAACGGTGAAAACAGCTCGTCTGACACTGAAGTAAAAACATGGGCTGTTGGAAGTATATATCCCTCGTGTTGGATCTATACTTCCAACGCGCTGGATCTATACTTCCAATACGCTGGATATATACATCCGGCAAACGGGGAAAATATCATCCATTTCAATCATATATATTACTTTAAAATAAGGAAAACATGAACTACACAAGATTTCTCAAGCCTCTGCTCTTTTGCGCCTGTGGTCTCTTCCTCCTCACAAGCTGCAAAAGCCAGCCTGCACAGAGCAAGCAGCCACTGGAAGTGATGACTTTCAACATCCGTCTGGATGCCCCCTCGGACAGTGCCAACAACTGGAAATACCGCAAAGACGATGTTTGCAAAATGATTACCTACTACCAACCCGACCTACTGGGTATGCAAGAGGTATGCCACAACCAAATGGAAGATCTGAAACAAGGACTTCCCCAATACACGGCTATAGGTGTAGGTCGTGACGATGGAAAAGAAGCAGGCGAATATTGTCCCGTATTCTTTAATACTGCACGTTTTACTTTAGTAGATTCCGGCAACTTCGCCCTCAGCGAACACCCTGACAGCATCGGTGTAAGAGGTTGGGACGCCTCATACAACCGCATAGCTACTTGGGTTATCCTGCAAGAAAAGAGCAATGGTAAGAAACTTGCTTTCTTTAATACCCACCTCGATAACGACGGAGTGGTAGCCCGCAAGGAAGGTATCCAACTCGTCCTGAACAAAATCAAAGAATTAGCACCGGGTATGCCCGCTTTCGTAACAGGTGACTTTAACTGTAACCTAGGGGAAGACCCGTTAAAGGTATTAGAAGCAGGTGGAATGAAGAATGCTTCTGAGAAAGCTGCCATCACATACGGTCCGTCATGGTCTTTCCATGATTTCTTCCGTTTGCCACTGGAAGAACGTGTGTTACTGGATTACATATTCGTAACGGATGAAGCAAAAGTAGACCGTTACCGCGTAGTTCAAGATACTCCCGACAATGTATGCCTCTCCGACCACTTCCCTGTACTTGTCAACTTAACGATTGACGAAAACGGTAAGTAATCTGAAAGAAACAGATAGGTAAATTAGGTAAAACAGATAATGTAAAAAAGATATGAGAATAAAATATAGCTTATTATTGCTTACTCTACTGCTCGGCTTTACACAATGTAAAAGCCCTGCTACAACTCAGGAACAGTTGAGTGATGACGCCTTGTTGGATACCGTTCAACGCAGAACCTTCAATTACTTTTGGGACGGTGCCGAACCTAATAGCGGACTGGCACGCGAACGCGTCCATATTGATGGCATCTATCCTGAAAACGATCAGAATGTAGTAACCTCCGGTGGTAGCGGTTTCGGTATCATGGCAGTTTTGGCAGGTATCGACCGTGGCTACGTGACACGTGAAGAAGGTCTTGCCCGTATGGAGAAGATTATCACTTTCCTCGAAACAGCCGACCGTTTTCATGGTGCCTACCCTCACTGGTGGTATGGTGATACAGGCAAAGTGAAGCCTTTCGGTAAGAAAGACAATGGTGGTGACTTGGTAGAAACTGCCTTCATTATACAAGCTCTCCTTGCCGTACATCAATACTATGTAAAAGGTAACGAACAGGAGCAAGCCCTTGCAGCCCGTATCGATAAAATATGGCGCGAAGTAGATTGGAATTTCTATCGCCAGAACGACCAGAATGTTCTTTATTGGCATTGGAGCCCCGAATACGCATGGGAAATGAACTTCCCCGTTCATGGCTACAACGAATGCCTCATTATGTATATTCTTGCCGCCGCTTCACCTACTCATGGTGTCCCCGCTGCCGTTTATCACGAAGGATGGGCAGAAAACGGAGCTATCGTAGAACCGCACAAGGTAGAAGATATCGAATTACACCTGCGCTATCAAGGCACAAAAGCTGGTCCACTTTTCTGGGCGCACTATTCGTTCTTAGGTCTTAATCCTACCGGATTGAAAGATGAATACTGCAACAGCTATTTCGACAAAATGCGTAACTTAACACTCGTAAACCGTGCTTATTGTGTTCGTAATCCGAAGAAGTACAAAGGATTCGGTCCCGATTGCTGGGGATTAACAGCAAGTTATTCCGTAAACGGCTATGCCGCCCATGCCCCCAATGAGCGCGATGACCAAGGAGTCATCTCCCCCACTGCCGCTCTTTCCTCCATCGTTTACACACCGGAAGAGTCCATGCAAGTAATGCGCCACCTCTATGAGATGGGTGACAAAGTATTCGGCCCTTACGGTTTCTACGACGCTTTCAGCGAAACGGACAACTGGTACCCGCAGCGTTATCTTGCCATCGACCAGGGCCCGATAGCTGTAATGATAGAGAATTACCGTACCGGACTGCTTTGGAAACTCTTCATGAGTCATCCTGATGTACAACAGGGGTTAAACAAGTTAGGTTTTTCAACGACTAAATAGTCATCTATTAAAAAGGCCATGTCAAAAGGTTATTACCTTACTGACATGGCCTTATACTTAGGGGATAGGGGCTGTGTTACAGTTCGAAGTAGAACTTGGAGATGGTAATGCCGTTGTTACTTACAAACAATAGGTCTCTACCTTCACCGCCCTTCTTACATTGGTCGCACATTTCCTGAGTGAATTCAAACTGGAACTTTCCGGGAGTGACAGGGGTGTCAGAAACATATTCTTTACTCCAGTGCCCGTTTGTCACGCGGATAGTAGTACCATCGCCATTCACGGCTTTGATGTCCAGGCTCAGTACCTTGCCTACCATCCAGTCATAAGTGTCATCGCTCAAAGTTGGTAATCCCTTACCTTCGGTGTCGCTGAAGCGGAGACCGGCACCGTCCCAACCGCCGCAAGACTGTTCGCCCTGCCAGATGATGGTTTCAAGAATCGGTAACTCATACTTCATATTGGTAACTTCGATGGGATACTGACGTTCGGTAATGGAACCGTTAGCGTTGAAAAGCTTGACGTAGATGAAGTTCTCGCCCATTTCGCGCATCACCACTTTGGCATAGTTGGCCTTGAAGTTCTGCTTGCCGTTCGATATTTGTGCGGTGGCATTGCTGTGCACAGTCACCTCTACTAGGTTATCGCCACCATTCTGTATGAGGGTGGCATCGATTTGTTCTTCTGAATAATTGGAAGCTGTATTCTTTGTAAAGTCCTCAACAGGGTCACAAGCAGTGAATGTGAAAGCCAATACAGTTGCCAATGTTAGCATTATCTTTTTCATATTATCTACCTATTAAGAATTAATAACCTGCAAATTGAGTCTTGGTATCGTCTTCCCATCCGGCGTTTTGCTTGTATGTGCCGCCCGAAAGGTCGATTTGGGACTTCGGAATGCGATAGAAACCCTTGGTTTCGTTATAGCGTTGCTTGTAGCCACCACCGGCTTCGGGCATGGTAGTCGGTTTGCCGCAATTGTACATCACCTGACCTGCTTGTCTGGTAAGAGCTTCACCGGCAATGCCCCAACGGCGCAAGTCGTCCCAACGGCTTCCTTCGAATGCAAGCTCCCAGCGGCGCTCGTTGCGCAGGGCTTGGTCGCTATAGGCCACGGCGGGCAAGCCGGCACGATTGCGTACACGGTTCAGCGTGGCTGCATCTTGTGTCAGTTCGGAGTACATCAGAAGCACATCGGCAAAACGGTAGACGATGAGAGGCGTACAGTTGGAGGCCTGGTAGTTACCGGTTTCAGCTGGGTCAGCACCCATTTGGTCGAGCGACCATGAAAGCCTTTTACCGCCGGTCGAACGTACGGAAGGAATCTTCTTGTTGTGATACATGGTAAGTTCGCAAGCATCTGAGAAGGTCTCGGGCTTCAAACTTGCCGGGAATGCGAGGATGGAAGCATCGCGGCGTGGATCGTTAGGTTCGATGTTCTTCCAGTCTGACACGAGGTTTGTTGCCACGGTGCCGCAGCCCCAGCCGGTGCTGAATGGATAAACGGAGGTAGCTGTGCCCGCATGGAAACGATCATCGTCCGCATTGTTATTGTCTGCGCGGATGCCGAAGAACAGACCATATTGGTTGGTCAGGTGGAGCTTGTCGGACCATGCCGGTTGATACTGGAAGTTGATGGCAAGGATCACCTCCTTGTTGCCTTCCTTGTAACAGGTACCTGCTTCAATCATATCATTTACGAAGTCGTAATCTTTGGCAGTGTATTGGTTTGAATAGGCCCAAAGTGAGCGGTAGTCAGTCAACAGGTCATGACCGGAGTTCTTGATGCAATCGTCCAGTTTCTCAACTACATATTGCTTGTTGATGGAACCTTCTGTCTTGGGCATCTCCGATTCGCCATAGAAGCCTGTGTAGAAAAGGAAGGCGCGGGCCAGCAGGGTTTCGGCCGCCCAACGGGACACCTTACCGAATGCCAGCTTGCTCCAGCCGTCGTATGGGTAGCTCGGCATGCATTCGCAGGCTTCATAGAGGTCGTCGGCAATCAGCTTCAGGACTTCCTTGCCCTCGCGTTGTTCGGGAGCAATCTGTGCTTCTTCCACCGTCTCCGGGGCTTTTTCAATGATTGGGACATTGTTGAAGGCCAACACCAGGTTGTAGTAATTATAAGCACGCATAAAAAGGAGTTCCCCTTTAGTCTGGTTGCGTGTTTCTTCATCCGGAATGTTGTCTATCACGGCCAAAGCGGAGTTGGCGCGGGCAATGGCCTCGTAGGAATATGTCCACAAATCTTGCATTTGGTTGGTTTGGGCATACATCAGATGGTCTAAACCTTGCCACCAGGGGTCGCCGACTCCGGCACCGCCAAACATGTCATCCGACATGATGTTTGCCACTGAGAAATACTGTTCAAGGTTGTTGCCCTGAAATGGACCGTAGAAGGTTGACTTATAAACGGCGGCTACCATTTTGTTAACGTCTTCGGTTGTTGATGGGAAGTTGGTGCCGTTTTTGCCGGTGTAGTCCTGCGAGTCGAGGAAGTCATCACAACCGGAGAAGGTGAGCATGGATGCAATCCCAAGTATAAATAATTTATTGAATTTCATATTATAATATATTAAGGTGATTAGAACTTAAGATTTACACCAACCAAGTAGGTGCGGGATGAAGGATAAACACCCGTATCTATACCGCCTGCCCAGGAGTAGTCATCACTCGCTCCACCATTGGAGCCGATTTCCGGATCCATACCGGTGTACTTGGTAAAGGTGTAAAGGTTGTTGGCTGCCACATAAACCCGGAGCTGCTGGAGTGGACAAGACTTCCACAGACGCTTGAAGTCGTAACCGATAGTCACGTTCTGAATCTTGAAGTAGTCGCCGTCTTCGAGCATGGCTGCCGACATGTATTTCCAGTTCGGAGTGTCAAAACCATCGAAGAGGGGGAGTTTATTACTAGTGCCTTCGCCCTTCCAAGAACCATAGACAATCTTCTTATTGAGGTTCTCCGTGAGGAAATCCTGATTTGCCCAAGTACGTAGAATCTGTTGTCCGAAGGCTCCCGCACCGGTTACAGAGAAGTCGAAGCCCTTGTAACCGAGGTTGATGTTCAAACCCATAGTTACATCGGGGTGAGGGTCGCCAATCATGGTGCGGTCGTTGTCATCGATTACGCCGTCACCAGTCACGTCACGGTAGATGATGTCACCCGGTTTCAGCTTGTCGTTTCCACCATGAAGCTTGTCCTCATACTTCTCGGAAAACTGGCGAATCTGTTCGCCGTTCTGGAACACGCCGTTCGTGTCGTAACCGTAGAAAAAGCCGATGGGTTTGCCTATCTGTGCACGGTATACTTCACCTTCGAGCTGGTGCCAAACGGCTCCGGGGCCGTGAATGATGCCTTCGGCGTTAGCCAGCTTAGTCACTTCATTCTTGTTGTAGGACATGTTGGCGGTAATGCCGTAGCGCAGACCGTTCTTGAGTTGGTCGTTCCAGCTGAGAGAGAGTTCGATACCCTTATTGTCTACATTACCACCGTTGATGTAGGGAGCGCCGATACCATATACGCCCAAAATCGGAGCGCGAACCAGCCAGTCTTTTGTGCTTTTCTTATACCAGTCGAAAGCTAGTCCCAAACGGCTATCCAGGAAGCGGGCATCGATACCGATGTTCAGCTGCTCGGAAGTCTCCCAAGTCAGTTTGGGATTGCCCAGTACGTTGAACGAACCGCCGGTGGTGGCTTCTTCGTGGTTGCCCACGCCGAAGTAGTAAGCGTCGGAATCGTTGAATCCCACTTGTGTCAGGTATTGGAAGTTAGGGATGTTGCAGTTACCGTTCTGTCCCCAAGACGCACGGATTTTTAAGAAGTCCATGACGCCTCTGACGGATTCCATGAATTCTTCGTTTGTCACTACCCAACCTGCTGATGCGGAGGGGAAGATACCCCAGCGCTGACCTCTGGCAAAGTTTGAAGAACCGTCGGCGCGAACTGTGGCTTGCAGCATGTATTTTTCGTTGAAGTTGTAGTTGACACGTCCGAAGAAGGAAGCCAGAGAGCTGTCGTATGCAGGATGACCGCCTACGCTGACGTCAGCCAGTTTCTTGATTTGCGCATTGTCCAAGTATGCATGGTCCCAGCTGTCACCGAAAAGCAGGTTGTTACCATTGGCTTCAAGGTGTTCGCCGAACTTGTTTTGCTCAATGGTCTGACCCAATACAATGTCGATGTTGTGCTTGTTGATGTCTAATTTGTAACTCAAGGTGTTTTCGAATGAGATGTTCGACCAGGAATCCGTTGATTGGGAGGCGTTGTTCTGAGTGGCCACGTTTGTACCTGAGCTGTGGACTCTGGTCATGGTACGATAAGAGCTGTTGCCAAAGCGGTAGCTGAACTGTGACTTGTAAATCAAGTTTCGTATAGGCTGTATTTCCAGGTAAGCGCTGGCGTTCACGTTCCAGTTGTTGCTTTCATTCAATCCTTGGCTAGTGGTGTTGGCAATGGCCAGCGGGTTGATGGCGGCACCCAGTGTCCATCCGTCGGCGGACATTTCGGCGTTGGT
The DNA here is from genome assembly GCF_030151085.1 of Bacteroides sp. Classification (GTDB taxonomy): domain Bacteria; phylum Bacteroidota; class Bacteroidia; order Bacteroidales; family Bacteroidaceae; genus Bacteroides. The sequence continues at coordinate 67,648 of NZ_JASLER010000081.1, read as the reverse complement.
GTAGTAGTTTCCGTTGGCATCACGAACGGGGAGTAGTGGATTGGCGTTCAATAAATCGTGTACGTTGTTCCAATACATGCTCCCTTGGGAGATACCTGTCTTGCTGCCATGTCCGATGTTCACGTTCTCGCCTAAGGTAATCACGTTGTAGGAGTTGTCCTTAGAGCGGAGCAGGGTGTGCGAGGAATTCAAGCGGATGTTGTAGCGGTCGAATTGCGATTGGTTTTCGCCGCCCAAGATACCGTCTTGCCCGGTGTAGGAGAAACCGAAGGAGAATTTCGATGCGTCGGAACCGCCCATCAGGTTGATGGAGTGGTTCTGGGTTACGGCGCCTTTGTGATAGGACTCGTCAATCCAGTTCGTTCCCTTCCAACCGTTCTTCAGTACGTTACCTTCCGCATCAAAGAGTCTTTCGTAGATGGCTGCGGGGAGCTTTGCCTGCCAGTCGGGCACGGCGGCACCACCGTTGAACTCGCGAAGCTGACGGCTGTAGATGTATTCCTGAGCATTCAGGACGTCGGGAGCCTTATATAAGTATTGTTGACCGTAGTATCCGTCGTAGGATATTTGCAGCTTGCCGGCCTTGCCCTGCTTGGTGGTAATAAGGATTACACCGTTGGCGGCACGGGCACCGTAGATGGCTGCGGAAGCAGCATCTTTCAGCACATCGATGGATTCGATGTCAGCGGGGTTCAAGTCGTTCAGGTTACCGCCGGCAACGCCGTCGATTACGTACAACGGGTCCGAATTACCCGTAGTACCCAAACCGCGGATGTTCACCTTGAAGCCTTCGCCTGCCTGACCATTCTTTTGCATAATGGTGACACCGGGAGACTGGCTCTGCATGGCAGTCAATGCCGAGGTGGTGGAAAGTTTCTGAATGTCATCGCCTTTCACCTGCACCGTGGCACCGGTGACAAGTTTCTTTTTCTGTACGCCATAGCCCACAACCACTACGTCGTCCAGTGACTGTGCGTCTTCCTTAAGAATGATTTTCATGCCCGAAGCAGCCGCAATCGTCTGGGTGGAAAAGCCCACGAAGCTGACTTCAATTGTTTGACCTGAAGCTACATCCAAAGAGAACTTACCATCGATGTCGGTAATCGTTCCCTTGGTAGTACCTTTTACGCGGATGTTGGCACCGATAATTGGTTCGCCAAAATCATCTACAACCGTACCTGTGATGTACTGTGTTTGTGCTATGGCGATGTTGCCACCTCCACTTACAAACCCCGGGGCACCACTGGCAAACAATACGAACAATGCGCTTGCGAGCCATGATTTAATAGTTTTGATACACATGTTGTTTGAATCTTGATCCGATGTTTTACCATAATTGCATTGCAGGGATCTTTTGCAACGCTGGTATTTGATTTAAGGAGGGCTCTGTTTCTTATATTTTAATGTCCGATAATAGGCGGCAGAACCCTTTAAACCGTCTAAACCAAACATTCGTTTTTGCAAAATCTACTTTTTTTAAATAGGCTATAGCTCGTTAATAACCAATACCCTGGCAAATTCTTACCGAAGTATTGTTGTAATTGTCTTGGCACAAATTTATTTTATTTCACTGGAAGACAGTTGCCGTAGTGTATCTTGTGTTACACACCTACGTTACATAGCTTTCCTTTATATTACATATCGTTTTCTTGGTGTAACATATATGTTGTATAGCAGTTTTATATACGTTTTTTACATATTGTTTTTCCCTTTTTTTTATGGTCGGCTGAACCGTTTCGACGGGTTGCATTTCTAGGGTTAGTGAATAGATTGTCCTACCTTGTATTATTTATACTTCTCGACAGGAATCATTTAACTCAAAACGGTACAATAATGCACCAAAGTACTTACTTCCCACAACGAAGCAGCTCGATAATCAGTAAAAGCCAACTATAAAGGAAAGCTATCGGCCCGCCTATGACCAATAACAGGTAGATGCTTACGATAGAATAAGCAATAACGAAAAAGTTATCAGGCCAATTATTAGGGGCATAGAAGCAAATGTTACATAAATGAAAGCCTTTGTAACACTGACAATATAACGTGTTACACAATCATACCCATTACAAGAAGTGTATTTCTTACATTTGCAACGGAGGTATTCCCCGGCTTGGTATCAAGAAATTCAAGCAGCAATAAGCATCTGATAAAATTATGAATTAATTACGACAACATACTTATGAAAAACAATTTATTATTGTCCGCAATTGCTTCCCTATGTCTCATGACCGGCATGGTACAAGCGCAAAATCCTATTATCCGCGACCAGTTCTCGGCCGATCCTACGGCTAAAGTTTTCGAAGGAAAAATGTATCTATATCCTTCTCACGACATACCAAGTCCTATAGACCGACTGAAAGAATGGTTCTGCATGGCCGATTATCATGTATTCTCTTCTGATAATCTGACTGATTGGAAAGACCATGGTGTCATTGTCAGCCAAACGAATGTCCCCTGGGTGCAACCTGATTCCTACACTATGTGGGCGCCCGACTGTGTCTACAAAGATGGCAAGTATTACTTCTACTTCCCTGCTGCTCCTCGTGGCACAGAAAAAGGTTTTGCCGTAGGAGTAGCTATCTCAGACAAACCTTACGGCCCCTTTATGCCACAAATGCAAGCTATAAAAGGAGTGAACGGCATTGATCCGTGTGTATTGATAGATACAGACGGACAAAGCTATATCTACTGGGCTGGGCACGGAATGTTTATGGCTAAACTGAAGAATAATATGACTGAATTGGCTTCAGATCCTATTCCAGTCTCGGAATTACCCGACGGATTCAAAGAAGGTCCTTTCGTTTTTGAGCGGAAAGGAAAATACTATTTCACCTTTCCTTGGGTAAAGGATAAGACGGAAAAATTAGCCTATTGCATGGGAGATAGTCCGATGGGACCTTTTGAGTTCAAAGGAATCATTATGGATGAATCACCTACGGACTGCTGGACGAACCACCACTCTATAGTGGAATATCAGGGACAATGGTATCTCTTCTATCATCACAACGATTATTCGCCGCATTTTGACAAGAATCGTTCTGTACGCGTGGATTCTCTCTCTTTCAATGCCGATGGTACAATCTGTAAAGTAACCCCTACGCTACGTGGAGTAGGTATTACTGATGCGCGCACACGTATTCAGATAGACCGCTACAGCAATATCAGTTCTACAGGGGCTTCTATTGACTTTTTAGATGAAGCCGATAAGTTTCAGGGCTGGAAGGTTGTCTTTAACAAAAAGAACGCCTGGCTACAATACAATCGAGTGGACTTTGACAACGAAAAAGTACAGGAACTGACTGTGCGCACCCGTTCTACATCGGGCGGAGTACTGCAAGTGCGCACCGGAAAGAGCGGCAAGCTGATAGCAACCGTCAGCATACCTCGCAGCAAAGAATGGGTAGAGAACCGTGTACAGGTTACTTCGGCTCCTACGGGAATACAAGATTTGTATGTATCACTTCAAAGTGGCTCGCAGGTAGAGGTAGATTGGATAGGTTTTGATGCACTACCGTGGGAAGAAGGTGCTTTTAAAACCCGCAAGTATCGCAATTTATTTGCTGAAGTGGGTTATAAACAGAAAGATATTGATGCCAAACTGAAGGAAGTGTTCGATGGTGTATTCTATGGTCCCGACAAGGTCTATTTTGAAGTAGGCGACTCCATGGCCTATATCAGTGACATCAAGAATCACGATGTGCGTACCGAGGGCATGTCCTACGGATTGATGATTGCCGTACAGTTTGACCGTAAAGAGATTTTCGACCGCTTGTGGCGCTGGGGAAAGAAAAATATGCAACATCAGGACGGACCTCTGAAAGGTTACTTTGCCTGGAGTTGTAAGACCGACGGTACAAGCAATGCTCAGGGCCCGGCTTCGGATGGGGAACTTTACTACGTTACAGCCCTAATCTTTGCTTCTAATCGTTGGGGCAATGATACAGGCATCGATTACTTGGCTGAGGCTCGGAATATCCTGGACTGTTCCATGCAGAAGGCCGGGATGGATAGAGTGGCTCCTCTCATCAATCTGGAACAGAAGTTAATTACATTCACTCCCGACTCTTGGGGAGGAAGATTTACCGATCCTTCTTATCATCTGCCTGCATTTTATGAAGTATGGGCCAGATGGGCTAATGATGGCAGAACAGACTTCTGGAGAGAGTGTGCCCGCCAAAGCAGAGAGTATTTGCATCGCAGCATCCATCCGGTGACAGGTCTTAATCCGGATTACAATAATTATGACGGTACTCTGCTTGGCTGGAATCGGATTATCGGTGATGCTTTCCGTTTTGACTCTTGGCGTGTACCCATGAATATTGCTTTGGACTATTCCTGGGCGTGTGAAGATATCAAATGGCAGCAAGAGTATGGAAACAAGATACAGAACTTTCTTTATAGCCAAGGCATAGATACTTTTGTCGACCAGTATAATGTGGACGGCACTCAGGTGAAAGAGATTCTGGGAGCCGGAGAGCATAAACAACTTCGCCATTCCTTGGGATTAGTGGCTACTGCGGCTGCTGTATCCCTAACCAGTACGCACTGTAAGAGCCGTGAGTTCATTGACCGGCTTTGGAATGCGAACCATGTTCCTTACGAAGACGGTTATTTTGATGCCTATTATGACGGACTACTTCGATTGTTCGCCTTTATGCACCTGAGTGGAGAATACCAAATTATTTTCCCCCAATGAATATGAATAATTATTTGTATGTAACCTATTAAATGATAAGTAACAAATTATGAAATACATCCTGTTAATCAGCATATCTTTCTTAATGGCATTAGCAACTTTTGCACAAGTACCCGCCCCATCCAATATGCATGGTTGTGATTATCCGCGTTTGGATAAGGAAAACCGGGCATATTTCCGTATCTATTCGCCGGACGTAAAAAGTCTTCAAGTGGATATATGCGGCAAGAAATATGACCTGAGCAAAGACGAAAACGGTTGGTGGACAGGGAAAACAGACCCGTTAGTAGTTGGTTTCCATTATTACTTTTTGTTGGTGGACGGATTCTCGGTTATTGACCCGATGAGCTGTACTTTCTTTGGATGCAGCCGCATGGCCAGCGGTATTGAAGTACCTGAAGGCAAGGAAGGAGATTATTATCGTACTCAGAACGTGCCTCACGGACAAGTGCGCATTTGTACTTACTATTCAGAGAGCCAGCAGCGTTTCCGTCGTTGCATAGTCTACACACCGGCAGAATATGAACAGAACACGAAAAAGCGTTATCCGGTGCTCTATCTGCAACACGGTATGGGGGAAGATGAAACAGGCTGGAGCACGCAAGGGCTCATGTACAACATTCTTGATAATCAGATAGCAGAAGGCAAGTGTGTACCTATGATTGTCGTTATGGAGAGTGGGGATATTGAAGTCGGCTTCCGTCCCCGTCCCGGAAAGGATGTGGATGCAGAACGCAATTTGTATGGTGCTTCATTTGCCACACTGATAATAAATGACCTTATCCCAATGATAGATAAAACATTCCGAACCTATACTGATCGGGAGCATCGTGCCATGGCAGGATTGTCATGGGGCGGCAAACAAACGTTCGATATAACACTTACTAATTTGGATAAGTTTGCTTATATAGGTGGCTTCAGTGGGGCTATCTTCGGTCTGGATATAAAGAATGCTTTTAATGGAGTGTTTACCGACGCAGCCGATTTCAACCAAAAAGTGCATTATCTTTTCTTGGGCTGCGGCACGGAAGAAAATATGGGTACTGCACAATTGGTTAAGTCTCTTCGCGATATGGGTATTCATGTGGCTTCGTATGAATCGCAGGGAACGGCACACGAATGGCTCACTTGGCGTAGATGTCTGAATGAATTTATACCGAACTTGTTTAAATATAATAGCGAACAAGCATCCAACCCATTAATTTATGCCGACGTACCTGATATGTCGATCGTTCGTGTAGACGATACTTACTATATGAGCAGCACCACGATGCATATGGCACCAGGTGTACCGATTATGAAATCGAAAGACCTGGTAAACTGGGAGCTAGTGAATTATTTGTATGATACACTATCCGATGAGGTTCCTTCCATGAATCTAGACGACGGACAAAATACATACGGGCGTGGTTCGTGGGCAAGTTGCATCCGCTTTCACAATGGGATTTATTATGTTTCGACTTTTGCACAGACCACTAATAAAACCTATTTCTTTACAACTAAAGACGTAGAGAAAGGACCGTGGAAACGTATAGAGTTCTCGCCTGCTTATCATGATCATTCCTTCTTTTTTGATGACGACGGTCGTATCTATCTGATTTATGGCAATGGAAAGCTGTTCATTGCAGAGTTGAAGGATGATTTATCGGGTGTGAAATCCGGTACGGAACATGTATTGCTGGAGAATGCCAGTGCTCCTGCAGGTAACGATATCATGTTGGGAGCTGAAGGTTCGCAATTATTCAAGATTAATGGCAAGTACTATCTGTTTAATATTACTTGGCCAAGAAACGGTATGCGCACCGTGCTGGTACATCGTGCCGACAATATTACAGGCCCCTATGAAGGAAAAGTGATCTTTCAGGATCAAGGAATTGCACAAGGTGGACTTGTAGATACACCGGACGGACGTTGGTTTGCCTATCTGTTCCAAGATTGCGGTTCCGTGGGGCGTATCCCATATTTGGTACCAGTGCAGTGGCAAGATGGTTGGCCAGTACTAGGTGTAAACGGAGTAGCTCCTGACAAGTTGGAACTTCCGGCAAGTAAGGGACTTATCCCGGGAATTGTCAACTCAGATGACTTTACACGTCAGCCGGGCGAAGCTGATTTACCTCTTGTATGGCAGTGGAATCATAATCCGGATAATTCTCTTTGGTCTGTTTCTGCCCGAAAGGGGTATCTGCGCCTCACTACCGGACGTGTGGAGTCTTCTTTCATGCAGGCTAAGAACACATTGACACAGCGCACAATCGGTCCGGTTTGCTCAGGCTCCGTCTATATGGACGTTTCCGGAATAAAGGAGGGTGACTTTGCCGGTCTTTCGCTCTTTCAGCTCCAATATGGGCAAGTTGGTGTGAAGATAATAGAGGGTAAGAAGTATATAGTGATGGTGAATGGAGAATCGGAAATACCAGTGGAAGTGGAAAAGTTACCATTGAACAAAAATCGGGTTTATTTCAAGGCAGAATGCGACTTCAGGGACCGGAAGGATATCGGTTACTTCTACTATAGCCTCGACGGAAAGGAATGGAAGCCTATCGGCAATTCCTTGAAGATGAAATACACTATGCCACATTTTATGGGCTATCGTTTTGCCCTGTTCAACTATGCAACAAAAGAGGCAGGCGGTTATGCAGACTTTGACTATTTCAGAATAGAAGATAGCATATACAGCCTGCCATGAAATTAAGTTGTTTACATTAATTTCCAGTTGCATAAATACCGACCATGGTACCTGTAAATCCTCCGGCAGTCTGGGTACTGAGTAAATCAGCAGAAACTGGTTTACCTGCTTGTATCCAAGCTGCTTCAGGATTGAAAGAGTAGTTGAATGTGTAATTCACCTGATTATCTCCCACAATTTGCAGCCAGATTTTCTTATTCACCTCCTCGGCTGATAGCGGAATGATGATTTCCGTAGAACATTTTCCTTGACTATAAGCTGTCAACTTCAAGCAGGCTTTGCCTTGCGTATCCAAGGTTTTGCCAAAACGAATGTTACAAGCATCGTTATGGAAAAGAATAATGCCTGCAAAATCATCTGTGGAAACCGGAGTAAAATTGAGGGCTGTTTGTGCCTTAAATTCATTATTGGTTATCCAACGTCCGATAGCTGAAGGTTGTTTCCATTCATCAAGAGTGATACTGCGGGCATTCAGTTCCAGTTTGCCATCTTTATCTATCTTGTAATAGCAGGTCTGTGGGGTACGTATAAAGAATGCCTCATTAGCCAGTCCGTCTGTAGTCCAAAGTGGAGTCGGAGCAAGTGGACGGTTATGATAAGTCATAGTTGTTCCGGCAGGAAGAATGATAGGTTGATTGTCTTTCCATGTAACAGGCAGTAAGAAAGTTTCACGTCCCATGACGTCGTGTCCGTTCTGATAAGGACGTACAGCAAGGAATACCGAATACCAATCACCTTCCGGTGTCTGTACCAGATCAGCATGACCCACACAAGTAATAGGATTCGGACGATCATCAGGCAAGTCACGTTGTGTCAGGATTGGATTTACCGCACAAGGCTTGAAAGGACCGAAAGGGGAAATCCCTGAGAAAATAACTTCACAATGGTTCGGTCCGGTACCACCTTCCGCAGCCATCAGATAGTAAGTGTCGTTAATATGATAGAGGTGCGGGCCTTCAATCCAACTGGGCTTTTGCGTAATATCTACACCCCCATTGATAATCAGTTTTTGTTCGCCTTTTGTGCAACCACTTTTCCAGTCGAATTCACGTATCCAGATAGCACGATGCCCGTCATATAAAGGTTTTCCAATGGGAGCATCATTATTGACAATGTAAGCCTTGCCATCTTCGTCAAAAAGAAAACTGGGATCGATGCCACCTACTTCGGGAAGGAAAACCGGATCACTCCACTCCCCTTTCTTCGGATTATCTGTAGTGACAAAGAAGTTTCCACCACCATCTACAGCAGTAGTGATCATATAGAATAACTTATTGTGGGGATTAAATTTTATGTCGGGGGCATAAATACCACCACTGATGCGCAACCCTTCTTTTAAGGGAAGTTGGGAAGGTCGGTTCAGTACGTAGCCCAATTGTTTCCAGTTCTTGAGGTCGGTACTATGCCAAATGGGCACACCCGGATAGAATGCGAAAGAAGAATTAACCAAATAATAATCGTTCCCTACACGGCAAATACTAGGATCGGGATAGCAACCGGGTAATATGGGATTGGAATATTTAATATTTTCCGTATCAATATTTACCCTCGCTTTATCAACAGAATAAGTAAAACTGTCAAATACAGCTTTCTTTTCAGTAAAAGATTTCTGACTATAACTGTTCCCAATTATCAATAGATTTAAAATAAAAAAAAGAAAAACTCTTTTCATTGCTTCACGGTATTAGTTCAGGATACAAAGATAATGCCCTATCCTTTGAATCAAGCAAAAGAATGTTGCACAAAACTTTATTCAGGTAACATGTACTTTCGTGTATGTTACATAAGTTTTTGTTTATCGTACTTTTAGCGTTGGAATACCTTTAAAGGCATATCTATTTTGATAGAATAAAGAAGTTTTTTCTACCTTTGCTTATTCTCATAAATATCAAATACTAATATGAAAACACTTTCCCGGTATATATGTATCTGGATCATGACAATAACATTGTTCATGCTATGTCCTTTCTTGAAAGCCCAAACAAGAAACTTTTATTCTACAGAAAATGGATTGTCAAGCAGTTTAATAAATCAACTTTTCCAAGATAGTAAAGGATTTATCTGGGTAGCTACCGAATATGGACTGAATCGTTTTGATGGACTTAGTTTTTCCAATTATACACATGAATCCAATGACTCTCTTTCCCTAACGAGTAATTATGTTCGTACGCTTTTTGAGGATAGCCGTCATAATTTGCTAATAGGATGTATTAATGGACTTATGGAATATAACCGGGAAACGGATAATTTTCGGGAGATCCCTTTGATACGTGCAGGTAAGCGGGTTACTCCACATGTTACGCATTTTCAAGAATTGCGTAGCGGTGAAATCTGGCTGAGTACCAGTGGACAGGGTTTATTTCGTTTGGATAGCTTGTTGAATCAAGCTGTATCTGTTGACAGTTTGTTTCAGCAGTTGAATTGTACTTATCAATCTAAATTTTGTATTGACTCGCGTTCGGAGATTTGGATAGGTACGGATGGGAATGGTTTGGCTCATTATATACCGAAAACAAAGGAACTGCAATTTTTCAAGTATCCTACATTTAGTGATAACAATGTGACTTCCGTTATAGAAGATCATTCGGGAAATATCTTTGTCGGTACACAGAAAGAAGGGTTATCACGATATGATAATAAGAAGGGACAGATGGTGCCCGTTCCTTATAACGGTGAAGATGGAAAACTATCTATCTATTGTATGTCTATAGTGAATGGCCAGCTTTGGGTAGGAACTGATGGACAGGGAGTGAAAATCTATAATCCCTTAAAAGAACAATTGGAAGACTATAAGATAAATTCTGCACCGGTAGATTTCTCGGAAGGGAAGGTACATTCTATTATGGAAGACCGAGACGGTAATTTGTGGATAGGATTATTTCAAAAGGGGATTGTTTTGGTACCCAAACAAGAAAATTTATTCGAGTATTATGGCAATAAATCAATTTACTATAATCCCATTGGGCAAGGATGCGTTATGTCTGTTTTTCAAGATCATAACCAACATTTATGGGTAGGTACAGATAATGAAGGTCTTTATGAATTGGGAACAGATGGCAAACGGTTGCGTCATTATAGTCCTGATTATTCAGAGAATTCCGTACCTAAAACTATCATCTGTATATTTGAGGACTCTGAACAAAATCTATGGATAGGTTCTTATGGGCAAGGATTAGCCAAACTAAATAAAGCTACGGGACAATGTGAATATTTCCAACTAATAAATAATTCTATTATATATTCAATTGCAGAGGATCAAGAAAAGAATTTGTATTTCGGAATGTTTGGCACCGGCTTTTATCAATATAATTTACAGTCTAAAGAATTGAAACACTTTGAATCGTCTAAAGATGAAAAAGGTGATTTAAAACGTGATGAATTAGTAAATGATTGGATAAACTCTATTTTTTGTGACAGTGAAGGACTCGTATGGTTAGGAAATTATATGGGGGTGAGCTGTTTTAATCCAAAAACAAATAGCTTCTTAAACTATAAACAGACAAATACGCTAATAACAGGTTGCATTGGATACGCATTTGCAGAAGACTGTGCAGGAAATATTTGGGCAGGTACCTCAAATGGGCTCTATTGCTTCTCGAAGAAAACAGGTGAGCTGCAACTATTTACAACTAGTAATGGCTTGCCGAATAATGTAATTTGTGGAATTTGTGAAGATGAAAAAGGAAACATTTGGGTCAGTACCTATAAAGGTATCAGTAAATACGATGTAAAAAAGAATTCTTTTGTGAATTACTATTCCGGAGATGGTTTACAAGGAAACGAGTTTACACATGGAGCGTATTATAAAGATAAAGCTGGTAAAATTTATTTTGGTGGAGTAAATGGAATAACAAGTTTTTTCCCTAAAAAGATAAATACAGACTCTAAAGAGTTAAAGGTTTGCATTACAGATTTCTTTATATATAACCAGCCTGTACATAAAAATACTCTTTCCGGTGGAGAGCCTGTAATTTACTCTTCGGTGCAAGATGCCAATATCTTCCAGCTTTCACATAGTGATAATACATTCAGTATTGCATTTTCTACTTTACAGTATAATAATCCGGAACAGATAGTCTACCAATACAAGATCGTTGAACTGAGCAATCAATGGTCTGTAACAGAACCCGGAACGAATCGTGTAACATATAATAATCTACTTCCCGGTAAATATACTTTCCGTGTACGTGCTATTAATCATGGTAATTATTCGGAGATACATACTATAAAAATATTGATTGCCTCCCCTTGGTATGCAACGTGGTGGGCGTATTGCCTCTATGTAGGGCTGGCGGTATTGCTTATATGGGGAATTATAAATAATGTAATATCACGTATACGTCATCGTCGTGAAATTATGAAACGCGAACATGATAAACAGTTAAACGAAGCCAAATTACAGTTCTTCATAAATATATCCCATGAGATCCGTACTCCCATGACGTTAATTATTAATCCACTGGAAAAGCTATTGGCGCAAGAGAACAAAGGAGAACTGCATAAAACATATTTAATGATATATCGTAATGCCCAGCGTATTCTCCGACTAATTAATCAGTTGATGGATATACGAAAGCTGGACAAGGGGCAAATGTTCTTGAAATTTCGTGAGACCGATATAGTTGGTTTCATTGATGATGTGATGCAGCCATTTGAATACATGGCACATAACAAGAATATCAATTTTGTTTTTCTGCATGATGTACCCCAGCTGAACGTATGGGTCGATCTGAATAATTTTGATAAAGTTCTGATGAATGTGCTTTCCAACGCCTTCAAATATACGCCTGAAGGCGGAGAGATACAAGTTAGTCTTTCTGTAGGCAGAGATACTTCTTGTAAAGATGCCCTACGTGATTATTTTGAAATTGTAGTTACAGATAGTGGTATCGGCATTGATAAGGATAAAATAGATTGTATTTTCGAACGTTTCTATCAAATAGATAATGATGTGACGAAATCAAATTTCGGAACCGGTATTGGGTTGCATTTATCTCGGCTGCTGGTTCAATTGCATCATGGAGTTATTCGTGCCGAAAATAGAACAGACGTTTCAGGCAGCCGCTTCATCATTCGTATGCCATTAGGCTCTGAACATTTAAGAACAGATGAAATGGAGGAAGCTACTTTTTCAGTGACGCATTCACATCTACCAAATCTTAAAGAAGATTTGATTGAAGACATGGATGAGAACCAGACAAGTAAACCTAAAACTCGTCAAAGGATATTGGTGGTTGAAGATGAAGAAGAAATCAGAGCTTATCTGAAAACAGAATTGTCGGATGACTACAAAGTGACAACTTGTTGTAACGGCAAGGAAGCATACAATTTTATTCTGAAAGAAATGCCTGATCTGGTTATCAGCGATATTATGATGCCTGAAATGGATGGCTTGACATTGTGCCATAAATTAAAGCAGAATACTAATGTTAATCATATACCTATTATATTATTGACTGCAAAGTCGAGAATGGAAGATACTTTGGAGGGTATGGAAACGGGTGCCGATGGCTATATCGTGAAACCTTTTAACACAGAACTGCTAAAAAGGACGGTTGCCAACTTAATAACTAATAGGAGATTATTGCGTAATAAATTCAGCGGAGCACAGCAACAAGAAGACAAAATAGAGAAGATTTCAATGAAATCGAATGACGAGGTCTTAATGGATAGAATTATGAAAGTGGTGAATAAACATTTCAGCAATCCGGAACTGAATGTTGAGATGCTTGCCTCGGAAGTTGGACTTAGTAGAGTACATGTGCATCGTAAGTTGAAAGAACTCACTAATTTATCAACGCATGATTTCATTAAAAACATTCGATTGCAGCAAGCTGCTTCTTTGTTGGATCAGAATAAGAAAATGACGATATCAGAAGTTGCATACGCTGTAGGATATACAAACCTATCGCATTTTTCCAATTCCTTTAAAGAGAAGTATGGTATGTCTCCAAAAGAGTATATGAATAAGAATTGATAAGAATGTCACCTATATCCGTCCCATTCATCTTTCTCCAAAGTTTTATGGGACTGATTCTCTTTTTGAAATTCAATTATCTTCTCATAATAATAGTTCATCCACTTCTGCTCAACTTTGGTTTCATAAAATCTGATTTCTGCATGTATCCAAAAGCACAATGCTATAATTACAAGTAGAATAGGTACTATAATTCTAATAAATGGATTTAAAGAACAAGGCATTTTCATAATATACATGTTTTATGATAGTTTCTCATTTGACATTGATACGAATTCATCTTAGAATAGAGACAAGAGAATGTGACCTCGAATAAATAGGATCGACCAATCAGCTTCTTTGCGATATTGCAAAGTTCATTCCTCACTTCTTGCATACAGGACGAAGTCAAGGCTTCAAACACCTTTTTATCACGCGTCTTTATAATATATACGGTAGAAGACTTGCCTCTTTGAATGAACAAGGCGATTTTGTACCAATCAAGACTTTGATTGAAATGTGGTACTCTGTAGAATTTTATAATAACTGTTCGCATATTCGTAGAACTAAAAGAACGCACCCAGAGCAGTTTAAGGTCCACTGAGGTCTGCAACAACCCGAACATACTATAAACTGAATAGGTGCGCCTATCGTAAGTTCGATTAAACATACGAAGCACTTATTCAGTTTTGTATGTTCATTAAGAAGTTGCAGTTTCAGTGAACACAAAACCGAATCAATAAAGCGTACTTCTATTTGAAGTACAATGCAAATGTAAGAAAAAGGCAAGACAATAAGAAAGATATTGCGCAAATATATTTTGCACGAGAGCAATTAGTGCATTCCTGACGGTTTATGAGTTAAATGTGATATGGTAATAGTAGGATCAGTATCCCATTAGCAGTCAACATATTCTGTTTCTTTTAAGGAAACGATCCGTTTCAACTAGAGAAACAGTTTGTTTCAAATAATGAAACAACTCGTTTCAACGTACAAAACAAATCATTTCTATAGGTTAAAACTATTTATTTTCTTATTTAAAACAAAGTGTTTTTATACTAAAAAACAAAATGTTTAGCACTATGAACTAACATATTAACTTATTACTTGCAACCTGAAATGATAGTTCTGCCATAAGCGTTCTATGGTACTACACTATTTACAAGTATATGTGTTGCAGATAAAACATCTGCCACCTATCTGCAACAGGTATCTGCAACACTGTAGTAGTTTAGTTATCAGAAGCATATAAGCAAAAAGGTGGCAGATGGCAGATGTTTTTTCAAAAACAAACTTTTGTGTAGAGAGCGAATTCTAATTGCGAATAAAAGAGCATAAAACACTCTAGTCAACAAGAAAAGACTTACCTTTGCTAAGAACATATATCCATCATCATCATGAAACGTATCTTACTAGCCATCTGTGTGATGGCATTGTCCGTGATTACTTACGGGCAGAATTCTTCTGTACCGAAGAATAGTTCCCCAACCGGAGAAAAGAGCAATTTTACTTTCGCTTGGCTCACCGATGTACACCTCAACTCTTTTGCGTATGCCGAAGACGACCTCCGGCAATCTATCGAAGACATCAATGCTAATCCAGCTATAGATTTTACTATCCTCAGCGGGGACGTTACGGAATTCGGTGATACGAAAGAGTTCTATATGTTACAGGATATTCTGAAGAATTTCAAGAAACCTTACCTATTGCTACCCGGTAACCACGACGTGAACTGGAGCGAAAACGGATGTACTATGTTTGATAAAGTATTCCGTGCCTCTCACTTTTGCTATGACTGGAAAGGTATGAGATTCATTGGTTGCGGAGCCGGTCCTAGTCTGCGCATGGGTCCTCCGCACATTCCACGCGAAGAAATTCTTTGGCTGGACTCTATTGTACGCGCCACGCCCAAGGAACAACCCATTATTTTCGTCAACCACTTCCCCCTCAATCAAGATTTGAGTAATTGGTACGAAGTGATCGACATCCTGAAAACACGCAATATCCAAGTTGCCCTTGCCGGACATCTGCATGCAAACAGGGCGTACGATGCCGAAGGTATTCCCGGTGTAATCGGTCGCTCCTCCCTGCGCAGGAAAGATCCGATAGGCGGCTACAATCTGGTAACAGTAGCAAAGGATACTATAAGGTTCAATGAACGCATCATCAAAACTGAAACACTTCCGGCATGGAACACAATCCCTCTTGCAGTCGTTCAGGAAAAAGAAGACACTGTTTATTACCGTCCCGATTTCAACATCAACGCCGCCTACCCTTCCATCCGCGAAGTCTGGAAAATGAAGGATATAACCGATGTAGCCTCACAAGGCAGTATCGACGAAAACCTGTACATCTATACCAATACAGCAGGAATGGTACATGCGCTAGATGTCCGCACCGGAAAAACCCTTTGGACTTATGCTACCGGAAACAAGATATTCTCCGCACCTTTCATAACCCCAAAACTAGTTATCGTTTCCTCTTGCGACGGTTATATCTATGCATTAGATAAAAAGAAAGGTACTACCCTCTGGAAGTACAATACAAATTATCCAATTGTTGCTTGTCCCGTGGTAGCGGACGGAGCCATCTATATAGGCAGCAGTAATGGGAAATTTTACTCCATCCGCCTGGCAGACGGTACACTCAATTGGGTTACCGAAGGATTGAACGGATATATCGAATCCCGTCCCGCCATAGACAAAGAGCTGGTTTATATCGGGACTTGGGGAGCTATGTTCTATGCTTTCGACCGGACAACGGGGAAGAAGGTTTGGGAGTTCGATACCAAACGAGGAAGATACTTTTCACCCGGCGCTTGCTGGCCGGTAGCATTGCCCTACGCAAAGAATGGAACTCAGGCAGAACAGATTATCGTCCTCAGTTCCGACTACTTTGTCCGTGCTTTCAACCCGCAAGACGGAACCCTTCTTTGGGCATCGGACGAGGCAAAAGGTCGGGAGTCTTTAGGCTTCTCACCGGATGGAAAGACGATGTACATCAAAGGTATTAAAAATAACATCACCGCTGTAGATATATCCAAAGGTACATACACCCCACTTTGGAATACATTGATGCCTTACGAAAGCAACTTCATCCCCACCCGTATGGAAACTACCGAAGATTATGTATTCATCCCTACCGAATTCGGCGTCGTTCATGCCGTGCGGACAGATGGAAGTGGGATAGCATGGAGTCATAAGGTATCGCATTCGGCAGTAACTTCATTAAAGTGTACATGCCCGAACCGTCTTATCGTTATGACTATGGACGGTACCGTAACCTGCCTTAGATTTCCCAAGAAATAAGAAAGTGTCTAATCAATAAAAAGGAAAGTTCCGACATACTAATAAATAAAAGAAGCTGTAAGAAGGAGAATTTACTCTCTTCTTACAGCTTCTCTATATGATTAGCCTTGAGGGTTACTCACCGCCACCACCACCTTCGCCGCCACTCTTCACATCATCATTACTGATAGTACGTGCAGCTTTCTTCACGCTTGCCTTCAACTCGCCGATACGGTAGCTAACGCTCACGCCATAACGCATACGAGAATATTTATAATTACTTTCTTGGCGGAAACCTACTCCTTCGAGCGTATTTTTATTATCCATATACTTCTGGAAGAAGTTACCAGCAAATGCGGTAAGTGTCAGTCTCTTCTCTTTCAAGAAAGAACGGTTGACGCTAATATTGTAGTCATAAAAACTACTACCCTTACCTTGCAACATAACATAAGGAGTAGCTCCCATCAGATTCAAACTGCCACGAATATCAAGAGGGAAAGTATGCTGAACACCTCCATAAGCAAAAGCACTCCAACCACTATTTGTTAAGTCTTGTGCCGGACTATTCAAATAAGAATAATCGAGACTAAGGTTCATGTAAATACGTGTTTTAGCTGATGCATTCCAGTTGATATATGCACTCAAACCTCCATTTTTACTACGACCAATGTTCTCGTAAGTAGAGAAAAGTAAATCTTTCTCGGCTATGGTACCCAATCCCGGAATCTTATCACCTGAATGCAGTAATTCTGTAACCCGCTCTATTCCACTATTGTTAAACGAATAGCGTGCGGAAAGATTAATATTGAACTTTTGAGTAAAGTTACTGTAACTCAGATTGAATGCATGGCTCTTTTCACTCTCCAAATTAGGATTACCCATTGAAATGTTTGTAGGATCTACATCATTCACGTAAGGATTCAGGTACCAAATACCCGGACGCCAAATACGCATATTATACCCTAAACGGATATTCGACATATCAGTCAGTTTATAGCCCACAGTTGCAGAAGGTACCCAGTCATTGAAATTCACCTTAAAGTCATCCCCCTTTCCAACAATGTACTTCACATTCTGCATGGTACGTTCGTAACGCAATCCTGCCTTCAGGGAGACTTTCTTTACCTTGACCGAATAACCTAAATATCCGGCAAGAATATCGTTCAGATGCTTATAATCACTACTGCGTTCTTTATCCAATTCATAGCTATCGCCTGTAGCCTCGTAACGCCAATCTTCACTGGTATTATTACGAATTATATACTTCATACCAGCCTCCACAGTATGTATCTTTGCTATTGGGGTTGTATAATCAGCCTGGAATGTATGCTCCGCACTGTTTTGTTTTCCATCTGACCGCAGATTCTTCAAGCGCAAGAAGGATAACCATTCATCCGTCATTTCATCTTTCTCGTAAGAGAAATGAGTATAACCATCCGATGTCTGAGGTTGTGTGCTAACCTTATAAGAAATGGTAAACATCCGATCCTTCACTTTGGAAGACGTACGTTGATAGTCAATATTACCACGAATGGAATACCAAGAACTACTATTGTTATTGCGTGTGTTATACTTATACACCGGAGTATTAGAAGCAGCATTCGTCATGAAAGCATCCGAAATGCCATCGCCATCATTGTTACCACCGTACATTCCGACTGACATGGTGAGTAGACGTAACGTGTCGATCTCGTAACTTGCCTCAATATTACCGTGCTGAAAAGTACCGCTATTATCACTAGAGCCGTTGCTCATCACCCGACTTACAGTTTCGCCTTTCTCATCTAGGTTCTCGCGTGTATCATTTGAGTAGCTTTTCGGACGATTGTTATAATTTACACTGTAATTACCGGTAACAGTCAGTTTATTCTTCTTGACGGTAGCATACGCACTAGCACCAACACCTGTATTACTGGCATTACCGCTAAAAGTGGCTGTATACCCCTCAAAGCCACTACCTACCATAACGATGTTCAAGATACCACCCACACCTTCCGCATCATACTTAGCTCCCGGATTGGTAATTACCTCAATATGCTTGATGCTATTAGCAGGCATACTCTTCAATACTTCCGTCGGATTGTTGCTCATCATATTATTAGGCTTTCCATTGACATGTACCTTAAAACTGCTACTGCCGTTCACCTTAATATTATCTTCTCCATCCACCGTTACCAAAGGAACTTTTCGAAGCATCTCCAATACAGTATTTGATTTAGAGTCAGGGTCATCCTGTACATTATATTCTATCTTGTCAATATCCGCCTTCACCAAAGGCTTCTGAGCGATAACTTCTACCTGCCCCAATTCATTGGAAGCATCCGTTATGTACAATGTACCGAAATCCACCAACTTCTCACCTGCTTTCACCGTGAAATCCTTCACTATATTACTTCGCCCCACAGAAGTAATGGTCATTACAAAATTACCCGTACCAGGCACTTTCTCCTGGAAGTGGCCTTTCATGTCCGTAACCAGCATCTTCAAAGCGTTTGCAGGTGCTTCTTTCTTTACAATTTTAATGGTGGCATAAGGTTCACCCTCTTGGGTGAGCGAATCAAGCAAGATTCCTTTAATTTGAAAAGAAGTGTTTGCCGTGTTTTGTGCCACTGCTTGCCCGGATAACATCAGTATCCACAGCAGCACGATCAATTTAATTTTCATTGCGTCTTTGTATTTAGTGACTATTCTAAAATTATTGTCTTGGTATTAGACGTTTCTCGTTCGGGATTTGTCACAACGAATTCGGCAAAAGTAGCCTCTTTTCCAATATTTACGAGAGTTTCGGAGTTAAAAAAGCAAAAAGCAATTGATTTACAAGAAGTAAAAGAATAGCAACAAACAAATATTGACTGCAATGACACAACCGAACCCGCCCAATATCCATGGACGCAAAGCACTTTTCCCACCGGCAAAGAACAGTGCATAGCACATATTCACCGCTATATTGCTGACTATGGCCTGCATGGTGCAAGCTGTAATAACGAGCATTGCCACACTGCCCGTACTTTGTTGCAGTAAATTCAGAATAAATGGAGTAATATCACTGAAACCTGATACAAAAGACAATAAATTCAGTCCGCTTGTACCCGCATACTCTAACGTATAATGCGTCAAGATAGTAAATACCACAAAGAGCATGGCAAATATAAGTGCAACTTTAAATTCCAGCGGATTGCTACTGTCTTCCTCCTCCTCTAATTCACCGGAATTATACTTCCGCTTATGCTTGAAGTGAAGAAACATGGCCACTCCTGCCGATACAGCCGACATAATCAGCAGATAGGGATAGATCGTGTGAAGTGTTTCCTGACTAAAAATGCCTATCAGTATCAGGAACCGAAGAAACATCATACTTACAGCAAGCAACATGGACGCCACATACTCGGGAGCATCTTGGGGAGATGCCTTACGGCTTTTACGTGCCAATACGGAAATGGTAGCCGTACTACTGTACAAACCACCCACAATACCCGATACCAAGATACCGGATTCACGGAAAACATAGCGCCTCAGCAAATAAGAGAGATAAGAAATGCCCGATACAACGACGGTTGCCAACCAGATGCTATAGGGCGTCAGGTTAATTCCGGGAATAAGGTTATCATTGGGCAACATCGGCAAGATGATACCGCTGATAGCAAGAAATTTGGCTAGCGTAATCATTTCGTCATTCTTCATGCGCTGCGCCAGTTCGGTAAAAGTATGCTTCAACTCGGTGAGTGTGAGCACAGTCACAATGACCATGACATAGAACCACGAAGGTTGTGTGGCAACGATAGGTGCAATACAATAAGTGATCAGAGCGATAACAATGGTAGTGACTCCAAATACATGGAATTGCGATTGTTTGACGTAGTAGTTCAAACCCAACAACAAGCCTAGAATAGCTCCACCACCCATAAAAAGACGGTAATTGATAGGATCAAGGATATAGAGCAGATAGCCCAAAATACCTATAAAAGTAAAAGTACGGTCGGTTCCGAAAAGCGTGGTTTCCCCTTCGCGCTTCAAGCTGATTTTCCGCTGTGAAAGCCCGATCAGTAAAGAGAAGATGGTAACTAAGATAAATGTAACCAGTTCTCGGGGGAGATAGTCGTAAAGTTTCTCCATAATGATTTAACAATTACGGCATCCGATTGGTTTATTCCCACGTAGTAAAAGGGTGTTTCATCAGTTGCGAATTGTAATAACGAACATCGCCCGTTACTTCCTGCCCAATGAAATCAGGCTTATCAAAAGACTCATTCTCCGCAGAGAGTTCCACTTCTGCTACTACTAACCCGGCATTCTCTCCATAGAATTCATCCACTTCAAAGGTATGTTTGCCGCTACGCACCAAATAACGGGTTTTATCAATGACACCCGGCTCGCATAATTGCATCAAATCTTCTGCCTCATTCAGGGGAATCTCTTTTTCCCATTCATAACGACTGGTACCCGATGCATTAGCAGCTCCTTTAATAGTGAGATAACCTTTAGTATCACGAATGCGTACGCGCACAGTCTTTCCGCGTGCACTGCTGATGTAACCTTGCACGATGTGGCTCTGCGCGTATGCTTGTGATTTATAATCTCCCGTTACTAGAAATTTACGTTCTATCTCTTGCGGCATATCCAGATTTATTTTGCCAGGAAGGAGTAGCCTACAAACATCGCAAGTACTAAAATCAAAGCAGAAACTCCGATAATCAACAATACTTTCTGAGCTTGTTTCTCTTCTCTCTGGCTGTGCATTACTTTCTTTTTACTCTTTCCCATGGTGTTTCTTATAGTTTAAAGTTCAACGATAAACAAAGTAAGATGAAATTCGGGAAGATTCCAAATGAATGAGAAAGAAAATTCGGAGATACAAAATAATATTGCCTCTGATACAGACACTTTCCATATCAGAGGCAACATAACCTATCAATAAATCCCGCTTATCGGGTTATCTTCACCACAAATCCTCCTCCGGGAGCCATGTGTAGTTTCATCTTTTTATCTGCCGATACACTTTGTACCTCACGCTTATAATCTTTGCCTACGCGATCGGCATTGATGCCATCCTTAAAGATTTCAGCTTTAAACTCACCTTTGCCCAAGAATGACAAGTCGACTTCAACATCACGTGCCGTCCAGTCAGTCAAGCCGCCTACATACCAAGTATCACCTTTTTGGCGAGCCATGACGATGTATTCGCCTACCTTTCCGCTAATAGGAAGCGTTTTCTCCCACACGGTGGGAATGCCAACAATGAACTTGGTGCACTCTTCTTCTTTAAGGTAATTGGTGGGTGCATCGCACAACATATTGACCGGAGAATCAAAAATGGTGTAAAGCGCTAGTTGCCGACAACGGGTTCCTTGGCTCATCGGTTCGGTATAGACGGCGTGGAAGTTTTTCATGATGACGTTGTTCATCGCTCCTTGTGTATAGTCAAGCGGACCTGCCACCATGCGGATGAAAGGCGCTGTAACGTCATAAACTACCTGATCCGTTCCCGGTTCCGCCCATTTCAGTTCTTCCAATCCATGTACTCCTTCGAAATTAATGGTATTGGGATAGGTACGTTGCAATCCGGTAGGTTTGAAGGTTCCATGCAGGTCGATCAGCAGTTTATACTTCGCCCCCGCCTGAGCAGCTTTGTGGTTGAAGTCGACTACCAATTGGTCGTCACGGTCCATGAAGTCTATCTTGAAGCCTTTGATGCCCATTGCGGCATAGTGCTTGCAGACGTTATCCATGTCTTTCTCGAAAGCACGGTAACCTGCCCACAATATCAAATCTACATTCTTGCTTTTAGCATAGCTGATAAGCTCTTTCAAATCAATCTCAGGAATCACTTTGAACAAATCGGCCTCGCCAGGCACTGCCCATCCTTCGTCTAAAATAACGTATTCAATGCCGAACTTGGAGGCGAAATCAATGTAATATTTATAAGTCTCATTGTTGATGCCTGCGCGGAAATCTACGTTGAAGATGTTCCAGTCGTTCCACCAGTCCCAAGCCACTTTGCCGGGCTTAATCCAAGAGTAGTCGGCAGGCTGGGCAGGAGTGGCAAGTTTGTAAACCATATCGCTACACAACAACTCGGCATCATTCTTCGAAATCACCATAACACGCCAAGGGAAAGCTGTTGCACCGTCTACTTTGGCAATGAATGGTTCACGCTCTTTCACTACGCCTTTCAGTCCGCGCACTTCGTCGACTATCTTCTTGGGGTAGGCGGCAAATACACCTTCGAACGAGGCGCCACTCGCTCCACTTCTTACATACATACCCGGGTAGTTCAATAGATCGGCTTCAGTGATACATATTTTCTTCTGATTCTTGCCCTCGACCAGTGCAGGCAGGAAAGCGATTTCGTCTTTGCTCCATGCCGATAGGTTCGTTTGCAGGTACGTGTTCTGGAAGGAACTGTAGAAAGAATCTTTTTTACCTTCATTCATACGGCCTTTCGGAGAAGCAACATATACTTTCGCATCATTGGGGAAGCAGAAAGTGGCTTGTTCGCTCGCTACCATAAAGGGCTTTTTCAGCTTCGAAACGAAACGATAGGTGGCACCGTCTTCGTATGCTCTGAATACAAGGCTATAACCGCCTCGGAAGTCAATAGTCAGTTCATTGAACCGATCTTCGATTGATTTCTTTTTGTAAACAGGAGGATAAATCGTTTCGTTTACCGAACGCTGGCTTGTTTTCCTTACTTTGGGGTTGATACCAAAAGCTGTACCATCCGTCAATGTCATGGATATGGGAGATTGATCAATCATGATATCTCCTTCGTGAAGCACTGAGTAGCTGACATCTTTATCGGTCACACTCACATTTACTTGTACTTTACCCATAGGGTCTTTCAATTCATACACACTTTGCGCAGATACGGACAAAGGTGCTACAGCCATTAGAACCGGCAACAGTTTCTTCATTAAGTGTTTCATAAACTAATATGTTGATATATTATACCTTTCTATTTTAAGTATGAGCCTCGAAGTAAAGGCAAAAGCAGAGCCATAACAAGACATTTTATCTTGCCATTCAAATGCAAACTACTAAGAAATTCCTTGCTTGAAACTCTATCTCTTAGAAATCAATCTCTACCTGATAGGTATCTTTCTTCTCAAAGAATGTTTGCTGCACTTCGTACTCCGGAAGCCACACGTATTTCTTTTCTCCTTTGTACTCTGCTTCGAGCAAGAAGGTGAACCAGCGGTTGTAGGGCAATTTATCGGTGTGCAACGGTTCTTTGGGCGAATCATACAAATCGGGAACTCCCGTTATCAGAAACCGCCCCTGTTTGTCGGTCTGATAGGAACGATAAGGAGTTGCTATCAGGTCGTTGAACCCGGCACGCGAACCATATAGACTCAACAATACCCCTTTTTGCTTCCTGCCTTTTACCTTCACCGAAACTTCGAGATTCTGCGGAAACATCTGCTTGAAGAAACCGGGGAAGTCACGTGCCGGATGTTTGGAGAGAGCCGTGTGATTGATAATATTCACAGCATACGAACTCCATTTATAGGTCTTATAGTGATTATTCATCACACAAGAATCGGGTTCGTAACCTATGTTGTTCACCGGGTTGTTCTTCTCACGGATGCGGTCGGCGTAAAGGTCGGTCACTCCACGGTAGTGTCCCAGTTCGTGTGCCACTCCGCGACAAAAATAGTCGATGCCGAACAAATCTTCATGTTCCGTATTGCTACGGCTACGGCAGACCACAATGGTTACATCATCCTCACCACCGCCACAATACCAGCCTTTGCCGGATTCTTCATCGTCATGATCCAATAGGGAGTCGATAATCAGCAGTACGTCGTGATTGGGGAATCCGGCACTGTGCTTGTACACATTCTCCAACTGACGGGAAGAGCAATCATAGACCACCTGCAAGTCGGGCAAATAGCGGAAATAATACTTGAACCTACCCTGCCCTGCCTTGTTCCAGAAATCGTTTACTTGGTCGAAAAAGGTATTCAGTTTGGACTGATAGGCTTCTTTTCCTCCCCAATGTTCTACGGCAGCTTTATCAACTGCTACAAATACTTTATAGTCAATTGTATCCAATGATTGAGCCTTCGTTGCTGTTTGTACAGGCTGTAGCGTTTCTGCTTGCACTCCTGTGAAGAGGGCCAGCAGGACAAGAAGCGCCCACATCTTTTTCCAATTCGTTCTCATGCCTGTTATCAATTAAATGTATAGCTAACCGATTGCAAGTCGGCACTGTTGCCGCCTACCATCAAGGTAAAATCGCCAGCTTCTACTACATACTTCATCTGATTGTTGTAGAAGCCCAGTTGTTCGTCCTTCACGTCGAAAGTAACGGTTCTGCTTTCACCCGGTTTCAGGCTTATCTTCTCAAAACCTTTCAGTTCTTTAATGGGACGGGTGATGGAAGCAACCTCATCGCGTACATAGAGTTGCACCACTTCTTCACCACTGTATTTGCCTGTATTGGTAACCGTCGCCGCCACTCGTGCACGCACATCCTTACCATTGCCGGGCAGCAGTTTGATGTCCGAATAACCGAAAGTAGTATAAGACAAACCATATCCAAAAGGATAAGCAGGATCGGTAGGGATATCAATATATTTGGCACACCATCCGCCCAACGCCGTAGGACGACCGGTGCTCTTCTGTTGATAGTGTAAAGGAATCTGTCCGTTATGCATAGGGAACGTCATTGGAAGTTTGCCCGAAGGATTGTATTCACCCCATAATACATTGCAGATAGCCGGCCCTGCTTCGCTTCCCAACCACCAGGTGCATAAAATAGCGGGGGCATCACGCCGTACTTCGTTAAAGATAACCGGACGACCGCACATCATCAGTACCACTACCGGTTTGCCGGTTTTCACTAGTTCCGCCACCAACTGTTGTTGACCTGCCGCAATCGAAATATCGCCTTTCGAACGCATTTCGCCACTTTCCCAAGCCTGTTCGCCCATAGCTACCACCACTACATCCGACTGGCGGGCAGCTTCCAAGCTCTTTTCCAGATTCACTATTTCATTCGTCTTCAAGTCGTAGCCTTCGCTGTAGTTGATGGTTACTCCTCGTTTCTCCATTGCTTCGTACAAAGTGATGACTTTCTTTACATCGGCACACGACCAAGCTCCGCACATATCTTTCTGTGATTTAGCAAGCGAACCAATCAAGGCTACTTTCTTTACGGAAGAAGAAAGCGGAAGTACCGAATTCTCATTCTTCAGCAATACCATCGAACGTTCGGACACATAACGGGCTTCGCGACGTGACTCTTCGGAACCGATAACCGTGCTTTCTCTTTCTTCATTGCAATAACGGAAAGGATCATCGAACAGGCCGAGTTTGTATTTCTGTTCCAGAATACGGCGAACTGCGTCATCTACCAACTCCATCGGTACTTTGCCTTCTTTCACCAATGATACCAAAGTTTTGGCATAACATCCACTTTCCATCTCCATATCCAGTCCGGCGGTGATTCCTTTATAAGCAGCTTCTTTTTCATCTTTGGCAAAGCGATGATTCATCATTTCGCCTACCGAACCCCAGTCGGAAACCACAAATCCTTTGAATCCCCATTGATTCTTCAGTAAATCGCGCAACAAGAAACTACTTCCGGTAGACGGTTCGTTATTGAAGTCATTGAACGCACTCATGAATGTAGCCGCACCTGCCTCAGCTCCAGCCTTGTAAGGCGGCATATAGAAATTAGCGAATTGCCCCATCGACATATCCACGCTATTGTAATCTTTTCCGGCAGCAGGTGCACCATATCCGGCAAAGTGCTTGATACAAGCAAGTATTGTATTCTCTTTCGACAAGTCATTGCCTTGCAAGCCATGCACACGGGCAGCAGCTACCTTAGCCCCATAGTATGGATCTTCTCCCGCACCTTCCATCACACGTCCCCAACGGGCATCCCAACTGATATCTACCATCGGAGCGAATGTCCAATGCAGACCGGCTGCAGCAGCTTCCTTAGCAGCACATCTGGAACCTCTCTCTATAGCATCGAGATCGAAACTGGCAGCCTCCGCCAACGGCAAAGGGAAACCGGTTCTGAAACCATGAATTACATCCAGCCCGAAAATCAATGGTATTTGCAAACGTGATTTCATAGCAGCCTCTTGGTACTTACGGGTATTGGCCGCTCCCGAAACATTCAACAGAGAACCTACCAAACCTTTGCTTATATCTTCCGTACGGCTGACACGAGTATTATTAGGTCCCGTAGCAAAACCACCAGCATATTGGTTTAATTGTCCTACCTTCTCTTCCAATGTCATCTTCTGCATCAGATTGGAAATAAAAGGATCCATTTTGGCATCTTTCACTTGGTTTTGTGCCATAGCCCCTACCGCAAAAATGACGAGGCATGATTGTGCAAATATTCTTCTTATCATGGGTATAGATTTAAAATATTTAAGTTCTTTCGTACTCAATTCTCCTCTGCAAATGTACGAGTTAGCAAAATTCATCAAGGCGAATTGCGTACAAAAGAACAATAAATACCGGCTTTCCGACACTTAATCGCGAGTATATACTTTTATTTTATAAATAGCAGGAATAGTAGTATCCTGCTTTTTCACACCCGAAGCAAAGAAAGCTGAGTTATGTAAAGTTTCATCGCCATTCAACAAACGTATAGGTTCCCAATGACCTCCTTTGTAATCGCCTTCCCAAATTTGAAGAAAATAAGCTGTCTTGTCTTTCTTTACAGAAGAAACAGTTGCTTTAAAATTCATTCCTGCTACCAAAAACTCCTCGGGAGCAGTCTGGATCATTAATCCGAAGGCAGGTTCATCGTTGTATGTAACAGTAAAAATATAGTCTCCAAGAGTTAAGTTAGTTTCTTTTTCCTGATATTTCAAAAAGCCTCTCATCTGCCCTGTACCCTGATATTGTAAGATAAGTGATTGTAAGTCACTTAATACTTTGTGAGTTCCAATCAACAAAGGCTTAGTAACCTGACTATCAATACCAAATATCGCAAATCCTAAAGCATTACACTCTGCAAAGGCATAAAATGCTCTTCCCGGCTCATATTTAGATTCAGGAACTAACAAAGGATTGTCCTTCCGAATATATTCGGAAACGACCTGTTTAAAGTCGGGCAAATATATGTCCGGACTAAGTATATCTATATTTTCAGCAGCAGCTTTATAAATATCCAGTACTCTTGATACGGGTCCGCCATTGGGATATTCGCCCGGCAGTTGCTGGGGATTCTGAATAATCCATGCATTCACAAACATCGGCAACGGATATACCTCTTTCCCAGCTCCCGCCACCTCATTCACATAAGAAGCATACTGCCATGCCATAAAGAATTCCTTGGTATAAGGAGTATCTCCAAATATCTCTTTCCAGGTTCCTTTCGCCTTTCGTCCATTATCCAGCCACTGTTTACGAAGAATGGGATTCAGCATTTTTTCATTCTTCGTGACATATTGAATTAATTTAGAAGGTGTTTGCTCCTCAAATTGTTTCAGTGCCTGCGGACAAAAATCTATTTCTTGAAAAACTCCCATTTCATTCTCCGGCTGCATCATTAAAACCGTGCACTCCTTATCTACCTCTGCCAAATGTGACATCAATGCTCGAAAAGCTTTCTTATCAGCCTGCCGGGCGGCATCACAGAAAGGGGAAATGGTTTCAATATTCTTCCCGTCTTTCGTTCTCACCCTGAAAAAACGTTTCGTATCTTTCTTAAGCCAATCCGGTGTATAACTCGATTCTCCATTTTTCCAGGTACCAAACCATAAGAGTACCAACTTCAAACGATTCTTCCCGGCTTCCTTCAAAAGAGAATCAACCAATGTAAAGTCAAACGCTCCCTCCTGCGGTTCTATCTGCTGCCAACTTACCACTGCCAATACAGTGTTGAGGTTTCCAGCAACTAACTTCTCCCAAATGGGCTGCATATAAGTAGTCGTAGAAGAAGAAGAGTTATGCAACTCTCCGGCAATCATCAAGAAAGGTTTATCATCCACCATCAATTGCACCGCCTTACCTTTGTTCTGCAAATATGGAATGGGGGAAGCGTCTTGTGCATTCGCAAATATACTCCACAGCATTACCACCATCATAATCATTACAGAATTTATGACGGTGGGCATCTGCTTATCTCTTCTGATATTCATCTTACTCATAAGATATATTATCCAACAATTTAATTCCGCCTGCTTTTACTCCTACTGAAAATAAATCCCTCAACTCTTCGGCAGACAAACGGGTGGTCGGGGCAAAATCAGCAGATTGCATATAGTTAACCAAACTGGTATAGAACTGGCGACCCTCCGGTTTGTCCTGTATAGCTTCCAAATCTGCCATACACACCAACAGTTTTCCACCTTCTACATTCAATTCAAAGACCAGGCCGAGTTTATGATTTCTTTCTATATTATCAATAACCTGCACTACAGGTAGATAATCCGAAGACATTCTATCTAAAATCATAGGATAACTATGTTTGATAATGGAGAACCATTGCCAATTGGTATGAAACTCCGTCGGGAAATCGGTAAAGATGGGATGCTCAGGATTGGTAAGTATTCCTAAAGTACCGGGAGAAGCCGGTTTCTTGATACGGTCACAAATGCTTTTGAACATACGGAAATTCCAGTAGTCACTTTGAAACAATCCGCCCACTGTTATTTCACTGCAATCTTCCCGCCGGGGTAACAGCAATACTTTACCACCTTGACGCAACGTCCGGATAGCTTCATCATCCAATGCACGAGTCACAGTAATTCCATCTTTATTGACCGGTTGAGCCGACGGATATATCCAAAGGGGGTAACTATTCTGATAGGCAGTTCCTTCTATTTTCAGATTCATTTCCGCCTTACATGCCTTCATCACATTGGGTAATTGAATAGAGAGTTCACTTACATCCAGCAATCCTGTCCCGGCAGGAATCGTATATTTCCCTTTTTCGAGCATTTGCCCGTTCGATACCAATTCCCAATGAAGGCTATTTCCATTCAATGAATTAGGACTATAATTAGCTATTTCCACTTTTCCCGATAATTGTTCATTGCCGGTCCAGCAGAATTTGGGAGTTGTGAAAAGTGGTACCACTTCACAGCAAAACTCTCTCCATTGCTCAGGAGTAATCAACCCTTTGCTATCCATAAAAGCATCCAGAACACCTACATAGGCTGAACCTTGTCCGGAATAGTCTTGCAAATCCAGCAATTGGAATCCTGCCATCTGCCTGGTGCGTAAGTTCATCTCAATATCTGCACGATAAAGTAGAAGGGAAAGTGCACCGGATGCTTTTACAAAATCATCCGCCTGTTTCAGCATTCCTGCTTTTTGCAATCGTGCACGGAATACTTCAAAGTTCCAGGGAGCTAGTACACCGGTGTATTTCTTCATTTCGTCATAATTGGGATAGATTTGGAACTG
This sequence comes from Bacteroides sp., assembly GCF_030151085.1. GTDB lineage: Bacteria > Bacteroidota > Bacteroidia > Bacteroidales > Bacteroidaceae > Bacteroides. The sequence goes on along the minus strand of NZ_JASLER010000081.1, from coordinate 37,640 downwards.
TCCTGTTTCGTGACCAACTACCGGCACAGGCGATTTCTCCAAAGCACCGTCAAAATTCATTTCGGAGTTGGGATAGGTATTATTCAAGAAACCTCCTTCATCGGCATCGGCAAACGAGAACGAAGCTCTGGCATGCGTTGAATACCCTTCACCCTCACCTACCCGGCAAGTAACCAGAAAGTCTTCACCAGGTACATATCCACGCCAACCTAGAAAGTTGTTCGAACCGTAAGCATATAGATGGCGCGATTCCAATTCGCGGAATCGGTCAATAAATGATTTCATCACATCTATGTCTCCACCCAATTCATTACCCAATGCAAACATGACAAATGACGGATGGTTGCTATATTCCTGCTGAATCTTTTCACCGTCATTCAATAAAAAGCTCATTAATTCTTTAGCATCTTTCTTGAAACTGCCCCAGATTGTAAGTTCCGGTTGCAGATAGATTCCTTCTAGATCGGCCGCCTCGAAACAAGCTGCCGGAGGACACCAGGAGTGAAAGCGAACATGGTTGATGCCATACTCCTTGCATACTTTAAAGTAATGTTGCCATTCAGCTAATCCCATAGGCGTGTGAGCCGTCAACGGAAAGACACATGCATCATGTTTGCCTCTTAAGAATGTTTTTTCTCCATTGATGGAAAATTGTTTTCCATCGGCTTTGAATTCACGTAGACCGAAGTTCACACTATACTGGTCCTGCTTACCCAAACTGGCAGTAAGCCTATAAAGTACCGGAGCATAGTCACTCCACAACAAGGCATCTTTGCCCAATGGAAATACAACTTCATATTCTTTCTTACCTGCAGCAAGTGAGAACTCCACTGCTTTTGCCCGATGTTGTTTCGTTGTATTGAAGGCTTCTGCATCCAACGCTAACTTCTCGCCTTTATTGAGAGCCTTAGATAAAACAACCTTCACCTTTACCGAACGGTCGCCTACCTGCGGATATACTTGCAGGGATGTGATGTGCAAGGGGTTGGTACCTTGTAATTCCATCCGCCCGATGATACCGTTCCAGTTTGTTTGAGTAGATTCAGTACAAGAGTGTGAGCTGGAACGAATTTGCGAAGGAATGCTTTCTTTGTTATCTACCCGGATCGTTAGCTTATGTTTTCCCGGTGTGAGGAAGGAAGTCAGGTTATAACAATGAGGCACCGATAAATAATCACATTTTCCCACTAATTTGCCATCTACCCAGACAGTAGTAGGACGAGTACGCTCCAGATACAGCATAATCTCTTTTCCTTTCCATTCTGCGGAAAGGTTAATTTCTTTGGAATACCATGCCGGACCTTCGTAACGATAAAGCCGTGACAATTGGGTGGTTTCATTCCGGTTGGTATTCTCTTTCCCTTTTCGGTTAGTGTCCGTTGTGCCCGGAAGTACTACGGTTTCTCCAAACTTCTCATTCCAAAATTCTTTGGTTATTCCAGCGTTATCCGGATCGAGTGCAAAAGCCCAGTTTCCGCTTAAGTCCATATTCAAATGGGCAGTGGGAACCGATTTTGCCGACATAGAAATAGATATGCCGATTAGTAAAGCAAATGCTAAAAATAAGTGTTTCTTCATTGGTATTCTTTTTATAATTGTTCTGTAGTCTTATCTTCTCTCGCAAAGATAATTGCTTAATTTAAAAGTTATCTCTTTATTCTCGTTTGATTGATAAAGTACCTGAATATTTGCAGCATCTCCTTATTGCCATCAGCAACTGATAACTCCGGATGGAATTGCACGCCCCAAATATCACCTGAAACAGATTCTATAACCTCCACAACACCATCAACCGAGAATGCTGTAGCTTTAAAGCCGTCAGCTATCTTGTTGACTGCCTGATGATGGATAGAATAAACTTCCAAACATTCTTTTCCGGTAATAGAATACAGTATGCCACCTTCCGGAGAATGAATATCATGCCTTGCCACCAAATCAGCATTTTGAGAACGATGACATACATCAGAGGGATATTGAGTAGGTAAGTCCTGATACAATGTACCTCCAAAGTAAGTATTGATTATCTGCATGCCCCGGCAAATGCCCAGCACAGGAGTTCTACATTTTGAGGCCAATCTTAACAACGTATAATCAAAAGAATCTCTTTCTACACAAAAAGCCGCACATTCTGCAATAGCTTCTTCTTCATAAAGCACAAGGGATATATCGTTCCCACCGGTCAAAAGCAAACCATCTATCACATTAATGACCGATTGAAGAATATCCGCATTGTCGGTAAAAGGAATAAGAATGGGGATGCCGCCTCCTTGAATAACAGCATCCACATACTTCCTTTTGACAGCTATTCTTTCCGGAATATCAATTTCCGTAGAGATGCCGATGATCGGTCTATTACTTTTCTTCATATACCAGCAGTTACATTGTTACTATAAAACCTACTTTCTTATTCATAGTAAACTATTTATTTTAATGTCCTGTATAAATATAGAACCGTTATATCGCATTTTTTACAATATAACGGTTCACACTTATACTTTTCAACTAATACCTTCTCATACAACCGTTAGTTACCAGTCTTTATTCTGCGTCAAACGTCCTTCGTTCACATCGATTTCTTCTTGCGGAATGGGCCACCAGAAGTCTTTCATAGTATAAGTAGTGCGTACAGCCGGTACAAGCACCTTCTTCACACGACCTTTATCGGTATCTACGTAATACTCTATTCCCCCTATAGGTTTATTCATCACTTCCAGGAAGGTGTTCCAACGACGAATATCAAAGAAGCGCATGCCTTCGTGGGCAAACTCTACGCGTGCTTCATTGCGGATAAGATCAAGCAAGCTTCCACCATACAGATTCTTAACAGCCTCATCTATATCATTCGTATTTCCGGCACGATCACGTATGGTTTTCACCAATCCCTTTGCCTCGGTGATATCACCATTGGTTTCTACCAATGCCTCAGCCCTTAGCAGATAAGCCTCTGCATAACGGAAAATAATAAATGAGTTGAAAGTAGTCCAAGTTTCCAAGCCCTGACAATACTTCTTCCAAGTGAAACCCGAACAAGTTTTGTTCCATTCGCTGCCACCGCCTTCGCCCAAGGCATCGCCTACCGATACGGGAGCATCTTGCAGAGCACCATACTCTTGAGCAGGGTCGAAGTAACTCTTTCCGTCCTTGGTTACAATATTGTTGGGGATGGTATTATAATACCTGTCACGCAGTTTCATGCCCGGCACATAGATACTGGCATAAAGACGTGGATCTTTGTGGAGATAAGGCAACTTTTCGTCGCGGGGTTGCATGTATTCGTAAGCATCTACCATCGACTTGGTAGGTACAGTTACGCAATAGCCGTTAATAGACTGATTGTACCAGTTGCCCCAACCATTCTTCTTGTCGATGGTGTATCCTTTGGCAAGAATCACTTCATCAATCTTCTCACATCCGTCTATAAAGAGATTATTATAGTCACCCAGTTTAGGAGCAGAGGATACAAGTAAAGCAGTTTCTTCAAGAGTCGTGCTATAATAGTTTTTATCCTTCAGATAACCGGCAGCGTAAGCAGCCATACGGGCACGGAGCAGGCGAGCTGCCGGCTTACCTATCTTGAATTTATGAGCCGCCTTTTCGGGCAGTCCGGCAATCGCTTCTTTGAGGTCATTCAATAAGAAGTCGTATACGGGCTTTAAGTCTTCCACCTGCTTCAAAGTCTTGCTCTCAGCTACAGATGCGGGGTTGACAGTATAGAACTGAATTCTTCCGAAACTGCCCAGCAAGTCAAGGTAGAAGAAAGCACGTACGGTTTTTGCTTCACCTAAGATACGGTTGCGGTTGGCATCACTCTCACCTCCCGGCCATTGATAGCGGTCTATATTAGTAATTATATTATTGGCACGCTGAATGGAAATATAGCTTCGTTTCCATTTGTCGGTAGAGAAGCTGGATGTGGAACTTCCGTTGCCCAAACTGAGGTCATACCCCCAGTTCCAACTTTGGTTGATAAGTCCATTGTCGGTTACACCATCCATCCAGAAGGGGTAATTATCGTAATGGAAACGGTCGTAAAGTCCGTTCAATGCCTTTTCAAAATCATCTTGCGATTTAAAGTAACCTTCAGCAGTAATAATGCCTTGTGGTTCCAGGTTAATATTACTTTCGCATCCGCTTGTCAGCCCCATTGTAAGGCACAGTGCTCCGTAGAGCCAAGCTTTCTTATATCTTTTCATAATGTCCATCTTGTTGTATTAGAAATTAATGTTAACACCAAAGTTTATTGTACGCAGGGTGGGATAAGCATCCAATCTTCCATTTTCTTTTTCCGGATCTATCCCTTGGAACATGCCACTGAAAGTAAGCAGGTTGGAACCTGATACATACACTCTCAGTTTGTTCATGCCTATTTTCTTTACAAAAGTAGCGGGCAGTGTATAACCCAACTGAACATTCTTCAGGCGGAGGTACGAACAATTTTGCAAGAAGAAAGAGTTGTAATTAGATGAATTGCGGTTATTGGCAGCTTCAAGACGAGGCATAGAAGCATCACCGCGTTGATTGGTTTCCGTCCAACGGTCGCGGAAGTGTATACCAGTGAACACTTCATAGTTGGGTCCTTCTACATATTCTTTTTCGAGGAATTGATTGCCACCAGCAGAACCTTGGAAGAACAAACTCAAGTCCAGCCCCTTATATTCGGCATTCAGATTCAATCCGAATGTATACGCAGGAATATTAGGTCTGTATATCTGGCGGTCCTTAGAATCAATTGTACCGTCCTTATTAGTGTCTACAAACTTCACATCACCGGCTTTCAACACTGCCATACCACGTGGGTCGGACTTATGGTTTGCTTTGTATTCGGCAAGTTCCTCGTCGTTGGCTATCAGCCCATCGGCTTTGTAAATATAGAATGCATGTATGGGTGAACCTACTGCCTGAATAGTCCAACCGTTGATATTACGTTCATCACTGCCACGGTCTACCCATTTATTATCGTTATAAGAGAAGTTCACCGAAGTAGTAAACTTGAAGTCTTTAAATGACTTACGGAAACCAAGCATTGTCTCAATACCACTATTTCTTACTACACCGGCATTCTGCATGGGAGCATCGAGCCCGATGAAGCGGGGAATACCCAATGCCAGCAGAATATCTTTTGTGTCCTTGCGATACCAGTCTATCTCTCCGAAGAACTGACCGTTCCACATGCTGAAGTCCAGACCGATGTTAGTTTGCTCTACTGTTTCCCAAGTTATGTCAGGATTAGCCATCTTGGTTTGGCGAACAGCTGTTGATAGCACGTTGTTAACAATTACATTTTCAGTTCCATATTGCGGAAGGTACATAAATTCGTCAATACGCTCGTTACCGGTTTGTCCCCATGAAGCACGCAACTTCAGGTTGTCAATAAAGGTAAGGCTCTTCATGAAGTTCTCTTCCGAGATGCGCCATGCGGCAGAGAAAGAAGGGAAAACGCCCCATTTGTGTCCTTCAGCAAATCGTGAAGAGCCATCGGCACGCAGATTAGCTTCAAACAAATATCTGTCCTTAAAACCGTAGTTGATACGACCGAAGAATGAGTTGATGCCCCACATTTTGGGAGTACCGTCGGCAAACTGGCTGGCTGCCGAACCAAGTGATACATCGGGAAGTTCGTCCGAAATCAAATCTTTGCGCTGTGCTTTCGACCAGTAGTTGCGATAGGATGTCTGCTCCATACCATAAAGGAAAGAGAGACTATGATTTTCGCCCAGCTGTTTCTTATAGTTAGCAAGGAAACGCAGTGTAAGTTCGTAGCGGTTGTTGCGTGCATCTTCTACGCTATTGGGATTGTTATTTTGTGTAACGAGCTTGCCTTCTTCATTATAATACTTATGATTTTTATAGTGAATCTTCTGACGATCCCAAAGTCCGTTCAATGATACGAGACCCGTGAACACGAGGTCCTTCAGCGGTTCTATATCGACTTTAGCCTGCCCAAAGATAGCGTCACATACATAGCGTTCCTCACCTACCACATTCAGGTCGGTATAAGATACTGCATTCAGATTCTGTCCATCCAGTGCATAGTCGCCATTTTCATAACGGATGGGAGAAGTGGGCTGCATAGCCCAGGCACGATACAAGGCATCGCCCAACTTCTGGGGTTTAAGGCGGTCATCGTGACGATAGGTAATATCGCTGTTCAGTTTGATGTACTTATTTATCTTGAGTTCTGTGCTTGTGCGGTAATTGTAACGTTCAAAGTTCGTATTGGCTGTCAGACCGGGTTGATCCAGGTAATTGAATGACACCAAGTAACGGGCGTTTTCATTGCCACCGTTTACGGATAGGTTATGTTCAGTGATGTAAGTACTCTTGAATACTTCGTCAGGCCATACGTTATAGGCATGTTTATAAGGGTCTGTTCCTCTTTCTGTGGCAATAATGTCGTCTTCGGAATATTTTCCTTTTGCTTTGCCCGAGTTCAGAATAGCCTCATTTACCATTTCCATATATTCGCGAGCCGAAACTTGCTTGGCCTTTATTGCTCTGTCTTGTAGACCGATAGAGCCATTATAGCTTACATTTATTTTACCTGCTTTTCCTTTCTTAGTAGTAACAAGGATTACACCATGTGCCGCACGCGAACCGTAGATAGAAGCCGAAGCGGCATCTTTCAGCACTGAGATATTATCAATCTCCGAAGAAGGTACGGCGCTGAGCGACATCTCCACACCATCTACCAAAACGAGTGGTGAAGAAGAACCGGTCGTACCGATACCACGCAGGTAGATTACAGGACTATCTGAGCCGGGAGCGCCACCACGGTCGATAATGGTCAGACCCGACACTTGTCCTTGCAATGCTTTTGCAGCATTGGGCATCACAACTTTAGTCAGTTCGCCACCGTCGACTTTCGATACGGCTCCACTAGTGGTTACTTTGCGTTGCACACCGTAACCTACCACTACGACCTCGCTCAACGCCTGTGAATCGTCTTGCAGTTTAATATTGAAGTTTGTCTGTTTTCCTACCGGAGTTTCAGACGTAGTATATCCTATGAATGACACCACAATAACGCCTTTGGCATCTACTTCGAGTTTAAACTTTCCATCTATATCCGTAATAGTTCCGTTGGATGTTCCTTTTTCAAGAACGTTGGCTCCGATGATTGATTCGCCTGCCTGGTCGGTAACGGTTCCCGTTATCACCTTCTTCTGCAAGCTTTGTGCGCTTGCCGTGGTAAAAGCCAGAATAATGAATAGTGCTAACAAAGCGGAGAGCTTGTTTAATAGTCGACGCTTATATAAGAAGCCGACATGCTTTTCTGATGTTTTTTCTACATTCATAATAGTAGTTGATTAAGATAACATTTTTAATAAACCCGTCGTGTCGTTGCGCAACTCCATCTACAAAGGTTCTGCTTGCAAAGGTAACGACTACGCCGATTGAGGTAGAAGAATCGCGTACAAATAAAGGATAATATCGTTAAGCAAGGAAGATTTTAGAGAAACAACAATACCCTCTTGTTGATTTTATCCTGAACTTGAACGATTTTACTCTAGTTCAAGAAGTAGCATTCATTAATATGAGAGGAGTATCGGCTGGAACTCTTCCAACTACTAAACGAATCGATAGTTCCTTTAATTTCTGATTCGCTTTATTAATATAAAAATTACTCACTGTTAAGAGAAAACTTGCTTTATATAGATATAAAAGTGTCTTTGAATATAAGACAAACTATAATCAGAATCTTCGGTTTTATAATCAAAAGCTTCGGTTATAGTTTTCAGTATTACAAAAGCAACTTTTATATCTACTCAAAGGAGGTTTCAAATAAGGGTTGAGGAAGTTTTCTATTAATATCCAACAGACTTGAAGCAAACTGAAACATTCATTGCAATGCAGAATTAAAACCTGACTACTTTAGCATCTATGCCTGAGACAATTTCTTTCAATCTAGGGAAAAAAGTCGGAGTCGGACGCGGCGCACTCATGTCTATCAGTTTGTGAGCACGGTCTAGAAGAACATATTTAGGAAAGAAACCGATATTCAGATATTTGAGTAACGGACAATCCACATTATTCTTTAGGAGGTATTGGTTCTCTGTTACTCCTTCACTTTTGGCAGTAGCTTCCCATTTCTCAGCATCCTTATCTACGGAAAGATACAAGTAGACAACTCCTTTTTCATTCAGATACTTCTTTGATTCTGCCGAGTTGGCAATATCTGATTTACAGGGGCTGCACCAACTCGCCCAAAAGTCAATGTAAACAGGTTTGCCTTTCAAACTATCCAACAATTCTTTGAAAGAAATGGTGGAGGAAGAGCCATAAGGAACAATAAAGACATTGGTCAAAATGTCTTCGGGTATACCCTTTTTCAATTTAAGATAAAACTCTTCACTCTTCTTGATACAATCTGCATAAAGCGGTTCTTGGACGTACTTGCCAGATTCCTTTATAGCATTCGACAGTTGAGCAGCGTGCGACTGGTCTTGGCGTTCAGCGAATTCACCAATTAACGAAGTCAGTAAGTAAGCACGAGTCTGCCCCGTGAAATGGTCCACAATATTTTGGTAAAGCGTATCGAACTGATTCCATTTGTCATCTGTATAGCAATGAATATATCTCAAGATCAATGTTTCCTTGAAACAATCCAATAGTTTATCATCATTAAAATTCATCTTGTCAACTTCACTCAGGTAATCGGCTGGAATAGAATCTTTAGGAATAAGTTCCTTCCTTATTGGCAAATACAATTGGAAAGCATAATTATTATCAATACATGCATTGGCATAAGCCAGGAAATCATCCGTCAGTGTATGCTCCTGCCTGTATGCCCGAAGAAAATCCAATTGTTGCTCTTTCCAAACTGCCACTGTATGCTTATAGTCTCCAATATTTTCCCCTTTTTTAAAAGTAGGTCTGTCTTTATAAGGAAATCTCACACGGAAAAGATGCCCATAATTCCACTGGGCCGCATTCTTTCCTGTGAATTTCATGTAGTAACTCTTTGAATTACCTTCTGCTATTGAATCAACCATAAATTGCATAGAATCTCCGGGCATTGCAAAAACGGATTGAGACCATGAATAAGGCAAACTAAACATAAGTTCCTCAGGATGGTTGATTGCTTTCTCCAGACAGAAACGACCTGATGCCGTTTTCTCAAAAACAGTACGTTCAGGTTTATAATAGGTACTCCACCAAAATAGAACCGGAGGCAATAAATCGATACGGCCAACCTGATCTATTTGAGAGAATCCTTGAATGCTTATCGCTTTTTGTGGAAACGCTAAACTGAAAGGCGTGACAAGCAGTAATAAGAGTAATGCTTTTCTAATGTAACAGTTCATAACAATAAAAATTTCAGGTGAATATTATACTATATCTTTCTACGCTTTTCTTAGCCTACAACAAATTCGTCCAATGACATCCCCCCATTACCAGCCAATACATTGATACGCACAAATCTTGCACGCAACGAGGTATTCAAGCTATAGTATTGATATTGCAATGCCGGAGATGCCTCCAAATCTTTTTTCAGGATAGTTCCTCCGGAAACATATTCTTTGCCATCGACCGAGAAGAGTACTTCTATCTGTTGGGGCAGATTCCGCCGTGCACCTGCGTGAAGTTGCATCCACCGGGTTGATATTTGATGGACCGCTTCAACACAACCTAAATCCAATGTAAAATACTGATTGCCTGAAAAGTTCACCCAACTTCCATCCAGATAGGTTTTCCCTCCAATACAGCCATCCGTAAGAATCCTTGCGGCAACATTGCGCAAAGAGCTCTCTACTTTCTTTCCTATACCTTTATGATAATAGTATGTCTGCGTGAATACATCGCCTTGCATCTTCCCCTCTCTGAAAGTTGCCGCCTTAAGTAAAAGCGAGTCTTTGAGCAATAGTGGTTTGTGGTACGGCAAGCTATGTTCTGTGGGAATCTTACCGTCAGTCGTATAACGTATATCAACATCATCCCTCTCACACTTCAAGATAACCTTCAACATTTTCTGTGTTACATCGCTTTCCATGACAGCCTCTACGTCCGAAGACAAAGTATAGGTATTAACACCCTCCTGTTGCAGCCGGCTGATATGAGGAGCCAAGCGGCTTCTGAAATCAGACCAGGAGCGCATTTGCTGGGGAGTCCAGGCTACTTCGGCTACAGCCAGTGTGCGCGGAAAAGCCATATACTCCAAGTGCTCTTCATTCGCTATCCACTCTGTCCATATATTGCCTTGAATGCCCAGGAAGTGAGGCAGATGTGCAGCACCTAGTGTATCGGGAACAGGATTGTATGCATAAACCTTTTCAATCGGAGTATAACCATCGTGCGCTAAAGGTTCTTTATCGGGAGATGATTGGAAATAATCCAGATACAAGTAATGAAGAGGGGTAAGAATAACATCATATCCTTTTCGAGCCGCGTCAATTCCTGCCTGCTCGCCTTGCCAAGACATGACTACAGAACTTTTATCCAATTTCTCACTGGCTATTTCGTCCCATCCGGTCAGACGACGACCTCCGGCTCTTAGAATATTTTCCGCTTTGCCGATGATGTAATTATGAAGTTCGTGGACATCAGCCATGCCCTCGCGTCGCATCAACTCCTGGCACTTGGCACAATTAGTCCAGGGAGTTGTATTGGTTTCGTCACCTCCTATATGTATTATTTCAGACGGAAACAGTTCCATAACCGTTTTCAGTACGCTATTCATAAAAGTGTATGTATCCTCATTGCCTACACAAAATGTTCCTCCCGAGTAAGGTTTACCCGCACAACAAAGGTTAGGATAGGCAGCAAATACTTCTTTTGAATGTCCAGGAAACTCAACTTCGGGAATAATGGTGATAAACCTTTCAGAGGCATAATCCACTATTTCTTTTATATCTGCCTTTGTATAATATCCGCCACAAGCGCCTGGGGTATTTTCTTTAGCAAACTTACCACCATTCTTCCACCAGTCCTGCCATACATGATCGGTACGAAAAGCAGCGGTCCGGGTCAGTTCCGGATAATCATCCACCTCGAAACGCCATCCTCCGTCATCTGTAAGATGCCAATGAAAGCGATTGAGTTTATAGAAAGACATCCGGTCGATAAGTTTCTTGACTTCTTCTTTCGAAAAGAAGTGCCTCGAAACATCGAGCATGATACCTCTGTGAGCAAAGCGAGGAATATCTTTTATCCGTATGCAAGGTATGCCTTCTTTTGTATAAAGCTGCCGCAATGTAACCTTGCCATAGAATAATCCGGCTTCTGACTGTGCTTTCAGTGAGATACCTTTCCTTGTAACATCCAACAGATACCCTTCTTTGCCCAAATCGGACAAACGTTCATCCACAACGCATTCTATTCCGGCAAGAGGTAAGCCTGAGAAAAACAATACAGAGTCTATCGGGAAGAAGCCATTCCCCCACTCATATTGAGCTGGTAGCGGAATGACAGGAATTGTCCGGGTAGCGGAATGAGCCACTCCCCAAAAAGCTATTGACAGACTGGCTAGTATAAAACTGATTAGTGATGTCTTCATTACAGTATTCATTTAAGATTATAGCTGCAAAAATAACACAGCAAACTATACAGCCGGGAGAATCGCGTACAAAAGAATAAGAATGCTACAGCCAATTATTATCCTGAGTACATTTTCACCTGTAATTATCCTAGATTTGAACGCATTTTTCGTTCGTTTTCAAAAGTTCTTTCCTGCCGCTAAAAAGATGACTTATCGTTTGTTATTGCTACTTATTCTTCCTAATATTGCCAACGGCAAATCATTTGAGAACAAAGTCAAGCAACACCCCATGAAGAAACTCATCCTTTTTGTAGTCATACAATTGTTATGCATCTGGTGCTTTACATTGAATGCACAGCGCATCTTCTCCACCGCATACACCATGGACGACGGCTTGGCAGCCAACAGGGTTTACAGCATTCTGCAAGACTCCTGCGGTTTCCTATGGTTCGGCACCGACGACGGGTTGAGCCGCTTCGACGGAATCCGCTTCAAGAACTACTATCTATCCAAGTACATTGATGCCACCACCAGCAATAGTGTGAAAAAGATATTTATCGACTACAGAGGTCGGATGTGGATCGGGCTGGACAACGGAATCGTAATCTATGACTCAAAAACAGATACATTCATTCCCTTTGAAGCCAAAACGGAGACAGGAGAAACCATACAGTCGTATGTCACCGACATGATAGAGGACAACGACCACAATGTATGGATCGCCACAAACGGAAAAGGCTTATACCGCTTTTCACCCGGAAGTAAAACAAAGCTTCAAGCATACCGCAACATCCCCGGTCAAACGAACTGCATCCCCCAAGATGTTATCATGACCCTGCAACTGGACAGCAAACAGAACCTGTGGATTGGAACCTATTCGGAAGGTCTATGCCGCTACGACATAAAGAATAATAAATTCAAAACTTACCAAAAAGGAAAGACTCCACAGAGTGTTTCGGATAATTCCATTCAAAGCATATTCGAAGACTCGTACGGGAACCTCTGGATAGGTACTTTCCAAAACGGAATAGACCTGTTCAATCCTTCCACCGAAACTTTCACTAACTTTCAGGACAAGAGCGCCAATAACCTACTATATCACATCCATGATATCAAAGAATATCGCCCCGGTGAACTTCTCGTCGCATCGGACAATGGAGTAGGTATTTTCAAAACGGGAACAGGAGAAGTAATGTCTTCGAATAATCCGCAACTAAAGATAAGAACCGGAGTCAACAAGTTTATCTATGCCCTGTATATCGACAAGGAAGAAAGCCTTTGGCTGGGCTCCTATTTCGACGGTATCAAGTTCTACTCCTCCTTTCAAAACAACTTTGAATACTACAGTTGCTCACCCACTCCCGGCAGCCTTGCCGGCAAAGTGATCAACGTGGTGCGCGAAGACAAAGACAGCAATTACTGGATTGGCACCGATGATAATGGAATCTTCCGCTTTAATGCAAAAACCCAAGCAATCAGTGCTTTCAGAAGTGCTGCTGATATAGGCTCCACTTATTACTGCATACACGACCTTCTATTGGACGGAGACAAGTTATTTGCAGCCACCTACGAAAGAGGCCTGGAAGTATTCGACTTAAAGACAGGAAAAGTTGAAACTTTCCTCCACAACCCTGCTGACAAGACCAGCCTTCCCTCTTCACGCGTATTCGAACTCTATAAAGCCAGTAACGGACTCATTTATATTGGCACCTCCAATGGCGTCTGCTATTACGATGCATCTCAGAAAGCCTTCATCAGAATCGCCTCTTTCAGCGGGCGGGTATCTTGCATCATCGAAGACAATAACGGAACTATCTGGATAGGAACCAGTACCAACGGATTATTGGCCTACAATATAAAAACGAAGAAAATAGAATCATACCAGCATACCGGCAGCCCCAATTCTTTAACCAAAAACGTGATAACCACCCTTGCCATTGACAGCCGGAAGAATTTATGGATAGGTACTCACGGACAAGGACTATGTAAATATAACGAAGCTACCAACGACTTCACAAGATACGACAACCTTGAGCTCCCTAACCAGATTATCACCTCCATCATCCCCAAAGGTGATGTATTATGGATTGCCACCAACAAAGGCTTGGTAGTTTACAACCCCGATACAAAACACCTGAAGGTCTATTCCAAGTCAAACGGATTGTACAATGAACAGTTTACTCCCGATTCAGGTATCGAAGCCTCAGACGGGAGATTCTTCTTTGGATCGACAGATGGGTTTTGCTCTTTTTCTCCGCAAAGCCTGAGAGAGAATGGCTATAATCCTCCTGTCATTCTGACCGGAATGACTATTCTGGGTAAAGAAATATCGGTTAATACAGAGAACTCTCCTTTAATGCAAGCCATAGGCTATACACGGGAAATCACTCTTGAACACAACCAATCAATGATTGGTTTTGACTTTGCAGCCCTGAGCTACATCGCACCTAAAGAGAATTATTACCAGTACATGCTCGAAGGCCTGGACAATGAATGGCAATTCACCAAAGGCAATAACAACCATCTGTCCTATTCTAATCTGCAACCGGGTGAATATACCCTTCGAATAAAAGGCACCAACAGTGATAAGATATGGAGTACGAACGAAGTACGTTTGAAGATCAAAGTGCTCCCACCTTTCTTCGAGTCACAGGTTGCTTTTCTTATATACATTGTTCTCTGCATCATCATTATCTTTCTGAGTGTCCGATACTACATCAAGCGCTCGGAAAAGCGACAACGAGAACACATCAAAAGCCTGAATGATGAAAAAGAGAAAGAACTCTATGACTCCAAGATAGAGTTCTTCACCAATATTGCCCACGAAATACGCACTCCGCTGAGCCTCATCATCGGCCCGCTGGAATATCTCATGAACACAGCCAGCATCAACAATGTTTATGGTGAATATCTGGGCATCATCGAGCAGAACTACAAACGGCTCTATGTACTGGTAAATCAATTGTTAGATTTCAGAAAGGTAGATTCGGGCGCCTATAAGTTGTCTTACGACTCCTATCGGATGAAAGAAATTATAGCCAAAGTCACCGGTATCTTCGAATTGACCGCCAAGCAAAAGGAGATCAACCTTGACACCTCTTCTTTAAACCAAGAGATGATGATAATTACCGACGAAGAGGCACTCATGAAAATAGTCAGCAACTTGGTGAGTAACGCAATGAAATATGCCAAGAGTTCTATCACAATAACTGCCGAAGAGAATGACACAGAAGTAATACTTAATATCACTGATGATGGCATAGGTATTACAGATACAGATAAGAACAAGATATTTGATGCTTTCTACCAAGTAAAGAGCAACAAGGAAATCAATAAACTGGGCATCGGAATAGGTTTGCACATGACACGTTCGCTCGTGCAGCTCATGAATGGTAGAATAGTGGCTTCTGACCGGGAAGATGGCAAGAGCGGCGTATCCATCTCTGTCTATCTGCCCAAAGTAATGCCAGTCAATGAAGGTCTACAAAGTAAAAGAAAAGTAGAAGACATAGTACTTGCGGACACCTGTATGGAAGATGTCATCAACGAAGAAGAAACCAATGAACCGATAAAGAAACAGTATGCAGTCATGGTGGTAGATGACAACCCGGAAATACTGGACTTCCTCTCTAAGATTCTCTCTGAAGAGTATTTCGTCATTTCAGCACTAAGCGGAGAAGAAGCTGTGCAGATACTGGAAAAGAACAAGATAGACCTCGTTATCAGCGATGTAATGATGGAAGACATGAACGGCTTCGAGCTTTGTGAAAAGATAAAGAGCAACATCAATATTTCCCATATACCAGTTATACTGCTTACCGCAAAGACTGATACCGAAAGCAAGATTCAAGGTTTGGAAGCCGGGGCTGATGCCTATATTGACAAACCTTTCTCACCTTTCCACCTAAAAGCACAGCTACGGAATCTGTTCAGAAAAAGAGAAAGTGTTCAGAAAACGTACGCTTCCACTCCGTTGTCCGACATACGCTCCGCAGTGCACAATCGATTGGACGAGGAATTTATGAACAAGTGTACCGAGATTATCCTGAATAACATTGAAAACTCTGAGTTCTCTGTAAATACTCTAGCACAGCAGCTAAATATGAGCCGTACTTCCGTGTTTACGAAAATCAAGGGTATCATAGATATGACTCCAAACGATTTCATTAAAATCACCCGGTTGAAGAAAGCCTGCAAGATGATGATAGAGGGAGAGTACAGAATAACCGAAATTGGTTTCCTTGTAGGGTTTAGTTCTTCTTCCTATTTTGCCAAATGCTTCCAAAAACAATTTGGAATGCTACCGACAGAGTTCATAAAGAACATGGAGGAGAATACAAAAAATGCCGGAAACTGAATCCAGTTCCGGCACATTGTTTTATTCTATATGCAGTCAGATATACCCAGTATAGTTAATCGGTTATTCACCGTTTCCGGCAAACTCCATCAAGTATGCTTTTACGAACTCATCTATCTTACCATCCATGACGCCATTCACGTCACTAGTCTGGTAGTTAGTACGGTGGTCTTTTACGCGACGGTCGTCAAATACGTAGCTTCGTATCTGCGAGCCCCATTCAATCTTCTTCTTATTGGCTTCTACTTTAGCCTGTTCGGCCATACGATGTTGAAGCTCCTTGTCGTATAAGATAGAGCGTAATTGGCGCATTGCATTCTCGCGGTTCTTGGGTTGGTCGCGTGTTTCGGTGTTCTCAACCAAGATTTCTTCTTCTTCACCCGTATAAGGGTCTTTGAACTGATAGCGCAAACGTACACCGGATTCTACCTTATTTACATTCTGACCACCGGCTCCACTGGAACGGAAAGTGTCCCATGAGATATTGGCAACTTTGATATCTACTTCGATAGTATCATCAACCAAAGGAGTGACGAATACAGAAGCAAAAGAAGTCATACGCTTACCTTGGGCATTATAAGGAGATACACGCACCAAACGGTGTACTCCATTCTCGCCTTTCAGATAACCATATACGTAATCACCGGACATTTCGATGGTACAAGTTTTGATACCGGCCTCGTCTCCTTCCTGTAAGTTGGAGATGACTGCTTTGTAACCATGTGTTTCTGCATAACGCAGATACATACGCATCAGCATATTTGCCCAGTCCTGACTTTCCGTGCCACCAGCACCGGAATTGATTTTCAAGACGCAGTCCATCTGGTCGGCTTCATCCCGAAGCATGTTCTTGAGTTCGAGCGCTTCGACAGCAGCAGAAGCTTTGGCAAAAGTATCATCCACTTCTTCTTCAGTTACCAGTTCGTCTTTATAAAAGTCGAAAGCCAGTTCCAGCTCATCCGCCAATGTTTTCACTTCATTATAGCCGGCAATCCATTGCTGCAAACCCTTTACTTTCTTCATCTGAGCTTCGGCAACTTTCTGATCGTCCCAAAAGCCGGGAGCCTGGGTGCGAAGTTGTTCTTCTTCTACCTGTATTTTCTTTCCTTCGATGTCCAGATAGCGGTTCAGCGCCTCGGTACGTTCTTTAATATCTTTCAGTTGTTCAACGGTAATCATACGTCAAATTACGGTTTTTATAAATATACTCTTTGAAATTTCGAGTTGCAAAGGTATGAAAAAAACGCATAATCCAGCAGTAATCAACTCAATAAGTATGCAATTGCTTTATTCTTCAAAAGTCAACATCCCAAAGAAACCGGGACAATGGAACATAGGTCGCTCCAAGTTAATGGGACTCCAAGAAAGGAAATGAGGCGTTTGCAGTTTATCACCACATTTATAGAAGTTCCCTTTCATCTTTTTCCCATTGAATGAGTTCAACGAATGCTTGAAGAAAGCAGTAACAGGAATGACCATGGTTAACTCCCAACTACATTCACCGATACGTTCTTCAAAAGGTTTATTGCCTAATGAACTCCAACGCTTCACCATAGCCAATACTTCCGGGCTGGCCATCGGGCGAGGCTCGTTCACTACACCTCCTTGAATTAACAGATTACCAATACAATTGCACTCAAAGTTATAGTAAGAGTTGTCACCATCCGGAGAGACGAAGAACTCTACACAAGCATCTTCCCATACACGTCCGTTATCTTTGTCGGCAACGGCACGTATACTGGCTTCTTTTACTTTGTAGTGGAGCAGAATTTCTTTACCCGTATGCGCTATTCGGAAACTGACTTCCGGTTTGTACGGATATTCTTTCCAATTCACTACATCAATAGGATGAAACGCTATGTTGTTTGCATCCAGCAATGCAGGCACAGCCTCACCTTCCGGTGAAGCTGTACACACTATTTTCTTTATAACTAAGCTCTTTGTCTCCTGAGCATTACTACAAGGCAGTCCTATTATAAGAAAGACAAAGAACAGAAAAAACTTATTCATACAACATTGCATTATACGCCAACTTATTATTTTTCGTTGAAGCTTGATCGGCTGCCACAACATCCCATCCGGATACTACATCTCCGTAAAGATAGAAAGTGACGTCAAAAGTCGTCTTGCTATTATCATCTACCACTTGATAGCAACGGGTTGCATCATAAGAATCCACCTCCTTATATTCACCCAAAGAAAGCGGTGCGAGTTCTTCTTTACCGGCAGCTTTAGCTATAATCTGCTGCATACGTTCTTGTATCAGCTGCATAATGCCTTCGTGCTTGAAAGGATCAATCTCCGCAACTTTCGGGTAGGTTGCTTTTATGACACCGCCATTGGCAGCACGCACTGTTCGCATGCTATCCGTATAAGCCTTAAATTGTTGTCTTACTTCGGGAGAACGAAGACCTAACATCGTAAATACGGCGATACCTTGTGCTCCACTATTGAATGCTGCATCCATACACTCGAACATCTTCGGGCCATCGGTAGCAGTCATACCACAATAAAGAGTAGTCATATCATTCTTGTCGCGTGCATTTTCAACCGTACAATCGGAAATGAAGCTTACATCTCCTGTATAGAAAGTATGGTAAACCATGGGGAATACGATGTCCAGGTTCCAATTACCCCAGTCCTGGCGTACCATACGTGAAGCCATCTTCGGTGTAGGGAATGGAGAAGCTGCCATGGTCTTGCCGTATGAATGCACAGTCTCAGCAATCATATTTGCCACCTCTGAAATCTGGTCGCAACGGAACTGACGCCATTTCACATCGAGAGAAGGATCTTCTTGTTCGCGCGGATCATAGCCGTATTCTGCCTGGAACTTCTTGATCATTTCAGGATGATAACCATAATCCCATGCCGGATATTCACGGTCTTGTACAATGCCATAATTAGGCCACAAGGTAGTAGGCAGCACTACATCGACAAAGCGATGGTAGTCGATAGCGATTCCGTTCAGACCTTCCACCTCGCAATAGGCTTTGATCTTATCCTTGATAAACTCACGTACTTCGGGCAAAGCAGGACAAAGGAATTTATAATATCCCACGTATGCCGTTGTATCCACCAGACTCTTGCCATTACGGTTTACGCTGAACCAATCGGGGTGTTCTTTCAGAATTCGATCACGATCGTGTTCCAGGTTCATTGTCCAAAGCCAGGCATAGACTTCAATGCCATGTTTGTGGGCGATAGGTATGGCAACCCGATAATCGTCGGGAGTAGGCGCATTCAGCATGATTCCATCCATACCGATATCGTTCATTACCTGACAAATAGAATCGAAATTCATACCGGGACGATAATCAAGCCACGTCCAAAACATAGGGAACTCTTTAACAGCTTCCTTTTTGGGCTGGCACGCAAAAAGTCCCAGCATCAAACACATCAGTACAAATACTGATAATAGGTTCTTCTTCATAATATCTATCTAAATTTTAAGTTTAATATGCATTTTTTCCAGCACCCAAGTAACACCAATCACTACAAAAGCGAAACAGATGCAGTTAATTATTCCCATAAAGCCATGAGTAAACCAATCCGGAAGTACGTAACCCGTAACATCGGCAAAGCCATAGAACACGTATGGAATCAGATAAGTAGTCAGTGTAGCTGTACCGGCAGGCTTTATTA
This sequence comes from Bacteroides sp., assembly GCF_030151085.1. GTDB lineage: Bacteria > Bacteroidota > Bacteroidia > Bacteroidales > Bacteroidaceae > Bacteroides. The sequence continues at coordinate 18,162 of NZ_JASLER010000081.1, read as the reverse complement.
ATTTGAACCATCCCGTTATCTGATGACTGACCAAATAACTCAATACACCATAAGTAGCTACTGAAATTGCTATGACATAGAATACCCAGGGAGGTGTTCCACCCATCTTGGCAACAATCCAGAAATGGTGCGAAAGAATACCGAGTAGTAAAATTCCCGCAGCAACTATCCACGAAGTGCGCAACTTCCATAAATCACTCTTACCTGCATAACGTGCACTGAGAATAGAAAGCAAAACGCCCCCCATTGTAAATGCCGGTAAAGCCCCGTTGCCTATATGCAAAGCACCCAGCATACCACTAAGAAAGTTCCATTCTGGAAAATCAAGAATGGCAGTACCGCCAAATTGCTCGCGTAACGGTGTAGTCAGCAGACAAATCAGGATAAAGATGATCCAGATAGGTAGCAAATACTTTAAACGGTCACGAGTCAGATAATAGGTAACGGCACACACCAGATAAGTCCAACCGATAGCTCCCAAAATACCTCCGGAAAAGCCGAATACCCCTCCCTTAGGGTTGCGGAAGGTGAAAGCCAGATAAAGCAGTGCCAGTACACCTATAATCTTACAAGCCAGGAAGAGGTTCTTTTGCATCTTTGACTTCGTTCGCGGATATTGATTCCACACTCCGATAAATCCTACCGCCATTATAAACCAATAGACACCGATAGGATAGCATACCTCAGGAGAAAGACGATATTCCGAATTCGTAATGAAGGCTCCCATTACCAATAAGGCAAAAGTACGCGAAAGGATATGTCCTAATGTCGATTCCGCCGAATATCCTTTGGAATATCGGCCTTCTATGGCGTATGGTATAGACATACCTACCGCAAAGAGAAAACAAGGAAATACAATGTCTGCCAATCCCATGAAATCTTCTCCGTAAGCTGCATGCTCCAACCAATGAGGGACATCGTGTACCTTCCAAAAATCATTCACAAAGATCATGGTAAACATGGTCAATGCACGTAGCATATCTATCGCAAGATTGCGACGTGAATAAATGTTTGTATCGCTCATAACTTTCTCTATTTTTAGAATTCAGATATCAACATCAGCCAGCGTGCAGCCGATGAGCCCCACACTTCTTTGTAAGTAGCCGTGTTGAACTGCGGCCAGTAGGGTGAGTCTTCATTGAAATAAGACTGCATACCTACGGGGATTTCTCCCACCATCTCGCCCGGCAGAGCGGTATATTGCTGCGGATAGTTGCTGCCTTCTCCGTAAATCATTGATTGACCGAAAGGATTCTTACCTACCACCCAGAATAGTTGTTGCTCAGCAATGTCTTTCAGATCTTTATCTTTCAGGATCTTGGCACAAATAGCAGCTGCTTTTCCGGTAGAAAGATGTACTGCAATGTTTCCTTTGAACGAGAACCAAGCCGGAAATATACGTAGATAGTGTTCCTTATCCAGACGAATGCCATTTTCCAACTGTTCTTTATAATCTTCTTCCGCACCGCTACGAATACCTACCTGGACGGCATAAAAGTTAACTGAGTCTTTCACTTCATCTTTATGATAAACTCCGCTAGGTACCATTCCATAAGGGTAAACATGCTGCATGATGTTCTTCAGATAATCGCCATATAACTTCATCGAATGAATCCATTGATTATATTCGGCATGATTAGGCTGTGTTTCGCACAATGCTGCTAATGCTTCCATATAGGCATAGTCACGTGACTGGTGGGTATAGTGAACAATAGACTTCTTAGCTAAGTCGCGATAGAAGAAACCACAAGTCTTATTCTTGTCTTTCAATGGTTCGGTACGTTGGCACTGCAAAGTATAACGAATGGCTTTCACAGCCTCATCGGCATACTGCTGTTCCCCTGTAAGTTGGTAAAGCATACTAGCAGCCCAAGATATATTGGCATGATACTGGCTTTCGGATGCCATACCGGCATGTCCGCCACCCTTCTTTATTAATTCGGCAAAACCCAATTTGTTGAAGCGCGCCATGGCATAACCGAAGTCTTCCTGAGCAATCTTCTTCAGGTTATTTTTGAGGGCAATATCGTTTTCAACCATCATAGAAGTATAAGCTTCTATTCCTGCGAGCAGGAAGTTCTCCAAAGCTCCGTTATGAACAAGCATTTCACGGCGTCCGGCATCGTCAATGGTACCCAGTACTCCATCAGTCCAAAGGTTAGTTCCCCAAGTTTGCGCACGATAGCCATCACCTAAACGGGTTTTCAGGATAAAGTCAATGCCCCAAAGAGCTTCTTCCATCAGACGATTATAGAGGTCGGTATTTCCTTTTTCCTTCGCACGTTTAGCCATAGAAAGTAAGGAGTAGGATATTTCTCCTGTCTGCAAAGTTTGCTGAGACATATCGGCAGCATCGTGCCATCCTCCGTTTATAGGCATCACTTTACCATTGTAGTTGACATGCAAGTCAGTATGGCAAGCACCATGCTTTCCGGGAACAGGATAACCACAACGTTCGCAGAACAGGAAGTTGACCATGCGCCAAGCAGAATCATCCCATACATCTTTATGTATATAGAAGGGGAAAGTAGTAACATCGCCTACCTGAATCACATACTTGCCTTGTGTCTTGAAGTTAGAGAAATCAATCGTTTCAAACTCTCCCAATCCGGTTTTCTCTTTATTAATAGGTCCGGTGAAGACAATAGCTTGTGTATCGGCATCTTTTAATTGGAATTGTCCGCTATGATTTTCCACATTAACGATAGCAGTTTTAGGACTTTCGAGACTGTAACCGGTAGTTGAGAAGATGATACGGTTCTGAGCAGGCATCCAGCCTTTCACCGTTTCGGGGTTTTCTATTTTCTGAAGCTCTACCGCATCCACATCAAAGCGAAGAGAATCTCCCATAGTGCTCTCTTTACCAAAGATCTCGATAGCAAAAGATATTTTAGTCACTTTATCACGAGCCAAGCCGGACATCTCAACGAAACATTCGTTCCATTGATCGTTCTTCAGATTTATTTCATGATAACCTTCACGTCCGTATTTATCGGGAACTTTGATTTCACCGTCATTCTCGACATAAAGATTCAAGTAGATGCTGCGTGCACCTTCACAAGTAGGGTAAATATAGAATTTCAGTCGATTGTAGCCTTCCCAATTGGCGCCACCAACATCGTAAGAGGCCATACAAGTGCCGCGTCCCAATCCCCAGTCAAGGATTCCTTCAGGAGCTGTTTCAGACACCAAACGCAGACTATGTTTACCGGACTTACTTCTTTCGGTAGTCAAACCTATTTTGCCGATACCTTTGTGTGACCATTTGGAGAAGTCCTCCATATCGCACAACATAGCTGATTCAAGTACTTTCTTTTTCAATCCGAATGTTTCGAAGGCTTTTGTTTCGTCAAGTGGCAGTGGGCTGTGTACATAGCCGGTATTTATTATATCGGCTTTCAACTTTTTGTCGACTTGGGCATGAAGTAGAACTGTCGGGGCACAAAGCAAACCGGACAGTAAACAGAAATATTTAATGATGTGCTTCATAGAAAAAATGATTAAAAGGGTGTATCAGGATAGTCCTCTTTATATTTCTACAAATATAAAGCATATTCTTGATACGCCCTCGAGTTAAGTTAAAATGATTCTATTAAGTGTTTTCTCTTTTTCATATTAGCTAATGCTGATATATCATCAGGAATCAAAGGGTAAAAACTTGCATTATAATTTCTTTTATAAATAGAAAAATAAAAAATATTAATGACTAATTACGGGGTACTTGGGTAGTGATTTGGGTCGCATATTCTCTGCCAATACGATAAGTTTCCCCATAGACTGTTGTAACACCAACAGAAAGTTCGGAGAGTACTGGACTTCCAAAAATAACAGTTGCAGAATTATCTTTAGTACTAATGAGTACCATTCCAGCAGTTGCCCAATGATTACAACTTACAATCGGATGATTCCCACCAACGTGTATCACGTATCTGTCAACACCAAAATGCTTTACTTCATCAGGATAATCAATAAAATAACCTTTAAAGAATGGAGGATATAAAACTGCAATAGCACTTTTGTCTCCATTGCTAAATCCAGACCATTGATATTCAGCTGTTCCACCATTCATTACAGAATAGGGATCTGAATCAGGAGATATACCAACATGTTTGGCTTCAGATTCACCTAATGATTTCCAATTCGTATGTCTTAAGCCAAAACAATGTCCTAGTTCATGAACCATATTGTATATTTTCTGAAGTCGTGGAATTGTTTTGTTAAAATTATAATCCAAATTTATCCTGATAGAAGATCCCGGTTTTCCGTTCATTGGCCAAGCACCAGCTGCAATCACATTGTCAGGCAAAAGATTGCCGACATCACTACGGATAAGTATATCTGGGTTAACTGCTGTCGTATAAGTCATTTTAAGATTACTGAGAGGATTCCATAAGTTGATAGCTTCCTGTATTTCCTCCCGCCAGTTATCTACACCTGATGTAGGTATCGAATTATCAACTCCCACAGTAATAGATCTTTGTTTAGGATGACCAATCAAGCCAGTGGTATGATAAGCCTGTCTCGTCTGTACCTGATTACTAGTAGAAAGGCTATTCTTCTCAATCAATATATCGCCTTGAATAAGATATCCTGATTTCAGTTTAATTAGATCTAAAGTATCAAATCCAAGAGCTTGGATTGCACGCATATCATCTTCGGTTGAGATGAGTTGTTGTTCTTCAGATTCAACAGCTTCCAATTCATTATTACAAGCGGTTGTAAGTACTAAAAGCATAGAATAGCATAATACCAATAAGCTATTCAAAATATATCTTGTGTTCATAATACTTAAATATTGAATTAAATGGAAACATAGCATAAGGAGAAGTGTGAAAATACTTCACAGACTTCTCCTTATTTTCCTTATCAAAGATTATTCTTTTTAGAATACTTTTACCAGCTAACGTCTATAAAACAATGCTGTTTTAAAAGTTCGATTTGTTAATGTCCCAAAATACGCGAGTACCAGCATTATCAGGGCCACCCAATTTTGATACAGCATCCGCATAGTCGGGATTAGTGGTTTTCTCAGACAACGTAAAAGGCAGACGGCGAGGTCCTATGTTTGTATCTATTTCACCTTGACTGTAGTTCACATCATTCTTGAATAACTTAGGATAGCCTGTACGACGATAGTCGGCCCAACCATTAATACCTTCGGGGAAGATAGCAATCCAACGTTGAGTGGCAATCTTAGCAAATTTATCTTCGTTGCTCAGGGCATCGTCCCATTTGGCTGTTACCTTACTAACAGCTTCTGTTGAAGCATCCGGTAGCAAAGCGTCCACATGATTAGCTGCGGCAGTTGTGCCATCCAAATAAGTGCCTATACCTGCACCCCATTGCTCAAATGAAATCTGAACACCTTTTTCATAAAGATCTTTTGCCGAGCCTTTACCGTTTACATTCCAACCACGCAAAGCAGCTTCAGCCTCTAACAAGATAGTTTCACCGGCAGTGACCAAAGGAATGGTCTCATTTATATTCGTAACAGGAGCACTTACTTTACTCATATTGTCATCCTTAAAACCATCAGGAATCGCAACACCGGTTCTGAAGCCTACTACTTTGTCACTCACTTTATTCGCCATTTTTTCAAGACGAGCATCTTTCATACCACCAAGAATGGAGGTCATATTAGCATTGAGACAACAGTCCCCCCATGCTATCAAAGTAGTCAACGGATTAGTATATCCCTTACCCGAGAATTTCAAGTTGGCATCGTTCGTTTCAATCAGACCGTTAGAATCGCTCATGGCAGCTTCTGCTTCAGCCTGTGCCCAAGCAGCATCAAACTTCACTACCCGCATAGCTAAACGTAAGCGCAACGAGTTACACAACTTAGCCCACTTAGCAAGATCGCCATCGTAAGCAAGATCAAATGGTCCAAAACCTACCACAGGTTTAGTCATGGCTGTACGCAATGCATCTGCAGCCACTTTCAGCTCAGCAAAGAAAGCTTTATAAGCCACATCACCAGCATCATACTTACCACCTATTGCCGACTTTCCGTATTCAGAATAGATTATACAACCATACTGGTCAGTTGTGCGCGACATAGCGAGCACACGAATAATAGAGTTGATAGCGTTGAAGTGAGCGTAGGTTTCGGGATCTTCGGCACACTTATTCTGTGCCTTCAGACATTCGGTCATTACTTTACCGTAAGCGTAGTCCCAACAATAGTCGTTCCAGCTTGCAACCATCGAATAAGTCATATTGTTAATATTTCCTGCAAATGGATTGACACTGGCCATATAACCTGAAAACATATCTCCATTCAAGTTCTGTGTTAACTGGTATTCCCAATTGCCACCACTAGTGTTGTAGTATACAGACTTCATCATAGGCACAAAATGAGCACCTATATAGTTACCATCTTGTTTCAGTTCTTCATCCGTAACCCCTTTGGGATCCGTATTCATGTTTTCAAAAGCTCCAGTACAAGCTGTAAGAAAAGAAACCGCCACTAAAGCGACACTTGTATATTTAATTAATTTCTTCATATTTGCTAAGTCATTTAAAAGTTAACCTTCAAGTTGAAACCAAACGAACGATTAGTCGGCATACCGAACACATCAACACCTTGTAAACGGTTGCTGGTAGACATCAGACCATCTGGATCGTATGGAGCATTATTCTTAAAGAAGAATAGATTGCGTCCTATAAACGATATTTGCAGTCCCTTAATGAAACCGGTCTTTGCAAGCAGCGACTGTGGTAATGTGTAAGCGATTGATAACTCACGCAGACGGATATTGGTAGCATCATACATATACTGATCGGTCACACCAGAACGTCCACCTACTATCTTGTAGTATTCCTGAATATTTTGATTATTTTTACCACCTGAAATCTTGCGTCCTTCCAGCATTATATATCCACGATCGCGAGCATCTCCCGACGCTTTGCTCACACCATACTGATCAAGGTCAGCCTCTGTCAACGACATTACATCACCGCCAAACCGTCCATCAATCAAGAAATAAAGAGAAAAGTCTTTCCAAGTAATGGTGTTACTCCAACCGAGATTGAAATCAGGATTAGAATTGCCTAATTTTACGGGATCCTTGTTAACCAACGGCATTCTTTCGTCGTCTTCTTGGTTATCTTTTTTGGGCGCATACTGTATCTGACCATTATCGTCGCGCTTAAACGTAGTTCCGTAAATATCACCGAAGGAACCACCTACTTCCAGATAACTCCACACATAGTTACTTTCACCACCGTTGAACAAAAAACGGTCAAGACCTTCTACCAATTCAAGAGCTTTATTCTTGTTGGTTGCAAAATTAAAGCCAGTCTTCCAACGGAAGTTGTTGGTCATCACCGGAGTTGCATTCAACATGATTTCAACACCCTGATTTTGGATTTCACCTGCATTCACATAGTAACGTTCGTATGCCGAACCTGAGGGGGCAGGCAAATTAAAGAGTTGATCTTTTGTATTAGTCTTATAGTAAGTGAAGTCAAACTCCAAACGGCTATTGAAAAAGCGCCATTCAGTACCGAATTCTATGGAAGTAGTTCTTTCCGGTTTCAGTTCGTCAAACGGGGCGGTGGTATTAAAGTTTACATTACCGTTTTTGCTAATTGAATTAAGTGGATGAGAGATATATTCACTCAAACCGTTACCTACTTGCGACCATGCACCACGAATCTTACCTAAATCAATCCACTCGGGGAGTTTCAGTGTCTCGTTAAGCAACCAAGTCAGACCTATAGATGGATAGAAGAATCCTTTGTCTTTATACTTAGTGTAAGCAAGCGTGGAAGTCCAGTCATTACGAGCGGTAACGTCCAAATAAAGTTGATCCATAAAGCCTACCTGACCAGTGAAGAATACAGATTGCGACTGCGTGTGAGTCTTCCAATCGTCGGGAAGTCCTCCGTTCACATCTACATTTCCCATAACAAATACATTCGGGATGGAAAGCGTACCGGGATAAGAATCAAAGCCAGTGCCTCTTCCTGTATAATCAGTAACACTACCACCAACTGATGCGTTCACACTAAACTTCTTGAATTGCTGTTGATAAGTGAACAAAACATCTCCGTAAGTATTGAGTTTAGTCTCTTCACCATAAATGTAGCGGCCATTAACACCTGCCAAGATAGAGCCAGTACCTGCATACATGTGGGTTTCGTTCTTGTCACTGACAAAGTCTGCGCTACCACGAGCCTGTAAGCTGAAAAGATCGTTGAACTTATATTTCAAACTCAAGTTGAACATGGCACGATAACGGACATCTTCGTTGGGAGTTTTGTTAACCAACCAGTAGGGATTTTGCTCAAAGTCGCCACCACCACTAGCATTCTGATACCAGTTTTGGTCCATCATATTACGAGCCGGATTGAGGCTTTGATAGTTATCCCTGTAGTAATAGAAGTCGTTGCCGCCTTCCACTCCACCGCGTGGGAAATGATAGAGACCTACCAATGGATTCAAGTAGTAACCACCGGAAGTAACACGGTTGTTACCACGCTGGTACATACCGTTTATATTAGCGTCGACAGTCAACTTATTATTCAAGAAGTTGGCAGTTTCACGGAAGTTGAGGTTATGCTTTACCAAGCTGTTGTTGTCTACTACACCTTTTCCATAAGTATTGGCATACGAGAAATAAGTCTGCATAGCCTCGGAACCCATACTCATAGAGAGAGAGTTAATAGTGGTTACACCAGATCTGAAGAATTCGTCGGCATAATCGGGGCTACCGTTGATTTTGCCACCCCAGCTCTGTCCAGTACCTGTGTAATGGTTTTGGAATTCAGGAATACCATAGGCTGCATTATCAATCGTTGTACTTGAGTTGAAAGTAATACTGGCACGTCCTTCTTTACCTTTCTTAGTAGTGATAATTACCACACCATTGGCAGCCGAGCTACCATAAAGAGCAGCGGCAGCAGGGCCCTTCAAGATATTCATGCTCTCGATATCATCGGGGTTCAAGTTGGAGATACCGTCACCACGGTCGTAGTTACCACTATCATTGTCACCACCGATGGTAGTTGAAGTGTTTTCGTTAGCTGATGAACCGAACGGCACACCGTCTATCACGTACAGAGGTTGATTGCTTCCGCTTACCGAACGGTTACCACGGATAACTACCTTAGAAGAACCGCCCAAACCGGATGAACTCTTATTGATTTGCACACCTGCGGTCTTACCTGCCAATGCGTTCATCATGTTGGGGTCTTTGGCGCGTGTCAGTTCGTCACCGTTCACCACCTGAGTAGAATAGGTTAATGATTTCTCTTTTTTAGCGATACCGAGGGCAGTAACTACTACTTCGTCCAGCAATTCTGTATCGCTCTTTAAAATAACTTTGATGAAACCCGGAGTGATAGGAACTTCTTGGGTCATCATGCCTACGTAAGATATTTGCAATGTGGTGGCATTTTTCGGCGCATCTGCAATTACAAAGTTTCCTTCCAAATCGGTAACTATACCGCTGGTTGTTCCTTTTACTAAGACTGAAGCTCCAATAATGGGTTCATTGTCCTCAGCTGAAATAACAATACCTTTAATGGGGGAATTTTGGGCAGTTACCCAGCCGATGGTTGCTATTAAGCAAACCAAAGTTAGAATAATTCTCTTTTTCATAAGATGTTTCTTGGGGAAATAAAATATTAGATTAAATGTTAAGTTAATAAACAGATTTTAGTTAATCTGTACTTTCGATTGGCTAGCAGGATTAACTGTCAATCTGATGCATTTTTCTTGGTATGCTTCATAGGCTATTATTAAATTACGGTTAATACTCAAACTTATTTTAGATTCTCTCTAATTCAGCTGATTTATTTCAAGGCTTCATATATAAAACAGGGCACATGGGCACAACCCTATCGAAAAAAGGAGATTTATTTGCTAATAAAAGTTAATGAGTAAAATTGATTAAAGAAAAGGATATCACATTTCCCTCAAACACATTCGTGCCGGGCTTAACAATTAAAAGCGCGAACCTCCCGGCCCGCGCTTTCCTTTTGTTAACTTTAATATTAAATGCAGGATAATTTCCTTCACTTAATTTCTTTCAGTCCTTTCAGCGACTCCTTGGTGGCTTCTTTCAGACTGATAGCCACTCCACCGCTGGGAGCAAGCTTTTGTTTCAATACGCTTTTACCGGTTACGATGACTTTGCGAATTTGATAACTCTGCGGATTGGCATCCCAATCGGCATCACGACCGTCTTCGTAAATGGTGGCGATGTATTTCTTGCCTGCCGTCAGATAATTAAAAGGAATGATGGCAGTGCGTGCGTTCTCATCGGTTATGGCTCCAATAAACCATTCGTCACGATCCTTAGCCTGGCGGGCAACGGTGATGTAATCACCCGGTTCAGCTTCCAGATAATGACTATCCGCCCAGTCTACGGGGACATCCTTAATGAACTGGAAGGCATCCATAAAGCGGCGATAGTTGGAAGGCAGGTCAGCCGCCATCTGTATGGGACTGGGCATGGTGAGATACAAGGCAAGTTGTTTCACCAAGGTGGTGTGTACACGCTCCGACTTCTTACCGTCGCCGTAGTAACTGAGACGGGTTTCGAAGATACCGGGAGTATAGTCCATCGGTCCGCCTTTCAAGCGGGTGAAAGGCAAGATGGTAGTATGATCTGGATCATTGCCGCCCATCGACTCGAACTCTCCACCGCGGGCAGACTCCTGCGCAAGCCAGTTGGGATACGTGCGGCAAAGCCCTGTGGGGCGCACTGCTTCATGGCTGTCTATCATAATCTTGTAATCGGCGGCACGCTTCACTACGTAGATGTAGTGATTGTTCATCCATTGAGAGGAATGGTACTCGTTGCGAGGAATAATATAGCCTACATAACCGGTCTTTACGGAGTTATAACCGTTATCTACCATGTACTGAAAAGCCTCATCCAACTGGCGTTCGTAGTCGGCAGCATTGGCGGCGGTTTCGTGGTGCATGATGATGCGCACACCTTTGGAGGCGGCATAGCGTTGCAACTCTTTTACATCGAAATCGGGATAGGGTTTGTTGAAAAGGAATTGGCGGTCTTTGCGATACGATGCCCAGTCTTCCCAGCCTTCGTTCCAACCTTCGACGAGAACGCCGTCGATACCGTTTTCTGAAGCAAAGTCGATGTATTCTTTGACGTGGGCTGTATGGGCGGGATGGTGTCCGTTGGGGGTGAGCTTGGTGTAATCGGTTACACCGGGTTTGGCTTTGTAATAATCGCTATAAGCCCATGTCTTGCCATCGCCGGTGAACATCTCCCACCATACGCCGATAAATTTCTGAGGTTTAATCCAGGAAGTATCCGTAAAACGACAAGGTTCATTCAGGTTCAATATCAGTTGGGAGGCAAGGATGTCGCGGGCATCGTCACTGACAATGACAGTACGCCAAGGTGTGTGGAAGGGCAATTGCAGATAACCTTTCTTTCCCAGTTTGTCGGGAGTGAGGTGAGCGCTCAGGCGGAAATTTTGGTCATCTACATTGAGCAGCATGCCGGCATAATCCACCAAAGCGGCCTCATGTATATTGATATAGAGTCCGTCAGAGGATTTCATCATAAGAGGAGTTTGCACGGTAAAGCCAGTTGCCCGGGACTCGTAACCTTTCTTGCGCAGATTGGCTTTCATACCTTCTTTGATATCCGATAACAGAGCCGTGGTGTAGGCAAACTCATTGGTATCGTAATCGCCGGGGATACAGAAGGTCTTGTGATTTCCAGTCAGATTGAACTCGGTACACTCATCGGAGACAATGAGATAGTTCATGGTTCTCTGTTCGGGCAGTTCGTAACGGAAGCCAAGTCCGTCATTGTAGAGACGGAAACGGAGTAACAGAGTGCGGGCGTGGTTATCCTTTTGTGTCAGGGTTACCGCCAATTCGTTGTACTGGTTGCGTATGTGGCTGTATTCGCCCCATACGGGTGCCCAGGTTTCATCAAATGAGGAAGTTTGGGCATCGGTTTGGGTGAAGTTGCCCGAAAGGGAAGCTTCTTCCGTCTCCAGCCCCAGTTTGCTGGTGGTAATAACAGGCTTGCCTTTGTAAGCAAGCTGATAGGTGGGAGTACCCTTGTCCAACCCGACGTTCAGCGTCAGATTGCCATCGGGTGAGGTAAGTTGTTGGGCAGATGCTTGCGAGGCTATGCCCAGCAACAGTGCGATCAGTGCAGTTCGAATGATTTTCATATTAAGTCATTGGTTTTATTTATATTTCAAGATGGTTTATGAGAACTCAGACATTGATACATATTCATCGCAGAATGTTGTTTACAAAAGTTTTTATAGAGAAATCAGTCCTATAGAGAACCCTATTCAGTCGTATAGTGAATAGGGTTCAGTCCTATACTGAATGCCATTCAGTCGTATACTTATTGTAGTACTCTTTTTAACTACTGAGCATCAAGCTATTAGGCATATACATTCTGCCATTAACAAATCAGGACAAAAGTATCACTGGATTTCCAGTTATCTTTTTAATCAATCTGCTAATATTTGAGTATTCTATATTCGTAAGGAGCCAATGATAGTGATTCGGCAAGTGCCTCACTTCCATTTGTGTATAGATTGGTACAAGCATGTTTTTTCCATGCTTCAGGCAACGTAACGATCTGATTGCTATCACGCACATTGATTACGACCAGAATGCGCTGCCCGTCGGCTTCTTTCTCGAAGCTGAAAACATCACAACCGGAATATGTCTTCAATTCGCCTTTACGAATGGCGGGATATTCGTTGTAGAGCTTCATCAAGGTTTCGTACTCACGGCGCAGAGCGGAGTTGACAGACCAATCTATAGGGCAGTAATGGAAGAAGTCGATACGCTCGCGATGCCCCACCTCTTGCGAACTATAGATCAATGCTCCTCCATGCAGATAGGAGGAGATTACGAAAGCTGCGATTGAGCCACGATCTCCACCAAATTCCCGGATAGGAGACATCTTGACCGATTCGTCGTGATTGGTTGTAAAGCGAAGCTTTCTCTTTCCGGCAGGAATAGAATCATACTCGGCACGGTCTATATCAATGAGCGTAGTGACACAACTATCTTTCAGGAAAACCCTACGGATGCCTTCAAGGAAGTTCCAAGCATAGTCCATATCAAAACCGGCGGCGAAATGATCTTTTCTCTTTCCTTCGGCAAGCATCAGCAACGGACGCTCCGAACGGGTACGAAGAGAATCTAATGCCTGTTTCCAGAAGTCATACGGAACAAAGTCGGCTGCATCACAACGAAAACCGTCGATACCCACACTATCTACCCAGAAGGTCATGGCATCTATCATGGCAAGTCGCATGTCGGGATTATCGAAGTTCAAATCGGCCACGTCTTTCCAACCAGTACCTGCGGGAAAGACAACGTTACCCGCCTCGTCTTGTGTGTACCAGTCTTTGTGAGCCATCCAGGCATTGTCCCACGAAGTGTGGTTTGCCACCCAGTCCATAATGACACTCATTCCTTTCTCGTGACACTGACCAACCAATTGCTTGAACTCTTGCATCGTGCCAAACTCGGGATTGACGCCTTTGTAGTCCTTCACGCAATAAGGGGAGTTAACCGATTTCTCCTTCCCTACTTCATTGATAGGCATAAACCATACTACATTCACGCCCATACGGCGGATAGAGTCCAGGTAGTTTCCTACTGCATTGAAAGAAGCATTAGGAGCAAATACACGTGGGTTGACCTGATACATTACCACATCTTCGGGGGCAGGCAATGTATAAATTGTTGCATTGTCGTGCGGCTTATTGCCGCATGCACAAAGCAAGGAAAAAAGTCCTATTGAAAACAGTATATTCTTAATCTGCATAGTGTGTTAGTTATTAGTTCAATGTATGAATGCAATGAGTCACATCAACACATTCTGTTTATTGCTTTTCCCAAATATAATACTGATATGCTTCCAATGTCAGTGCTGCCGATAGCGTCGTAACCTCGTTGTTCAGCAAGTTCTTCACCTTATCGCCAGTACGTTCTATGGGCACTTTTATGGTTTGGGGTTCGTTGCTGGTATTTACCACGACGAACAGCCCTTTTTCTCCGGCAGTGTGATAGAGAGAAGCTACCTTACCCGTTTCGTATGTCTTGAGTGCCCCACCCCGCAATGTTGCCGATACTTTATAAACTTTCATCAGTTGCTTGTATTCATTGAGACAAGCAGGGTTTGAATTCCAGTCCATAAGTTGATATCCAAAGAAGGAAAGAGGCTGTGAATAGCCTATCTCTTGTGAACTGTAGATAAGTGGAACTCCATCGAGCATTGTAGCCAATACAAAGGCAGCCATTGCACCACGCTCATTCTTATAAGTCTGCAACGGAGAATGTTCAGAAGCTAAATCATGGTTGGTGGTGTAGCGCAAGCGTTGTTTACCTGCGGGTACGCCTTGATACTCCTGCCGATGCACTTCGTACAGTGCAGACAATGCCGCCTTTCCGGCAAAAACATCTTGCAATTTTGGTATGAGACTCCAACCGTAGACTATATCAAAACCATCGGCATACAAGGCCGCTTTTCCACCTTCGGCAAGCATCAGGAGATCATCGTCTTTAATCGTTTTCAACTCCTTGATGACTTGTTTCCAAAAGTCATCGGGCACACCTTCGGCATAGTCGCAACGGTAACCGTCTATATTGGCTGTCTGTACCCAGTACTTCATGGCTTCTATCATTGCGGAACGCATGTCGGCACTGCTATAATCAAGGTCGGCTACATCCGCCCACCCCATACCTTCGGGGGAGATGATGTTTCCGCCGGCATCGCGGGTGTACCACGATTTATTCTGAATCCAGGCATTGTCCCATGAAGTATGGTTTGCCACCCAGTCAAGCAGTACACGCATACCCTTACCATGTGCTTTGGTAACCAGTGACTTCAAGTCATCCAGCGTACCGTAATCGGCATTCAGTTTCTTATAATCTTTAATACAATAGGGAGAACCGATGGCATTCTTCACACCTTGTTCATAAACAGGCATCAGCCACAGTACATTGACGCCTAAATCGTGAATCTCGTCCAGTCGTGCCGAGATAGCGTTCAGGGCATTGGTACGGGCAAAGACTTTGGGATTGGCCTCGTAGATCACCATTTCATTGCCTGCTTCGGTAGGCAACGGCACATCGGGTTCACTACCGGAGTTGCTGCTGCACCCCGTAAAGAGGTGCAGTAACAATGCGGGAAGTATCACTTGGATATAGGTTCTAAACTTTATCATGCTATTCATTTATTAGCGGTTTCTTCTTATTACTCCGGCTTCGGTGCATTGGGGTCTACTTCTTCGGCACCCGATTCGGAGATACGGTAGTAGAAATCACGATCCACCGTAACATTAGGCCCATCGAATTGCTTGCCATGATTGTTGTTATTGAAGATCAGGTTGATATTCAGCCCGGTAGTAGCTTCACCGAGGTCAAAGTACTTGTAGGAGACTCCTTTCATCGTCTTCGTACCCGTTACTTGAATACCTGGCCATGCTCCGGCAAACTCTGCATCTCCCCAACCGTAGAGAGCTATCTCGTCCCATCCGGTATTATCTTCTACATAGACTGTGAAACCGGTATAAGTGCTCGGCACAACTTCATCGCAGCTGGTATCCGTGAGGTAGTAATAGTAATCGCGATTCAAAGTAACTTTAGGACCATCGAATTGCTTGCCACCATTGTTATTATTGAATATAAGATTGACTTCCAAGCCTTTGTTTGCCTCGCCCGTATCGAAATACTTGTAGGTAACCTTGCCTATCTTCTGCGTTCCAGTAACTTGCATTCCGGGCCAGCCACCGGCAAACTCTGCATCACCCCAGCCATAGAGTGCCAATCCTTCCCAACTCGTATGATCTTCTACATAGACCACATAACCGTCATGTTTTACTTCACCCGGTTCTTCAACAAAATAGGCTGCCCATCGGGATACCATGACATTGGTACGAGTACCAATACCTACATTGAGTACATGAGACACGTCTTCGTTTTTCACCGTACGCTCCATGCCTTGTTTGTCCGATACAAAGTAGAAACCGTCGGCAAGTGTCTTACCACCTTTAAAGGTGGCAGGCGACAGGTAGATGCCCCACTTTACATCGCTATTGGCAGCTTTCTCCAACTGCCACTCCGTTTGTCCTACAGCCTCTTCACCATCATTGAAGGCACCGGCTATATAGATTTTCTCATCTGCCTTGGTGCCCTGAGGCATTATTACTTCGAGCAATATGGCATCTTGCTTCAGTTCAAATTGCGGCAATTCATGGTCGAACACAATTTCTTCTTTGCTGTCACAACTGCCCAGCAATGCCAGTAAGGGCATCAACAGCAGTAAGGATAGAATATTTTTCTTCATGGATAATCGGGATTAGAGTTATTTATAATTAGGATTCTGTACCAGTCCCTTGTTTACCAGCAATGCCGATGAAGGTAACGGATACCACTCATACTTGCGGTCACGGGTGGCAGGTAGCTGCTTGCCGTCTTCGGTTGCACGACCAAAGAACCACCATTGACCTTGGGTAAACTTATCGAAACGGCGCAGGTCGGTACGGCGGCGGCGACCTTCGGAGAAGAACTCAAGTCCCCACTGGCTCAACATCCAATCCATATCGAAAGCAGTGAAGCCACGTCCGGGTTCATCTTTTACCTTCGCCCAGTCAGAAGCCGAGAAATAGCGCTGGCGCACACTGTTCACCAGTTCTTTAGCACCGTTGGCATCGCCGGCACGCATCTTGCATTCGGCAAGCATGTAAACAACTTCGCTCAGACGGAACTCTACTTCGTCAATATCCTGGAAGTCAATGCCCATTGATTCGGGATAAACGGGATATTTCACCAATCGCACACCCGAGGTGGTCTCGCCCCAACGGGGTGACATAACAGTTTCAAGATTACGACCCTTGTTCATGAACGTACCTACCTGATCTACGTAAACAATGGGTTGTCCGTCACGGTCGGCATCGGCTTTCACAGCGTCACCTTTGCCATAGTTGGCTTTCAGGGCACCTTTCAGGAATATACCTTTGTAGTTGCCTGCCTTCTCGTCGAAGACGTAGTTCTGCTTGCGGATATCACGATTGTCATAACGTTCGTACACAGCACCCAGCTTATCATTGTAGGGAGCATCGAGGAAGCACTTCGGATTGTCGGTACCACCCGTAGCAAGCACGTTGCCGGAGTTGTCGAACGAAGGAGTCAGACAAACGCAGTTCCACGGACTCTGCTGATAAGTGCCGTTGAAGTAATCCCATATATTATAAGGTAGGAAAGGCATGTCGCGCATCCATCCCCCATTAAGCTGACCTACCTCGTAAGCAAACGCCATCACTACTTCGGAGCAGTCGATGTTATTGATCGAGTAAATATTCCGATAATCGTTAGCTATGGAGTAAGTACCATACTTATTATCCAGAATCTCCTGACAAAGGGTGGCACACTCGCTGTAATGATTCTCCTTAATAAACACTTCGGAGTTGAGTAGCAGACGGGCTTTAACCATGCGGTTCACAGCCTGATTCATGCGGTTCACGTTGTTCTTGGTGAGATCATTAACGCAAGCATCAAGTTCGCTGGAGATAAAGTTGTATATCTTCTTGCAACTGGTATCGAAATCAGGGTCGGCACTGGGAGGAACATCCGTACCGGTAGAGATATTCAGCGGCAAAGCACCACCCCAAATCTCAAAGATGTTATAGTAAGCCCATGCACGGAGGGTTCGTACTTCACCGATGTAAGCTTTCATCTTCTCGTCGGTCATTTTCAGGGAGGAAGCGTTGAGCGATTCCAAGTCGGTAATCAATGTATTACAAAGACCGATAGTACTCCATGCCGTCTCCCAAGTTGTACGAATGATTTTGGAATCAGGTGTCCAGTTCTGAGTAGAGAGCACAAACTTCTCAGCCTCATCGTATCCCCACAAGCCCCCGTTCCACGAGCGCCATGCCACCTGGTCGGCAGAGAATTCCTGGAGGTACCAGAAGTATTCAATATAACTCTTCGTTCCCACCTCGTAGATGGAAGCTACAGCGCCTTTCACACTATTCTCGTCTTGATAATATATCTTGGAGTCTACTCTGTCAAAGACCTCTTCTTCCAGATCGAAGCAGGACGACAAAGAGAAACTCAGTAAGGCCAGCAACAGCCAATTATATTTTATGTATTTCATATATTCTTGTTATTGAATGATTCGACATCTT
>NZ_JASLER010000046.1 GCF_030151085.1 Bacteroides sp. | reverse complement strand
CAATGACTATGAAACAGAATTTTCTATTCCTGTGAAGTTAAAGGGGGTACCCAATAATGTGGTAATAACTTCCGAACCAGCTTCTGAACTTCACATTAAAGTAAAAGATAAAGGCACTGTACTTCTTAATTATATGTTGGGAAAGAGTTTTTATCCTATCACTCTCGATTTTAATGACTATAAAGGAACGAACAATCACGTTAGTGTTTATGCCCCACAGTTTGAACGGAAAATTTTGAGTCAACTGAATGGCTCTACCCGTTTGCTGTCAATGAAACCTGATACATTGGAATATTATTATTCGACGGGAGAATCTAAACTCGTACCTGTAAGATTGCAAGGTACAGTTAGTGCTGGAAGAGAATATTATCTTTCCGATACAATTTTCACTCCTGATTCTGTATTGGTATATGCTTCTGAAAAGGCTCTCGATACCATAAAAGTTGCTTATACTCAGAAGCTAAAATTGGAAGATATCTCAGATACATTGAAGCAGCAGGTTACTCTAGCCAGTCGGAAAGGTGTTAAGTTTGTACCTGCTTCTGTAGAGATGATGCTTCCAGTGGATATTTATACGGAAAAAACAGTAGAGGTTCCTTTGCGTGGAGTGAATTTTCCAGCGGATAAGGTGCTGCGTGCATTCCCCTCTAAGGTACAAGTTACTTTTCAGGTTGGTTTAAGCCGATTCCGTCAGATAGGTGCGGATGATTTTCATATTAATGTTTCGTATGAAGAATTATTGCACTTAGGGTCTGATAAATATACTGTAAAATTGAAGAATATACCGAAAGGTGTTAGTCACGTGCGTTTCAATCCGGAACAAGTAGATTTCCTGATTGAACAAGTTTCTCCGAATTATGGCAATTAAGATCGGTATTACCGGAGGTATTGGCAGCGGGAAAAGTGTTGTGTGCCGCTTAATGGGGGTAATGGGAATTCCTGTGTATACATCGGATGAAGAAACCAAACGGCTAATGGCTACTGACTCTTTTATTCGCAAAGAATTGATCGCATTGCTTGGGAAGGATGTTTATGCTGATGGGATTTTGAATAAACCATTGCTAGCATCTTATCTTTTCGGTAGTCCCGAACACGCCATACAAGTAAATGGTATTATTCATCCGCGCGTGAGAGAAGATTTCAGGCAATGGGTGAGGGATCATTCTGCTTTTCCAATGGTAGGTATTGAGTCGGCCATACTGATCGAAGCTGGTTTTGTCGGTGAAGTGGATGTGGTGGTTATGGTTTATGCGTCGGAGGAAGTACGTGTAGAACGTGCTGTGAAACGGGACACTTCATCACGCGAACTGATAGAAAAACGTATTCGGAGCCAGATGAGTGATGAAGAAAAGCGTAAACAAGTTGATTTTGTAATTGTAAATGACGGTGAAACTCCTTTAATTCCGCAGCTTTTGGCATTAATCACTTCGCTATCTAAAAATATTGATTACCTTTGTTCCCCGAAAAAATAAATACTAATAATCAAAACTGAATATACTATGTTGAAGACTATTTTGTCTATTTCCGGTAAACCGGGATTGTATAAGCTTGTTTCTCAGGGAAAGAATATGTTGATCGTAGAATCACTTGCTGACAAGAAGCGTTTCCCTGCATACGGTAATGAGAAAATAATTTCCTTGGGTGATATTGCTATGTATACAGATACTGAAGATGTACCTTTGCAGGAAGTATTGATTTCCATGAAGAAAAAAGAGAATGGTGCAGCTGTTGCAATGGATTTGAAGAAAGCTACTGCAGATGACCTTCGTGCATATCTGGCAGAAGTGTTACCGACATTTGATCGTGACCGTGTTTACCCTTCTGATATTAAGAAACTTATTACTTGGTATAACCTGTTAGTGGCAACTAATATGGTAGATTTTGAAGAAGCTGAAACTCCTGAAGCTGCAACTGAAGAAAAAGCTGAATAATTTTATTTCCAGATAACAAAAAGGTATGTTCGGATTATCCTGAACATACCTTTTTTGTTTTATAATTCTATTGAAACAATATATTAATACTTTGCATTACAAAATATTAATATCGTGTAAGCACGATATTAACTTCATGCAAACACGATATTAAAGTTTTGTGATAAGCGAATTTAATTCTTGAATATCAATCCGTCGTTGGCAGCGTTGGCATCTACAATAATGGGTCTGCTACGGTCTACTTCTTGTGCTAACAACTTCTTTGACAAGTCATTCAGTAAATAGTGCTGGATGGCACGTTTTACAGGGCGGGCACCAAATTCAGGATCATATCCGGTATTGGCTAGAAAATCTATAGCTTCATCAGTCAATACTAAATCCACGCCATTGTTTAAAAGCATTTTTTGTACGCTCTTGATTTGAAGAACTACAATTTGCTTGATTTCTTTTTCGGTCAATGGCAAGAACATGATGGTTTCGTCGATACGATTCAAGAATTCAGGACGGATGGTTTTCTTTAGCATGTTCATCACTTCCTTCTTAGTTTCTTCTATCACTTCTTCCTTGTTAGAGCTGTTTAATTTCTCCATTTGACTTTGGATATAGGCACTGCCCATGTTGGAAGTCATGATGATGATAGTATTCTTGAAGTTTACCATACGACCTTTGTTGTCTGTCAGACGTCCATCGTCCAGCACTTGCAATAGGATGTTGAATACATCCGGATGTGCCTTTTCAATTTCATCGAACAATACAACTGAGTAGGGTTTGCGTCGTACAGCTTCTGTCAACTGCCCACCTTCATCGTAACCAACATATCCCGGAGGAGCTCCTACCAAGCGAGAAACGCTATGCTTCTCCTGATACTCACTCATATCTATACGGGTCATCATTGTTTCATCATCAAAGAGGAATTCAGCCAAAGCTTTGGCAAGTTCAGTTTTACCTACGCCGGTTGTACCCAGGAAGAGGAATGAACCAATAGGACGCTTCGGATCTTGTAGTCCGGCACGACTACGGCGAACTGCATCGGAAACAGCTTCGATAGCTTCATCCTGCCCAATTACACGTTGGTGTAACTCATCTTCTAGATGTAGCAACTTTTCCTTTTCACTTTGTAGCATTTTGTTGACCGGTATTCCAGTCCAGCGAGATACAACATCAGCAATATCTTCGGCGTCTACCTCTTCCTTAATCATGGCCTTGTCACCTTGCATCTTGTGTAGTTTCTGCTGGATTTCTTCAATCTCTTGATTTAGCTCCTGAAGTTTGCCATAGCGAATTTCAGCTACTCTGCCATAATCACCTTCGCGCTCAGCTTTTTCGGCTTCGAACTTCAAGTTTTCAATCTCAATCTTATTCTGTTGGATTTTGTTGACTAAAGTCTTCTCACTTTCCCATTTAGCTTTGTAAGACTTCTCTTGTTCTTTCAGTTCGGCAAGTTCTTTACCGATTTGCTCCAACTTGGGTTTATCATTTTCGCGTTTAATTGCTTCACGTTCAATCTCCAACTGCTTGATTTTACGAGTAATTTCGTCTAATTCTTCCGGAACAGAATCTACTTCCATACGAAGTTTGGCAGCAGCTTCATCCATAAGGTCGATAGCCTTGTCAGGGAGGAAGCGGTCGGTGATGTAACGGTTGCTCAATTCTACAGCAGCTATGATAGCATCATCTTTAATTCGAACATGGTGATGATTCTCATAACGCTCTTTCAGGCCACGCAAGATAGAAATAGTGCTAAGAGTATCAGGCTCATTTACCATTACAATCTGGAAACGGCGTTCTAATGCTTTATCTTTTTCGAAATACTTCTGATATTCATCCAAAGTAGTAGCACCGATACTTCTCAGTTCACCACGTGCTAAAGCCGGTTTTAAGATATTTGCTGCATCCATAGCACCTTCGCCTTTGCCTGCACCTACCAAGGTGTGAATTTCGTCGATGAAGAGAATGATATCTCCTTCAGACTTCTTGACCTCATTGACAACAGCTTTCAAGCGTTCTTCAAATTCGCCTTTGTATTTAGCGCCGGCAACTAATGCACCCATGTCCAGTGAATAAACCTGTTTGTTCTTTAGATTATCAGGAACATCACCACGCAGGATACGATGTGCCAATCCTTCTACGATGGCTGTTTTACCAGTACCGGGTTCACCTATTAATATAGGATTATTCTTGGTACGGCGGCTCAGGATTTGCAATACCCGGCGAATTTCTTCATCACGCCCGATAACAGGATCCAGTTTACCGCTACGCGCTGCCTCATTCAGGTTTATTGCATACTTCTCCAGTGATTGATAGGTGTCTTCGCTGGATTGTGAAGTAACTTTTTCACCTTTGCGAAGTTCGTTGATCGCCCCGCGTAATTCTTTTTCCGTCATTCCGGCATCCTTCAGAATAGTAGAGGCGGTACTCTTTACATTCAGCAATGCCAGTAAAACGGGTTCCAGTGACACGAACTCGTCGCCCATTTCCTTGGAGTATTGCGTAGCTTTCTGCAATACTTCATTGGCTTCCCGGCTCAGATAAGGTTCTCCACCCGAAACTTTGGGTAAAGATTCAATCTGTTTGTCTAATATAAGAGCTATTTGCTGGTTGTTCATACCTAGCTTCTGAAAGACGAAGTTCGTAATGTTCTCACCAACCTTCATTACGCTTTGAAGCAGGTGTACGGGTTCAATGGCTTGTTGACCACGGCTTTGTACGGCATTTACAGCCTCCTGTACTGCTTCTTGCGCTTTAATGGTAAAATTGTTAAAGTTCATATTTTGTTCTCCTTTCTATTTTTAATTAGTTCCATAACGTTTGAAAAGGCGCAAAAGATTTGCCAATGGCATATTTCGGACAAATTTTCAGTTAAAATTAGTAAGATAAAGCCAAAATGACCGATAAGCGGATGGATAGAGACTTTTAGTCTGCTGCGTAGTCTGTTTTAAGATATATGTATGCTGATGTTTATTCTTTTCACCATGGTGGAAAGAATAAATATTGCCTATGCAGGATATTATCAGTAGTAAGGAAAAGAACTAAAACATACCACTATATTATTAAAGCAAACATGTGGTGAATGAAATTTCTTTGTTTGTCTAATGAACCGTGAAACTTTTCTTATCTTTACACATTCAATAATAAACAGAAATAAATAATGGAAGATAAAGTAGAATTCTCAGAAAATGTGATATTGATTGATGTCGTGTTTTTGAATAAGATAGCGTATCATGCAAAAAAAGTTCTAGGCGAAAGATTGGGACGTGAGTTACCTAGTATAGACTTGCCTGCATGGTTGAGCTATTTGTCATTGGATGCCGGATTGCGCGGGAGTGATAATGAAATACAAGTTATATTGTTGCATGATGAGGCCACTCACGAACTGGATGGTTGCGAACCTGCTAATTTGGACGGTTTGAATGGTATGGCATGTCGCACATCGCTTGGTGAGTTTGCTTTTTCCTGTGTCACCCCTGCCCAAATTACTTCTTGTGAGGCATTGTACCTCGATTTGATGAACCTTGCATTAGACTCTGCTGATGTAAAACGCTTGATGCTAGTGCCTTTCCATCCTTTGTATGGAGATAGGGTAGAAGATGGTTTGCGTGAATTCTTTGCGGGAAAGAGTGAAGAGCAATGTGCCAGAGCAGTCTACTTTGTGATGGAAGAACCATTGCAACCTGTACTTGCCCGTTGGGATCTTATTCTTTATTCTTTGGCGCAAGCTTTCGGGATTAAATCTGACGAATTGTAATAAGAATATGAGTGATTTCCGTTTAAAAGTTTTCCAGTCTGTAGCGAAGAATCTGAGCTTTACAAAAGCATCACAAGATTTGTTTGTTAGCCAGCCTGCCATTACAAAACATATACAGGAACTTGAAACGACCTACCAAACGCGTTTGTTCGACCGTCAAGGAAGTAAAATCTACCTGACAGAATCGGGAAAGTTGCTACTTGAGCATTGTGAACGGATATTGGAAGATTATAAACGGTTGGAATATGAAATGCACTTATTGCATAATGAGTACACAGGCGAATTGAAACTAGGTGCTAGTACAACAATTGCCCAATATGTGCTGCCTCCCATGCTTGCCAGTTTCATTAGCAAATTTCCACAAGTCAGTTTGTCGCTAATGAATGGTAACTCCCGCGAGATAGAAATTGCTTTGCAAGAACACCGTATTGATTTAGGATTAGTAGAAGGGGTCTTTCGTTTGCCTAATCTGAAATATACTACATTTCTTGAGGACGAACTGGTTACTGTAATCAGAACCGGCAGTAAGTTATCTGTTGGGGATGAAATTACGCCGGATGAATTGAGAAATCTGCCTTTAGTGCTTCGCGAAAGAGGTTCGGGTACATTGGATGTCTTTGAAAGAGCTTTGCTACAACATAATATAAAGTTATCTTCGTTACAAGTGTTGATGTATCTTGGTAGTACCGAGAGTATAAAACTATTTTTGGAACATACTGACTGTTTAGGTGTTGTTTCAATACGCTCTATCTCACGTGAACTATATGCCGGACATTTGCGTGTGGTAGAAATAAAGGGTATGTCCATGCTTCGTGATTTTAGTTTTGCCCAGCCTCAGGGGCAAGAAAGCGGTCTTGCACAAGTGTTTATGCAATTTGCTGCTCATCATAATCAAAAGTTATAGCTTATAAAAAGAAACAATTGGTATGTATGGGAAAAGAAGCCTACCTTTGCACCCGAAAAAATGAAAGATATTAATACGAATAATATATAAAACAAAAAAGTATGGCTTCAAATCAAGTGGTAGAGAAAGGCAATGAGGTGTCTTTTCTTCAAAGTAAAAACAAAACTATTTATGTCTCTCTTCTCGTCGTTATTTCCATCTTCTTATTATTAGATTATATTCCCGGTATGCATGCTATTTCTGCATGGGTTACTCCACCGGTAGCATTGTTTCTAGGTTTGGCATTTGCTTTACTGTGTGGACAAGCACATCCTAAGTTTAATAAAAAGGTCTCCAAATATCTGTTGCAATATTCTGTAGTGGGATTAGGTTTTGGTATGAATGTGGAAGCTTCGTTGGCTTCCGGAAAAGAAGGTATGGAGTTTACCATTATTTCAGTTGTGGGTACTTTGATTATCGGTTGGTTTATCGGTCGTAAGTTATTGAAAGTAGATCGTGATACTTCATATTTGATAAGTTCCGGTACAGCAATCTGTGGGGGTAGTGCTATTGCAGCAGTCGGACCGGTTTTAAAAGCAAAAGATAGTGAGATGTCTGTTGCGCTGGGGACAATCTTTATTCTGAATGCTATCGCACTGTTTATCTTTCCAATGATTGGGCATGCACTGAATATGAGTCAACATGAATTTGGTACATGGGCTGCTATTGCCATCCATGATACAAGTTCAGTAGTAGGTGCTGGTGCTGCATACGGTGAGGAAGCTCTGAAGGTAGCAACTACTATCAAACTGACACGAGCTTTGTGGATCATACCTTTGGCGTTTGCTACTTCTTTCATATTCAAAAGTAAAGGACAGAAAATCAGTATTCCATGGTTTATCTTCTTCTTTGTACTGGCAATGGTTTTCAATACTTACGTGCTGGATACCACAGAAACCGGTACTCTCATTGGTGCCAATATCAATAATTTTGCTCGCAAAACGTTGACCATAACTTTATTCTTTATTGGTGCGTCTTTATCGCGGGATGTGCTGAAAGCAGTAGGTATCAAGCCACTTATTCAGGGCATATTGTTATGGGTAGTGATTAGTGTAAGTACGTTGGTTTATATTTACTGGTTCTGATACGTATTGAACAGCTCTTTTACACGAAAGACGGAGAAACCATTTTGCAAGATTTGCAATTCTTCATCTGAAGCATATATGAATACGCATCTCGCTATTGCAGGGATGCGTATTCTTTTTGTCTTACCGCCCCATTGGCGCTTCACTGAAGCAAGAGGAAGATATGTTATCATGCCAATATCTTCTAATCTTGCTTTAGTTTTCAGTTCAGCGCACGGACCAGTTAATATGATATACCAAGTATGTGTTTTGTCCAGTTGTTCTTTTATCTGTTGAAAAGCCATGTTTAGTATGCTTATTTTATGATAAAATCGAATGTATTGAAAAATTGTGGTTGATTACCAATAGAGACAGGTAAAATAATGGTAACAGCTGCTTTATTACCTTTTTTGATACTCTTTTTATCGTATATTTTCAAACCGGCTTTGTTTGTTTCAGAGGCGGCAACAGTAATGATTCGTTCTGCTTCTGTTTGTCCCTTCATTATTGATAAATAAGAGGTTTCGGGAGTATACGAATCAACATTAATTTCCGTAGCCCGTCCATTTATAATCAATTGTGTATTTGCCCAGTTAACCCGAGCATCTTCTGTCGTGGTATTTTTTATGATAATTTTCCAATTTGTACTATTGGGTATAAATTGGTATACTATATCGTTTTTACTATATTCTAATTTCCCTTTTTGATTTTCATACCACTTGAAAGAAACACTGCAATCATTGTCTACATATTGGGCAGACAAGCTTACCGGAAATAGAAGAAATAGGAAAATAATCAAATTATTTTGTCTTTTATACTTTCGATAATCATAATAAATCCATATTAGGATACCTAAGATGCTAATAGGGATGGCTATGAGTATGAAAAGTAGTAGTGTCATAATAGCAGATATTATTTGTTTATTTATGTGAGTATGCGGCAAAGTTATCATAAAATATTTGATAAAACAAATAAATTATGAATAAAATATTGTATTTGTCAGATGAATTATTGTTCTATAGTATTTCAGACTGATTGATTAATTTGTACCTTCATACCAATGGAGAAAAGTAATGTATATATTGGTGAAGTCATTAAGAATGTGATGGCCGAACGGCAGATCACAAAGGCGGAACTTGCACGTAGACTGAATGTTAAGCCTCAAAGTGTAGACTATATGTTGAGGCGGAAAAGCATTGATACAGATACGATGTATAGTGTGTCATTGGCATTGGATTATGATTTTGCCTTGTTATATTCCATTCATAAAGAACAGATAAATTGTGATACAGAAACCCCGGAGTACCAAATATCTGTTGCAAAAATCCTTGTTGAGTTGGATTTGAAAACGGAAGATATTATGAAATTGAATCTTAAGAAAAGAATTTCTGACGCATTGAAATGAATTTCATGTGTTATAGTAGTCAATACTGCTTTTTATTATCTATTTTTTTCCTTACCGTGTAACAAAGTCTTTCTGAGTTACGTCTATAGGTTATAAACACAAATCGAGCATTTATTTGAAAGCCCATGGACGCTGAAAATTTTAAAAGGGAGTTTCTGCCATATCATCGTAAGTTATACTGCATAGCCTATAGGCTATTGGAGAATGCTGCTGATGCCGAAGATTTAGTGCAGGAAGCTTATCTTAAAATGTGGGACAAGCGGGAAGGACTGACTATTATCAGTAATCCGGAAGCTTTCAGCGTGACTTTAGTTAAGAATATGTGTTTTGATTTGCTACGTTCGGGAAAGTACACATTGAACAGGCAAAGTCTAGAGATAAATGAAGTGTACAATATGTCGCAGGCTGATAATTTTGAAGTGCGAGATGAAGCACGACAAGTAAGGGCAATCATTGCTCAACTGCCTGAACAGCAACGACGAATTGTAACATTACGTGATGTCAAAGGGTATTCTTTTGAGGAAATAGAGCAAGCTACAGGGCTGAATGCCACTAATGTACGAGTACTTTTATCCCGGGCAAGAAAAAAAATACGTGAGGAATTTAATAAATGGTGTAACTATGGAAGTTGAAGAAATAGAAAAATTGCTCGCTAAATTTTATGATGGCGATACTAATGAAAGCCAGGAAGAAGCGTTGAGAGATTATTTCAGAATAACGGAAGTACCTGAGCATCTGCTGAAGGATAAAGATATTTTTCTTAGTCTTTATCAAACTGCGGATAGAGATGTGGAAGTTCCTTCTGGGTTGGAGGATAAACTAAGCCTGCTGATTGATGAAAAGGCCGAAGAAGAACAGCGCTTTTTCCGTCCTAACAAAGCTAAACGTAATTGGCGCTGGATTGGAGGCATTGCTGCTACCGTATTGCTGCTTATTGGTATTGGATATGGAGTCGATAAGTTGGAAGATGATGTGTGTCCGCCTACCCCTCAAGATACATTTTCAGATCCGGAAGAAGCCTATCGAATGTTGCAGGCAACATTATTAGAAATTTCTTATAATTTGAATAGTGGGTTGAATGAAGTGAAAGAAACTCAATCCGATATGAAAAAAATACATCAGGAAATAAGAAATGAAATTAAAAGATAAGCGGTTATGAAAACAATGAAATTTATTTTGGCATGTTTACTATTTTTGTCACCCCTGCTTTGTCAGGCGCAAAAGAATTTGTTCAACAAGTATAATGATATGAAAGGGGTATCGTCTGTTTATATTTCTAAAGCAATGATGGAGTTGAATCCGAATTTGTTTATGAAAGACCTTTATATAGGTAAGGTTGCAGATCGTTTGAATTCTGTTCAAGTGTTTTCGACTAAGGAAGATAAAGTAAAAGCAGAGATGCTTAAAGATATTCGATCCTTGGTTCAGTCCTCTAAATATGAATTACTCATGAAGCAAAAAGGTACTGTATCCGGTTCTGAGGTTTATGTGAATCGTAAGGGAAATAAAATAAAAGAATTGATTATGGTGATGGATGGAGCTGCATCTCTGAAATTTGTATATATGGAAGGGGATATGACGTCGGATGATATAAAGAAACTCATGTTATATCAGAATACTGGAATGAATACAGGCGGTAATATGCATCATATTTTTGATGGTAGCTATAATTTGGCGGATGCTAATATTTGGGATAATTTGAAAAAAATGGAGGGTTTGCAAGGTTTAGAGGGACTGAAAGGTCTGGAAAGTCTGAAGAACCTGGAAAGTTTAAAAGGGTTAAGCAGTTTGAAAGATTTGAGCAAATTAAAGGATAGCGAGTATCTGAAAAAACAGATGGATACTGAAACTTGGAAAAGTTTTGAGAAAAGCATGGAATTGCTGGAAGAGCGTTTAGAAAACCTAGAATAGCACAAATCCTGTTGATAAGTGCAAAAAGCTTTCCTTAAAAAGCCTATTTCAGCGAAACCTTATCCTATAGGAGTGTTTCGCTGATTTTGTCTACAATACTTTTCAAGTATGTTGATGATCTCTTGTTTTTTTACAGGTTTGGTTGTGAAGTAATTGCAACCTGCAGCCAATGCAGCCTCTTTATCCGTATAAAACGCATTGGCAGTTAGAGCGATGATAGGGAGGGTATTGTTGAATTCCCTAATTTTGGCAGTTGCTTCCAAACCATTCATTTCGGGCATCCTGATATCCATAAAAACAATGTCGAAAGTATGATCTTTCGCTTTCTTTACTGCTTCTACTCCATTGATAGCACGTGTCAAATGACAGTGTCTAAGGATTTTCTGAATAAGCAGGAAGTTACTATCATTATCTTCTGCAATAAGAATATTGAGATCTTTTATGTTGACCGGGCAGTTTGCCGGACGTTGTGCTATGCTTTCTGCTTTTTCTTCAACTTCAATATCTTGCGACTTTTCAATAAATTCCACATCCGTAATTCCAATATACCAGAACTCGGACCCTTCATTTTCTTTGGATTCAAAGCCAACTTCTCCTTTCGTAGCATTGGCTATCGCCTTACAAATTGAAAGTCCCAATCCTGTACCTTGCGCAAAGGTATCTAATTTCTCAAATCTGCCAAATATTCGATTTTTCTTTTCATCGGGGATACCAATGCCAGTGTCTTTTACATAAAGTCTCACTTGTCCCGGTTGGCATTCATACCCCATAGTAATTTCACCTTCGGGAGTATACTTAATGGCATTGGTAACAAAGTTGGTGAAAATCTGGGTGAAACGGTATTTGTCGAAATTTGCCACACACCTTTTGTAAGGGTTGACAAGTTTCAAAGTTACTTTGGGGTTTTTAATGCGCTGTTGGAATGAACGGAATAATTCATCACAGAGTGAGCATAAGTCCAAATCCTGTCTGTTTATATCAATGGAACCGACTTCTATTTTTGATAAATCCAGAATATCTCCAATAAGCCTTAAAAGAATATCGCTATTTGTTTCAATCAATTGCTTATATTCATTCTTTTCTTCTTCATTTTCAACTTCGGAAAGAAGTGCGGAAAATCCTACAATGGCATTGAGCGGAGTGCGGATCTCATGGCTCATGTTAGCGAGGAAGGTCGATTTTAACTTGTCAGCTTCTTCTGCTTTATTCTTTGCCATAATTAGTTCCTGCTGATACTGAACGTCTTTGGTGATGTCCCTTTCTATAAAAGTGATTGATATTACTTTTCCTTCATCGTTTTCTCGTGGACTGAAGGTGAAATGATTGTAGCAAAATTCCTCATTTTCTTTATGCATAACCCTTAATACAATGCTGTTATCGGGAAGAGTTTGTTTGGCTATAATAGAATTTACTAATTCGAGGAATTTATTTCTATCATCCATATGAATGGTTTTAAGGATAGACTCAAATGGAATTTTCTTAATATTTTCAACGTGAATATCGAACTTATGGAATGTATTATCTTCAATATTGTAGTTCCATGAGATCAATTTACCGGCTTTAAGCGCCAATGCCAATTCTTTTTGTGTGGATTTTATTTTTCTTTCTTGAGCTTTCTTTTCGGTAACGTCTTCACAAGTCAATATATATCCTTTTAATTCTCCATTCGGCCCTTTCATAAGATTGACTTTTGTGACAAAATATTTTCGACTTCCTCTGATGGAAGTATCAAAAAAGTTTTCACCGCAAAGATCAAAATCATAATCAGTTTCGAAGGAAACGTCTAATCCTTGCTTTAGTAGTGCTTTATCTTCCGTTCCGATATTGGGGTCATTGAAGATATTAATATCATATACTTCCTTCATTGTGACGCCAAACATGTTTAATGCGATGCTGTTGGCATATTTTAAATAACCTTCTTCATTATATAAGACTAGTCCTAACGGTACATATTCAGGAGCAAGTGAAAGCAAGTCATTTTCCATATATTCAATTGTTTGCAGCAAAATAGTTCATTCTATTTTTCATTGAGGATGCAAATGTATTCAAAAACCTTGGATTTAAATAAGTATAATTCTTAAAAAGGTGTGAATTGCCTTTTTTGAAAGGAAGCTTTAACTAAAAAGAAAAACGCTCCCAAAGTTATATTAGGGAGCGCTTTCATAATTTTTATAATCTAATAAGCAGATAGCTTACTTATCTTTCCTCAATTCTGCAAAAATGAGTCCTTCCAGTTCTTCTGCCAATTCAGGATTATCGAGAATAACTTGTTTAGCAGCATCGCGTCCTTGTGCAATTTTAGTGTCATTATAGCTAAACCAAGATCCACTTTTCTTAACGATGCCCAAGTCTGCACCTAAATCGATGATTTCACCTGCACGAGAGATTCCTTGGCCGAACATAACATCGAATTCTGCTCTGCGGAAAGGAGGAGCTACCTTGTTCTTCACTACCTTTACTTTTGTTTGCTTACCAAGTACTTCCTCACCGTTCTTTATAGCCTGTCCCGGACGAATATCAATACGAACGGATGCATAGAATTTCAGAGCATTACCACCGGTAGTTGTTTCAGGATTACCGAACATTACACCGATCTTCTCACGCAACTGATTGATGAAGATACAGGTAGTGCGTGTCTTACTAACAGTACCCGTCAGCTTACGCAAAGCTTGTGACATGAGTCGAGCCTGCAAACCTACTTTATTTTCACCCATATCACCTTCAATTTCGGCTTTTGGAGTCAAGGCAGCAACAGAGTCAATTACAATAATGTCGATAGCAGAGGAACGGATTAATTGTTCTGCAATTTCTAATGCCTGTTCACCGTTATCCGGTTGCGAGATATATAGATTATCTACATCAACGCCTAGTTTAGAAGCATAGAAGCGGTCGAAGGCATGTTCTGCATCAATAAATGCAGCGATACCACCTGCTTTTTGTGCTTCAGCTATCGCATGGATTGCCAAAGTGGTTTTACCGGAAGATTCAGGACCAAAGATTTCAATGATACGTCCGCGAGGATAGCCACCTACGCCAAGAGCAACGTTAAGTCCGATAGAACCGCTGGGGATAACTTCAATCTGCTCGACGTTTTCGTTCCCCATTTTCATGATAGAACCTTTACCAAAGCTCTTCTCTATTTTGTCCATGGCGGCTTGCAGGGCTTTCAGCTTTTCGCTGGGAGCTGCGCCACCACCTTCATTCTCAAAATTAAGTTCTTCTTTTTTTGCCATATTATTTTAGTTATAAATTATATAATTAGTGATTAACGATTAGTGATTAGTGACTTGCGATAGTGATCACTTAAATCACTAATCGTTAATCACTATTATAAGATTTGTGCGGCGTGGTCGCTGGTTTTCACTTCCTTCGGTGTGATGATACGTTCAATCACACCTTCTTCATTAATGATAAATGTGGTGCGGAAAGTTCCCATATATTTACGTCCGTACATACTTTTCTCACCCCATACACCAAACTGCTCTACCAACTTTTTATCAGTATCTGCAACCAAGGTAAAAGGCAAGTTATTCTTTTCAATAAATTTTTTATGCGACTTCTCGTTATCTACACTGACTCCTATGACTTCATAGCCAGCTTTTCGCAGATCGGAATAATTATCACGCAGATTGCAGGCTTGTGCCGTACAACCGGATGTAGAATCTTTCGGATAGAAGTAAAGTACTATTTTCTTTCCTTTATAGTCGCTAAGGCGAATTTCTTCGCCTTTCTCATTGATACCCAATACTTCGGGGGCTTTATCTCCAATAGTCATGATGGTTAATGTTTTATAGTTCTAGGTTTCCGTCAATCACTTCATGCCAAGGCAAACCTTGCTTGTTGAGTTGTTCCATGAAAGGATCGGGGTTGAACTCTTCTACATTCCATACACCCGGTTTCTTCCATACACCTTGAAGGAACATCATGGCACCAATCATAGCAGGAACGCCGGTAGTATAACTTACTCCTTGCATACCTGTTTCTTTGTAG
Source organism: Bacteroides sp. (assembly GCF_030151085.1). GTDB lineage: Bacteria > Bacteroidota > Bacteroidia > Bacteroidales > Bacteroidaceae > Bacteroides. The sequence goes on along the minus strand of NZ_JASLER010000046.1, from coordinate 34,127 downwards.
GCTTCCTGGTGGCTACAGTTATTATATACATAGTAAGTGCGTTCTTTACCGTCTTTCAAGCCACGGATGCGACAACCGATAGAAGTTTCTCCTTCGTAGTTCTCTCCTAAATCCTGCGGATTAGGAAGTACAGCCTTCAGGAATTGCAACGGAACAATCTTCATACCATTGTATTCTACTTCGTCGATACGAGCCATACCGATATTTTGGATAACACGCAAGTGAGTCAGATACTCCTGACCGAAAGTCATCCAGAAACGAGCACGCTTGATGGTGGGGAAGTTCTTAACCAATGACTCCAACTCTTCGTGGAAAAGCAGGTAGGAATCACGCGGACCGATGTTAGGATAGGTCAGATCTTTATGAATTTCCAATGGTTCGGTTGTTACCCATTCGCCATTTTCATAATAGCGTCCGTTTTGCGTAATCTCGCGGATATTGATTTCCGGATTAAAGTTGGTAGCAAATGCCTTGTGGTGATTACCGGCATTACAGTCCACGATATCCAGATATTGAATTTCGTCAAAATAATGTTTGGCGGCATAAGCAGTATAAATGCCACTAACACCCGGGTCGAAACCACAACCTAGAATAGCAGTTAGCCCGGCATCTTCAAAACGTTTTTTGTATGCCCATTGCCAGCTATATTCAAAGTGAGCCACATCTTTGGGCTCATAATTAGCAGTATCCAGATAATTAACGCCCGACTTCAAACAAGCTTCCATAATGGTAAGATCTTGATAAGGCAGAGCTACGTTTATGACGATTTCAGGTTTGAAACTATTGAAGAGTGCCACCAGCTCGTCCACGCTATCTGCATCTACTTGGGCGGTTTTGATGTTTGGGTTACCAATTGCTTTTACAACAGCGTCACATTTGGATTTGGTACGGCTGGCAATCATGATTTCTGTAAACACATCAGGATTTTGAGCCACTTTGTGCGCAACAACGGTACCTACACCGCCTGCACCAATAATAAGAACTTTACCCATTTCTTCTACTTACATTATTATATTATAGGTTCATAAAATACGGAGAGCAAATATAAGAGATAATTCTTAGATTAACATTAAAATCATGCTAAATACTTCGTATAAAACGTATTTTCCATATATTTGCATGAAATGTATTTTTGAATATTTATGGCTGCGAAACGTCTCTTTATTCCCGACAATGTGATGTCTGCTACCAAGGCCGGAACAGACAAGACTGTACGCTTGTTGCAATATACCTCGCTTACTACGACGGAGAATTTTGATGTGTTTCTTACTCATAATGCATTGGTCTATATTCTTTCCGGCATAAAGCAGATCAAGATAGCTCAGTCTGGCTTTCAGATTAATCCTGGCGAACTGTTTCTGATACCTCGGGGAGAATATGTCATGTCCGAATATTTGACTGGTGAAAATGGCTTTCGAAGCGTTATGCTGTTTTTTACTAAGAAAGCCGCCCAGGACATATTAGAGCGAATAGACAGTAGCTTGTTGACCACTGAACATACCCAAAGTAATAATGCGGTAAAGATAATCTCGCCAAACCAGAATATTGAGAGACTATTTCTTTCATTAGAAGCTTATAGCAAAGGAGATAATCCTTATATGTGTGAACTTGTCCGACTCAAATTCTCCGAACTCATATACCTCTTATTGGATAGCCCTTATCGGCAACTTATCATAACTTTTCTGGTGGATGCTTCCAAAAGTGAGAATCCTTCCATCGCTTCTGTACTCGATAATCATCTTTACTCATCGGCGACTATCAAAGAATTGGCAATGTTTTCCGGTAGAAGTCTTTCGAGTTATAAACGCGAGTTCACTTCTCATTATGGCGAGCCTCCGCGTTCTTGGATTCGAAAGAAAAAATTGGAACGTGCTGCATTCTTGCTTGAGACTACTGATAAAACTATGGAAGAAATCTCCGAAGCTTGCGGGTTTGTCAGTACTCCTCATTTTAGCCGACTCTTTAAAGAACAATATCAGTTGACGCCGACTGCATTCAGAGCTAAACAGGCAAAAACTTGAACTGAATAGATAAGCCTTTAAGGATGTTTCGTTTGTACTTTTGTATTATCAAAAATAAAGTTGAACTAAACACTATTGTATTATGAAAAGTAAATTATCTTTTTTCGCTTCTTTTCTGGGTATCTTGCTGATAATTGTCGTTACAATCTCTTGCCAGAACAAAAAAAGTGAGACTAAGCAGGAAAGTGCCGCTCCTGTGGTAATCAATGAAAACCTTCGTTTCTGCGAAGCTACTTATCCCTATGAAGGAGGAATCTTGATAGGTAGTTTTGGTACTGACCAACTGAATCCGCTAAACAATGAAGGCAAAGGATATATTGCCTATTATGAAGATGGAAAATCTGAAATCCTGATTCCGGCTGATGGTACGCTATCGGCTCCGAAGGGTATGTATACCAGAGATAAATATCTATTTGTTTGCGATGTAAATAAGGTAGTAGTCTATAATCTTGACTCGTTGACTACGACTCCCCAAATTATTCATTTTCCAGAAGAGGACTTATTTGTTAATGATTTGGTTGCACAGGGTAATACGTTATATGTTTCTGTGACAAATACAGGACGTGTTTATAGCATTGACATTAGTAATTTGGATAAGTTGGAACAGGCAGTTCCCGTTAAGTGGGTGGATATTGCAGGTCCTAATGGTTTGATTATAGATAATGCTGCCATGTATGTAGCTTCTTATCCGGCTGATGGCAATACAACAGAAGCCAATGTGGTCTATGTGATACCAGATATTACTAATCCGGTACCGGAAAAGTTCATCACTACTCCCGGACAATATGATGGCATCGCATTATCGGAAGATGGAAAATCGATGTACGTTACTGATTGGTCTCCGGCTATTCATAGTATAGATATGGAAACTCGTAAAATGACTCTTCTGGTTGTAGGAAAAGAAATGGTGGGACCGGCTGATATTTCAGTCGTTGGTAATCAGATGTATATTCCTGATTTGCCCAATAGTCAGGTAATTTGTATATCAATTGACAATTGATAATCTCTGTTAATCCATGTAATCTGTCGTGAAATCCTTTATAGTAAATGTTTCAACTCAATTTTTTCATGTATATTTGCACTCGAAAAAAAATAACTTAAACAACGAATAACAATGAAAAAAGTATTTGTTTCTCTGTGCATGGCAGGTGCATTGATAAGTCTGTCATCTTGTGGTTCAACAAAGAATGCCGCTACTCTTTCTTCAATTAGTGGCGAGTGGAATATAATCGAAGTAAACGGTACAGCTGTAGTTCCTGCTCCGGGACAAGAATTTCCTTTTATCGGTTTTGATACAAAGACTGGAAAAGTCTATGGCAATAGTGGATGCAACCGTATGATGGGTTCATTTGATGTAAATGCTAAGCCCGGTACAATCAATCTTGGCGCTTTGGGTAGTACTCGTATGGCTTGTCCGGATATGACTGTGGAAAATAATGTTTTGGCGGCTTTAGGTCAGGTAAAGAAATACAAGAAATTGGGAAAAGAAAATATGGCATTGTGCGGAACATCCAGCCGTCCTCTTGTAGTGTTACAAAAGAAGGAACCGGAAGTTAAGTTAACTGTTCTAGATGGAAAATGGATGGTTAGCGAGGCTGGTGGAGAAGTAATTCCCAGTGGTATGGAAAACCAACCATTTATAGAATTCAATGTTTCTGAAAAGAGATTGCATGGAAATGCCGGATGCAATATTATCAATGGAGCATTTGAGGTAGATGGTAATAATGCTACAGCAATTTCATTCCCTCAAGTTATCAGTACGATGATGGCATGCCCCGATATGGAAGTAGAAGGACGTGTTTTGAAAGCATTAAATTCTGTACAGTCATTTGGTCAGTTAGCAGGTGGAGGCATTGGCTTCTATGATACAGACAATAATCTGGTATTGGTATTGGTGAAGAATTTATAATCATTACTATAAGAAAAGGCTCTCGTGGATATCTACGAGAGCCTTTTTTTATGTTTACTACCGACGCTTCCTTGTGTTCTTTAATTCCGCCCTTATTCTGCTCAAAGATTGTGGCGTAATATAGAGATAAGATGCCAAATATTTCAGTGGAACATCTTGCAATAATTCCGGATTTTCTTCCATCAAAGTAAGATAGCGCTCCCTGGCAGTTGGAGGAGTACCATAAGCCACTGAAGCATTATCTACCGATAGGATTTCGCATTCAAATATCTTCCTGCCAAAGTTTGCCATTTCTATGGAATGTGAGAATAGTTTTTCCAATTCTGCCTTAGATATGCAGTATGCCGTACTGTCATTTACAGACTCGATATTGAGCTGAGAAGAATCTCCATCTACATACCCCCATGAAGAAAAAGCTGCTTCTCCCGGACCGACAAACCAGAGAGAGTTCTCAGTTCCATCAGTAAGGTAATAGGCACGCCAGATACCCTTTTTTATAAGGTAAAAATTAGAGTTGCGTTCTCCTTCCTTGATAATGAGTTGACCTTTGGAAAAGCTGACTTCTGCCATATTAGACAGAAGTTCAAATAAGCTTTTCTCCGTTAGTTTATACTTTTTGCAGAATTTCTTGATCATGGTTTCCATGCTGCAAAGATATGCAATTTTCTTTGCTCTCTCTTTTTCGGATAATGTAAATCACGAATATAAAGATAGTCGTTAGCAGTTCGGCGAGGGGAGTGGCAAGCCATATACCACGATTCCCCAATAGCAATGGTAGCCCGAAGAAACATGCAGTCAATAGGATAAAACCACGCAACAAGGTGATGATAGTAGCATACTTGGCACGCTCTACACTTTGGAAATATCCTATTGAAACAACGTTGACGGCAAAGAAGATAAAGCCGGTAGCATAATAGGGCAAACCTTCTACTGCTATTTCGTAAGCTGGATAACTACGGTCGATAAACATGCCTACAATCTGCGGACTGCAAAACATTGTGACTAATGCGAAACATGCGCCGCAAGTAATGGCTGTCTTTAGTGCTAACCGGTAGGTTTGACGAACCCGAAGGCTTTCTTGCAAGCCGTAGTTATAGCTGATTATAGGCTGTGCCGACTGGGCAATGGCATTGTATACCATAAATATAATAGGAAAGAAGTAACAAGCGATGCTGAATGCTGCTACACCGTCTTCCTTTAAATAATGAATGAATACTATATTACCTACAAACATCATACAGGCAATAGCTATTTCACACAGGAAAGCCGAAGACCCTAAACGGCACATATAACCTACGTTACGGCAAGTAAGTAACATACTCTTTTTGCTCAATTTTACCGGATAGAGCCGTAGTGCACACCGGCGACGCATTAAATAGAAGATAATCATTAATGCGCCTACCGTTGTGCCGATGGCACTTGCCACTGCAGCACCGAACATTCCCCAACCAAAGGGAAAGATGAACAGGTAATCCAATATGATGTTTAGAATAGCGGCTACTACATTGCACATCATGGCATAGTTAGGCGAGCCGTCCAATCGGAGGAAGAACATGCCAGAATTGAGTAATGCTGTGAAAGCGGAGAAAGGTACAAACCAACGCATATATTCCACTGCGAATGGCATGAGTCGTTCCGAACCACCGAGCAAACTTACTATTTGAGGAGCAAATGTGCAGAATAGGGTAGAGGTACCTATTAATAACAAAGAAGATATAACGATGGATTGGGTTATATTGATACGTGCCACTTTCACTTTACCATGTGACAAATGAATAGATGCCACTACGGATGCTCCAACTCCAAACATCAATCCGATGCCTGTTGAAAACAGCCAAAGTGGTGCAACTATATTGACGGCTGCAAGAGCATCGCTGCCAATGCCTTTGCCTACAAAGATACCGTCGGTAATCACAAATAATGCAGAGAATATCATTCCCAATACGGTAGGTAGTAACAACTTGCGAAACAATGTAGCAATATCTGTGTTCTTAAAATCAATACTGTCTCTCAACTTTTCCATAAATCTAATCTTTAAACTTACTAATTTTACTTGTTTGACACCCGGGTCTCAGCATATCCGACACCCGGGTGTTGGTATGTTTGACATCCGGGTGTCATACACCCTTTTTTTCGAAAAAGAAAAGTCGAACTTGCTAAAAAGAAAGATCAAAAAGCCTATTTGTCAGACTCATTCCTTCCTATCCCTGAATCCTTTCTTTTTGGTTGGCAAAAGTAGAGCTTTTGAACGGGATAGGAATTAACAAATGGTAATTAAAAGCAGACAAAGTAATCTTAATTCTGCCAAACTGACAGGCAAACTGTCATAAACAAAAAACTGTAACTGCTCTGAACAATTTGGCATAACGTTTGTCTTTCTATTGGCGTCTACTGATGAGGTAGACACCAAAATGGACTTATAACAAATAAAATAATAACGATCATGGGAAAAATTATTGGTATTGACTTAGGAACAACAAACTCTTGTGTTGCTGTATTTGAAGGTAACGAACCTGTAGTAATTGCAAACAGTGAAGGTAAACGTACTACTCCTTCTGTAGTAGCGTTTGTAGATGGTGGCGAACGTAAAGTAGGTGACCCTGCAAAACGTCAAGCTGTTACTAACCCCACCCGCACCGTATCTTCTATCAAACGTTTCATGGGTGAAAACTGGGATCAGGTTCAAAAAGAAGTTGGTCGCATGCCTTATAAGGTTGTAAAAGGTGACAACAATACTCCGCGTGTTGACATCGACGGACGCCTTTATACTCCACAGGAAATCTCTGCAATGATTTTGCAGAAAATGAAAAAGACTGCTGAAGACTATTTGGGACATGAAGTGACAGAAGCTGTTATTACTGTTCCGGCTTACTTCTCTGATTCTCAACGTCAGGCTACTAAAGAAGCTGGTCAGATTGCCGGTCTTGAAGTAAAACGTATTGTGAACGAGCCGACTGCCGCTGCTCTTGCATACGGTATCGATAAGGCTCATAAAGATATGAAAGTTGCTGTATTCGACCTTGGTGGTGGTACATTCGATATCTCTATCCTCGAATTCGGTGGTGGTGTATTCGAAGTGTTGTCAACCAATGGTGATACTCACTTGGGTGGTGATGATTTCGACCAGGTGATTATTGACTGGTTAGTTCAGGAATTTAAGAACGACGAAGGTGCTGACTTGACTCAAGACCCGATGGCTATGCAACGTTTGAAAGAGGCTGCTGAAAAAGCTAAGATTGAGTTGTCTTCTTCTACTAGTACTGAAATCAACCTGCCATATATCATGCCTGTAGGTGGTGTACCCAAGCACTTGGTTAAGACTTTGACTCGTGCTAAATTTGAAGCTTTGGCTCATAACTTGATTCAGGCTTGTCTTGAACCTTGTAAGAAAGCAATGAGCGATGCAGGTTTGAGCAACGCTGATATTGATGAAGTTATCCTTGTAGGTGGTTCTTCTCGTATTCCGGCTGTACAGAAGTTGGTTGAAGACCTCTTCGGTAAAGTTCCTTCTAAGGGTGTTAATCCGGATGAAGTAGTAGCTGTAGGTGCTGCTGTTCAGGGTGCTGTTTTGACCGATGAAATCAAGGGTGTTGTATTGTTGGATGTTACTCCGCTGTCTATGGGTATCGAAACTATGGGTAGTGTAATGACGAAGTTGATTGATGCTAACACGACTATTCCTTGTAAGAAGAGCGAAACATTCTCTACTGCTGCCGATAACCAGACAGAAGTTACCATCCACGTATTGCAGGGTGAACGTCCGATGGCTGCTCAGAACAAATCAATCGGTCAGTTCAACTTGACAGGTATAGCTCCGGCTCGTCGTGGTGTTCCTCAGATTGAGGTTACATTCGATATCGATGCTAATGGTATCTTGAAGGTATCTGCTAAAGATAAGGCTACCGGTAAGGAACAGGCTATCCGCATCGAGGCTTCCAGTGGTTTAAGTAAAGAAGAAATTGAAAAGATGAAAGCTGAGGCAGAAGCTAATGCAGACGCTGACAAGAAAGAACGTGAAAAGATTGATAAGTTGAACCAAGCTGACTCAATGATCTTCACTACTGAAAATCAGTTGAAAGAATTAGGTGATAAGTTGCCTGCTGACAAGAAGGCTCCTATTGAAGCAGCTTTACAGAAACTTAAAGATGCTCACAAGGCTCAGGATTTAGCAACTATTGATTCTGCTATGGCAGAACTGAATACTGCATTCCAAGCTGCCAGCGCTGAAATGTATGCTCAGAGCGGTGCTCAAGGTGGTGCACAGGCTGGTCCTGATATGAATGCCGGACAACAAGGTGGTGCTCAGGATAACAGCAAGCATGGAGATAATGTACAAGATGCTGATTTTGAAGAAGTGAAGTAAGGTAAAAATAGCAATAAAATAATACCGAAATAGAATAAAAGGCGTGTAATTCGTAAGGAGTTACACGCCTTTTTCCATATCTTGACCTTCATTTTTCATCAGTTATTGATTCCTATTTTTTGTCTCATATCATTATTCTTAATGGGAAAGTTTCAACGGATTTCTTCAATCTAAAGTATGGATTGCTCGGATATTTACTGTAGATTTGTATCTTAAAATTTAATACACATGAGAGCTGCACGTCTATTTCTTATATTACTCACCATTTGTCTGCTTGCTTCCTGTCGGAATAATCCTGCCCATAACGATTCCCGTTATACTCCGCTGGCACAGGTATTAAAACAAGCCCAAACTGCCTTGAAGGATGGTGACAGCAACAAAACATTCGGAATTATCGAGTCCTCTTTCTTCCCCCAACTGCCGCAGCAGAGCTCGGACAACTCCATACATGCAATGATTCGCGAAGCTATGTCCACCTATTTCTCCTCTGTAAAGACTGGGAAGCATATCGCGCGCTGCCTGCATTTCTACGACAGCCTTGTAGCTGTGATTCCTCCTCATTCCCTTCTCGATGGGTATCGCAGTGACATCTATGCCAATTCGTCTTTTTGTCGCCTCCCGGCTTGGCGATGCAGAGCATACGGAGGCATTGGTAGACAGCTTCTTCCGGTTGCCCGGTCCCCCGGAGCCAATCCGGGTAATGAGGAACTGCGAACTGGTTGCCGCTGCCGTGGGTTTCACACGAACTCATAAAGACCGAATCCTTCTGCTTGAAAAAGGGCTGGATGTGTATCGGGCAACGGGTGTTCCGTACCCATATACGGGACGTATGATGAGTATGTTGGCATCGGCATATCGCACGGAGTTACGTTATGAAGATGCTTTGCGTGTCAACGAGGAAGCCATCGCCTACTACCAGAAACAGGGTGAGGACGCTGCCATGTCCCTTGCTTATAATCAACTGGCATGGACATATCACCTTCTGGAATTCTACGACAAAGCGCTCGAATCCAACGCTAAAGCCATTGCCATCGGACATCGGAACAAAGGAGCGGCATTGGGTGATATCTACCGTAAGCATGCCGATATATTGAACGCCCTTCACAGGACGGATTCCGCCGTTTATTATATCCGCAAAGGGTGCGAGGCTTCTGCCGCTATGGAACTCAAAGATGCGGTAGTAGGCAGCGATATCGTTCTGGCTGATGTTTATTCGGAGATACCGGATTCGGCTTACAAGGCGTTGCCTTTGCTTTATGCGTTGTTGCCGATACAGCCCAGATTGCGGTGTGGATAAAAGATGATGTAAAGGCCGGCATAGGCAAGGTGCTGTATGCTAATGAAAAAGCTGCCGCCGCTATCCCCCTGCTGGAACAAGCTGCGCATACCTATCAGGAGGCAGAATCGATAGAGGATGAAATCGTCACCTACAACTACCTGATGAAAGCCTACCGGGAAGTGGGGCAGAAAGACCGCTTCATGGCTCGTTATCCCTATTACGCCCAGTTGCAGGACTCGATGCAGAAGATGAAGAATATACGTTCCATCGCTATGGCGAATATCCGCTTCGATACCCGCCGGAAGGAGCAGGAGAACCTACTTCTGTCTGCTGAGGTGGAGTTGAAGAACAACCGTCTGCGTTTTTTTGTGACCATCGGGTTGTCACTGCTTGTTGTCGGGCTGTGTGTCGGTGGCTGGTTCTGGATGAGGCAGAAGGCTTTGAAACTCCATCTGCGCCTCAAAGAGCGGGAGAAGGAAGTGGCGGAAGCTCATCTTCGTGAACAAAGTGAGCGCCTGCAACAACTCATCACCTCGCGTCAGGAACTGAATAATCATAACGAAGAATTGCTGCGCCAACTGGCGGAAGTACAGGAGACGCACGAAAATACTTGCCATTTGGATCAGGTGATGCTCAATCTGCAACCTCGTCTGCTTACCAAAGAGGAAGAAGAGACCTTCCGCGATTCTTTCTCGGCTCTCTATCCCACGGTGCTGCATCACTTGCGCACGGTTTGTCCCCGTGCCACGCGCACGGACGAATTGCTTTGTATGCTCATCGTCTTGAAGCAGACCAATGAGGAGGTAGCTCGCACGCTCGGCATTAGCCGTCCCAGTGTGTTGCAGAATCGCTATCGGCTTCGTACTAAACTTAGTTTGCCCGAAGGTGCTGATTTGGATGTGGAGATAACGAGGATGCTGATGGAATCATAATGTCTTTTATCCTTAGATTAAAGTCTGTCCACATAGTTTGGATATTTGAAAGCAGGCATACCCAAAGCCATTATGGCTTGTACCCTTCCTTCAATTCCTACGATATTATTAAATGTATTTTTATTATCTTGCTTGATGGCAGTAAGTACAAAACCCATGTATACTTGGCTGATGCCTAAAGATTCCGCCATTAATGAAGCATTCTGATAAGCCAGATTGGCTTCTTCACAACCAAAGCGATTGGATTTGGGCGTATGGATTATCAGCAGTGCCGTTGCTTTGCGCAGAATGGGGTCTTTTCCTTCGGCATGTTCTTGTTTTAGACTTTCGAACATGGGGACGTACTTGTACGTATCTTGCATGAATGGCTTTAGAAGAAGCTTTACTATAGGATTCAGCAACACTTTAGCAAGTGAATTGAATACACCGATGGTGTAGTCGCTGACTTGGAGTAACTTATCGGGATCTGTGATGAGTGTGTATGATACTTGTCGGGCATTTGTGCCGGTGGGAGCGTATCGGGCAGCTTCAACAATTTGCTCCAATAGTTCTTGAGGAACAGGCTTGGAGGTAATGGTACGGTTCGAGCGACGCGACTTGATGAGTAACATTACTTGTTCGGGACTAGGCATCTGCGAGTAGTCAATGGAGTGAACATGCTCTGCGGGGAAGTCACTGTGGATCACTGAATGAGTGGGACATACATCGACACAATGTCCGCAACCGATGCAATGTTCGGGATGGATCAGATTGATTTCTTTGCTTCTTTCATCCCTAACCATTATGCCGGAAGGACATACTTGCGCACATTTGCCACACTTGATGCAGCTCTCTTTTTCGATTTGTATTGTTCGGTTCATACGATTGCTTAAATTATCCTTTCTTTAGTACACTATTAACAACTCGTACGGAAGATACCAGTTTGTTGGTTGAAGTGAACACATCTACATTCCATATATGAGAAGAGCGTCCTTTATGTACGATGGTGCCTACTGCACGTACTGTATCTCCTTCGTGAGCTGAGGAAATGTGATTTCCGCTGACTTGCATTCCTACGATTATTTCATCTGGTTGGCAGATGAGCATGGAACCGAGTCCGGCAACCGTTTCTGCCAATGCCAGGGTTGCACCTCCATGCAGAATACCGAAAGGCTGGCGGGTACGTTGATCGACGGGCATGGTTGCTTCCACACGATCTTCGGAGGCATACGTATATTGAATGCCTAGATTTCCCATTAATGCGTAGCGTGCACGTTCATTCAATTGTTCGAGTGGGATTTCTGCAGCACGTACCTCAGCCAATATTAATTTCTCTACGGCTTGAGCTACACCATCTTCTTCGTTGGAGGTTGTTACATAGTCAGCACAAACTTTCACAGAGTCTTGCGAATGTCCCATTGCTATACCCATACCGGCTAGCTGAAGCATGGTTACATCGCAAACACCGTCGCCAATGGCAATTATTTCTTCACGCGTAACGCCCAGTTGTTCCAACAAAACACCTAAGGTATTTGCTTTGTTAACGCCGTAAGGTACTACTTCCAGAAAATAAGGTTCGGAACGGAATGCGTCCAAGGTACCATCTAGTCGTTTTTTCCAGTGTTCTTCCAAACTTATCAAGGCTTTTTCGTCATCACCTACAAGTACACACTTGCAAGGTGCAAAATCTATTGCGGTTGAGAATTCGTCTTCTACAATGATATTGAGGTCGTTTAACTGGGCTTCGTTTCTGATATATTCATTCTCCGGGCTGTCTGTAATGATTGTATCATCATGGTAAGTAAATATATCAAAGCTGTTTTTGTGAGCTTTCTTTTCCAAATAGGGTAGCATCTCGGGATTGATACGTCGTTCAAATAAGATTTCTCCATTATTGGCATTAATTATTTGGCAGCCGTTATAAGAAATAATAAAACCACCGTAGTTGCCTAGTTCGAGTGCTTTGGCTAATGACATTAATCCGTAGGTTGGTCTGCCGGATGCCAATACGATGCGTATTCCCATTTGTTGCACTTTCAGTAGGGTGGCTAGGGTACGTTTGCTGATTTCTCTCTCATTGTTGACTAGGGTACCATCTACGTCAAGAACTAATAATTTATATTTCATGGTAGGTTGATATTTTGGTTTAGATTACAAAGTTAGGAAAATGACGATTAAAACGAAGATATTTCCAAAATATTCTCATTTGTCATTGTAGAAAGTAGAAATGCTGTAGAGGTAAATCTACAGCATTTCCATATAATTGATTTTGTGTGTTCGAAGGGGAGTTAGAGTCTTTTTATCAGCTTTGCTGCTATTTCATTGTCTTTTATTAATGATTCATCTATTTTTGCGGAGCGTATAATTGATGTTAGCTGTTGGTGCCATTTCACATCCCTCCACATACCTACGAATTGTGGTCCACAGAAATTACTGGTGGCTACAGCTACCCACATACCGGTTTCGGCGGCAGTGGTAGCGCCAAGTGCACATAACTCTTTTACCCAATCCCATTTCATCAATGGCCAGTCTTTGTAGTCTACAACTGCCCAACACTCTGTGGTCATTAGTGGACGTTTAAGTCTACGAGCAATATCACCCATTTGGTGAATCCTGTTTACTAACAAGCTTTGCCAATATTCTTGTTTTTCTCTGTACACTCTTTCACCATTGCGAGCAAGGTTTTTATATCCTTCAGGAGTAAAGCGTCCATAATCATACCCCACTGTTCTATCAAATTCTCCACCATTACGCTGAGCCATCCAGATATGTGGTTCATAGAAGTCGAGGAAAGAAGAATCTACATCTTCATAATACCGTAAATCGTCAGAATCGAATGAGAACATGAATGGAATATCAGGATAGTGTTTCTTCATTATTTTCACAGTCTGCTCCATCCAGTCCAAGGATTCCTTTTTATACCATTCCCCCCATCCTTTATTGGGATATTGATAGGGGAAGTAGGGCGCCCATGCATCACCTGGAAATTCATTGCATAAATCCACATATAGAACTGTATCCATAAGTCCTTCCTTTTCAATGGCTTTCAAGGTAGTGATCCAGCAGTCAGCCATCTTATCAGGAGAGGTAAGTTTCATTCGTGTATCATCCACATCTTGTCTAAACCAAGAAGAAAGCCCCACTTTAATGTCGCGTTCGCTACATTTAAACAGGAATTCATTCAGATAAGGTTGTATTTGTACTTCATTCATATCCGGACTACCCCAAGTCTGCTGGTTCCACACTTCTTTCAATAACCATTTTTTCTTAGGATCGGCTGCGAGTAGGTGTGGATAAGCATCCAGTCTGATGGCATTATAACCTCTCTCTACAAGTTCGTTGAGAGCGATATCCCAGTTTTCATAACCAGCTCCCGGCCAACGGCGTTCCAACCAGGAGAAATCCCACATGGTAATAGCCCGTGGAGCTGTTTTAGAAGAGTTCGTTTTGAGTATTTGTTTACTTTCTGTTAATGTAGAAGCATTGAGAAGTGATGACGATACAAGACTTCCTAATGTAACAGTGGCTGATTGTTTCAAAAAATTTCGTCTGTCCATGTTTTTTTTGTATATAGTATTATGAATGATCTATTTTTAGATACTGCAAATATAGGGCATATCAGTTGACGGAGGTTTTTTGATTTTAACAGATAATTATGGTATCTTGCTCTTATGGACAATCTTGTGATTAAAAATAGATCATAAATATGAATAGGGATTGTATTTTAGAGTTTAGTTCACTATAGATCTGTTTTGTCTTTTACTCCATATTTCTTTTGATATTCAGAAGGAAGTAAGCCGGTAGATTTTTTAAATTGATCAATGAAGTTGGATAAATTATTGAATCCTGCTTCCAAACTGACAGTAGATATTTTTGCTTTTCCTTCTATTAATAGCTTTTTCGCATATCCAATGCGCATATCATTAAGATATTCAACGAATGTTTTCTTAGTTCGCTTTTTGAAATAGCGGCAAAAAGCGGTTGGGGTTAGTCCTACAAGAGCTGATACTTCTTCTAACTTGATTGGGGTATTAAATTTCAGAACCAAGTATTTATAAACTTTACTGAAGCGCTCAAAGTCTTCTGAATTTACAGATTCTGTATAACCAACGCTGGCAAGTACTTCATATTCCTCGGTGGTTGCCATCATTTCCAGAAGATTGAATAAATCAATTATCTTTTTAATACCAGTTTCTGTAGATGCATCTGTTATTAATTTGCCTAATAACGTCTTGCTTTCTCCTGTAAATTTGAGTCCTCGGCGCGAAAGCTCTATGAGGTTACGTATATTTGACATCTCCGGCAAACGAATCAGGTTTGTCTCAAAGATTTCGCTTTTAAAGAATAAACATATACATGTGGAACGTAAACCTGCTTTTTTATCGAAATATATTTCATCATTTCTCCATTCATGAGGTAGCTGAGGGCCTATCATACAGACATCTCCTTCTACATATCGTTCTATATGATCTCCTACAAACCGGGTACCTGTTCCTTTGGTAATATACATAATTTCTATAGCCGGATGGAAATGCCAAGGTACAATAAAGTGAGGCAAATCTTCGACATAATATTGTATATGGTTACTTATAGGAAAGGGTAATTCTTGAAATAATGGTTTCATTTTGTGAGATAATAGCTTGTTTATTATTGAACTGGCTGGCAAGATACTGTATTTTTTGAGATATTGTATAATCTGATATTTATTTTTAAGCAATATATTCCTATCTTTGCCAACGTTTTGTTCCGCATCCTCTATTCGGAGGATTGGATGAAAAGGGAATCGGGTGAAAGTCCCGAACAGTCCCGCTGCTGTGAGTTTCATATTGGGTACATCATTACTTATGCCACTATTTCTTGATGAAAATGGGAAGGCGATGTACTGGAGACGAGTCAGAAGACCTGCAAAACAAAGTCGAAAAATTGTTCGTTCGAGGAAAGCGGATAGTGCGCAAGTTAGGATATAAGGATTAATCTTTAGTTATTTAATGATTGTAAGAATGAAGGTACTGCTCATCGGTATCGTACTCTTTGGCATAGTAGTATCCAAGCTTTCGGCTCAGGAAGTGAGGAAAGATACGATTACGGAAAAAGTGCACCAAATAGAGAAAGTGACTGTGACGGCACGACGGTTACCCAACAAGGTAACTTCGGCAGTACCTATACAGACCCTGTCTCAACAAGATATCAGTCAGTTGGGTATACAGAATATGGCGGATGCCGTGCGCCGGTTTGCCGGAGCCAATGTGAAGGATTATGGTGGTATTGGAGGATTAAAAACGGTTTCGATTCGCAATATGGGGGCAGCCCATACGGCTGTCAGCTACGATGGTGTGGCGGTAAGTAACTGTCAGGCGGGACAAATTGATATAGGACGCTTCTCACTCGACAATGTATCGATGCTTTCTTTAGCTATAGGTCAGACGGAAAATATGTTGCAGTCCGCTCGTTTGTATGCATCGGCAGGTGTGCTAAGTATAGAAACAGAAAAACCTCATTTTGAGGATGGACGCGATGCGCAGTTTCAGGCACGCATACGGGGAGGGTCGTTTGGTTATGTTACTCCTTCGTTTCGTTGGTGGCAGAAACTAAGTAACCGTACACGCTTTGCCATAAATGCTAACTATATGCGTGCTGATGGCAACTATCCCTTTACACTGGTTAATGGAAAGTATGTGACGGAAGAGAAGCGTAATAATTCGAATATCTATTCCTGGCAGGGAGAGGCTACCCTCTATCATACGTTTAAAGATGGTGGTGACTTGGATGTGAAAGGTTATTATTTCTATTCCCGGCGCGGGTTACCGGGAGCGGTAACTCTTTATAATCCTCTTTCTGACGAGACACTTTGGGATGAGAATACATTTGTGCAAGCACGATATAAAAAGAATTTCTCTACTCAGTGGAGTGTGCAGGCACAGGCAAAATTTAATCATGGATGGAATAAGTACAAGGATGAAGGTAAAGAATATACCAACGGATATTATCAGGAGCATCATCGGCAGGACGAATATTACATGTCGGCTACTGTGCTCTATCGTCCTATGGAGACTTTGACTCTTTCGTTGGCACAGGACGGAGTGATAAACAAACTTCGCAATAGCCTGCCGGAATGCCCTTTTCCAACGAGATATACTTCTATCAGTGCTCTGAATGCCCGTTATCGTCAAGGATGGATTACGACCACCGCTTCATTGGTACATACGGCTACTTCTGAACATGTAGAGCAGGGGACGGCTCCCGATAATTTCCGTCGTTTGGCTCCTTCTCTTTCTATTAGTTTGCAACCCTGGCAGGAGGAGTTACTTTTTCTGCGACTGATGTATAAGAGTACGTTCCGCCTGCCTACTTTCAACGATCTTTATTATTATAGAATGGGAAACCGTAATTTGCGTCCCGAAAAGGCGGATGAGTACAATGTAGGGATTACATGGAGTAAATCCGGTTTGCTGTTCTTGGATTATCTCTCTGTTACTTTGGATGGTTACTATAATGATGTGACGGACAAGATTGTAGCTTTTCCTACCACATACGCATGGAAGATGGCGAACTACGGTAAGGTTCATGCGGCAGGGGTGGATGCTACTTTAGCTACCGCCATTTCGTTGACCAAGGGATTCAAATTGATAATGTCGGGTGGATATACGTGGCAGAAGGCTATAGACTTGACCGATCCTGAGGCGAAGAATTATAAGGATCAATTACCTTATACGCCTCTTCATAGTGGGAATGCATCGGCTGTGATAGAAATGCCATGGCTAAATGTAGGTTACTCTGTAGTAGGGGTGGGGAAACGGTATTATTTATCACAAAATATTCCGGAGAATGAGATAGAAGGGTATATGGAGCATACTATGACACTTTCCCGTGAGTTTATTTTAGGAAAATGCCGTTTGTCTGTACAAGCAGAAATGGTTAATGTTACTGATGAGCAATATGACGTGATAAAATATTATCCTATGCCGGGACGTTCGTGGCGGCTGACGGGTACCTTTAAGTTTTAATAATCTAGTATAAAACAACAAAATGATGAAAGTAAGAAGTTTATTATTCGGCATGCTGTGCATGCTTGCTTTGGGTGCATCTTTGGCATCTTGTAGTGATGACGATGACAATTCGTGGGACGACAGCGGTTCGAAGGTAACCTTGCCCCAGGCACGTGTCTTTATTTTGAACGAAGGTTCTTATCAAGCGAACAATGCAGGTATAGCCTTCTACGCACCAAATGGAGATGCAGACTTTATCAGCGATATCTTTAAGACTCAGAACAATGCTAAGTTGGGTGATACCGGTCAGAGCATGATAGAGTATGAGGATGAAATTTATGTAGCTGTATATAAATCCAATTATTTGGTTAAACTGAATGCAGCAGGTGTAGAATTGAAGCGTGTTTCATTTGTAAATGACAATGACCTGAGTGCGGGCATTCGCTATATAGATGCTGAAGACGGATATATCTATGCTTCTTTCTGGGGAGGAGTTGTAGCTAAGATCAATGCAAGTACATTAACGGTAGAGGCTAAACTGACCGGACTTGGTGATAATTTGGAAGGTGTAGCTATCTGTAAAGATATGCTTTACGTGGCAAATAGTTGTACTCCCGACTATAATTATCATACAGAGGTAAAGGTCATTGACCTGCATACATTTACCTTGAAAGAAACGCTAACGGTAGCTACTAACCCTTATACGGAGATGCTTGAAGAGGACGGCAAGGTGTTCCTCATTTCCAATGATTACTCTTCGGTAGAGGGTTATGTACTACAGATGATTGACCCCGCTAATAATAATAAAGTGACCAAGATAGGTAATGCTACATATATGGCTGCCAAAGATGGCGTACTATACTTGGTAAACTCGATAACTGATTGGACGGTGAAACCGTATAAAACAGTCAACACTTACTTCACTTACAACATCAAGACCGGACAGATAAGCAATACTTCTTTCCTGAAGAATGCTCCTGCTGAACTTGCATCAATTACATTGCATATGTTGGAAGTAAATGATAATAACGGTGATTTCTATATTGGTACTTCTGAATATACAACGAACGGTACAATCTATCGTTTCAAGAAAGACGGTACTTTTGTAGAGAAGTTTGATGCGGGAGGTATGAATCCGAATACTGCAATCTTCTTTAATTAATATCGATGAAAAGATATACTCTCTTTATCTGTATAATTGCAGCCTTACTTCTTTCCTCATGTGGGGGAAGAGGCAAGGTTGTTTCTTCTTTAGGTGAAGGTGATACCATTCCTTTGCGTTATGCCGACAATCTCACTTTGGTAGCCTATCCCGATTATACCATTGCCACTCTGCGCAATCCTTGGGACACTCTGAAGACATTGCATACCTATATATTAGTTCCCAAAGAGAAAGCCCTTCCCGAATCTCTTCCCGAAGGTACTATTGTACGCACACCGCTTACTAAATCCGTAATCTACTCTTCTGTGCACTGCGGTCTGATAGATAAACTCGGAGCTTTCAGCAGTATTGCCGGTGTCTGCGACTTGAAATATATTAAACTGCCGTCCATACATGAAGCTTGCAACAAAGGCGCAATCGTTGATTGTGGCGACGCTATGAATCCCGATATGGAGAAGATAATCGACCTGCATCCCGATGCCGTCCTACTTTCTCCTTTCGAAAACAGTGGAGGATACGGTCGTGTAGAAAAACTGAATATCCCTATTATTGAGTGTGCCGACTATATGGAAACTTCCGCTTTAGGACGTGCTGAGTGGATGCGCTTCTATGGTCTCCTCTTTGGTACTGCTCCCGAGGCCGATAGCCTTTTTACCGAAGTAGATAGCTGTTATCAGCAGCTCAAAATGCGTGCTACGCTTTCGTCAGTATCTTTGTCGGTACTTAGCGAATTGAAAAGTGGTTCTGCATGGTATGTCCCGGGAGGACGTAGCACTATCGGTCGCCTCTTTAATGATGCTTGTGGGCGCTATGTCTTTTCCGACGATACACATAGCGGTTCCGTGCCTTTGGCTTTCGAAACAGTCTTCGATAAGGCTGGCGATGCCGATGTGTGGACTATCAAGTACAATCGTGACCGTGATATGACTTATTCCGATTTGCAGGCTGATTATATCGGCTATACCGGTTTGAAGGCTTTCAAAACAAAGAATATATATGGCTGCAATACAGCTAAAGTGCCTTTCTATGAAGAAACGCCCTTCCGTCCCGATTATCTGTTGTCGGATTTGATACAGATACTTCATCCTGAAATAGGAGATTTGGGAGGTTTACGCTATTTTTGCAGGCTGAATGAGTAAAGGATGGAAATATGGAATAGGCTTAGGAGTAGTTATTCTGCTACTCTTTGCTGCTAATTTGCTGGTTGGATCGGTATCGATTCCACTGGTGGATGTATTTCGTATTCTTCTGGGTGGAGAAGGGGAGAAGGCTAGCTGGAACTTTATATTATTAGAATCCCGCCTTCCCCAAGCCTTGACTGCATTACTTTGTGGCGGCGCATTGGCTGTTTGTGGATTGATGTTGCAGACTGCTTTCAAGAATCCACTAGCCGGTCCTTCTATTTTGGGTATTAATTCGGGTGCTAGTTTAGGAGTGGCATTTGTAATGTTGCTGTTCGGCGGTAGCATTACGGCAGGTACTTTCAGCTTGTCCGGCTTCTTCTCGGTACTGGCAGGTGCATTTATCGGTGCTATGTTGATTATGGCACTTATTCTATTCTTCTCAACTTTGATAAAAAGCAATATAATGCTGCTGATAACGGGGATCATGATAGGCTATATCGCTTCTTCGGCTATTTCGTTGCTGAATTTCTTTGCTACGGCAGAAGGAGTACAATCGTATATGATATGGGGCATGGGCAACTTTGGCGGTGTTTCTTTGCAGCAGATGCCGGCTTTTGCACTGGTTACGGTATTAGGTCTATTCAGTTCGTTACTATTAATAAAACCTTTGAATGCCTTGTTGCTGGGCGATCGGTATGCCGAAAACCTGGGAGTGAATATTCGCCGCGTGCGCAATTGGCTCTTGGTAGTTACTGGACTTCTGACGGCAGTGACAACCGCATTTTGTGGACCCGTATCCTTTATCGGTCTGGCTGTGCCTCATGTAGCACGCATGATACTGGGGACTGCCAATCATAACTCCCTGTTACCTGTAACTATCCTGAGTGGCGGTGCCGTAGCGTTACTCTGCAATTTGATATGTGTGTTGCCCGGCGAGGCAGGTATCATTCCGCTGAATGCGGTTACTCCGGTAATCGGGGCACCGGTGATAATCTACGTTATTTTGAGTCAAAGAAGTCCCCGCCAGTTCAATTAGAGAAGTGATTAAGTAGTTAAGTAGTCAAGTAGTAAGTAGTTAAGTAGAATACATCAGACGAATCATTTCTACTTAACTACTTACTACTTGACTACTTACTACTTCTTCTTAAAATATTTGTGTGGCTTGAAAAGAAGCTGTACCTTTGTGCCTTCCAGAGTTAGACGTACTAACAGCGGTTATGAATAATTATTGAATGACATTTAAAGAATTAGAACTTATTGAGCCTATATTGAAGGCTCTTGATCAGGTAAATTACGAAATACCTACTACCATCCAGGAACAGGCAATCCCGATACTGTTACAAGGAAATGATTTATTGGGATGTGCACAAACCGGAACAGGAAAGACCGCAGCGTTTTCCATTCCTATACTTCAAAGACTTTATAAATCGGATAAAAGAAAAGGTATCCGTGCATTGATACTTACCCCCACTCGTGAACTTGCCATTCAAATTGGCGAGAACTTCGAGGAGTATGGTCGTTATACGGGTCTGAAACATACGGTTATCTTTGGAGGAGTGCCTCAAAAACCGCAAGTCGATGCTTTGACGCATGGCGTGCAGATATTGATTGCCACCCCCGGACGATTACTCGACTTGCAGGCGCAGGGATTTATCTCTCTGAAAGGCCTGGAATATTTCGTTCTCGATGAGGCTGACCGAATGCTTGATATGGGCTTTGTACACGACATAAAACGTGTATTGAAACTTATCCCGGAGAAGCGCCAAACGCTCTTATTCTCCGCCACCATGCCTCCCGAAATAGAGAAACTGGCCAATACCATACTTTTCAAACCCCGTAAAGTAGAAGTAACTCCGGCTTCATCGACTGTAGAAACCATCCAGCAATCTGTTTACTTTGTAGAGAAGGCCGAAAAGAAAGATTTACTGTTGCATTTGCTGAAGGCGCCGGATATTGAGTCGGTACTTATTTTTACCCGTACCAAGCATGGAGCTGATAAGATTACGAAAATACTCAATAAGAACGGTATTCCGGCCGAGGCCATCCATGGCAATAAGTCACAGAATGCCCGCCAACGTGCTTTGACCGCTTTCAAGGCTCATGCATTGCGTGTACTCATAGCTACAGACATTGCTGCCCGCGGTATTGATGTCGACCAGCTTTCGCATGTTATCAACTACGAACTTCCCAATATTCCCGAAACATACGTTCACCGTATCGGGCGTACAGGACGTGCCGGACATGAAGGAATAGCCATTTCTTTCTGTGAATCCGAAGAACTTCCTTATCTGAAAGATATTCAGAAACTCATCGGTCTCCAGATCCCCGTTATTAAAAATCATCCTTTTGTCACCCAAGCCGGTTCACAAGCGCAGGCTACGAAAACCGAAGAGATAAAAGAGAAGGCCAAAGAAAATAAAGCCTATCGGGGTAGCAAAGCTAATGGCGACTTTTGGAGAAGAAAGAAGCAAGGACAAGCGAAAACTGCAACTAAGAAGTAGGACGCTAATTCCTTTCTGTTAGGTTATGAATTATATAATCTGTTTGAAATATCACAACGATTTCGGATTGTAGGATTTGCTACCTTGACAGAGGCACCCTCTGTCGTTATGTGAGGCTGCCTCTGTCGTTATATGAGGTAGTCTCTGTCGTTATGTGAGGTGACCTCTGTCGTTATGTGAGATAACCCCGTCGAGAAGTGCTTCTGAGGAGTGTTTTTGCGTGGTCGGATATGAGTTTTACATTTTTGAGCATCTTGATCGAAATGTGATAAAATTTTACATTATGTTCTTGGGTGGTTTTTGAATTATTTTTTCCATTTTTCTTCCCGATTTCATAGGGTTTTCTTTTCCTTACCGCTCTTAATAATAGAAACCCTTTAAAAACCATGCCTTATGAAAAACTTGATAGGATTTACGCTTGGGTGTTTATTCACATTCTTATGTTTAGATATCACCCCGTTGCAGGCACAGGATGCTG
Organism: Bacteroides sp.; assembly: GCF_030151085.1. Classification (GTDB taxonomy): domain Bacteria; phylum Bacteroidota; class Bacteroidia; order Bacteroidales; family Bacteroidaceae; genus Bacteroides. The sequence goes on along the minus strand of NZ_JASLER010000046.1, from coordinate 11,393 downwards.
CTGTGAACGACCTCATCATAACCGGTATCGTAAAAAACAAGGATAGCCGGAAGAAATTGGAAAACGTGAATGTATCCATTGTCGGCACCAATATCGGTACAGTTACTAACGCCGATGGTACATTTTCACTGAAAGTAACCGAAGCCGAAGCTTTTCGGGGGGTAGAAGTCTCCCACATCGGTTACCTCAACACCCATTTATCTCTTGATGAGCTTGGCAAACGCGAAGATTTAACGATCTGGATGATTCCCGCTCCCAATCTTCTCAATGAAATTGTAATCTATGGCAATAATCCGCGTACTATCGTAGAAGAAGCTATTAAGAAAATCCCCGTAAACTATGCCTCCAGTGAGAATATGCTGACTGCCTTTTATCGTGAAACCGTGCAGAAACGTCGTCGTTACATTAGTGTATCAGAAGCCGTTATGGATGTGTACAAAACCTCTTACGATAGGCGCGATACTGAACAAGATAAGGTACAGTTGCAGAAAGGTCGTCGCCTCCTGAGTCAAAAGGGTGGTGATACATTAGCAGTAAAAGTAGTAGGTGGTCCGAACCTGTCTCTTTACTTGGACATTGTGAAAAATGGCGATGCATTGCTGAGCATGGATAATCTGAATTACTATGAATTCCGTATGGAAGAGCCTGTAAACCTAGACAACCGTATGCAATACGTCATAAGCTTCCGTCCTCGGGTCAACCTGATGTATGCCCTGTTTATCGGCAAACTTTATATTGACCGTGAAAGACTGACTTTCACTCGTGCCGATTTCTCTTTGGATATGGCAAACCGGGTGAAAGCTGTGGAAGCTATCCTGCATAAGAAACCTCTCGGATTGAGATTTCGCCCGCAGGAAGTGTCCTACCTGGTTACTTACAAGCAGCAGGATTCAAAGACCTATCTGAATTATATCCAAAATGTGATCCGCTTTAAGTGCGACTGGAAAAAGAAACTGTTTTCATCCAGCTATACCGCTTACTCCGAAATGGTGGTAACCGACCGGAAGGAGCATGCATTCTCCAATATATCCAATAAGAATGCCTTCAAACAGAAACAGGTCTTTTATGACTTGGTAGACGAATATTGGAATGAAGATTTCTGGAAGAGCTACAATATCATTGAGCCTACCGAGTCGTTAGAGCATGCAGTCGATAAATTGAAGAAGCAATCACGCTAACTCTCAGATAGTTTTTATATATTTGGAGCAATCCTAAAACCTGTAGAGTATGCTGAACGAGCTAATGATACTTGCTAAAATTAAAGAGGGCGATATAAAGGCGTTTGAAGAAGTCTTCCGCCGTTATTATTCCCCTCTTTGCTGGTATGCCGCGGGTATTACAGGAGATACGGAGTCGGCCGAAGAGATTGTTGAAGAGCTATTTTATACCTTATGGAAAAATAGGGAACAACTACAGATATTGCAATCCGTCAAAAGCTATTTGTACCGGGCAGTACGGAATGAAGCCATCCAATATTGTGAGCATCAAGAGGTGAAGGAGCGCTACCAGACATCTGTACAGACAGCCAAAGAATCGGAAGCCTCTATAGACCCGCATTGGCAGATGGAGTACAAAGAACTTCAGACACTTGTTCAGCAGGCTCTCAACAAGTTGCCCGACCGTAGGCGGCGTATCTTCATTATGCATCGCATGCAAGGCATGAAATATGCAGAAATAGCTTTGGCACTTTCCTTATCCGTGAAAACAGTGGAAGCGGAAATGACAAAAGTACTCCGTACTTTGCGAGTTGAAATAGATAATTATATTCAATCAAGATAATGGAAATTAAAAAGAAAACAAAGACAGACGAAGTGTGGGAACGACTATATGCCCGTTTTGAGAAAGATAATCTGCTGGCCGAAACCAAGAAGCGTAAGCCACGTAGATACATTCTTGGGTGGGGTGCGGTCGCTGCCGCTATGATAGTGGGAGTCGTTTTTGCTCTCACACTTTGGAGGACGTCGCCACCGGATGTAGATACCCGTAACTTCGTAACCCAGGAAAATCAGGAGGCGGCAACTTTGGTTAAAACCCTCGAAGATGGTTCCGTCGTGTATTTGGCACAAGCAAGCACATTACAATATCCGGAACATTTTGATACCGACCGACGGGAAGTGAATCTGCAAGGTGAAGCCTTCTTTGATGTCGCTAAAAGGCCGGAACAAACTTTCCTGATCGATACGGAGAAAGTGCGGGTGGAAGTGTTGGGAACAGCTTTTGATGTCCGTAGCAATGAGAAGAATCCTTTTAGTTTGTCCGTATTGAGGGGTAAAGTGAAAGTATCCCTGAAACAAGGAAATCAAACTTTGTATGTCGGAGCCGGCGAAACCGTCATCTTACAAAATGATGGGCTGCAAATTAGTACAACAAAGTATTCCGGTCATTTCGACCGCTATACTAAAAATATACGTTTCAAGGATGAATGTCTGGAAGATGTGTTACGGGTAGTGAATATGGAATCGTCCGGTCGACAGATTGAGACGCTTTCTCCGGCCTTAGGCAAAAAGCGGTTAACCGTTGAATTCTCCGATAACTCGCCGGAATCGGTAGCCGAACTTATTTGCTGGACTTTCAATCTGAAATGTGCCCGGGAGGGTAATAAGCTGATATTATCTGAATGATGAATCTGAAAACGTAAGGAGGTTTTTATGAGACTAAGCCGTTTCTACATACTTCTATTCCAGTTGCTTCTCATTGTCGGCAATGTGAAAGCAGATGGAGGGGATGTGCTGGAACGCATCATTCAGTTGCCCAGGACAAGGGGAACTGTTTACTCTTTATTGGGAAAGGTATCAGAGCAATCCGGTTATCTGTTTATTTATGACAGTAATTTGATAAACAACGATTCTGAAGTAAATATCAGGAAAAAGAGCTGTACAGTGCGGCAGGCTATTTTTGAAATAACCGGTAACAGGAATTTAGATTTAAAGGTATTAGGTAATCATATATTAATAACGCGCACTGGAGAGAAAACATTGGCTAGGGGCTGGGCAACCGCACCTTCCCAGCCGGTGTATTCTACTATAATCGGTAATCTACTGGATAAGGAAACAGCGGAACCTATTGCCAACGCATCGGTCATAGTACAAGGTACATCCCTTGGCAACATTACGAATCAAAACGGAGAGTTTAGGTTACATCTGCCCGATTCTTTGAAGAATGCCGTACTTGCATTCTCCCACTTGGGATACGTAGGTCAAAGCATTGAAGCATCTGCATTGGAAGGGCGTAACAATACCCTCAGTCTTGAACCCAGAGTAATACCTCTGCAAGAGGTACTTATCCGTCTAGTAGAACCCAAGAAGTTGATTCGTGAAATGATGGAATATAGAAATAAGAATTATTCCTCTGTTCCCGTTTTTCTGACTACTTTCTATAGAGAAGGCGTTCAACTGAAGAATAAATTTCAAAGCCTGACTGAAGCTGTATTCAAGGTTTATAAAAACTCGGCTATGGAACCTGATGCCAACGATCAGGTGAAGTTACTTAAAATGAGCAGGATCAATAACCGTGAGAAAACAGACAGCCTGATAGCCAAATTCAGGTCGGGAGTTGAGGCTTGCCTGCAATTGGATATTATAAAAGATATCCCGGATTTTCTGCAACTTGATACCAGTGGTGAACTGTATACTTATACATCCGGTGATATTGTTTCTGTAGATAACCGGACCGCGAATGTCGTTTATTTCGAGCAGAAACAAGGCGTGAAAGAACCGTTATTTCGGGGTGAACTTTATATCGATTCCGAAAATAGTGCATTATTGCAGGCACGATTTGAAGTCCATCCTAAATATGTAAAATCGGCAACCCGGCTTTTTGTCCTCCGCCAGGCGCATAAGATCAGATTGACTACACAAAAAATAAACTATACCGTTTCTTATAAGCCATGGAACGGAACCTACTATATTCATCATATTCGTGGAGATATCTATTTCAAAATGAAGAGAAAGCGCGTTCTGGCTAGCAATCCGGTTTTGCATACTTGGTTTGAAATGGTAACCTGTAGGATTGATGATAAAAACGTAACCCGTTTTCCCCGTTCCGAAAGACTACCCACTCATACCATACTTGCCGATACCGACTTCAAGTACGATGAAAGTTTCTGGGAAGATTTCAACGTTATACCACTGGAAGCAGAACTTAGCAAAATTATAGAAAAAGTGGCATTGAAGATAGAAAAGACGGAGAACCCCTAAACCCCGCTATACAATCGTTTGCGTAAACAAAGCACATATTCAAGCCATAAATATGCATTCTTTTCATTTTTTATTGTAATTTTGCGCCCGGTATTAGTTTAATTTAAAAAGATTATAACGATGAAATTACCCGAAGAGCCGATGATGCTATACAGCTTCATCAACATGAAACTACGCGATTTTTATCCTTCGCTCGATGCTTTGTGCGAGGATATGAATGTAGAAAAAGAAGACATTGTACGAAAATTGAAGACTGTAGGATTTGAATATAATCCTGCAAAGAACAGATTTTGGTAAATAATGCTTCTGTGTAAAACAACTCCTGTTTCTTGTTGTTGTAAAACGCAAGTAATGGGAGTTGTTTTATTATGGAGTTATGGGATAAAGCAAAAAATCTTTGGGCAAAAATTAAGGGTTGGAAGACAGTCCGCGACTGGCATATATGGAAACTGAAACTCGTAGATGCCCGGCTATATTTTGTCAGTATGATTGTTGGGTTGCTGACAGGATTGGTTGCTGTGCCCTATCATTACCTTCTCTACTATTTGCTGCATGTGCGCGAAGAGTTTTTTGCTTCTCGTCCGGCGTGGTACTGGCACATTCTCTTATTTCTTTTGTTTTGGGGAATCTTGATTTTCGTGGCATGGATGGTAAAGAAGATGCCTCTAATCAGTGGTGGAGGTATTCCCCAGACACGTGGCGCCATTAACGGGCGCATCACTTACAATCATTCTTTTATTGAATTGATATCCAAGTTCGTAGGAGGTATTCTTGCGGTCTTTACCGGATTGTCACTAGGACGTGAAGGACCTTCGGTACAAATCGGGTCATACGTGGGCAGTCTGGTTGCACGGTGGACGCGTGTTTTGAAAGGTGAACAGAAACAATTGCTGGCTGCAGGGGCAGGAGCAGGGCTTGCGGCCGCTTTCTCTGCGCCTTTGGCTTCTTCGCTTATCGTTATAGAATCTATAGAACGTTTTGACGCTCCCAAAACAGCTATTACTACTTTATTGGCAGGGGTTGTAGCGGGAGCTGTGGCTAGTTTGGTCTTTCCTGTTAATCCTTATCATCTGATAGAAGTTACCGAGCCGATAATCACGTTTTTTGTCCAGATGAAATATTTTCTCATTCTGGCAGTTATCATTTCTGTTTGTGGAAAGTTTTATTCGTCCATACTGATATCTTTTAAGCGTGCGTATAGTAAGGCAACCACTCCTGTATACATTAAATTGCTATATTTGTTGTTGGTAGCTTATTCCATTTCACTGATGCAGGTTAACCTGACCGGTGGGGGTGAGCAATTTCTGTTGGGGCAGGCGCAAAATGGAAGCACAGATCTTATGTGGGTGGTAGCTATGCTATTTCTGCATTTTGGATTCTCAGTCTTTTCGATTTCGTCGGGATTACCGGGTGGCAACTTTATTCCTACATTGGTTACAGGCGGTTTGCTGGGGCGGGTTATCGGATTGATAGGAGTGCATTATGGCATTATCAGTTACGAGAACATAAGTTATGTGATGCTGGTTTGCATGTCCGCTTTCTTGGTAGCCATCGAGCGTACACCACTTACTGCCATTGTGTTGATTACGGAAATCACAGGACACTTCGAAGTGTTTTATCCTTCGGTCGTTGTGGGTGGGCTGACATATTATTTTACAGAGCTTCTCCAAATGCGTCCGTTTAATGTTGCTCTGTATGAAGATATGATACATGCCCCCGACTTTAAAGAAGAAAAGCGCTATACGCTCTCTGTGGAAATAATGACGGATTCTTATCTGGATGGAAAAATGGTCGATGAACTTTTACTTCCCGAGCGCTGCATCATTATTAATGTACACCGTGATGGAAAGAATTTGGTCCCCAAAGGAACACGTCTGATTCCAGGGGACCAAGTACAAATTGAAATGGATTCGCAGGATATAGAGAAACTCTATGAACCGCTTGTCAGTATGGCGAATATCTATTAACCCAACTGACCTATTTCATCCAGATTCTTTTGAATATCTTCATCGGTAAGTTCGTAATTTACTAAATCGCCGGAGAGGTATTTATCGTAGGATGTCATATCGATCAAACCATGACCGGATAGATTGAACAAGATTACTTTTTCTTCACCGGTTTCCTTGCATTTGTTTGCTTCGCGGACGGCAGCTGCAATAGCGTGGCAAGACTCCGGTGCAGGAATGATACCTTCCACTTGTGCAAACAGGCAACCTGCTTCAAAAGATTCGAGTTGCTTGATGTCCATAGCTTCCATCAATCCGTCTTTCAACAATTGGGAAACGATGACACCTGCCCCATGATAACGCAATCCGCCTGCATGAATATTGGCAGGAGCAAAATTGTGCCCTAAGGTAAACATCGGCAACAAGGGAGTATAACCAGCTTCATCACCAAAGTCATATTGGAATTTACCACGAGTCAATTTCGGACAAGAAGCCGGTTCGGCAGCAATAAAGCGGGTTTTCTTGCCTTCGAGGATATTGTGGCGCATGAATGGGAACGAGATACCACCGAAGTTAGAACCACCGCCAAAACAGCCGATTACCATATCAGGATATTCACCTGTCATAGCCATTTGCTTTTCAGCTTCCAGACCGATAACCGTTTGGTGCAGGGTAACGTGGCTCAATACTGAACCAAGTGTATATTTACAATTAGGAGTGTTTTGTGCTAATTCGATAGCCTCGGAAATAGCTGTACCCAATGAACCTTGATGGTTGGGATGAGCAGTCAGAATATCTTTTCCGGCACGGGTTGACATGGAAGGAGATGGAGTAACCTGCGCACCGAAAGTCTGCATAATACTACGGCGGTAAGGCTTCTGCTCATAGCTGATTTTTACCTGATAAACGGCTGCTTCCAGTCCGAATAAACGTGCAGCGTATGCGAGGGAAGCACCCCATTGTCCGGCACCGGTTTCGGTAGTAACATTGGTTACACCTTCCTTTTTGCAGTAATAAGCTTGCGGAATAGCTGAGTTCAGCTTGTGCGAACCCATCGGACTGACACTCTCATTCTTGAAGTAGATATGCGCCGGGGTTCCCAGTGCTTTTTCCAATCCATACGCACGTACTAGGGGAGTACTGCGGTAGTATTTATACATTTCGCGTACTTCCTCCGGGATTTCAATCCAGGCATCGGTCTGGTTTAATTCCTGACGACAAAGTTCTTCGGCAAATATAGGATACAGGTCTTCTGCTTTCAATGGTTGTTTGGTACCGGGATGAAGCGGTGGCATTGGTTTGTTTACCATATCTGCCTGTATGTTGTACCAATACTGTGGAATCTCCTCTTCCGGAAGAATGAATCTTTTAGTTTTGTTGCTCATAGTGGTTAAAATAATTAATAATTCAAAGCCCAAATGTAGCCATTATTTTTAAATCAATTTCTTTTTCTCTTTGTTTTTTGTATATGAAGGCAGAATTGTCTAAGTTTGCCAAGTTTCGTTAAACTATGACTTCATGAAAATCTATCATAAATTTCTTTTATATCAAAATAAATGGATTCATCCCTATACAAAGATGATATTAGGGGTGATGACTTCTATAACTTATTTGGCTTCTATACTTTTGATTGTTGGTGTAGTCTATGAACATGGATTTACTATTTCGGAGGTGGAAGTACAACAACTTCATCATCTGTATCGTGGGGTGTGGATCGTCTTTCTAACCGATGTAACCTTACGCCTTTTACTGGAATATAAAGACACCCGGCGTAAATTCAGCAAACTGACCTGGGTATTGACTGCCTTACTTTATCTAACTATAATTCCTCTCATTTTCCATCGTCCGGATGAGGAGGGAGCAGTATTACAATTCTGGACTTTTCTGCATGGAAAGAGCTATCACATGATTTTATTGTTATTGTTCTCTTTCTTGAATCTTTCCAATGGATTGGTACGAATGTTGGGAAGGCGAACAAATCCTTCGTTAATACTGGCGGTAAGTTTTTTATTCATTATACTTATAGGTACGGGATTACTGATGCTTCCACGATGTACTGTAGATGGTATTTCATGGGTTGATTCGCTGTTTATTTCAACGAGTGCGGTGTGTGTCACAGGGCTCACTTCGGTAGATGTGGCTTCTACTTTTACTCCGGCAGGATTTGTAGTGATTATCCTTCTGATTCAGATTGGAGGTTTAGGAGTCATGACCTTGACCAGTTTCTTTGCGATGTTCTTTATGGGAAATACATCGTTGTATAATCAGTTGGTGGTGCGTGATATGGTTAGCTCTAATTCTTTGAACTCGTTGCTCTCCACTTTGGTATATATCCTTGTATTCACGTTGGCGATAGAAGGAGCGGGGATGCTAGCTATTTGGAGCGATATACATGGGACTATGGGTATGGATTTTCAGGAAGAACTTGCTTTTTCTGCTTTCCATGCTATATCTGCTTTTTGTAATGCCGGATTCTCTACTTTGCCCGGAAACTTGGGTAACCCGTTGGTGATGACCGGACATAATCCGTTCTATATTTATATTTCTCTGCTGATTATCCTGGGAGGTATCGGTTTTCCGATTCTTGTGAATTTTAAAGATATAGTCCTCTTTTACATAAAGCGACTATGGAAGTTTCTGCGTACCTGGAATTGGGGGAGACGGAGTTTTTATCATTTATATAACTTGAATACCCGCATTGTACTGATTGTAACATTCTTGCTTTTGCTGTTTGGTACGATAGGTATTGCCATATTTGAGTGGAACGCTTCTTTTGCAGGAATGCCGGTTGCCGATAAGTGGACACAAGCATTTTTTAATGCTACATGCCCCCGTACGGCAGGTTTCTCCAGTGTGAATCTGGCAGGTCTGAGTGTACAATCGTTGTTGATTTACTTGTTCTTGATGTGGGTAGGAGGTGCTGCCCAATCTACCGCCGGTGGTGTGAAAGTTAATGCATTTGCTGTAGTGGTGCTCAATTTGGTGGCCGTTGTACGTGGTACGGAACGGGTGGAAGTATTTGGACGCGAATTGTCACACGACTCAATCCGCCGTGCGAATGCTACGGTAGTGATGTCTTTCGGCGTATTGTTCCTATATATTTTTGTCATTAGTATTATAGAGCCTAAAATGACGATTATGACCATCACTTTTGAATGTGTATCGGCATTGAGCACGGTAGGTTCCAGCTTGAATGCTACCACGTTATTGCATGATAGCAGTAAGCTGTTGGTTTCTTCATTGATGTTTATAGGACGCGTAGGCTTGATAACATTAATGCTTGGTATTATCAAACAGAAGAAACTGACGAAATATCAGTATCCAAGTGGTGAGATTATTATAAACTAACTATCTTTGTGGTAGCTTATGCTGTGTAGGTATACAAAAAGAATAAAATATGAAATATATTATTATCGGTTTAGGAAATTACGGTCATGCACTTGCTGAAGAATTATCGGCACTGGGGCATGAAGTGATAGGTGCCGATGTGAGTGCTGCTCGTGTAGACGGATTAAAAGATAAGGTTGCTACTGCCTTTGTTATTGATGCTACGGACGATCAGGCTCTGTCTGTTCTTCCTCTGAATTCCGTTGATGTAGTAGTAGTAGCTATCGGCGAAAACTTCGGTGCATCTATTCGTGTGGTGGCTTTGCTGAAGCAGAAGAAGGTGGAACACATTTATGCTCGCGCTATTGATGCTGTGCATCGTTCGGTGCTTGAGGCTTTTGAATTAGAACGTATTCTTACGCCCGAAGAAGATGCGGCGCGTGGGTTGGTTCACCTTTTGGAGTTCGGTAGCAATATAGAAACTTTCCGGGTTGATTCCAGCTATTATATAATCAAATTTACAGTTCCGGATAAGTTTGTGGGCTACTTTGTCAATGAACTGAATCTGGATCAGGAATTCGGTTTGAAACTGATTGCCTTGAAACGTGCTGAACTATTGAAGAACTGTGTAGGTATCTCTGTTCTAGAGCATGAGGTAAAGAATGAGTTGCCGGACAATGCCAAGATACAAGCTGATGACCAGCTGGTATGCTATGGCAGATACAGAGATTTTCAGAAGTTCTGGAAAGCGCTATAAGAGGAGTAGTAAAGACTCCTGTTTTGAGAATATTATTGTTTTTCTGATTTTTAGATGTATATTTGTACGTTACTCTAATATATAAACATATAAAAACAATTTAAATACGAAGTAGAATATGCGCCTTGTCTTATTATAAATATAATGCGTCAAGAGTTGTAACATGCTGTATTTTACTAAATGAATATAATTAATAAACAATAGGGAAAGCGTTTCCATTCTTATACTTATTAAGATATTGAGCTTTAGCTCTTATTCTCTGCTTCTGAAACCGCCAATTGATGTATGTGAGGATAAGTAAGTGAAGGTTCACGCTGTTGGGCGTGGACTGTTCGTACTTATTTACATACGTGGTGCTTGGCGGTACCTAGGAGCAGAATAGGTCGAATGGTTCCGCCTTTTTTTATACAGCACTATGATTCACATCGGACATTTAATCGAAGAAGAATTACAGCGGCAAGAGCGATCCGCCGCTTGGCTTGGCAGGAAATTGTATTGCGACAGAACGAATATTTATAAGATATTCAAGCGTGAAAGTATTGACACCGATTTACTTTTGCGTATATCTAAAGCTCTCAATTACAATTTCTTTCAATGCTACAGTGACCGATTAAATGCTGATATGTGACATGTTGGCTACATAATAGTGATATATCGGCTATATTACAGTGATATATAGGCTACGAATCCAATCTTTTATATCGTTAAACTTTCCATACTTTTGCAAAAACTATTTTATAAACATCAATTGATATTGATAAGTGTAGGATAGTTAATAGCAAACGAACAAAAAACATCATGGGTAAACTCAATAAACTACTATTGAATAGTAGTGTTATTTTAGTATGGGCAATGCTACATTGTTCTGGTATTGCATTTGCACAGCAATCAACGCAACTTGAGGGACATCTTAGTTATCCCTTAAACAAATCTTTCGTCCTCTACGACTTTTCGAACAATATCAATGAAATCAATAGTCTGCACAGCTATATCACACGAACCCTTAACGATCCATTGATAAGTATCTGTAGCATCGAAATCACCGGTTACAGCTCCCCCGAAGGCAGCTTTGAGCAAAACGAAAAGTTGGCTACCCAACGTGCCGAGAGCCTGAAAAACTACCTGCGTCCTTTCTTTGAAGAAACGGAGATTGAAACCACCTGCGTG
>NZ_JASLER010000042.1 GCF_030151085.1 Bacteroides sp. | reverse complement strand
GTGGGAGGTAAAAAGAAACGGAGAAGCAATGCCTCTCCGTTTATCCTAATTTAAAATTGAAGTATCTATAAATTCACTTTACAAATATACAACATTGCAAAGGCGATGTCAAGAGTTTCGGCAATTATTTTAACGTGAGTTCAATTAAATCTATTTACAGTTCTTCTTCTCTATATAATAGCAAAGAATGTGTGGAAATAGAATAGGTTACTTCATAAATGGTACCCGCTGTTAAAGTCCCTTTATAGTTACTATCTTGTTGCATGAGCTCATTATCGCTATTTGTAGCGGATAGTGAATATTGCAGTTTTGTATTACTGTTTTCTGGCAGTTCGAAATAGGCGGTTTCACCTTCTCTTAATGTTACTGTACGATTGTTTATTTGAGCGGAGAATGTGTAATCGGTGAACCAATTGCTGAAATCTTTGGGCAATATGAATTCCACACCAATATTTATCATAGGTACTTGAATGGAAAGATAATTTACTTTTTCTGCCACAATCGTGAAACTTTGTTCTTTGTAGTAGACAGGTTCACCTTTCTCATCATTCTGCCAGGTAGTTCCATAATTAGGAGAGTATGCTTTGAGTTTGTATTCTCCGGCTTCTAACTCTATTTTTGCGGATGCTTCTGCTGCTCCTGCATCGTATTTGACTACGGGAGTTCCATTGGATTTCACTATCTCGATGGCTAGTTCGGGGGTGACGGTGCGAGTAGATATTTGCGTGATATTCTCTTTCTCTACCTCAATGGAAGAAATCGAGAGATAGCCTTTATCTGATTCTAATGAAAGGATGTAATCTTCTTTCTGACAAGAGGCTAATAAAATGAGAAAAATAATGGTGATATATACTTTTATTAATTTCATATTGTTCTATTTATTTTGTGTATTCCAAATGAAGATCATCAATATAAAGCATACTTCCTATATGGGCATTCCAAGAACCCATTACTGGAAATGTAATAGATTTATTTTTATCAAAATCATCTGTAGAGAAAGATGTTTTTGTTGTAGAAAGAAACTGAATATAAATGGAAGTTGCTTCCTTCTCTATATCAATATAATCAAGTTGAATATTGGCTTGTTTGAACTCGCTATCAGCATTTGAATATGCAGCTGGAATAAATGTTCCTGTGGCTATTATATCATTTTGATTTTTTAGTTCGATATATGCTTTAAATTGATCACTACCTTTAGGCGCATATTTATACCAAAAAGAGAACTCTTGGGGACGTGATGTAAATGCATGTCCGGTGCTGATTGTTTCGCCCTTATCCCATTTGTATGTTCCGATAAATAGGCTTCCTGCAAATGCACCATCAGGGAGTACTAATAATGAGCTAGAAGCATAGGTTCCCCCATGTCCTGAAGTATAAATTAATGCAGCACGGCTACCTTCATGTTTATTATTCTCTGTATAACTGACACAGGCGCTCGAGGTTATTTTTACGCGTGAAACAGAATAATCTCTTGCACGCTCATTGTTTGTAGTCCACCAGATATCGTTATTATCTGAATAGGGTAGGAAATCATAGAATTTCTTACTACCGTCAAGGAATCCTGTTTTGCCAAGTTCTTTTGTTTGCCAGATCTCCATATCAGAATTAGGAATCTGAGTCAAAGGGGCTAGTATAACATCTGCTACATTACTTGCATAGGCGTAATTGCGATAGCATGCTTTTACTTTGTAGTTCCTATTTGTTGGAATAGTGTTGAAAATCTGTTGACGCGTATTGGAACACTCTTGCCAAGTTATGCCATTATCTGCGCTATACAAATAGACCAAAAAAGGTTTCATCTTTTCTATATTGCCGGAAGTGACATTTATTTCGTCAATAGTGAACTCTTTGCACCATATATTCCCTGGTCGTACGGTAACTGTAAATTCTGGCTTCACCACTTTTATTTGATAGTTTTCTCCTTCTTTACTGCTCCAACGATTATTGGCTTTTACTTTAAACTTCAAAGTGTTTGTAACTTCTGTTCCATTATCTGTTAGTAAATTGGCAGTAAGAGCAGATAAGTCAAGTTGTCCTTCTTTGGAAGTATTATCTAATTCAGGCAGTTTGATTCCAATGCTAGACAACGTAGTACGTTCTTCTTTCGTGAGCTTGGAAAGTGTATAAGTCTTATTATACCCAGTATATTGCGGATCTTTAAAATCGAGTGTGAACTCTACATCCTGTACAGGCGATGAAGCTGTATAGTTGATAACAGCCTCTGATGGCGCATCTGCTGTTTCTGTATAATTGAATACTGCGTTTCCACCGAACCCTGTAACTTTAGGTTTCGGTAACCACTCTAATGGAATTGTTTGAGTCACCGTTACTTTTTCAACTTCTACCTTATCGACTTCTAGGATAGTTCCCGATGTAGGCGTGGCAGCAGTGAGTGATAATTTGGTATGAGTACCAGCTGCAAAGGTTTGAGGCAAGCTTTCATTCTCTATCACCATTGAAACGTCTTTTCCGGTTTCTTGCAAGGTGGCGTAGAACGTTAAACCTACTTGGGATTGGGCACGGAAATAGGCACTCTTCTTTGTTTCACTATTTTCAAAGATGAGCGATGAACTGCCTACTTTTACTTTAACTCCATAGGAACTGTATAGTGTAGCAAACTTTTCCGGATTACTGAACTTTATGGAGAGTAATGCATTTGCTACTCTACATGGAATAGTGACAGAAGTAGTCTGATCTGTTTGTACCTCTGCTTCCGTTGTTCCTTCATAATAGGGAGTATCCCATGCCAATTCAGGGTTATCTCCACAGAAAGCTGTTAAAGTGTAGTTACCGGTAGAAGCTTCTATGATGCCTGATTTATATACACCATTGTATATAACGTTGTTCGTTTCTTTTTTAGTTATTTTCAGTTGAAACATATCGGCAACCGGCTTGCCTAATTCTGCGGGAGTGGCACGTGAAGTGATATTCGCTTGTTCCTCTCCCAACGATATAAGAAAGCCACTGTTAGTCATAGTCCATTCTTCATCGCCACGGCAAGCCGTGAAGAAGATCAATGAGAATAGGATGAGAAGGTTAATATATCGTTTCATAAAAATGTGTTATTGGTTCTTTTATTCGTAAATCAGCTCAAAATTATCAATCCATAATTTACTGCCTGTACCTCCGGTGAAGTAGTCACCGTATTTGCTGGCACTTGCTACCACAACAATATACTTAGGTGTACGATTGCTGTAGCGATATTTCAAAGGCAAGTCTATCTGTTGATACGTAGATATTGTCTCTCCTTTTATTAACTCAGCGTATGCTATTACATGCGAATCACTCTTGTCGAACAATTGTCGTTCCGATGGGCGGGTACGGATTTCAAGTGGCTCGTCCCAGTCAGTCAGAGCAATGTAGATGTGACAAGAATCAGGACGCCCTTTCAGATAAGAATAGGCATCTTCGCCCACTTTATCAATGTTCACTGAGGTATATTTATAGTTGATACGCAATTTCGAAGGGAAAGAGGTGAATGGACGACCAAAGCTGAGTACGCCATTCGTTCCTACTGTCTTCAGATAGCTGCCTGTAAAGATATTACCGGCCGCAAACTTCAACACTATATATTTAGATTCTAACAAGGCTGCCTGTCCACTACCCTTGCAAGTTTCGTCAGTCGGTGTGGAGTTACTCTCGCCGACGGTTGTAGCACCACGATTTCCCGTATCCCAAAAAGAGGTACCATTTGTGGTCCATGGATTCCATAGTTTATCGACTTTATGCCAGTTGTCGAAACTGCCGTCAGTCAAAGCTGTAGCGGGGGTAGTATTGAAGGATTGTGTATCTCCTGCACTGCCATTTATACTGATGCGATATTGATAGGATGTACCAGGTGCAAGTCTATCTATAGATGCAGTATAGCTGGTGCCACTGACTTTTATGGCAGATGCAGCTAAAGCTTTCCAATCGTTTTCACTCTCTTTTTTATATTCTACAGTGGGTTGTTTTCCACTTTGAATACTTCCGGAAAGAGTGGCGCGAGTAGCCATAGGGAATACATTGGACGAAGAAGAAGTTTCTTCATCTTTCTGATAGACATAAACAGTCCATTTGTAACTGACTTCTTCCCAAGCTCTTGAAACAAAGAAGATATTCGGCTTTGAGAAGTCAAAGGTTTCGGAAGCAGTAGGGTCGGGCACAACACTGCCACGCACGCCACCTAAATTGAAAGCAGAAACTTTAATCTTATCTAATGGCTGACTTTTTGAAACATAGATAATCACATTTCTATTGACATCGTCTATAACTGTTTTACCAATCTGGTTCTCCAAAACAATGTCGCGTTTGATAATTTGCTCTATTAATACCTTCCATTGATAATCCTGATAAGTTCTTAATGTAACTATTACGGGATCGGAAAAGTTAACACGTGTATCGGAGGATACAGGTATGTTTTCTAATGACTCAAATCCTTTTTTGGGGAATTTAGAGTAATTGTTACAAACAGCAGAATCGAGGACGAGTGAAGCATCGTTGCTTACCGTCAGCTTTTTGATGCGAAGCTTCTCTAAATCAACCGAATCGTCCACATATAAAGTTATGATACGGCTGGTCTTATTAATAGTAGTTTGTGTACTGCTATTCCCTTCGGCGTCACATTGACCTTCTACTTCTAGAGTAAGGATGCTGCCGTCTACAATTGGATAAGGTATATCATTCTCTATTGCACAAGCAGCAAAAGCCAATACACACAACAAACAGTATATAAATTTCTTTATTGTCATTTCATTTACTAATTTGAGACTATTTACAATTTGTTATTTATAAGTAGAATGTCATACCAATATTGATGGAGAACAGGTTTATCTTGAAGTTACCCGAAGAAGTTCTTCTTTTGCCGGATTCGATTTGATTTGTTTTCTGATCCTGCCATTTGAAATTATACCCCATTACTCCAACAGATACTTCTACAGCTGACCAATCAGTAACAAAGGCTGTCATACCCGGAGCAATACCTAACTGCAAGTTATGTGCCCGCTCAAAGGTTCCATCATATTCTGTACCCGATCCGGTAGAATTCTTTCCTTCGCTATAACCGTAAGTCAGTCGCACTTCATTGAAAAGGCCGAATATCTTGCTTCTACCAATAGGCGTATAAGTGCGTAGGAAACCGGAAACTTCATATTTATGTTCCAGATAATAAAGGTTCTTCAAGCTGATATTGAAGTCCTCACCCAGATTCAGATCAAAGTTATCCATATCAAGATAGGTTCGATTATATGCAAAGCGCATACCTGCCGATACATTGTCTTTAAAGAAATAACCCACGTAAGGACTAATACTAAAGGTATATCCTAAACCTTGTACATCTTTTAGAACCAAGAAATTCAAATTATCTTCGTCGTGTTCAGAGTAGGATACCGTTCCCCCTGCCATCCACTGTCCTTTTGGGATAAATACCGATTTCATTATTTCCCGGTCTATACGTTTGGGACGTTGTGCATTGACAGAAACAATTCCTGCAAGTAACAGTAGTATGGATAATACTATTTTAATCTTCATAAATAAAAATGTGTGTACCCGGTAGAAAATTCGCATGAAAGGAATAATCTTCCGGGGTAAAGTTATAATTTTCTTATTATATTACTTGATAGTAGGAGTAGTACCATATATTAATTCAAAGTCATCTAAATACATAATACTATTCTTGCTTCCTGTAAAATAATCACCATACTTACTGGATGAGCAGACGATAATAATATGTGTAGGTTTAGTCGTAATACTATGATATTTGAGCTCTATGTTGAATTCTTTCCACTCTCCGTTGGTTGAACCACATTCAGATAGTGGGAGCTCTCCATAAGCAACAATGCCAGGATCGTTTTCAAAGTCTATAAATGTACTTGTGTTTGTATTATCAACGAGGTATGTTTGTGTTGATAATGCAATGTAAATTGAGCATATGTCAGTACTTTGATCTTTTACTATACCAGCACTTGCCGGAGTATTGCTACCTACATATTGAATTGTTCCAGGTGCATATTGGAAAAATCCATGTAACTGGGTCGGGCGCGAAGTAAACGGTTGTCCAAAGTTTATTTTAGCACCTTTAGTTGATACCAATCCGGCAAATGAACCTGTATATAAACTTGCAGCAGCAAATTTTACTACAACATATTGTGATACTAATTGGGCTGACTGACCTCCTGCACTATGAATAGTTCCGGAATTACCTGTAGTTGGATTTATTCCAAAAGATCCTGTACCGCCATTACTCGAGTCCCAAAAACTACCCTTTTCAACTCCTTCTTTAGTATCTGCATACCATGTGGATCCGGATTTATACCAATTATCAAAATTACCATTGTATAATTCAGTAACAGCTTCAGTTGTGAAAGATGCAATATCGCTAGAGTATGTATCATTGTCTTTTTTATATACTAAACGATAATCATATTTTGTATTAGGTGTCAAACCAGTCAATGTTGTTTTAAATTTCTTTTCTTCCTGTGTCGCAGATTCGGATATCCATGTTTCGGTTGTGGATAGTTTGTATTCAAAAAACATGTGGGTTTCATCAAGGTCTCCTTTTGAAGAACCAACTGTTCCTTCCAAGTATGCAAAACTACTCCATGCATTAGCTGGTTGAACTTCTAATCGGGTAGTTGTTTCGGTAGAAACATTAAAAGTAAATGTATAAATAGTTTCTGTATCATCTACTGTAACATCTACACCACCTACTGAACCTGATTCTGCAATCTTGTAATTCAATATATAATGGTCACGAGCTTTAACGTTATTAATCTCATTTGTCTGTGAAAATTGTTTCCCGGATTTGTTAGTTACATTAATGGTTGCTGAAAGATTGCCTACAGGGAAATAGGCGGATTTATTAGCTTTCCCCATAATGAAGTTTAGAGAACCAACATTGGTTAGTTTTGATGTAATAGTTGATGAAGCAGATCGAAAAGCATCAATAAATGTTGGGTCAAAATTGACTGTTACTTTTACATTAGCTAATGTACAAGTGATATTCACAGTCTTTTCTTTTCCGCTTTCAATCGTGATTTGCTCTTCTCCACTGTAATAGGGTATATCAAAGCCTGACTCTGAACCGTCAAAACCATTGGACGATGCTTGGATTGTATAAATTCCTGGCTTTAGTCTTAGCTGTTTACCTGACCAAGTTTCCCAATCATCAGTTTCTTCAACAATGTTTCTTTTAGCATCAAGTATTTGAACTGCAATTTGCTTTGGATTATAGCTGTCAGCAATTCTTGTTTGTGGTTTTGTATAAGAATTTGTCCCAATTTCCAATCGTAAATAGCCTGTACTATTTACGGTTTCTTCATTTTGGCATGAAATTATAGATGTCGAAATTAGGAAAATAAATATTAGGTAATATAATTTTCTCATTGCGATTATTCTGTAATTGTTACTTTAAATACTCCCTTAGTTTCGTTATTATTATTGTCAACCACTGTTATTGCAAACTCATGTGGATTTTCTGAAGAACCTGTAATTGTTAGAAGGCTAAAGAATGCACCTATTGGAAATGAATATTCAATATCATTTGAAACAGGTGTTTTGACTTCTTTATTCAAACTGGTGAATAAATCATCAATCTTAGTATTATTAACTAAATTAACACCATTGATGAAATCAATAGCACCACCATCTTCATCACTTCTAGTTTGGAATTCTTTTAAAGCTTCATAAAAGCCTTCGTTTCCTGCTGTGATTTTCACAAACATCTCTTTGATACCAGCTGAAGTTGTAATTAGTGCATCAGCAGAGGGTAAATCAGACATTTCATAAGCTTTCAAGATAACATCTTTGGGTAATTTCAATGTAGGTCCATCTCCTGGATTTTCTCCAGGGTTATCACCACCGCCTTCTTCTCCACCGCCGGGTTCTTCTTCTCCTCCTACCGGAATCTCTACCGATTCACTTTCATTTTCAAAAGTAATGAATGCCTTAATCGTAATTCCAGATACACTGCCTGTTGATGAAGATACAGTTCCCATATTGATATCTAAGGCATCACCACCATTGAAGAACTCGTTTTCATCTTCATACTTGTTAGAAGCATCACTTTTCTTGAAAGTGCGACTTTCACTAACAGTGTTCCCTTCGGTAGTTACTGCTCTGATATTAACAGTAATAGCAGTAACCGAACTATCATCAAAATTCCAGTATATGGCAGATGGAGCTACTTCAGTTTCGTCAAAAGACAAGGCTGTATTGGAACCGTCGTCAACTGTGATAGTCCAGGATTTGAATGAAGACTGAAAGTCGTCGCCATACTTAATTTGAATTCTGCTGTTCTGCATCTTACATACAACGGAGGTCGAAGTTGTAATGCCCTTAGTGATAGACATGGTAGTACTTCCACCATAATAAGGAGCACCCATTTTCTTTTCGAGCTTTCCAGGAGTATGCGACGTTACTGTATACTTTCCTACCGGCAGTGATACGCTTGATGGCATATCTTCAACAGTAGCATATTCTTTCTTTACATCGGAAACTTCAGTGCTTGCACCTGTTATGATAACAGGGAAACTATTGGTTACTACACCGGCACGTGTCTGTGAAACAGGTTGTTTAACAGAAACACCTAATTCTAAAATACCCATTTCCGTTTTTGGAGATGTATTTCCCGTCAATTCGTTCTTCATCTCACAAGATGCTAAACTTAAAATTGCCAAGATTCCTATGGATGTGATATTGAATAGTTTCATGTCTGTACTTCTTTATTTGTTTTTTATGTAAGATTAGAGCCACTCTGATGGAACTACAATGTCAATTTCATGATCATTGGTAGATTCATCAATTGTTATTGTAATACCCAGATTACCATTGTTATCTTGCGGGGCGATGTTTAATGTCCAGGACTTGTTGGGAGATAATGCATAAGTCTTTTCAACAGAGCTTGATTTGTTGTCGGATTTTCTAGTGACATGGATGGTCGCTTTTACTGTTTCACCTTTCTTGTTAACTTTCAGATACCAAGGTTCCGTATCCATTTTGTTCCAAGTGGCGGTAGAACCGCTTGCAGTAAGAGCTACAGTCTCATAAACTACAGAATAATCGCTGAAATAGGTAGCCATTTCTTCGGCAAAGTTAACTACAGCCTTACCGTGAATCGGCGTACAATCTACTGATATACTTTTGTCATTACCTTCTACAGCAAAAGTAGTAGTACCTTCTACATAGAAAGACTTTCTTGATGCATTGCTATCTTCACCATAAAAAGCTTTCAAGGTATAAGAACCATTGTTGAGATTGATTTTTTCAGGAACTTCATTATATATAAACTCTTTTTCTATATTGCCTGAACTATTTATAATCTGAACAGTGTAGTTATTCACATCCGCATAACTATTTTCATTCACAGCGCGTGTGTTGGGCTTGAACTTTGCGTCCGTTGTAACTGCTAAATGAATAGAACCTTCATTGGTATTAGTAGACACCTCATTCTCTGATGAGCATGATGTTGCGATAAAGGTTGTGCCTATTATGCAACTTAACAAAAATGTTTTCATATTTGTCATATTGATACTTTGAAATAGTTTATTTGAATTCTCTCGAATTAGATTGATAGAAATATCTGCCGTTGCAGAAAATACTATCTATTGACAATACTTATTATCTTTTTAACCTTGCTAATTTTTAAAACCGAATGCAAAAATATAGTTTTTGTCCAATAATAGATGTATATTCTATGCTGTTTATTGCCATAAATGAAAAATGGGACATAAATAGTCCCATTTTAAACAAAAAAAGAATATGCTTTAAGTATCTGTTTTGTATTATATTAACTGTTTCTTTATGGTTCAGGTAATAAAACCACTCCCTGTTTTTTCTTTCCGTCCATCTTCACAACAATAGGCTGATTGAAGTGTACATGACGCAGATATTTAGTTTCATGGACAGCAGGTTGAGTATTTAGAAATTCCTGATTATACACTCCATCATTCATAAAAGCATTGATTGTAAAGTAGCCTACACCAAAAGATGTTAGGTTCTGGAAGAAATGAGTTCCTTGGCTGGGATCGACACGATAATTGGTTAATCCGGCTTCTACAATAACACGGGCGGCACTGATATGCGGCCATTTCACAGGGATACCTAACCATGTGTCGCTACTTCCCCAACGTCCGGGACCGACTAATACGTAATTCTTTCCTTCATTCAGAAATTGTTGGTTCAACTTTTCAATCTCCCAAGCAATATCTTGATTGTGGGAAGCACTGTAATCATCTGTTTTTACGTAGATAATATCGTGAATATCGTTCATGATGCCATGTCCTAATGAGTTGTTAGAACGTAGCAAAAGCTTCTCGTCAGGAATAGTGGTAAGATCTTCGTCCAACATTTCTTTGGTGTCGACAATAGGACGAATTTGCAGTAAATAGAAAGTGCCTGTCTTATCTTTCTCCCGACTCATGGTAGCAGCAAACTCTATTTCTATGGGACGACGCATCTCTTGTTGTCCGTATTTCAATACTAATTGCAAAATCTTGGATAATGGGAATACATCGTGCTGTAGGATATTAGCAAACGTGATAACTTTACGACCTCCCGGATATAAACCATCTCGGATAACCTGATCGTATGGATCGTATGTAGAAGCTATATAGTTTAAAGAACCGTCTTTTTCCGCCTCTTTGACGTGAAGTTTTAATAGGTTAAAACCATCATCGATGGAAAAATCCTGTCCTACATTCCTTAAATCAAGGGCATAGAAACGAGTTTGCGTTTCTTTAAGTGCAATATCCAATTCGCTGGTTTGCAAAATCTGATTCGGGTGATAGGGAGAGAATCGAAGAGTCATTCCGCCATCCACAATGTATTTGCCTAAGCCTAGAGCCAGGTTTACAATACCTTCTTCAGCTTTCTCATCGCCAAGAGGATAATAGTTCAGCGAACGTGCTACGCCGGACATAGACGGATAGTAGCGGTCGCCATATTGGTTGCCGACTACTTCTTGCAGGATAACTGCCATCTTCTCTTGGTCTATGACATTGCTGGTAGCTTGCATATATGCTTTAGAATCCCGGAAAAAGACCGAAGCGTATACACCTTTGATGGCGTCGCTAAGCATACGCAGCATTTCGTATTTGTCATCCAGATACGGAATCATATAGGTGTTATATATGCCGGCAAATGGTTGGTAGTGCGAGTCTTCTAATAAAGATGACGAACGGATGGCGATAGGAGACTTCACTACATCGAAGAAAGTGAAGAAGTCCTCCACCAGACTGTCTGGTAGCTTGGCTTTTAGAAAATATCGCAGGATAATATCATCATCTGCATCCGAAAGAGCAATCTGATACAGGTTATTAGTATCCATGAACTCATCGAATACATCTGTACAAAGCACCACGGTCTTAGGAATGGCAACACGGGCATTCTCAAACTCGTCAAATTCGGGATGGTGTTTTACCATATTATCAATAAATGCTAGGCCACGGCCTTTTCCTCCTAACGAGCCATCGCCGATACGGGCAAAGTTGGAGTAGCGGTCAAAGCGATCGCGCTTGAATACTGCTACCACACCTTGATTTTTCATCTTACGATACTTCACGATAGCCTCGAAGATAATCCTCCGATGAGCATCCACATCCTGTAAACTGTTCCAGGTGATGGGTTTTAGGAACTCAGCTACCGGGAACATGGCACGTGAATATAACCAGCGGCTTACGTGATTGCGGCTAATATGGTAAAGGAATGATTCTGCCGGTACGGCAAAAAGAATATTCTGCAATTCTTTCAGGTTCTTTACGCGGGCAATCTCTTCTAAGGTGTTAGGATTGCGGAAGATGAAATCACCGAATCCAAAGTTATCAGATACGATACGCCGCAAATCCACATCCATCTTCTTGGAGTTCTTGTCGATAAAAGCAGCATCGTATTTAGCTGCATACGCTACGTTATCCGACTCGGAAGACTGAATAATAAGAGGCACAAACGGATCTTCTTTACGTATGGCTGCACATAGCTTGATTCCTGCTAATCCATCTTTTTCTCCACGTTCCACTCGTGGAAAGCGGACATCGGTAATGACACCTAATATATTATTCTTGTATTTCTCGTAGATATTGATGGCTTCTTCATATGTACGTGCCAGCACAATTTTAGGACGACCTCTCATACGAAGTGTACGCTGATGTGCATTCAACGCTTCCGTAGAGAATTCCTGGCTTTGCTTCAACACAAATTTATAGAGATTCGGGAGGATGGAAGAATAGAATCGAATACCATCTTCTACCAACAATATAAGTTGTACACCCACTTCGTTGACATCATGTTCCAGATTCATCTTGTCCTCTATCAACTTGATGATGGAAAGCAATAAATCGGTATTTCCCAACCAACAAAATACATATTCAAAAGGACTTAGATCTTCATTAGCTATCCGTTTGGTAATGCCGTGGCTGAAAGGAGTCAATATCACCATGGGAATGTGCTCGTATTGGCTTTTAATATTTCGCGCTACATCAAAACCTTCATTGTCTCCTGTTCCCGGCATGCAGATAATAAGGTCATAGGGCATGGCGGATAGTTGCGCTAATGCTTCCTCACAGGTTGAAACCTGAGCGAAACGGGGAGGATAACGTAGAGAAAGAGAAGTGTATTCGTTGAATATCTTTTCATCAATACGACCATCATCTTCGAGCATGAAGGCATCGTAAGGATTCGCTATCAAGAGCACGTTAAAAATGCGTCGCGTCATGAGGTTGGCGAACTGTGTATCCTTGAAATAGAGCTGATTTAATTTATACTTGCTGAGCATTGCTTCTCCTGATTTGTTGATTCTGGTAGCAAAAGTAATAGAAATCAAACCTATTCGGATATTTTTTCGACCACTTTTTTTATATTTGTGTGTAATATTGCATGCATGAAACTTGTGCCAGTATTGAAACTTGCAGATAAATCCCAATTATGACAAAATATATTTTAATTTACTTGTTGCTTTTTCTTCAGTGCCTGAATTCGTTTGCAGGTTCTTTTCGCTCACTGAGTTTAAGAGAAGGATTGAGCAGCCGACAAGTATTTCAGATAAATAAAGACTCCGTAGGTTTTATATGGGCTTACACTCATTTCGGTATTGACCGTTATGATGGAAATGAAATAAAGCATTATCGGCTGGATGATACGGTTGAATCTAAAGATCATATTTTATCTTCTACGATAATGACTTGCGATAAGTTGGGTAATCTTTGGATTGCATTAAAGAATGGGAAGATTTATACATACGATTATAAAACAGATTCATTCTTGTTGCGTATTGATTTATCTGTTTCCACTCCATCTGCCGTTATTTACAATATTTTATTGGATGATGACAATCATCTTTGGATTTGTATGTCAACCGGAATATATAGTTGGGAAGAAAAAATCGGGTTGACTTTTGCCGGACTTAAAGACCGGACTGTAACCTGCCTTATTCAAGCAGATAAAACAACGTATTTTGCCGGAACGAATAAGGGTGTCTTTCAATTAAATAGAAATACAACAAGTAACTCTTTTACCGAGAAAGCTATTCGGCTCCCGATGGAGATGCATATTGAAGCGCTGTATGAATTTGCCGATAAGCTGTTTGTTGGTACTTTCTCTGACGGAGTTTATGTCATTGACAGATCAACTGGTCAAATTCGATCATTAGATGCATTTGTTCCTCATGTTCCTATCCGTACATTTGAGAAAACACACGATAATACCTTATTGATAGGTGCGGATGGTGCCGGAGTTTTACAAATTGATGGTAAAGCTGAGCAGTTGTTACATCATTATATGACTGACGAAGATGATGAGCGTAGCTTGAACGGCAATACCGTCTCCGACATCTGTGTAGATGAACATAACGGTATTTGGATCAGTACATCTACTAATGGTATAAGTTATCTGGACCCGAATATGCCTGATATCAGAAGAATCAAGCATGAACGGAATAATACTAATTCTTTAAAATCAGATCATATAAATGTCATCTATCAGGATTCTGAAGGCGATTGTTGGTATGGCACTAATAATGGTATCAGCCTTTATCAATCCAAACAGAATAAGTGGACACATTTTCTTGACGATGCAGGCCATAGTGGGAAGGTGGTATTGGCTCTTGCTGAAGATTCTAAAGGAAGTGTCTGGGTAGGAGGCTATGGAATTGGACTTTATCGTATCAATAAGAAGACCGGTAGTGTACAGAAAATAGCGAAAAGATCTGCGCAATCGGATAAAGGTGTAGCTACAGATTACATTTACGCTATTTATGCCGAGGGGGATAATCTTTGGTTTGGAGGTATAGAAGGAGAGTTTACGCGCTATAATATGCAGACTGATACTTATGCCTATTATCCTATTGATTGTGTTGGAGATATCAAAGCGGGAGATAAAAGTACATTACTACTTGCCGGTTGCGATGGATTGGCGATATTTGATAAAGTGACCGGGAAAACACAATGGCATCAACAGTTTGGTAGTTTTACTTTGCATTATCCTATTCGTTGTCTTTTGCAAGCTTCGTCCGGAGATATTTGGATGGCTACAGATGGTGAAGGGCTTATCCGCTTTAACTCGGTTAAAAAACAAACTCGTGTTTATACCACAAGTGATGGGCTAGCGTCTAATTCAGTGAACAGCTTATTGGAAGATAATGCCGGACATATTTGGGTAAGTACGGAGAAAGAGCTTTATTATTTAGATTCCTCGAGAGATATTTTAGTAAGCGCCAATGACTTTTTGGATATAACATGGGGATTCTATAATCCTAATGCTGCTTTGAAGCTGGCAAATGGATCTTTGGCTTTTGGTACGGCAGAAGGTATTATCACTTTTTCTCCTTCGTTGGACTTCAATCAACATGCTCCTATTCATTTGATATTAACTGATTTCAAGTTACTTTACGAATCCGTAAAAGCTGGTATGAAAGGTTCTTTGCTGAAGACCAATATCAATGATACACAGAAGTTGAAACTAAAATACAACCAAAATTCATTCTCCATATCTTTTTCTGCCATTAATTTTATAGCTCCCCACCGTATCAGGTATGAGTATATGTTGACGAACTATAATGAGCAATGGGAACATTCTAATTCAGTGCAGAGTGTGAATTATATGAACCTTTCTCCCGGTAAGTATACTTTCCGTTTACGTGCTTTTGATAAATATACCGGGCAGCAGATAGGAGAGCGCGATTTGGAGATCATTGTAAATGCTCCGTATTGGATATCGTGGTGGGCATTGTTAATTTATTTCGTCTTTTTGTCTGTTTTTATCTATATGTTTATACAATATAGAAAGCATAAAGCTAATGAAGACAAGATAAAAGAGAAGATACGTTCGTTTATCAGTATAGCCCATGATATACGTACTCCTATTACTCTGATAAAGGCTCCTTTGAGTGAACTGGAAGTACAGGAAGGACTCCCGGAAAACAGTAAGCGAACGGTTGGAGTGGCTGTGAAGAATGTAGAGAAACTACTGACTATGGTTACCCAATTGCTGGATTTGCAGAAAGCAGAGCTACATGCCGAATATCTGAAAGTATCTCAATATGATATTAAAAACTATCTGGAGGAGAAAATAGCAGAGTTTCATCTGGCGGCTATGCAAAAAGGCGTAGAGATGCAACTGGAAGTTGAGCCGGATATGCCTAAAGTATGGATTGACAGGGAAAAAATGGATCATATCATTGATAACCTACTTTCTAACGCATTGAAATATACGGAGAAGGGGATCATACACATTCTTGTAAAAACAAATAAGAAAAAGTGGGCAATCGAAGTAAGAGATACGGGTATCGGTATCCCTGAAGAAGAACAAAGTAATATTTTCCATGAATATTATCGCGCACAAAATGCGATGAATTATGAAGAGACCGGTTCAGGTATTGGATTGATGATAACCCGCCGGATTGTTAAACAACATCATGGTAGTATTTCGTTCAGTAGCGTAGAGGGAAAGGGCACTACTTTTACAGTTGTTTTTCCACAAAAGATAAAATCGAGTGTAGTTGTTGAACAACAAGAAGATAACCAGGAGGCACAAATCTCTACTGACGCTGCATTTGAACACTCCGAAGATGCTGGTAAAAATGTACTTTTGTTGGCAGAGGATGATCCTGATATGCGGGAATATCTGGTGAATAGTCTCTCTTCTGAATATAAAGTAATAGGTGTGCCCGATGGAGGAAAAGCTTTGGAAATGGCGAGAGAAATTAATCCGGATCTTATCATCTCAGATATAGTCATGCCGGTATTGGAAGGGGATGAGCTATGCCGCATCTTGAAGTCTTCGGTAGATACGAGTCATATCCCGATTATTTTGCTTACTGCACTTAGTGAGCGGGAGAATATAATCTTCGGGTTGCAAGCCGGCGCAAATGACTATATTATCAAACCTTTTGATTTGTCAGTATTGAAGGTGCGAATACGGAACATTCTTCAAAACAGGCAACGGTTACGTGATACCGTCTTATCTATGGAGTCCCAACCAGAAGAGATTGATTATACCAGTCAACTGGATAAAGAGTTTTTAGATAAAGTAATGGAGGTAGTTAATGATGAATTAGCTAATTCAGAACTTTCTATCAATGATTTCTGCCGAAAGTTGGGTATGAGCCGTACTTCTGTTTTTAATAAGATGAAGACATTGACCGGTCAAGGACCTAATGATTTTATCAGAATTGTACGTCTGAACAAGGCAAAAGAATTGTTGGCTTCACGGAAATATTCGATTGCCGATGTAGCAGGTATGGTTGGTTTTGCTGATCCTAAATATTTCAGTACATGCTTTAAAAAGCAGTTTAATATTAGTCCGAGCAAAATTTAAAGCTATAAAAACAGCTTTTCGACTCTTGCGGACAAGTATCGAACCTTTTTTGTTAAAAAATAAACCCTTGTTTCCTTGATAGTGCGTAATATTGTGAACAGAAAACAATATTAAAAAACGCATATAAAATGGAAACTTATTTAGCTCTTGATTTAGGTGGTACCAAGCTCTTGATTGGCGAGGTAGATAGTAACGGTAATATTTTGAAATATAAGAAATATGATTCCGGTTACTTTAATCAGCAGGCCGCACTGGAAATTATTAAATCATCACTTGATGATTATATCAGAACTGTAGGTTGGTATGACAAGAAACCATTAGGAATGGGTGTCGGTTTGATAGGCCGTGTCGATCCTAATAAAGGTATCTGGTTGCAAATTGATCCTAGTCGTACACAACCGATAGCATTGGCAAAGGAATTATCAGAGATATACGATATTCCTTGCCATATTGATAATGATGTAAAGAGTGCTACAAGAGCCGAGCGCGTTTGGGGCTTCGGACAGATCTCCAAGAATTTCATCTACGTAAATGTAGGTACCGGTATTGCGGTAGGTACGGTAATAAATGGCAGACAGATACGAGGAAGTCATTTTAATGCCGGTGAAGTAGGGCATGTACGTGTAGGCGTGAATATCGGTATCAAGTGTGGATGTGGAAGAATGGATTGCGTAGAAGCTATTGCAGCAGGTATCGGATTTGATAACTGTGCACGTTTGTTGCGTAATCAATATGAAACGAACTTGCATATACCTGCAGAAAAGGGAGAACGGGTGCTTGTCAGCGAAGTATTTACGCTTAGTCAGAAGGGCGATCCACTTTGTAAAGTTCTGGTAGATAATGCTGCTGAAGCTATTGCTAATCTTATAATGAACTTGGTGCGTGTAATTGATCCTGATACAGTAGTACTGGGCGGTGGTATCGTAGCCGATGGCTATATGCACGAAAAGATTTTGGAAAAGCTTCATCCCACTACTATGCGATTTGTGAGCAACGGAGTAGTTATTACAAAACTGAACCCCGGTTTTATTGGTTTGTTGGGTGCAGGTGCAGTAGCCATGAATATGTAAAACAGTAATCTTAATACCTTATATATAGTATGAAAATAACCGTCGCAAATAGCGAGAGAGAATTCGATTGTACTGCTGCTTGGCGTATTATTGGCGAAATATTGAATAAGCCCGAAAGTGTTATCGGTCTTTCAACCGGACGTACTACAGGAAACTTGCACCGTTTGATTGGAAAAATCTATTCGGAATATCCATTTAATGTTGCATCTACTACCTTCTTCGGACTTGATGAAGTAACCAACGTACCGCGTGAATATGTAGGAGCATGCTATACGATGCTTAAAACCGAATTAATGGATAGCCTGGGTATTAAAGAAGAAAACTTCTTGATGCTGCCTACTGTCTCCGATGACTTTGACAAAGCTTGTAAGGACTTTCAGCAAGAGATTGCCAACCGTGGAGGTATTGACCTGCTGATTCTGGGATTGGGAGAGAACGGACACTTAGGTTTCAACCAGCCTCAATCTCCTTTTGAAGGAGAAGCTTGGGTAACCAAAATGAATGTTGAATTAGAAACACGTATCCGTAGAGAGACAAACACGCCTGCGGATAAGGAGTTGGGTGGTGCTACCCTAGGAATAAAGAACATCATGCAAGCCCGCAAGATTGTATTGGTAGCCAAAGGTGCAAACAAGGCGGATATAGTTAAAGAAATGCTCGAAGGACCTGTGACAACAGACATTCCTGCTTCTATCTTGCAACTTCATCCGAATTGCGAGTTTCTGTTTGATAACGCAGCTGCTTCCAAACTTTCCTGCTCCTATTAAATTCTTTACAATTGCAAAATATCAGTAGTTAGTAAAGAATGGGGGAATTTTCCGACACCGAGGAACATTGGGCTCGACACCGAGGAACACATTGTTCGACACCGAGGAACGCATGGCTCGGCACCGGGGAACATTATCTGCCTCCTAAAGCAGTTTACGTGCGTAAAAACATTAGTTAATATCTAAATACTTTAAATTAATTATCATGACACAACAAGAAAAACAAATAAACTATATGGGACCATTTATAACAATGGTATTCCTATTCTTTATTGTCGGTTTCCTTACTACTGCCAATACTCAGTTTCAAGGTCCTCTGAAAGAAACATTCCTTGCAGAAGTGGGGGGATTGAAAAATACATTTGCTACTTTAATTACCTTTTCATGGTTTCTGGCTTATCCGGTCTGTGGAGGAGTTGGTTCATCTTGGATCAGCAAACATGGTTACAAGGGTACGTTGATGCGTGGACTGCTGGTAATGATAGTCGGATTAGGATTATTCTTTGCTTCTTCCTACTTTACCGTGCACTTTCCCGGAGCCAATTGGCATGTAGGTGAAAATGTAATTCCCGGTGGCTTTTTGATATTTCTTTTAGGTTCATTTGTGGTTGGAGCATCTGCTACTATTTTGCAGGTTGTTATTAACCCTTATCTTACGGCATGCCATGTGAAAGGGACACAGTCCATTCAACGCTTGGCAATCGGTGGTTCTGCCAATTCTGTAGGAACTACCCTTGCTCCTTATTTTGTAACAGGCGTTGTTTTTGGAGGTTTAGCAATGGAAGATATTCAAATCGATCAACTGATGATTCCATTTTTTGTGTTAATGGTAGTCATATCTTTGATTGTTTTAATATTAATGAAGCTATCTTTGCCCGATATACAAGGAACCAGAGTTGAGAAAGGAGAGAAGCTTGAAAAAAGTGTCTGGTCATTCAGCCACCTTACTTTAGGAGTAGTAGCTATTTTCTTTTATGTAGGAGTTGAAGTCTGTATAGGTGCCAATATAAACCTATACGCTATAGAAATGAATTATGCTTCACCGGCATTGATGGCTACCTTATATTGGGGTGGCATGCTTGTAGGTCGATTAGTTGGTAGCTCCTTGAGCAAGATTTCTCCCCGTGTACAGCTTATGGTTACCACCATATTAGCGGGAATACTTGCCGTTTTGGCTATTCTTTTGAATAATCCGTGGTTGCTAACTGCAGTAGGATTGTTCCATTCTATTATGTGGGGTGCCATATTTACCCTATCTGTAGCACATTTAGGGAAATATACTTCGGTTGCATCCGGTGTGTTTATGATTGGAGTAGTAGGCGGCGCTATCTTGCCTTTATTGCAAGGTGTACTTGCTGATGTGCTCGGAGGTTGGAGATGGTCTTGGTTTATTGTAATTTTTGGTGAAGTATTTATGCTATATTATGCCTTGATAGGTTCACGAGTTCGTCAAACTGCTGATTAAATAGAATGCTTATGAAAAAACTTAAATTGATTTTGGTCACCATCCTGGCTGTATTAGCTTCGAATGGTAGTGCTAAGTCGGGAGAAAATGTTGCGAAACCTTTCGACTCAAAAGTGATAGTTGCATACGTTACTTCTTGGAGTGACGTTATACCCGAACCTCAATACATGACACATATCAACTATGCTTTCGGTCATGTAAACGATACTTTTAATGGCGTCAGAATTGACAATGAAGAACGATTGAAACAAATTGTAGCCTTAAAGAAGCAGAAACACGAATTGAAAGTACTGCTTTCTATCGGTGGTTGGGAAAGTGGACGTTTCAGCGAAATGGCTGCCAGCGATGAGAATAGGTTGGCATTTGCCAAAGACTGCGAACGCGTAGTGAAAGAGTTTGGTTTGGATGGTATAGATATCGATTGGGAATATCCTACCAGTTCTGTGGCAAAGATATCTTCTTCGCCCGATGATACGAAGAACTTCACACTTTTGATGCGTGATATCAGAGCAGCGATAGGTGATAAGAAGGAACTGACACTGGCTACTGCCGCTTCTGCGCAATACATTGATTTTAAAGCTATACTTCCTTATATTGACTTTGTGAATATTATGGCATACGATATGGCAAATGCCCCGAAACATCATTCTGCACTGTATCCTTCGGCAAATAGTGGAGATATTACTTCGGACCAAGCTGTAAATGCCCATCTGAAAGCTGGTGTACCTCCTTCTAAGTTAGTGATGGGGATGCCGTTCTATGGTCGTGGCGGTGCTAACTATCCCAGCTTTCAAGATTTTAATAAAGTGGGGAATACCAGTAAAGACTTTACAGAAAAGTGGGATGATGTAGCACAAGTGCCCTATTTGGTGAATAAGAATGATACACTTGTCTTTGGATTTGAGAATCCTCGTTCGTTGGCAATTAAATGCCAGTATATCGTAAACAGAGATTTGCTAGGAGGTATGTATTGGGATTACAGCGGTGACAACGAAAAAGGTGATTTGCGTCGCACAGTGGCTGAAGTCTTATTAGGCAAGCCAAATAAGACGAAAGTACTTGTATTGACCGAAAGAGGTGGACAACATGGCGGATTTACCGATGCCGGAATGAAATGGTTGGCAGATGAAGGTAGAAACCTGAATTTCAGTATTACGGAGATTAATAATGCAACTCCCATTACAGAGGCTTATTTGTCACAGTTCAGCCTGATTATCCAACTGGACTTTCCGCCATATACGTGGCCAAAGGAAGCGGAAAATGCTTTCATTAACTATATAGAAAAAGGTAAAGGGGGCTGGATTGGTTTCCATCATGCCACATTGCTGGGTGAGTTTGATGGTTATCAGATGTGGCCTTGGTTCTCCGACTTTATGGGCGGTATCCGGTTCAAAGGTTACATAGCTCCGCTGGCAGATGGTACGGTTATCATAGAAAATAAAAAGCATCCTGTAATGAAAGGCGTACCTTCTTCGTTTGTCGTTCCTGATGACGAGTGGTATACATACGATAAGAATCCCCGTCCGAATGTACAAGTGCTGGCTAGAGTAGATGAATCAACTTATACTCCTGCATCGGATATCAAGATGGGTGACCATCCTGTGGTTTGGGTTAATAAGGATAAGAAAGCACGTAATGTTTACTTCCAAATGGGACACAGTAAGAGGCTGTATGATACGAAGGAATTTACGACTATGTTCAGAAATGCCATAAATTGGACTTTGGATAAATAGTACTAAAGTCTCTGATTTGCTAATTAGGTATATAGCGGTTACACACCAGTGTAGCCGCTTTTTTTTGATAGGTTTAAAATTTATCACCTTAAGTTTAAAATAAAACCTTTTTGATTTGAATGATAGGAAATGAACCTCTTATGAGAAATATTCGACATTGTTCTTCTATGGAATACCTATTTTCGCTTATTGAAAAGTTACACGATTATTAATACTTAATTAATCTTTGGCCTATGCATATATTTTAAATGACTATTCATTAACAAGAATTCAATTAGAGAAATAACCCTTAATTTATCAACTAATACTACTATTTATGAAACGAAAGAAAATCCTAATGCTGCTTTGCGCTATCTTATGTTCCTTGCAGCTGTTTGCCCAACAAATTAATGTACAAGGAGTCGTATATGATCCTACGAATGAAACGGTCCCCGGTGCTAATGTATCAGTAAAATCTAATCCGGCTATAGGTACTGTGACTGATGTTGACGGACGTTTTAGTCTGAAAGCTTCTGTAGGTGATGTGCTCGTCTTCTCCTTTATCGGTTACGAGAATGTAGAACATAAACTTACGGCTGGTGATACTAACCTGAAAGTTCGTTTTGCTGATTCTTCCGAATTGTTGGACGAAGTGATCGTAGTTGGTTATGGTGTACAAAAGAAGAGTGTACTTTCTTCTGCTGTGAGCCGTGTTACCAGCGAAGAACTAGACAGAGGAAATCCTACAAACATTCAGAATGCTATGAAAGGCAAGGTTTCGGGTGTACAGATCATCTCTAACTCGGGTCAACCGGGTGCGGAATCTAAAATCCGTATTCGTGGTACAGGTACGGTGAACGATGCCAATCCGCTTTACATTGTCGATGGTATGCCTTCGGAGAGTGGCATCAATCATCTGAACCCTTCGGACATCGAGTCTATTGAAGTATTGAAAGATGCCGCTTCTGCTGCTATCTATGGTGCTCGTGGTGCTAACGGTGTAATATTGATTACTACTAAGAAAGGTGTTAAGGGTAAAGCAACCTTGAACTATGAGTTTACATACGGTATTCAGAACCCATCCAAGAAGATCGATTTGTTGGGTAGTTCGGATTATCAGATGTTGATGAACGAAATGGCGAAGAATTCAAATAAAGACCCTTACTTCCCAACAACTTCTAATGTGAACACAGACTGGCAGAAAGAACTTCAAAACAAGAATGCACCTATCACTAATCACAAAGTATCTTTGAGTGGTGGTAGTGAGAATTCTACTTACTATGCTTCTTTTGGTTATCTGAAGCAGGAGGGTATTTTTGCCAAAGGACATTCTGACTACGAACGCTATAACGTACGTTTGAATTATAATAATGTATTGCTCGATACAAAGTCACGCAACTGGTTAAATAAAATCAGCTTCGGTGCTATTGCAAGTTACTCAAAGACTATCCAAACGGGTAATACCATTAATAATAGCGAATCTTCAGGTATTATTTCTTCTATGAACATGCTGCCTCCTACAGAGCCTGTTTATCAGACTGACCCTACTAAACTGGCTGAGTACGACATTACTTATCCTAATCGTGTGATTGCCCCCAATGGTCAGTCCTATAACATCATTGAGATGCGCGAAATCACCAATCCGTTGGCTGCCATTCAGGTGAATCATAACCAAAGAACGATGCCCCAAAACTTTGGTGCAAACTTTAATTTAGATGTAGACCTGCTACCGGGCTTGAAGTTCAAGACTACCTACGGAGCCGAATGGGTATTCAACTCTATTAAGAATGTTACTCCGGTTTATGAACTGAATGCCACCAGCAAGAACTCTACTTCTAAAGTAGAAGACAAGAAGCGTGAATCTTCTTACTGGCAATGGGAAAACGTCCTTTCTTATAACAAGTCCTTCGGACGTCATAATGTAGGTGCTTTGCTAGGTACGAGTATGTCTTCCTACCATTATTCCAATTTGGAAGCAGAAGACTATAACCTCTTGATAGTAGACATTGACAAAGGATATATTGATACTGCTACTGCTCCCGAAGAACAATCAAAAGTGTGGGGTGGAGCCGAAGATCATCGTATTGCCTCTGTATTTGGACGTATCAATTACAACTATGACGAGAAGTATTTGCTGGAAGCAGTCGTACGTCGTGACGGTTCATCGAACTTCGGTCGCTCTCATCAATATGCTACATTCCCGTCGGTATCAGTAGGATGGGTACTGACACGCGAGGAGTTTATGGCTAACAAACCGTCTTGGTTTGACTTTGCAAAGATCCGTTTCAGCTGGGGGCAGAATGGTAACGAACGTATCGGTGCATTTGCCTATACAAGTATGATGAGCCAAGGTAAGAATGCCGTAATAGATGGTAAAGTATATACCGGTATGTTGCCAAAGGGCTATGCCAATGCCGATCTTAAATGGGAGACCTCCGAACAGACCGACTTGGGGCTTGACCTGCGCTTCTTCAATAGTGCGTTGACATTCTCCGCCGACTATTTCGTGAAGAAGACCAAGGATATGTTGCTTTCTATGCCGATTCCTTTGTACACCAGTTACAGCAGTATGACCGTCAACCAAGGTACGGTTAAGAATGAAGGTTTGGAGTTGGAAGCATCTTATCGCTTCAAAGCTGGTGATGTGAACTTCGGTATCAGTGGCAATGCCTCTTATGTGAAGAACACTGTAACCAATCAAGGACCCGACCGGGCTGGTCTCGACGGTATCGGCGGCGGTATGGGCGGTCAGGTGACTTATAGAGAGAATGGACGTCCGTTTGGTTTCTTCTATGGCTACATACACGATGGTATCTTCCAGAATCAACAGGAAATAGACAACTATACGTATGTGAATGCCAATGGCGAAACGAAGAAGAAACAACCGGATGCCAAACCAGGTGATATTCGTTTCAAGGATCTGGATGGAAAAGATGGTATCAACGGCGAGGACCGCACTATGATTGGCGATCCGAATCCGGATTGGACTTACGGTCTTACACTGACTGCCGATTGGAAAGGCTTCGACTTCAATGCATTCTTCCAAGGCAGCGTTGGTAATGATATTTACAAACTGTACCGTCGTTCTAACGCTACCTTCGGTAACTACGATAAATCTTGGCTGAACCGCTGGCATGGTGAAGGTACTTCCAACTGGGTACCCCGTATTGTGGAAGGTGATAACAACAACTACCAGATTTCAGACTTCTTCGTAGAAGATGGTTCGTATCTCCGTCTTAAAGTGCTTCAGATTGGTTACCGTCTTCCGTCACAATTGTTGCAGAAGGCAGGTATCAAGGGATTGCGTTTCTTTGTTCAAGGCGAAAATCTGTTCACGATAACTAACTATACCGGTTATGATCCTGAAGTAGGAACACGCAACGGTCTTGACGGAGGTACATATCCGCAGGCACGTACTTATACTATCGGTGCGAATATCACTTTTTAATTAACCTAAGATTAAGATACAATGAATAAGATAATAAAAATAATGGCTTTAAGTGCGATGGCATTGTCATCCACAGCTTGCTCCGACTTTTTGGGAGTTGATCCGAGAACTCAAGTGTCAGAAACTGAATTCTATAAGACAGAAGACGATATGATGAAAGGCTTGTATGCCGTGATGAACGAAATGCAAACCCGTATGCCGGAAGTATGGTCGTATTCTTCATTGCTGGGTGATGAATCAGAAACCGGTGGTGGTATCGGTGAAGGTTCTTACAAGACGAAATGGGATACATTTACTTATGGTCCGGGTACCTGCTTCGGTGCATGGGGCTACGGTTCATGGTGGAATGAGTGGGACTTCGGTTTGTTCAACGGCGTCATTGCTGCTAATCTGTTGATTGATAAATTGGCTGGTTGCAGCCTTAGTCCTGAGTTTGTGAACGCTACTTCGGCTGAGGCACGTTTTTATCGTGCGATGTTCTACAATTACTTGTTTATGGGTTATGAACAATTCCCGCTCATAAAGCACTACTTGGCGGCGAGCGAGATGTATAGTGTAGCTAAAGGTACTCGTCAGGAGATCTATGAGTTCATAATGAGTGATTTGGATGATGAAGTCACCAAGTATCTGCCCGAACGTAGCGCTACCAAGCAAGGACGTATCTGCCGTGATGCAGCCAAGTTGCTTCGTGCCAAGCTCATCTTGTTCCATCGTGACGAGTCTAAATATCCGCAGGCGCTGAATGATATGAAAGGTATCATTACCAGTGGAAATTATCAGCTGAATCCTGACTATAAGAATCTGTGGCTGAAAGCTGGTGAATGGGGTTCTGAATCTATCTACGAAGTAGCATACGCCGGTAATAACTCCGGTGAAGGATTCGGGCTTGCACATTCTTTGGGTGGACGTAATATTGTGGATCCCCGAAGTGCGGAAGAAGGTGGATTGTTGGAAGGCTACGGACAGAATACTATGCCGAGCACTGTTTACCGGATGTTTGCCGCAGGTGACTCCCGTCGTGAAGGAACCGTGATAGTATATGCTGATGAAGCTGCCAAGGTTGCCAAAATGGTAGCTGACGGAGAATTGCCTGGGGGAAGTGTGTTCAGCGTGAGTTCGCAACAAGAAAATTACGAAGGATTGGGACATTATAAACTCCATCCTCGTAAGGAGACTACTTCGGCGGTAAATCCGGAAAACAACCATTTCAACTCATGGCGTATTTATCGCTATGCCGATGTATTGCTGCTGGCAGTTGAACTGGATACACGCATCAACGGCACCGTAAGTACAGAGGCTCAGGGTTGGTTTGACAAGATCAGAGACCGTGCTTTCAAAGATGACAAACATCGCATCAGCTTGGCTGGAAAGAGCAAACAAGAGATTTTGGATATTCTCTTTGCTGAACGTGGATATGAATTTATGGATGAAATGCAACGTTGGTTTGATATCCTTCGTTTCGATAAAGGTACAGAGATTTTGGGTAACAAAGGTTGGACAGAGAAGTTCAGATACTTCCCGATTGACCAATCTGAAATGGATAGGGCGAATGGTGGATTGACTCAAAATCCAGGTTGGTTATAAGGTTAGGATTTAGTTTTCTTTGTGAATCCCCGGCATTATAGAAGATAATGCCGGGGATTTGTGTTTAAATTCCTTAGTGTTTCATCTTTGAATGCAGTGGGAATAATATTATTTACAGAAAGAAGGTTGCTAATATTGGGTCGTATACTTAACCTGATTCAGTCGTATACTTAATAGGGTTCAGTATAGGACTGAATCAGGT
The DNA here is from genome assembly GCF_030151085.1 of Bacteroides sp. GTDB lineage: Bacteria > Bacteroidota > Bacteroidia > Bacteroidales > Bacteroidaceae > Bacteroides. The sequence continues at coordinate 22,473 of NZ_JASLER010000042.1, read as the reverse complement.
TAAGCATACGACTGAATCAGGCTTTATTTATATACACTCATAATCAAACAATTACATCTGGTTGCTTGACTAGTAATAAATTATCACAATTTAGCAAGATATTATTTCACTTATTTCTGAAAATATGATGCATCAGTCATTTGATATCGAATTCATTTTTTATAGGCTAAAGCTGAATAGTAGAAAAAAAACATTCTCATGGGAGTTTTCCCATGAGAATGTTAATATGTATTTTAGTAAAATTGCTTTGGAATAGAGCTTTTGATTTCTTTATTTTAAGAACGGATCACCTGCCTTATCTTGGCTAACTACCCAGCGGAAAGCATTCACGAGCAAGAGATTTTGTGTTCCGTCTATAAACTCTTCATCACCGTGTCCCATATTTAGGTAAATCATGCGGTAGTTTTTGTTGGTCCAAACAATGGGGAAATCGCCAAAATTGACCACATCCTTGATACCTAACGGATAATTCTTGGGAGAAATAGAAAGCAGAACTTCCACATCTTTATTCAGGCGCGGACTCGGATTCCATTGATACCATTCGCTGGCAGGTGCCACAAACGATGCAGGCAGATTCTTGGTAACAGGATGTTCAGCCTTATCGACTTCAACCAACACAGGCTGAGGAGGCCAGTTGTTGCAATAGAACACTCCTCCACCCAGGAACTTGACTAGCCAGGGCCAATTGGTATTCTTGTCATTGTAGGCTGCGGCATGGAAACCTACCCAGCCTCCGCCATTCTCCATGTATTTCTCGAAGGCATCGCGTTCATTTTTGTTGCTCGGGGTAGTGTTGAGCATGACAACGACATTATATTCTTTCAATTTTTCGTATGGAAATTGAGAAAAGTCAGTGGTGATGTCTAAAATGAAACCATCGCCGTAATTTAGCTTTTTAATGAATTCTACAGCTTGTTGGGCAAATTCTACGTGTGCCTTTTCGGCATGTTGTGTGTAATAAACCAATGCTTTGAAGCGGGGAGCTCGGGCATAGTTTGCAGGATAGCCTTCAGGGGCTTGTGCATGTACCAGCAATGCACATGCGGTAAATAGCAGAACAAAATAAAGTTTAATGTTTCTCATGGCATATATGTTTTTATGAAGTTAAATGTTTCTTACTTAATATTCGGCAATCAATGATAGCCATTTTCCTGCTGAAGTTACCCACACCTCTTTGTAACAAGCATTATTGGTTTGAGGCCAATAGGGAATGTCCTCATTTCCTAACGTACGGATACCTACGGGCATTTCTCCCGTCATCTCTCCGGAAGAGAAAGTGTTCAGTTGCGGATAATTATGTCCTTCTCCGTAAATCAGGGATTGACCGAAAGGATTCTTACCTACCGTCCAGTACAATTGTTCCAGACCGATGTCGAGTAGTTCCTTATCTTTCAGGAAGTTTCCACAGATGGCGGCCGACTTTCCGGTGGAAAGATGGATCGCTGTATTACCGTTGAATATGTTGAACCAAACGGGGAAGCGCTTCACGTAGTGCTCTTTGTCCAGTTTGACGCCATTTTTAATTTGCTCCGTATACAACTCCTTCGCATTGGTGGGCGGGAAGAGGTGGAGAGCATAAAAGCCGGTGGTGTCTTTGTACTCTTCGGCATGATATACGCCGCTTGGCAACATTCCGTAAGGGCGGGTGTAGTGCATCAGCCCTTTCAGATAGTTGCCATACAGGCGTATGGAACGTGCCCACTGGGGGTAATCGGGGTGTTCCGGTTGCGTCTCGCAAAGCAAGTTCATGGCTTGCATGTAAACCTGTTCGCGTGACTGGTGTATATAATGAACTATTGACTGTTTGTTTTTGTCGCGGTAGAAGAATCCGCATGTTCCGGTTTTGTCTTTCAGTGGTTCGGTACGTTGGCATTCAAGCGTGTAACGAATATACTCTGCGGCTATATTAGCATAATAAGATTTCTTCGTTAAGCGGTAAAGTTGGCTGGCCGACCAGGATATTGTAGCCATATATTGACTTCGTGAAGTGTTGTAACTATGCTCGTAAGGCTGAATAAACTTATCGAATCCATCCTTCTTGAATTTATCCATAGCGAAAGTGAAATCTTCTTCGGCTGTTTTAAGCAGATATTCCTGTAACATCGGGTCGCCCGTCAACGTCATCGAAGCATACGCCTCATATCCGGCATAGAGGAAATTGTCGAATGCCATGTTTTGCACGCGTACGGAGGAGATGTCGTCCAACGTATTGAATACTCCATCTTGCCAAATAAGCAATCCCATACTGCTGGCACGGTAACCATCACCGTAGCGGTTTTTCAGTACGAATTCCAATCCCCATTCGGCTTCTTCACGCAGACGGGCGGCGAGAGCAGGGTTCTTATCTTTCAGCTTGTTGTAAGCTTCGAGCAGGGAGAAGGTTACATCTCCTGTCTGAAGTGTTTGTTGTGAAAGGTCGCCTGCATCGTGCCATCCACCGGCATAGGAGATACTGCGTCCGTCATGCTTGGACATCAGGTCCACATGGCAAGTAGCGTGTTTGCCGGGAACGGGGTATCCACAACGTTGGCAGAAAAGGAAATTGAGAACCTTCCATCCCGAATCTTCCCAGATTCTTTCACCGATTCGGAAGGTGGGGGTTAGAGACTCATTTACTTTCAGCTGATATACACCGGGGCGGTTGAAACTAGTGAAATCAAGAAGGCCGAATTTACCGAGGGTTGTAGTTTCCTCTTTTATTTCTCCTTCGTAAACGGTTTGTCCGCTGGCGGGATCTAATAGCTGAAAACGCTTATCATTATATGTTGAGGTGTTTGTGTTTACAATAGCTGTCTTAGGACTGTTCACGGTATATCCCGTAGTCGAATAGATAATTTTTCCGTCGGCAGGACTCCAGCCACTTACGTTTTCGGGATTCTTTACGGTCTGTAGTTCCAGGTTATCTAGGTAGTAGACGGCAGAATCGCCCGTAGTTCGGTCTTTACCTTTCAGGGCTGTACTGAAACTGATACTCATTACTTTATCCCGTTGGTATTCATCGATTTCAAGAAAGCATTGATTCCACTCTTTATTAACCAGATTGATAAGATGAGAACCCGAAGGCTGATTATAGCCTTTCTTGACAGGCGTATCGGCGTTTATAAACGTAAGGTTCATATTGACGATGCGTGCACCGTCACAATCGGGATAGATAGAAAACGTAATCCGGTTGTACTTTTCCAGATTAGCACCATTTAAGTTATAGGCAACGCCACTGTTTCCGTATGTGGCATAGTCCGGATCGGAAGGCGATCCGGTGGCTCTTTTCCCGGTGAATGTAGGGAATTGTAGTTTGATGCTTCCTTTTCCCGAAATCGTCTTCTCAGTGCTGAAAGACATTGAGCCAGCACCGGAATGTTTCCAGCCTTCGGTACTTGCCGATTGGGTAAGAGGAATGCTTTCTAAAACCTCTTTCTTCCATCCGTTGGTTTCAAAAGAATTAGCCGTATTCAGGGGGAGGGGTTGATGTATCAATCCGCTTTCGTGCAGTTGCTTCTCCAACTGATCGTCCTGCGTCAGGCGAACTTGCCCGTAAATACTGATACTACTTGCAGATAGAAGAAATAGGGTAAATAGTGTCTTTCTCATTTGTAATGTTAACCTTTGGTTTCTGTGTTGCAAGGTTAGCCATTATTTGCCAAAAATAGGTTTGATAACTGTCCTAAATGCTTTAAAAACTATCTAAATACAGGGAAATGATAGAATCTGAACTTTGGGAGATAGATTTTAAACCAGCATAATTTGCTTTCTTTCTAAATTTTATTTAATTTTAAGCCGTTATACCTGATTGTTGATGTAGGAAATGAAGAATACGATGAATGTGATGCTTGTTAATATGAAATTATTAGCTAGTCTTTTTGACGTTTTATTATTATTTAATCAAAATATAACCATAAAATATAGCTGATTTGAAAAGTTTTCCTATATTTGCAGTGTTGTTCGCTGACATTTTGCTCGAATGACGTTTAGTCAACAAGGTAAGAACCTTTAAAAAGTAATATTATGAATATCGAACGTATCATGGCCTCTTTAGAGGCAAAGCATCCCGGCGAGTCTGAGTATCTTCAAGCCGTAAAGGAAGTTCTTCTTTCTATCGAAGATATCTATAATCAACATCCTGAGTTCGAGAAAGCAAAAATTATAGAGCGATTGGTAGAACCTGATCGTATCTTTACCTTCCGTGTTACCTGGGTGGATGATAAAGGTGATGTTCAGACAAACCTCGGCTATCGTGTACAGTTCAACAACGCCATCGGCCCGTATAAAGGCGGTATTCGTTTCCATGCATCCGTAAACTTATCAATCCTTAAGTTCTTAGGCTTTGAACAAACCTTCAAAAATGCTTTGACTACCTTACCAATGGGTGGTGGCAAGGGTGGTTCCGACTTCTCTCCACGCGGAAAGAGTGATGCTGAAGTTATGCGCTTCTGCCAGGCTTTCATGCTGGAATTGTGGCGTCATCTTGGTCCGGATATGGACGTACCTGCCGGCGATATCGGTGTGGGCGGTCGTGAAGTAGGCTATATGTTCGGTATGTATAAGAAGTTGACTCGTGAATTTACAGGTACTTTCACAGGTAAAGGCTTGGAATTCGGCGGTTCTCTGATTCGTCCTGAAGCTACCGGTTTCGGTGGTTTGTACTTCGTACATCAGATGTTAGAAACAAAAGGCATTGATATCAAGGGCAAGACTGTTGCTATCTCCGGTTTTGGAAATGTGGCATGGGGGGCAGCAACCAAGGCAACCGAACTCGGTGCTAAAGTAGTTACTATCTCCGGTCCCGATGGTTACATCTATGATCCGAATGGTATCAGTGGCGAAAAGATAGATTATATGTTGGAACTTCGTGCAACGGGCAACGATATCGTAGCTCCGTATGCCGACGAATTCCCGGGCTCTACTTTCGTTGCGGGCAAACGTCCATGGGAAGTAAAAGCCGATATTGCTCTTCCTTGTGCCACTCAGAACGAGTTGAACGGCGAAGATGCTAAACAACTTATTAATAATAAGGTTACTTGCGTAGGCGAAATCTCTAACATGGGATGTACACCCGAAGCAATCGACCTCTTTATAGAGCATAAAGTAATGTATGCACCGGGCAAGGCTGTTAATGCCGGCGGTGTGGCTACCAGTGGACTGGAAATGTCACAGAATGCCATGCACCTCAGCTGGAGTGCTGCCGAAGTGGACGAAAAACTCCATGCCATCATGCACGGAATTCATGCTCAATGTGTAAAATATGGGACAGAACCTGACGGCTACATCAACTACGTGAAAGGTGCCAATATTGCCGGTTTTATGAAAGTTGCTCACGCTATGATGGGTCAGGGAATTATCTAAAAGTAAAACTTTGTTTAGTTGTATTTGTATTTGTGGTTTGTGCTGCCCTACGCCTGCGAAGGTAAAGGGCAGTACTTTTTTAGTGATTAGTGTTTAGTGATCACTGTTTTTCCCTATCTTTGCATTTCGAAAATTATAAATAGCAAAGGGATGTTACAACCAGAATTGAAACGGAGACGCGATAAGATACGCGTACTCATGGCTCAACAATCGATTGATGCCGCTCTTATCACTTGCAATGTAAATTTGATCTATACGTATGGACGCGTTGTCAGCGGATATTTATATTTGCCGTTGAATGCTCCGGCACGTTTGTTTTTAAAGCGCCCTAATAATATTGAAGGGGAACATGTTCATCCTATTCGTAAGCCCGAACAGTTACCGGAGTTGATTAAGGAGTGTGGCTTGCCTGCGCCGGTTAAGTTGATGCTGGAAGGTGACGAGTTATCTTTCACGGAATACAATCGCTTGGCTGCTTGCTTTCCGGAGACCGAAGTAGTACCGTGTGGTACTTCTCTTATCCGTCAGGCGCGTAGTGTGAAGACAGAAGTGGAGATAGGCATGCTCCGTCGTTCGGGTGCGGCACATACCAAGGCATACGAACAGATTCCTGCTGTTTATCAGCCTGGAATGACCGACCGTCAGCTTTCTATTGAGGTAGAACGTTTGATGCGTTTGGAAGGTTGTCTGGGTATTTTCCGCGTATTTGGTCAGAGCATGGAAATTTTTATGGGTAGCCTTTTGTCAGGAGACAATGCTGCTGCCGCTTCTCCGTATGACTTTGCCTTGGGAGGCGAAGGGCTTGATCCTTCATTACCCGGTGGGGCTAACGGAACTTTACTTCGCGCCGGACAAAGTGTTATGGTAGATATGGGCGGAAACTTTAACGGATATATGGGCGATATGAGTCGTGTATTCTCTATTGGTAAGTTGCCCGAAAACGCATACGCTGCTCACCAAACTTGTTTGGAAATACAAGAGGCCATTGTCGCCAAAGCGAAACCGGGAGCAGTATGTGAGGAACTTTATAATACCGCTATCGATATGGTGACCAAAGCCGGTTTTGCCGATTACTTCATGGGAGTAGGGCAGAAAGCCAAATTCATAGGACATGGCATTGGCTTGGAGATTAACGAAATGCCTGTACTGGCACCCCGTATGAAGCAAGAACTGGAACCGGGCATGGTCTTTGCCTTAGAACCGAAGATAGTACTGCCGGGCGTTGGTCCTGTAGGTATCGAAAACTCTTGGGCAGTAACAGCAGAAGGTTTGGAAAAACTGACGCTGTGTGGAGAAGAAATTGTAGAACTGTGAAATAGTGATTAATCACTATTTCACCCTTCTATTCAACTGGTTATTTGCCTTTGCCGGTTTTGATTTCCCAATCCGTTTTCCGGTTGACTTGGGTTTGTTGCTCGGCTTGGGGCGTGCGGTTGTACTTTTATTCCCCTTCATAATATTCGCATAAATAATAACGGGCGATGAAATCCCAATAGTTTTGCAATACCTCTTTACCTTTGAAGAAAGGTAGTTGCAAATCGGGTAAGAGTTCTTTCTGCATACCATATTTTATCAGGTCGAACGGACAAACTTCAGGATGGCAGAATATTTTGTAACCTTCTGCAGCTGCACGTTCGGCATTGTACATCGGATTATGTTTGTCGCAGAAGTAGGCTGCTACATTATGTGCAATGAGTAGTCCTTTGGCATTGACATATACTACGAACTCTTTCTTGTATTGCAAATCGGGCAGTAAAGAAGACGGTTTATCCTCCCATTTCAATACTTCAACAAAGAATGTTTTGAGTTCCTGATAAGTGGCAAAATACAATAATGGGGAGCCTTTGCTATATGCTAAGGAAAGTTCGACATCTTTCTTTAATGGTGTCTCCGGGGTTATTTCGGGAAGGGGGGCTGAAGGCATTTCCAATAAATCGGGTCCCATCACCCAAAGGAAAGATGAAGGCTCTTCACAGATTGGAGCATCTTCAAAATTGGCATCTACCATTTCGTAGGCAATTTGGCTTAATTTCAATAAATCTTCGTCGTAAGGGCTGAATAAATCGTAATTTCGATCCCAGATGGTAGGATGAGATTTTAGAGTCCATAAAATAAAAGCAATATCTTCTTGATTAACTTCATCGACAACGTATTCGTCCGTTAAAGAGTAGAATGGTAGATGGTTTCCATATAATTCAAAATACATCTCAGAGAATGTTTTCCAGCCTCCGCTTTGGGCGATAGCATCCTGAAAATATAGGGTGATCGAATTGGCGGCATCTCTTAGTGCACGGTAATCATCATTTTCGAACATTGGAGATTGTTTGACAATAGGGAGGAGCTTGTTGGCAAAGTCGAGATACCATTTGTCGGTTGGTAAGACGTGAGAGCGCTCGTTGGCTCCCAGCCATTCTTTCATACTAATTGTGGCCATATTTTGTTTGCTTTTTGGCAAAGATACCCTTTCTTAATATATAATCATAAAAGATTGACAAGAATATTGCTGTATAATGAGCTTTTATAGCCTTTTTAGGGCTAATTTTATTACTTGTTCTACAGGAGAGTCAGGTTCTTCCTTTAAAATGGCAAGTACCACTTTCTGCGAGGGAGCTTGTGCGAAGCCCAACATTGTAAGGGCGGCGATGGCTTCTTCTTGTACTTGGGCATTGGCAGCAGACATAATAGTTCCTAAAGTTCCTGTAGCATTTGCTGCTATATTTCCTGTTTTTATTTTATCTTTTAAATCAACAATAACTCGTTGTGCCGTCTTTAGTCCGATACCTTTTACGGTTTTCAGCAGATTGGCATTCTCGGTACTGATGACGTTTACCAGTTCTGCCGGCGAGAGAGCCGACAATATCATACGCGCAGTGTTGCCTCCTATACCTGATACGGATATAAGTAATAGAAACAGTTCGCGTTCCTGTTTGTCTGCAAAGCCATAAAGGATGTAAGCATCTTCGCGGATTGCTTCGTAGATATACAGTTTGCATTCTTTTTTGCCTTGGATGGCAGCGTATGTATTCAGTGAAATATTAACGGCATATCCTAAACCGTTACAGTCAATAACTGCGGTTGCCGGACTGAGTTCGGCAATTCCGCCTTTTATGTATTCTATCATCTTAATTTATTTCTTCTGCGAATGTATGAATAATTATTGAACTTTCAGTCACTAAAAAAAGAAAAACTGTGTGAAACTCCGTGCGCTTCTTAGATGATATATAAATGAAAATGCTTACTTTTGTGCCGATAATATAGAAAACTGATAACTAAATTCGATAAAAGTATGAAAAAAGTAAGAGCGGCCATCGTAGGTTATGGCAATATCGGACATTATGTACTCGAAGCATTGCAAGCAGCTCCCGACTTTGAAATCGCTGGGGTAGTGCGTCGTGCCGGAGCCGAGAACCGTCCCGAAGAGTTGAGTAATTATCCCGTAGTGAAGAGTATCCAGGAATTGGAAGGAGTGGATGTTGCTATCCTTTGTACACCTACTCGTAGCGTAGAAAAATATGCAAAAGAAATATTAGCTTTAGGAATCAATACGGTTGATAGCTTTGATATTCACACGGGTATCACTGATTTGCGCCGTACTTTGGATGCTGAGGCTAAGGCTCATAATTCAGTGTCAATTATTTCGGCAGGTTGGGATCCGGGAAGTGATTCTATTGTTCGTACCCTATTGGAAGCTATTGCTCCGAAAGGTATTACATATACCAATTTCGGTCCGGGTATGAGTATGGGACATACTGTAGCAGTGAAAGCTATAGAGGGAGTGAAAGCTGCCCTATCTATGACTATTCCTACAGGTACGGGTATTCATCGCCGTATGGTATACATTGAGCTGAATGATGGTTATAACTTCGAGCAAGTTGCCGCAGCTATCAAAGCTGATCCGTATTTTGTGAATGATGAAACTCATGTGAAATTGGTTCCGAGTGTGGATGCTCTGCTTGATATGGGACATGGTGTGAACCTGACCCGTAAAGGTGTTTCCGGTAAGACACAAAACCAACTCTTCGAGTTCAATATGCGTATTAATAATCCTGCTCTTACAGCTCAGGTACTGGTATGTGTGGCACGCGCTACTATGCGTCAGCAACCGGGTTGCTATACAATGGTAGAAGTTCCGGTGATTGACCTTCTTCCCGGTGATCGCGAAGAGTGGATTGCCCATTTGGTATAAGATGTACCGATAAAAAACGCATGATCTGTTAAGGCGGAATAGATCATCTGTTTGCCCTCAACAGACCATGCGTTTATATAAAACAGACCATCTGTTTCATTGAAGCAGATGGTCTGTTTTCTTTTTGAGGGCTTATTAGAAGAAGTACCTCAATATATCATTGAAATTCGCCCAAATCAGTAGCCCGAACAGCAGGAACATACCTACCATTTGTGCGCGCTCCATAAACTTATCGCTTGGTTTACGACGAGCCACGATTTCATAAATTAGGAATAATACATGTCCACCGTCCAATGCCGGAATGGGGAGAATGTTCATAAAGGCAAGGATGATTGATAGGAATGCTGTCATATACCAGAACTGATGCCAATCCCAGGTTGCAGGGAAGATGCTACCGATAGTTCCGAAGCCACCCAATTGTTTGACTCCTTCTTTAGAGAATAAGTATTTCATTTGGCTGACATAACCTTTTAGTGTCTGTACTCCTAAAGAAGCACCGGCAGGGAATGAAGCAAAGAAGCTATAATCCTGACGTTCTATTGGTAACAATTTACTAGTGTTAGCAAGTGCTGCAATTCCGATTTCGTATTGAGGATCAGCTGTTATAGTAATTGTGTCGGTTACACCGGCTCTGACGTATGTCAATGTAATGCGATGCGGATCAGCAGGTGAAGCTATTCCTGCAATGATATCAGCGGTATCTTGGGTAACCTCATATCCAGCATCTTTTGCCGCTTTGGCACGACTAATCATTTCTTCTTTAAAGTCGAAATAAGAAATCGACTTTCCATTCATGTGCGTAATACTATCACCTACTTGCAGTCCGGCTAAGGCAGCGGGACGTCCGGGGATAATGCTGTCAATGACAAACGGATAACGGAAAGAAGCAAAGCGTACACTATCCCCTAATAACTGTTCCATCATGTTTTCGGGGATGTAGACGGAGGCTTCTTGTCCACCACGTAATACAGTTACCTGACGGGCATCGACCACACTTGTCAACATGTCGCTATTATAACGCTCGAAAGGAACGCCGTCAGCCGAAATCAACACGTCACCATCTTGAAAACCGATAGATTTGGCTGTTTCATTAAAGTCCATACCCAATGGAGCTTTTTGTACCGGAACGTATTCATCACCCCAGGTAAAGAGTATCATGGAGTAGATGAACAATGCCAGTATAAAGTTGAACAGTACGCCACCTACCATAATCAGCAATCGTTGCCATGCCGGCTTGGCGCGAAATTCCCACGGTTGCATGGGTTGTTTCATTTGCTCGGTATCCATAGATTCATCTATCATACCTGCAATTTTGACATAGCCGCCTAAAGGCAACCAACCGATACCATATTCAGTTTCACTGTTTTTAGGCTTGAATTTGAAGAGCGTGAACCAAGGGTCGAAGAATAAGCAGAATTTTTCTACTCGCGTCTTGAATAAACGAGCGAATAGGAAGTGTCCTCCCTCATGTACGATTACGAGTAACGAAAGACTCATGATGAGTTGTAGGGCACGAATTAAGAATGTTTCCATCTAGTTATTTACAGTTTTATAATTTACAATTTTCTATTTACTATTTAATCAGCGAAGTGGCTACCTTTCTTGCTTCTGCATCCGTTGCTACATAATCCTCGTAGGTAGGCTTTTGTATAAAGGATACGCGTGACATTGTTTTTTCAATCACATCACTCATGCCGAGAAATGATATTTCATCTTTTAAGAAAGCGGCTACTACCACCTCGTTGGCTGCATTTACGATGCAAGGCATATTGCCGGCACGATGCAGAGCTTCGTAGGCTAATGCCAGATTGCGGAAGCGGGTAGTGTCCGGCTGCTCGAATGTCAGTTCGGTGCACATCTTGAAATCCAGACGTGGGAAGGAAGCTTTGAGACGTTCGGGATATGAAAACGCATATTGGATAGGCAGACGCATATCGGGCATACCCAGTTGGGCTTTCACTGCTCCGTCTTCAAATTGCACCATGGAATGAATCACCGATTGCGGATGTACCACTACCTCTATCTGGTCAGGACGTACACCGAATAACCATTTGGCTTCAATCACTTCGAACCCTTTGTTCATCATGGAAGCGGAGTCAATGGTGATTTTGGCACCCATGTCCCAGTTGGGATGTTTCAAAGCTTGCGCCTTGGTTACAGTTGCCAGCTGCTCCATGCTGCAAGTACGGAAGGGACCACCGGAAGCAGTCAGTATAACTTTCTCTATCTGGTTACCGATTTCTCCTGCTAAACACTGGAATACAGCAGAATGTTCAGAATCGACCGGCAAGACGGGAGTGCCGCTGATACGTGCCAGATCGTTTACAAGTTCGCCGGCAACAACGAGTGTTTCCTTGTTGGCAAGGGCTATCGGCTTGCGGGCACGAATGGCATTCATGGTAGGCTTTAATCCGGCATAACCCACCATAGCGGTCAGTACTATGTCGATAGGTGCTTCTGCTACAATTTGGCAGAGAGCATCTTCGCCTGCATATACTTTGATAGGCAGATCGGCAAGTGCTTCCTTGAGTTGCGGATATTTTGATTCGTTGGCTATGACCACTGCTTCAGGCTTAAACTTACGTGCTTGGGCAATAAGGTCGTCTACACGATTGTTGGCAGTCAACACATACGCTTCGTATTGTTCAGGATGTTCTTCAATGACCTGCAACGCTTGTGTGCCGATAGAACCGGTAGAACCAAGAATGGCTATTTGTTTCTTCATAACTTAAAATACGATATATAGTTCCGGATTCACCGACCTGCCCTTATGCCATAATTCAAAGTGCAGATGCGGCCCGGTAGTTAATTGTCCGGTGTTTCCTACTAATGCAATGGCTTCGCCACCTTTTACCGTGTCACCTTCGCGCTTCAACAGGGAACCGCAATGTTTATAGACGGACACAAAATCTTGATTGTGCTGTACTTGTATCACGTAGCCGGTTTCGGCTGTATAGGCACTTAATATGACAGTCCCATCCAATGTTGCCAATACGCTTTCACCCGGACTGGCGGCAATATCTGTACCGAAGTGCTTTTTATCAGGATTGAAAGTGGACGAAATCAAACCACGGGTAGGGCGATAGAAGATCAACCCGTCTACTTCGGGGCGGGAGGTAATACTTGTCAGATTATACTTTTCTGTTTCTTCGTATTGTTTACGGAACTCAGCTTCACGGCCTGTACGCTCCATCAGAGAGTCTTCGCGCATGTTAGTCAAGGAGTCCATAGACTGAATCGTGTCTGCTTTTATCTTTCCCTGAAATATATCCTGGATATTGATAATGTAGAGGTTCTGCCTGTTCACTAATTGTTGGAGTGAATCTACGCGTAGCGCATTTTCAACCACTTGGGTACGAATCTCACTATTCATATATCCGGGCAGATAGTTGCGGAGGGGAGTATAAGCAATAATGACAGCTGCTATCAGGAATAGTACAGTCAGTACGGAGAGTAGCACGGAAATTCCGTTCAGTTTAGATACACGCAGTCCAACTACCTCTTCAAGAGTATTCTCATTGATGATAGTCAGCTTATATTTGAACTTGATATTGTTCCAAAAAGCTTTACTGCGTTTCTTATTCTTTTTCTTTTTTGTCTCCAATACACCTTATTTTATAAACCAATCAATTATAACTAATCACACTTCCTCCGTATCTTCCAGCGACAACAGTCCTTCCGGCAGATCTACCGTGATAACTTTGTGCTTCTGGTCAATATCGACAATGAAGTCTTCCTGTGCGGGAATCAGTAATTCTTCTCCATTATAATCCACGACGAACAGAGTGTTAATGGTGGACGTATCTACGTCTGTCACTTCACCTAGCTTACCGTGATGTATTTCTTCCATGCGGAATCCTACGAAGAAATCCCAGCTCAGTTCGTCCGGTTCCGCATCTTCCGCATGCTTGGCAGGGAAGTAGACTTCAATATTGGTGAACATGCGGGCACGTTCTGCTGTATCTACTCCTTCGAGCTTGACGAGTGCGGTGGTATCAGAACGAAAGCGATATTCTTCCAAAAAGAAGGGGACCAAAATTCCATCTAACAGGCAGATCAGGTATTCAGCTTCCACCCGGTCGAAGATATCATCCGTAAAAGTGAACGATAACTCTCCGTGTATGCCGTGCGGCTTGTTGAATATACCTATTTTATATACTTCCTCTTTTCTTATCATTTTATTATATTCTCGTAATTCTTGCACCAAGCGCATTCAAACGTCCTTCAATATTTTGATAGCCCCGGTCTATCTGTTCTATGTTGTGTATGCGGCTTATGCCGTCAGCACTCATAGCAGCTATCAGTAGGGCAATACCGGCACGGATATCGGGTGAAGTCATGTTGCCGCCACGCAGTTTGAATCCGTGGTTATGACCTATTACAACAGCCCGGTGCGGATCGCAAAGAATGATTTGCGCTCCCATGTCTATCAGTTTATCCACAAAGAACAGACGGCTCTCGAACATCTTCTGATGAATCAGTACGCTACCCTTCGCTTGGGTGGCAACCACTAGCAGCACACTCAGCAAGTCGGGAGTCAGTCCCGGCCATGGAGCATCTGCAATGGTCATGATGGAACCGTCGATGAAGGATTCTATCTGATAACTATCTTGTGCCGGAATATAAATATCATCTTCCCGTTGCTCCATCTTAATGCCGAGGCGTCGGAAGCTATCAGGGATGATTCCCAAGTTCTCGTATGAAACATTCTTGATGGTCAGTTCGCTACGAGTCATTGCTGCCATACCGATGAAACTACCCACTTCAATCATGTCGGGTAGGATGGTATGGTCGGTACCATGCAACTCGTTCACACCTTCTATGGTAAGAAGGTTGGAGGCGATGCCTTCTATCTTGGCGCCCATGCGGTTCAACATTTTGCAGAGTTGCTGCACGTAGGGTTCACAAGCGGCGTTGTAAATGGTCGTTTTACCTTTTGCTAGCACAGCTGCCATAACAATGTTGGCGGTTCCGGTTACGGATGCTTCGTCCAGCAACATGTAAGTACCATGAAGCTTGTCTGCTGATATTTCGTAGACTTCACGCGTTTCATTATACGAGAAGTCAGCTCCGAGATTCTGAATACCGATAAAGTGGGTGTCCAAACGACGGCGTCCTATTTTGTCTCCGCCCGGCTTGGATATCATTGCCTTGCCGAAGCGTGCCACCATTGGACCTACCAGCATGACGGAACCACGCAGACTGGAACATTTCTTCAAGAACGCATCACTTTCCAGATAGTCAAAGTCGACATTCGAAGCTTGAAAACTGTAAGTGTCGATGCCTTTCTTCGATACACTAACTCCCATATCCCGCATCAATTGGATGAGGTTGTTGACGTCCAGTATATCCGGAATATTATGCACAGTTACCTCTTCGCCAGTGAGTAGCGTGGCGCAGATAATCTGCAATACCTCGTTCTTCGCTCCTTGGGGGTAGATGTCACCGGAAAGGCTGTGTCCTCCTTCAATTACAAATGATGCCATGAATTTAGTTATTAGTTGTTAGTGATTTGTTGGTGATGCTTTGCGGCGTATAACGCATGTTTTATAAGCAAATCACTAATCATTAATCACTGATTTAGTATTTTCTCTTGTTGTTCCGGTTATTATTGTCTCTCCGGTTATTTTGATTATTCAACTTCGGGCGATAGTTCATTTCAATCCGTTCTGCCATGAGGCGAATAATGCTGTCAGTCATCTGAAGCTTGCCTTGAGATAGCTCATCGAGATCGTCTGCAATCTTGCGATCGTCTACGGTGTCTTTGTTCCATGCCATGTAGTCTTTCTTCATGTGGTTGCAGATGAGGGCTGTCAGGTTTTGTTTTTCTTCTCCTTCGGGGAACTCGATAGCTTTCTTTATCAGTACTTCCAAAGTACGACCATAGTGACGATAACGAATCTTGGTACTGGGGTACGGAACATTTTCCGGTTTAGTGTTAAGATTGTCTTTACGGATTATTTCATATGGGTAGTCTATGTCCAGTGTAAAGTTGGACATGATAGCAAGATGATCCCACAATTTATGCTTGAAGTCGGGTACATCACGCAAATGGGGGAACATGTTTCCCATGATGTTGATAATCGTGTTAGCGCAACGTTGGCGTTCGGCACGATCTTCAATTGTCAGTGCGTGGTCTACCATGTTTTGAATGCTACGGCCATACTCAGGCAGAGGCATTCGCTTTTGTTGGGTGTTATATTGCATATTGATTAATCATTTAATTATTATTATAATAGTTTTTTTGGTTGGCTGGCTACAAACTCTTTCAAGTAGAAGGGCTCAAAATAAGCTACATCCTTGAAGTCTTCTTCGGCGATAGCCTTTTCTGCCAAGGGGAACATCATCTTGGCGAGCGGGCGGATATTATCAATGAAGTGTGCGTTTGGATGCGTAATCTTATCCTTGCATTTGGCTGCACCGTCACCAAAGAAGTAAATAGGCTGCTTGTCTAGGAATTCAAGATAAGTATTCTCATCTACAATGTCGGCCGCAATATCGCGTACTGGTTTCAGAGCACGGTCATATATAGCTGCATACACTTCCATACGGCGGGCATCTATCATTGGGCAGAGTAGGGCGTCTTCGGGTATTTCTTCATGATAAAGCAGTACCGGTACGCACTGTACCTTTAACGTCGGCAGTCCGATGAGGGGAAGGTTACGACCGTAACAAACCCCCTTTGCCATAGAAACACCAATACGCAGACCGGTATACGAACCGGGTCCGCAACTTACGGCTACCGCATCTATCGGCATTGCATGGCTGTCGGCAAATGACAACGCTTCATCCACAAATACTCCCAATGAAACGGCGTGGGAGGGACCATTCAGGTCTTCTTTTGAAAATACATTTTGTCCATCTTCGCTCACGGCAACGGAGCATGCGGAAGTGGAAGTCTCAATGTGCAAGATACACGACATAGTCTTTTCTGAATTAAATTGTCGCAAATTTACAGGTTTATTTTCAGTTATAAAAATATTCGTGTACTTTTGCACAAAACTCAATAAGCATTATGATACAATCCATGACTGGGTATGGCAAAGCTACCGCCGAACTACCCGATAAGAAAATCAACGTTGAAATTAAGTCTCTAAATAGTAAGGCAATGGACTTGTCGACACGCATCGCTCCCCTTTATAGGGAAAAAGAAATTGAAATCCGTAATGAAGTAGCAAAGGTGCTGGAGCGTGGTAAGGTAGATTTCAGTCTGTGGATCGATAAGAAAGATGCTGATCAATTGATAACTCCCATCAATCAGGAGGTAGTGGAAGCTTATTATAAGCGGGTGAAAGAAATTTCTGCTACTATCGGGATTCCCGAACCGGAGGATTGGTTCTCTACTCTGCTGCGTATGCCGGATGTGATGTCCAAGAATGAAATACAGGAATTGGGTGACGAAGAATGGGCAATGGTTCGCGTTGCTGTAGAAGAGGCTATCCAACATTTGGTGGATTTCCGCAAACAGGAAGGTGCTGCCTTGGAGAAGAAGTTCCGTGAGAAAATTGCTAATATCGGTCGTTTGTTGGAAGCTGTCGCTCCATTCGAGAAAGAACGCGTTGACAAGGTAAAAGAGCGCATAACCGATGCTTTGGAAAAGACTCTGAGTGTAGATTATGATAAGAATCGCTTGGAGCAGGAAATTATTTACTATATAGAAAAGTTGGATGTCAACGAAGAGAAACAACGCCTTAGTAACCACTTGAAATACTTTATCAACACGCTTGAGAGTGGAAACGGTCAAGGAAAGAAACTTGGATTCATCGCTCAGGAGATGGGACGTGAAATCAATACTTTGGGTAGTAAATCCAATCATGCCGAAATGCAAAAGATTGTAGTTCAGATGAAGGATGAACTGGAACAGATCAAAGAACAGGTATTGAACGTAATGTAATCTATATAATGAGTAAACTTATCATTTTCTCAGCGCCTTCAGGTTCGGGTAAGTCGACGATCATTAACTATCTGTTGACTCAAAACCTGAACTTGGCTTTCTCCATTTCAGCCACCAGCCGCCCACCGCGCGGCACGGAGAAGGATGGAGTGGAATATTTCTTTTTGACTCCCGAAGAATTCCGCAGCCGGATAGCTAATGATGAATTTCTTGAATATGAAGAAGTCTATCAAGATCGTTTCTATGGTACATTGAAGTCGCAGGTGGAGAAGCAATTGGCTGCCGGACAAAATGTTATATTCGACGTCGATGTAGTAGGCGGTTGCAATATCAAGAAATTCTATGGTGAACGTGCATTATCTGTTTTCGTTCAGCCCCCTTCTGTTGAAGAGTTGCGCAAGCGACTTGTGGGTCGTGGTACGGATGCTCCGGAAATTATAGAAAGTCGTGTGGCGAAAGCTGAATACGAGTTGACCTTTGCACCGAAGTTTGACAAAGTGATTGTTAACGACGATTTGGAAACAGCCAAAGCGGAAGTCTTCAAGGTAATCAGTCAATTCTTGGAATTATGAGCAGTATTGGACGTAAACCATTCTTTCAGGTAAAAAACCGCTCTAAAGCCAATAAAATACTATTGGTTGTCAACGTAGTTCTGTTTTTCGCCGCTTTGGTTATTTCGATATTCGATGTTAATGCCAAGGAATATATTGCAGCGGTAGCTATGATATTTGTTATGTTCCTGACTGGAGCTAACGCTTATGGATGCTGGAAACGTTTAAAGTTGCTTTGATATCATCTTAAATATATAATTCTTAAATTATCATTTATAATTGAACATCGGTCTTTTCAGCGGCTCGTTTAATCCGATACACATCGGACACTTGGCTCTTGCAAACTATCTTTGTGAATACGAGGGCTTGGATGAAGTATGGTTTATGGTCAGTCCGCACAATCCGCTGAAGTCGGAAGAACAATTGATGGACGATGAATTCCGACTGGAGCTGGTGAAACTGGCTATTGAGGGTTATTCCAAGTTTCGTGCATCCGATTTTGAGTTTCGCTTGCCCCGCCCGTCCTATACAGTCAATACTTTGGATGAATTGAGAAGAAGTTATCCGGAGTACACTTTCCATCTTATTATTGGCTCTGATAATTGGGCACTTTTCCCTCGTTGGTACGAGTCGGAACGTATTCTTGCTGAAAACCGGATTCTTGTTTACCCGCGTCCCGGGTATCCGGTAGATGCAGCTTCTTTACCGGAGAATGTAAAATTGACATCCTCGCCTGTCTTTGAAATCAGTTCCACCTTTATTCGTGAAGCGTTGAATGCAGGGAAGAACATCTGCTATTTCCTCCATCCTGCCGTTTATGCAAGATTAAAAGAACATGCTGCCTACCTTGGCGGGTAGCAAAATAAATATAATATGAAATCATTCGATTATTCGCAAGTGCCATACGGATTTGGCGTATGCGCATCTTCCGATTGTTCCAAAGCTTCTACTTGTTTGCGACATATAGCTTTGGAACATGCTCCTTTGAAATATTCATTTCTGCCTACTTTGACTCCCCAAAAACTAGAAGCCATGAAAGGGAATTGTGAATATTATTGTCCCGAGACTACCGTACGTTATGCCAAAGGCTTTACCCGTGCTATGGAATTGTTGACTGTTCGTGATTATGGTACGTTCCGTTCACGCCTCATGTCTTACTTCGGACGTAAGAATTACTATCTTGCCCGTCGGGGTGAATGGCTGATTCGTCCTGTGGATCAGGAATATATCATCCGCTTAGCAAAAAGCTACGGCGTGGAGTTGGATGATTATTTCGATGATTATGTGGATGGGTATGATTGGAATATTTAATACCTCTCTTATTGTATTTTACTACTTTGCAATGCTTTGATTAGTAGTGTGTTGTCGTGACCTATGGGTAGGACACGTTCGTAACCAGCTGTGGATACAAGCGTACCTGCCTCTGGAAACGTTCGTATCCTATTAGTAGAAACGCTCGTATCCTATTACTGGGAACGACTGTATCCGCTAGTGGGAATGGGCGTATCGACTAATGGGGACGACTGTATCTGCTAGCGGAAACGGGTGTTTCCCCTTGTAGAAACGGAAGTTCCCCTACGTGGAAAAGAGAAAGGAAGTTGACAATGAGCATACAAGCGCTATCTTTAGAAATAGATGAAAAAATTGACTTTATCGCTAAATATAGTAGAATATTCGTTTTAATTTTATACTTTTACTATTGATAACCTGAGTTGTGAAAAACAATTTCTAATATCTACTATGAATCTAAAAGAAGAACAAGAATTAAAGAATGAAAACCAGCGACTGAAAGATGAATTGAGTGCGTTGAGAAAAAAAAATGAGTTGCTCAATATGGCTCAGCCACCCAATAAGTTGTCTCAGTTCTTGATGGATAAAATGGGTGCGATAATCTTTATAAAAGATGTCGCAAATGACTTCCGTTACTATAAAGTTAATAAAAACTTTTGCATTTTGCAGCATCTTTCGCAAAAGGACATTATAGGAAAGAATGATTACGAAATGTTTCCTTTAGATATTGCAGACAAGTATCGTCGGGATGACGAAGCTGCCGTAGCCAAAGGAGGAGAGTATTTGTTTCAAGAAGAAATTAACTTTTCGGGTCAAGAACGAATAATTTTACAAACCACCAAGTCTTATGTTGTAACTTCCGAAGGAAACAGACTGCTAGTTTGCATTGCGCATGACGTAACGAAAACAGTGCAAAAAGAAGAGATGTTGAAAAAGGCTATCAGGGATGAAAAAGCGGCGCATCAGATGATGAAAGCTATTTTTCACGAACTGCCTTCGGCTATTCTTATCAAAGATATAGAAAATGATTATCGCTTTTATATTATCAACAAAAAGTTCGAGCAAATGTGCAATTTGCCCAAAGAATTATTGATAGGTAAGACAGACTATGAGATTTTTCCGAAGGAAGAAGCGGACAAATATCGGAGAGATGATACGGAAGCCTCTACTTATACAGAAGAGGCTCCGATGCTAATCCATGAAATTGTGACTTCTCCAGATCGTGATGTAAGTACTCATCTGCAAACCGTCAAATTCTCATTTAGTTTTAAGGGGAAAAGACTCCTGGTTTGTGTGGGCGACGACGTTACGTTGCAACATCAGATGATGGATCAACTGAAAGAAGCGCGAGACAAAGCGGAACAGGCCGACAGGCTGAAATCGCAATTCATAGCCAATATGAGCCACGAAATACGGACACCACTGAACTCTATTGTCGGGTTTTCGCAACTTATTATTGAAGCGGAAAGCAGGGCGGAGCGGGAAGAGTACAATCGCATTGTCATGCTCAATAATAGTCTGCTACTGACGCTCTTTGATGATATTCTGAACCTTTCAGTCTTGGATTCCGGTAAAATGACTTTTAGAAATGTGAGATTTAACTTCTCTGCGATGTTCAATGATCTTGCACTTCAGATGCACGAGAAGGTAAGCAATCCTGAAGTGGAATTTATCAGCGAGAATCCGCTTAAACAATTAATGGTCGAGGCAGATCGTGATCGTTTGAGTCAAATTGTCAATAACTTGATTACCAATGCCGTGAAGTTTACTAAATGTGGATATATCAAGATGGGGTATGATTGTAGGGATAACGGGCTGGATATCTATGTAGAGGATACGGGTATGGGTATTGAGAAGCAGAATCAATCGAAAATATTCGAACGTTTCAAAAAACTGAATTCTTTTATACAAGGTACAGGATTAGGATTACCTATCTGTAAGACTATTGCCGAGCAAATGGGAGGCACCATCCGGGTAGAATCCGAATACGGCAAAGGTTCCGTTTTCCATGTGTGGATTCCTTGTCTTTGCAATTAACTGACTGAAATCTGATAGATACAACAAAAGCGGAAAACTTTATAGTGTCCCGCCTTTGCTTCTTTTTTATAATATTCTATGGCTTACAGAATACCACCTTTATGGCTTATAAAATGCCTTGTGCCATCATTGCTTTTGCTACCTTCATGAATCCGGCAACATTAGCACCCTTCACGTAGTTTACATAACCGTCTGCTTCAGTACCATATTGTACGCAAGCTGCGTGAATGTTCTTCATGATGCTTTTCAGCTTTTCATCTACCTCTTCTGAGCTCCAACCCAGTTTGATAGAGTTCTGAGTCATTTCAAGACCTGATACGGATACACCACCTGCATTGGCAGCTTTACCCGGAGCATACAGAATCTTGGCATCTTGGAATACTTTGATGGCTTCCGGAGTAGAGGGCATGTTAGCGCCTTCTGAAACAGCCATTACACCATTGGCAACTAACTGACGTGCATGATCACCGTTTAGTTCGTTCTGAGTAGCAGAAGGAAGAGCGATGTCTGCTTTTTCACCCCAAGGTTTAGCTCCTTCTACATACTTAACGCCCGGATATTGCTCGGCATATTCGCGGATACGGCCACGGTAGTTGTTCTTCAAATCCATGATGTAATCCAACTTCTCGCGGTCTATACCAGCGGGGTCGTAAACATAACCGTCTGAATCGGACATTGTCAAAACCTTACCACCCAGTTCCAATACTTTTTCAGCTGTATATTGAGCTACGTTACCCGAACCTGAGATTAAGCAAGTTTTGCCTTTCAAGTCAGTACCTTTAGCAGCAAGCATTTCCATCAAGAAATAGATGTTACCGTAACCGGTAGCTTCCGGGCGAATCAGTGAACCACCAAATTCGCGGCCTTTACCGGTGAAAGTACCTGTAAATTCGTGAGTCAGCTTCTTATACATACCAAACATGAAACCTACTTCACGACCACCTACACCGATATCACCGGCAGGAACGTCGGTCTCAGGACCGATGTGACGCCACAGTTCCAGCATGAAAGACTGAACGAAATGCATTACTTCAGCATTTGATTTGCCACGCGGAGAGAAGTCTGCACCACCTTTACCACCACCCATAGGTAGAGTAGTCAGTGAGTTTTTGAAAGTTTGCTCAAAAGCAAGGAACTTCAAAATACCTAAGTTTACAGAAGCGTGAAAACGGATA
>NZ_JASLER010000067.1 GCF_030151085.1 Bacteroides sp. | reverse complement strand
CCCAACATATAATTAAGAAGTACAGTGCCTTTATCTTTTACTTTAATGTGAAGTTCAGAAGCTGGTTCGGAAGTTATTACCACATTATTGGGTACCCCCTTTAACTTCACAGGAATAGAAAATTCTGTTTCATAGTCATTGTTTAATGTTTGTAGCAACCAAAAACCACTGGCTATGAAAAAGAAAAATAAAAAAATAAAGAACTCCCTGCTCTTATCACTGAGCAGGAAGTCCTTCATTTGCTTATATAATTTCAAATAGATTCTTTTTATGTTCCTACGATCGAACATAGGCTCACATTTCTTTTATTTAGAAGCCTGACTGCTATTAGCATCAGCAGCCGCAGCAAAAACAGAATTCTTATCTATACGTATCTTAACGTTAGAAGCTATTTCAAGAACAATGTCATTATCATTAATTTCCTTGATAACGCCATGAATTCCGCCAGCTGTAATCACTTTCTGGTTTACCTGAAGTGATTTGCGGAAATTTGCAATTTCCTTCTGCTTCTTATTTTGTGGACGAATCATAAAGAAATACATAATCACAAACATGGCTATCAGCATAATCCACATTAAGCTTCCGCCACCAGCAGGGCCTGCGGCTGGAGCCTGCAGGAAAAATACAGTCATTAAGTTCATAAAATACTCGGTTTTAGTTTTTATTATTCAACAAAGGTATCAGTTTTTCGTTAACTTACCTTCTTTTTTTAATTGATTAACTATTCCATCCAAAGTACCGTTGACAAAGCTACCACTCTTAGTTGTGCTATATACTTTAGCAATATCTACATATTCATTTAACGAAACACTCACTGGAATGTTCGGAAAACTTAAAATTTCAGCTAAAGCACACTGCATAATTACCACATCCATAAAAGCAACACGATCCAAATCCCAATTACGCGTATTCTCACTAATCAAATGACGATAGTAGTCACAGTTCAAGATGGTACGACGGAACAAGCGACGAGCAAATTCCTGATCTTCATCATCTTTAAATTCGGGAAGTAATTGCTGGTTCGCACCGTTCTTTTCCTCAAAACGTTTGATAGTTTTCAATACGAAGGTATCAACAATTTCTTTGTCATCATTCCAATAAAGACTTTGATCTTCAAGCAGAATATCCAAAGCTTCATTACTGAAAATAAATGATTTATATATTTTTCTCCACAACTCACGGTCTGCTTCGTATGAGTTGTCGGAAGAGGCCATATACTCCTTATATATGTCGGAAGCAATAATTTGCTCATATAGCCCCTTTACAAAATCTTCATCATTTACCCAAGTACGCTTTTGATTGGCTATAAAATCCATCAATTGCTTGTTCACTTCCATTTGGGCAATGAACTTATTTTCTACAAACTTCATGTTGGGATATAACTCCTCAGCTGTAGGAGCTAATTTAGCTTTTGCCGCATCAATGCGTTTCTGTGCGTAGTTCGTCAGGGCTATCATCAGCATCAACAGGTAGTTGTAAAGATCATAAGCCTTAGATAGGCTAAAGAACAATTCTTTCTCCGCTGAGTCTAAATTTTTACTGCCGTTCTGATAATAAGCATATACAATCTGTATAATCTTAAGACGAATAAGAACTCTGTTAATCATAATTCTAAAGTAAATACTGGTGTTTTAACGAGTTGCAAAAGTAGGCATTTTTAATGAGTTTACATAAAGAAATCACATTTTTTAATGCAGAACTTGATTATCCGGGCTTTTTCCTTTGACAGTTTAAAAAAAATCGTCAATTTTGAGCCCGATAAGAGAGCTACAAGCTACGAAATATAACTTTTAAGGCAATAATATCAAAATTGATACCTAATATAATATGGAAGACTTTAAGAAGAAAAACGCAGCGGATATGAACGATAAGGAGATCGTATTCTCCCAATCCATTAAAGCAGGTAAGCGCATCTACTATTTAGACGTCAAGAAAAACAGAAAAGACGAAATGTTCCTCGCCATCACCGAAAGCAAGAAAATAGTAATGGGTGAAGGAGAAGACTCGCAAGTAAGTTTCGAGAAACACAAAATCTTTTTATATAAAGAAGATTTCGAAAAATTCATGAATGGATTACAGCAAGCTGTCCATTTCATCCAAGAGCAACAAGGAAGTTATTCAGAACGTAATGACAATGAGGAAATAGTTGGTCTTGAAAAAGACAAAGCAGAATTGCAAGAAGAGAAAATTTCTTCTTTAGATGGAGAAATCAAGATAGACATAGATTTTTAGGTTATAACCTTTTGATAATTCAAAAAGAAGCAGTACTTTTGCACCGCTTTTTTGCAACATCGTGTGGGTGATCCACATTGTGTAATGGTGAATTAAGCAAAATAAATACTTAATTTAGAGTAACACAAAAAATTAGAAAATGAAATCAATTGAAGTAAAAGGAACTGCAAGAACTATTGCAGAACGTTCTTCGGAACAAGCTAAAGCTTTGAAAGCTATTCGTAAAGACAACGGTGTACCTTGCGTACTCTATGGAGCTGGTGAAAACATTCACTTTACTGTACCTGCTGATGGTCTGCGTAATTTGGTTTACACTCCGCATATCTATGTAGTTGACTTAGACATCGATGGCAAAAAAGTAAATGCTATCTTGAAAGATATTCAATTCCACCCTGTAAAAGATACTATCTTGCACGTTGACTTCTACCAAATCGACGAAACAAGACCTATCGTAATGGAAGTTCCTGTACAGATGGAAGGTCTTGCTGAAGGTGTTAAAGCCGGTGGTAAGTTGGTATTGCAGATGCGTAAGTTGAAAGTAAGAGCTCAATATAATGTTATCCCTGAGAAATTGACTATCAATGTTTCTCATTTGGCATTAGGAAAAACTGTTAAGGTTGGTGAGTTGAAATACGAAGGTCTAGAATTATTAAATGCTAAAGAAGCTGTTGTATGCGCTGTTAAGTTAACTCGTGCTGCAAGAGGTGCTGCTGCTACAAACAGCTAATCAGCTCTTTCATAAAAATATTCCGGAACGCGGATTAACGCAGATAACGCAGATTTCTTTGATAATCCGCGGATAACTGCGATAATCCGCGTTCTTTTTTTTCAATGATTAATCATTATAAAGATGAAATACTTAATTGTAGGATTAGGTAATATAGGTCCCGAATATCACGAAACCCGCCACAATATAGGTTTCATGGTAGTTGACGCTTTGGCTAAAGCGACAGGAGCAACTTTTACAGATGGACGTTATGGCTTCACCACTACCCTTTCGGTAAAAGGACGCCAATTACTATTGCTGAAACCTTCTACCTATATGAATCTTAGTGGTAATGCGGTACGTTACTGGATGCAAAAGGAAAACATTCCTTTGGAAAACGTGTTGATAGTAGTGGACGATTTAGCTCTTCCATTCGGAACTTTACGTTTAAAAAGCAAAGGAAGTGATGCCGGTCATAATGGATTAAAACATATTGCCGCAACACTAGGTACACAGAATTATGCCCGACTTCGCTTCGGCATCGGCAATGAATTTCCACGTGGGGGGCAAATTGATTTTGTCCTCGGACACTTTACCGATGAAGATCAGAAAACAATGGACGAGAGACTGGAAACAGCCGGAGAAATCGCCAAAAGTTTCTGTCTGGCAGGAATTGATATTACCATGAACCAATATAACAAGAAATGAGTGAGGCAAGAATTGATAAATGGATGTGGGCTGTACGCATCTTCAAGACTCGTACTATTGCCGCTGAAGCCTGCAAGAAAGGACGTATCAGCATAAATGGCGCATTCGTCAAAGCAGCCCGTATGGTAAAACCGGGAGATGTTATTCAGGTTCGTAAGCCACCTATCACCTACTCTTTCAAAGTGTTACAACCTATTGAAAAGCGTGTTGGTGCCAAGCTGGTATCCGAAATGATGGAAAATGTAACTACTCCGGATCAACTCGAATTGCTGGAAATGAGTCACGTAAGCGGTTTCGTAAATCGTGCCAAAGGCACCGGACGTCCTACGAAGAAAGATCGCCGTAATCTAGAAGACTTCACTGCACCGGAATTTCTCGATGATTTTGATTTTGAATTTGACTTTGAAGAGGAGAAGTAGAAAAGAAAGGTAAGATATATGAGTGAGAAAAAGATAAAATGGGGATTTATTGGCTGCGGAGAAGTAACCAAATATAAAAGCGGACCGGCTTTTCAAAAAATAGAAGATTCGGAAGTTGTAGCAGTCATGAGCCGTAATGGAGAAAAAGCCAAAGCATACGCAAAGGAAAGAGGCATTCCCAAATGGTATGACGATGCTCAGGAATTGCTTGACGACGACGAAGTGAACGCCATATATATTGCTACCCCTCCTTCTTCTCATGCTACCTACGCCATCATGTCGATGAAAGCAGGAAAACCTGTTTATATAGAAAAGCCGATGGCCGTTACATACGAGGAATGCTGTCGTATCAATCGTATATCCAAAGAAACAGGGGTTCCGTGTTTCGTTGCCTATTATCGCCGCTACCTGCCTTACTTCCAAAAAGTGAAATCATTGGTAGAAGAAGGTGCTATCGGCAATATTATAAATATCCAAATACGCTTTGCACAGCCTCCGCGTGACTTAGATCACAATAAAGAGAATCTGCCTTGGCGTGTACAACCTGCCATTGCCGGCGGAGGTTACTTTTATGACCTTGCTCCACATCAGATAGATCTACTTCAAGAGATGTTTGGTTGCATTCTTGAAGCCAGTGGTTATAAAAGCAATCGTGGTGGATTATATCCGGCAGAAGATACCTTGAGTGCCTGTTTTCAGTTTGATAATGGACTGGTTGGCAGCGGTTCTTGGTGCTTCGTAGCTCATGAATCTGCACGTGAAGACCGTATTGAAATTATCGGAGACAAAGGAATGATCTGCTTTTCGGTTTTTACCTACGATCCCATTGCTTTACACACAGGAAAAGGACGGGAAGAAATTCATGTTGAAAACCCTATTTACGTTCAGCAACCACTTATTCAAGCTGTAGTAGATCATTTACTTGGTAAATCAGTCTGCAACTGTGATGGAGAAAGCGCCACACTTACCAACTGGGTAATGGATAAAATTCTTGGAAAACTTTGATAGTGATAAGTGATTTTAAAATCACTTATCTTCTTTACCTTTTAATTATTGGTTGATATTTACTAATTGATAAACATCACTATTCTCTCCTACAATCCACACAACATCTCCTTCCGTAAATGGCTCGTGCGGATCGGGAGCATGCAGAGTTTCTCCATCCCTATCCACACCAACTATCAGACAACGATATTTCTCACGAATACCCGATTCTTTTAATGTCTTATTCAGGAAGGGAGAATTTTCATCCACACGGAATTGGCGCAAAATCATTTCACTTTTCTCTATTACATCAGACTGCATTACCGATGACTTATTCATTTCCTCGCTGAACACATTCAAATCTTCATCGGTCGCAATGACTTGTATTTTATCTTGAGGGAACAAACGAACCGAAGCTCCCGGAATATTAATCCGCCTTTTACCACGAAGGATAGAAACTACATGAACCCCGTATCTATTGCCAAAATTCAATTCTGCCAAAGTTCTACCTGCCCAATTAGCTTCACCAGGTAATTCAAAATCGGTGAGATGTAAGTCGCGTGAGAGAAGACGACCTGCATATTCCGGTTTCTTCTCCCCAAGATATTCTGCACGCATATCCCGATACCGAAGATTCTGGAAAAACTTCCGTTCAATCAAGATAGACTGCTTTTTCAACTGACGCGAAAGTATCATTAGGATAACCAAAGCAACAGCTACCCCAAACACCAAACTCACGGACACTTTGAACAAACCGGCTATTACAAACATAACAAACGATACAGCCAAAAGAACACGGAAGACGATGGTTGCGACCAAAGGTGCCCGATTGGCACGACTATCATTCCACAAAGTAACAAACTCTACAGAATGATTCTTTTTTATCATAATAGCACGCAAGAATGGAGAAATAAATAAGATAATAATCAACGCTGCCAACAATGAGCCCCAAATTCCCGGCAAACTATCGTGAAGAAGTGGTACTAAGAAACGAAACGTCAAGGCTATGATCGCCACACTAACAATAGAATACACTACAGTAATACGCACCAAAGCCAGTATCAGTTTTTTCCATAAATTCTCATGATTCATTGTTTGAGAACCTGAAGAGTATCGGTTCAAGAAATTCCTCCATTTAGTAGGCAAGTGAGTGTCTACAAAATTAGAAGCAGGCTCTGCCACACGAATCATATAAGGGGTAAGGAAGGTAGTTATCACAGACACCGCTACCACAATGGGGTATAAAAAGTGGCTTGTAACATGCAAAGAGACACCTAAAGATGCTATAATAAAAGCAAACTCTCCGATTTGCGTCAAGCTAAATCCACATTGCATAGCCGTCTTTAAGGGTCGACCTGCTAACAAAACACCCAATGTACCAAATAGAGATTGTCCTATAATCACAGCCAAGGTTATTACAATAATAGGTCCTGCATATTCCATAATCATATTGGGATCTACCATCATGCCGACTGATACAAAGAAAATAGCCCCGAATAAGTCTTTTACTGGCTTCACCAGTCTCTCAATACTTTCAGCTTCTACCGTTTCTGCCAAAATAGATCCCATTATAAAGGCTCCGAACGCCGCAGAAAAACCCGTATGCGATGCCAAGACCACCATACCGAAACAAAGCCCAAGCGAAACAATCAGCAATGTTTCCTCGCTCATTAGTTTTCGACAACGCTTTAAGAAACCGGGAATAACATAGATTCCTACTACAAACCAAAGGATAAGAAAGAACAGCAACTTTGCAATACTTTCCAACATTTCGGAACCTTCGAAGTTATTACTGACTGCCATTGTAGAGAGCATCACCATCAATACAATGGCAAGAATATCTTCCAAGATCAGCACACTCAGTACCAAACCGGTGAATTGCTTCTTACGCAATCCCAAATCATCGAATGCTTTATAAATAATGGTAGTAGAAGACATAGCAATCATACCACCAAGAAAGATACAATCCATTCGTTTCCATCCAAACCTGGTCCCCACCGTTACACCAAGCAGTATCATGCAGAAAATAATGGTACACGCAGCAATGATCGCAGCCCCTCCCACTTTTACAATTTTCTTAAAGCTAAACTCAAGTCCTAGTGCAAACAATAAGAATATCACTCCAATATCCGCCCATGTTTGTACATTAGTCGCATCCACCACCGAAGGAGTAAATGCGATATGGGGACCGGCAAGAAATCCTGCCACCACATATCCCAACACCAAAGGTTGTTTCAGCTTTTTAAAAATCAGGGTCATAATCCCTGCACAAATCAGAATCAGAGCTAAATCAGCTATCAGAGGAGCTAAATGTGACATAATATTTGTCTTTATGCATTTTCATTTACAAAGATACAACAAATTATATCATAAACAGACTATAAGATAAAAAGTTAGGGGGAAGTTCGATTATCGAACTTCCCCCATCTAGAGTAATTGCACAACGTTTATCTCAGGTAACTGAAAAGAGATTTATCAAAATTTAAACCCAATCTTAATTGTCGGAGCAGCCAAAAGGCTGAAGTTGTGACTATCCGCATCAAGATTGCTCAAACCTTCTTGTGGTTTATACGTAGTCATGTTGTACGTATAGCAGAAGGGATCAATCTGAGCACCGATGTACATGGCAGGTAGTACAAAATAATCTACACCCATAGTGACGGCACCACGAAGGTTCCAGGTTTCTCCTACAGATTTACCCATTGTTTCGTACTCGTCATATTTCATCTGGTTCTGAGCATAAGCCATGCCTACGCGCACCCCTGTATACCACATCAGATTAGGAACTTTCTTAATCTTAAAATAACGATCGACGCCTGCAAATACATTGTAGGAGAATGATTGGGCATTTGCCACCGCACGATAGTTAGGAATTTCTCCCATATTATCTTCTACGGAGTTGCCTCTATTCGTATCGTCAATCGTGCCGGGAACAGCCGAATAACCGGGGTTATTCGTGAAGTTCATACCGCCACCCAAGTTAAGTTTCCACAAGTCTTTGAAGAACCAGCCTGCTTCAAAACCAACCATCAGCTTTTTATCTGACCAATTGGTAGAGAGAGCCGCAACTTCATAGTCCGTCAACAAACCCGAAGGGGCTGTAACGCTTGCGTAGCTATTGTATCCTACAGTTGCTGCTAATGTGAAATCACCTTTCTTTGGAGTGAAATCTTTGCTACAACTTTTTTCTTGTGCATTCGCTGCAAGACACATCATGGGCATAACGGCTAATAGTAAAAGTTTTCTTATTTTCATGATACTTCTATTTTACTTTTATATTATTAGCACTAGTTACAAATCGTCATGCAGCAGGAGTAGCATCTTTTGTTGCCTCAGCTAGAAGTTCCTTAGCCTTGTTCATCTGAATTTCAATAATTTTAATGACTCCTTCTTTCTGAGCAATAGCAGCCTTTTTCAAAGCAATTGTCTGTTCAGTAGAAGTAGCAGCAGAATAATCTACATTTTCCTTTAGCAAATATTCTTTTTGAGCCTCCAATACTTTTACCAAGTTATCGATAGAGAAAGCACCATTTGAAGTGTTATTTTGCACATATAAAGAATAAATGTCTCCTATAGAGAAACTATACCGATAACCATTCTGCATATACTCAATATTAATATTGTTATCAATACTATTATTAGAATCAAAGAGCCAGTTTTCGTTTTGATATAACCATTGATTAATAGTCATATATTGCTGAGAATTTGATGTTCCATAATAAACAGAATTCATAGCAGTCAATTCATCATTTATGTCAGACTTAACCTTGTCCGCATCTAAATATGCAAACTTAGCTTCAGCTTTTGGAGTATAAAGAGTACGAATTGCATCATTGTATTCTTTCACGGCCTTAACCAAAGCATCTGTATAGGATTTATTGCTTACCAAGTCATAGCCTTTATTCAGCTTCTCAACGCTCTCTTTAGCTGATGCTAAAGTTTCAACAGCGTCGTCGTAATTTGACTTTGCAGTGGCTTCTACAGCCAAGGCTTCAGTATATGCTTGTTTTTTAGCAGCATCTGTAGGAGCAGCTTCATAAGCCTTCTTTGCATCAGCCGAAGCTGTTACAGCAGCATCGTATACCGCTTTCAATCCGGTTTTAGCTGTATTTATTGCATCTTCTTTTCCTTTGACATCCAAAGCTGCAATTGCATCATTCATGCCAACCTTAAGTGCTCTTACATCTTTAGCTTCTATTTCAAGAGCAATCGTATCAATAGGTAATTCATAATCGCCTTTTACAATAGTGCCATATCCATAATACGATGAAGCAGAAGTAAAATTCAAGTTAGTAACAGGATTGTAAGAAGCAAAATATATTCCAACTGCGTCATATTCAGACAATCCATTCCATGTCAGTTCCGTAGCTAAAATATCATCACGCATCTTGTCCGTAGCCTTTACGTCTAACTTCATATTCGTCCATGCTAAATTCAAAGCAGTTACTTGATCGGCAGCTTGATTATATTCAGCCTGCTTCACAGTTATTTTATTTTTCAGATCATCAATATTCTCTGTATAATTAGCATATTTCTTATAAAGAGCAATCTGTTCATCAAGAACCTTTATTGAAGCATTATTTTTAGCAATTGTCTTTTCTTTATCAGCCTTCCAGTCTGTCAGTCCTGCTTCCAAAGTAACCAATCCCGATTTCAGGTTAGCCAAATTATTTTGTTCTTCAGTATAAGAACACAAAAGTGCACCATATTTCTTTGCTAAAGCTTCCAATCTGTCAAGTTCAGCATTAGTAACATCATCTTTATGTTTAACCAAATCTGCTTGTTTGCTCAATACCGTAACCTGCAATTCTGCCAATGCTGCTTGCAAACGTAATTGATATTGTTGTGCCTCACCCAAAACATAAGCCAATGTTGATTCCGCTTGGGCTTTCTCAACTTGAGCCTGAGCCAATTCAGCTGCCAACTTTGCGTCATAAGTATCCGCAGCCATTTTAGCTTTAAGCTCTTCAATTTTTGCTTCTGCAGCAGCCTTATCTGCTTCTGCTTTCTTCAACGCAGCTTCCTGCTCCTTAATTTTAACATTAGCCTCTGCAATCAACATTTTAGCTTGCGCCTCAGCATTGTTCATCGCAGCAATTGATTTCAGCTGCTCAGCTTTGGCATTGCGCACATCTGTAACAGACTGCGATTCATTGTCGTCTAC
The DNA here is from genome assembly GCF_030151085.1 of Bacteroides sp. Taxonomy (GTDB): domain Bacteria; phylum Bacteroidota; class Bacteroidia; order Bacteroidales; family Bacteroidaceae; genus Bacteroides. The sequence goes on along the minus strand of NZ_JASLER010000067.1, from coordinate 47,397 downwards.
GCAAGCTCCAAGTGTCAAAGCACCTAGAAGCACTGCTACCATCATGAGTCTCTTTTTCATAATCGTAATTTTTTTGTATTAGTAAAACATGTGTTATGTAAAATATGATATTTCCTTATTGGAGAATATATCCTATATCTTTATATTTAAAATTAAAACATTAATATATACATATAATATATCAATTCATTGCAAATACGCAATCTTTTTCATCAACAACATAATTAACATTCTTTTTATATGTATCAATTACTGTTTAACCTTTATTCGTTTAATTTTCAGCAAATATAAAAATAACAAATCAATTTACAATAGAAAAGCAAAGAATTTATTTAAATAATAATGTTTTTCAATGACAAATAGTCATTTTGTAACGGTTTACCGTTACAACCACATAGCCTAATTCTTAAAATACGTTTCATAAAAGACAAAGTAAAACACGATAAACACAAAGAAACAGAACACAAAAGTGTATTTTTTAAAATGCATATTCAGCCCATATTCAAAATAATATGATTTACATAATCAGAAGAATAAAATTGTATTCATTATAACTTTAATGTAACTACATATTACTAATTCTACACTATAATCACAGATAAAGAACAATTAGTTACGATATAATTCCATTTATTCCATATTTAAGTATAACATAAGCACGATTAATTATTGTAAAATTCCATATTAATTGCCGTCCCATTCATTAAGTTGAATTACTCACTGATATAGGAAAATTAGCAAAAGGGTCAACCAATATACATCAGGAAAGTACTATTCTGGATCAAAATTAGCAGTCAACATATTCTGTTTTTTCTAAGGAAATGACCCGTTTCAACTAGGGAAACAGTTTGTTTCTCTCTGGGAAACAGTTCATTTCAACATACTAAACAAATCGTTTATATTGGCTGAAACTATTTATATCTCTAATTAAAACAAAGTGTTCAACACTATAAACTAAGATATTAACTTATCATCTATAACCTGAAATGATAGTTCCGCCGTAAACGTTTTATGGTACTATGGCTACTTACAAATATATGTGTGGCAGATAAAACATCTGCCACCTATCTGCAACAGGTATCTGCAACACTGTAATCATTTAGTTATTAAGAATATATAAGCAAAAAGGTGGCAGATGGCAGATACTTTCCAGAAAACGAACTTTTGTGTAGAGGAGGATGAATTCAACTTTATAAATGCAACATCTCCTCTTAACGAATACAAGTTTCAAATAAATTGGTATGTACCAAAAAGGGTTAAGACTTTTATTTCTTCCCAATTATAGAATACAATTCCGCCAACAAGTAAAAGAGCAATCTATCAAAAGTCTAAAAAAAGCTTTCTAAACTTCAATAATGGAATAATTAATTGATGAAATATTTCTTTATTTTGGAATAAATCTCTTTCTTTGTGCTGCTTTTTGTCTTTACGAAGAAAAACAGTATTAACACTAATTTATATCGTTATGAAGATTTCACACATTGAGCATCTGGGCATTGCTGTTACTAGCATTGAAGAGGCCCTTCCGTATTATGAAAACGTTTTAGGTCTGAAATGCTACAGCATTGAAACAGTAGAAGATCAGAAAGTTAAAACAGCCTTCCTTAAAGTAGGTGATGTAAAGATTGAACTACTTGAACCGACTTCACCTGAAAGCGCTATCGCTAAATTTATCGAGAAAAATAATGGCAACGGTGGTATGCATCACTTGGCTTTTGCTGTGGAAGACGGCGTAGCCAATGCACTTGCCGAAGTTGAAGGAAAAGGTATCCGCCTCATCGATAAAGCTCCCCGCAAAGGTGCTGAAGGATTACACATCGCATTCCTGCATCCGAAATCCACTCTCGGTGTATTAACCGAACTTTGCGAAAAACCATAAGATTTACGGAGCGTAAACTTATAAATAAGTATATAGTAAATAACAAAATATTATAAGAAGATGAGCAATCAACTTGAAAAAATTAAAGAGCTTATTGACCGCCGTACAGCTGCACGCCTTGGTGGTGGTGAGAAGGCAATTGCCAAGCAACACGAGAAAGGTAAATACACAGCTCGCGAGCGCATAGCTATGCTTCTCGACGAAGGTAGTTTCGAAGAAATGGACATGTTCGTTGAGCACAGATGTACCAACTTCGGTATGGAAAAGAGCCACTATCCCGGCGATGGTGTAGTAACCGGTTGTGGTACTATCGACGGTCGTTTGATTTATATCTTTGCACAAGACTTTACCGTTACTGCGGGTTCTCTGTCTGAAACTATGTCTCTGAAGATCTGTAAGATTATGGATCAGGCGATGAAGATGGGTGCACCTTGTATCGGTATCAATGACTCGGGTGGTGCACGTATCCAGGAAGGTATCAATGCCTTGGCTGGTTATGCTGAAATCTTCCAACGCAATATCCTTGCTTCCGGCGTGATTCCTCAAATCTCCGGAATATTTGGTCCTTGCGCAGGTGGTGCAGTTTACTCTCCTGCTTTGACCGACTTTACTTTAATGATGGAAGGTACTTCTTATATGTTCCTTACCGGTCCTAAAGTTGTTAAGACTGTAACAGGTGAAGATGTTACCCAGGAGAATCTGGGTGGTGCAAGTGTACACTCAACTAAATCGGGCGTTACTCACTTCACCGCTAAGACTGAAGAAGAAGGTTTGGCACTGATCCGCAGCCTTTTGAGCTATATTCCTCAGAACAATTTGGAAGAAGCTCCGCTTGTAGACTGCACAGACCCTATCGACCGTCTGGAAGATTCATTGAATGAGATTATTCCTGACAACCCGAACAAACCTTACGATATGTACGAAATCATTAGTGCAGTCGTTGATAATGGTGAATTCCTTGAAATTCAGAAAGATTACGCAAAGAATATTATCATTGGTTTCGCTCGTTTCAATGGACAATCAGTAGGTATCGTTGCTAACCAGCCTAAATATCTGGCAGGTGTGCTCGATAGCAATGCATCTCGTAAAGCTGCTCGTTTTGTACGCTTCTGCGATGCTTTCAATATTCCTATCGTATCATTGGTTGACGTTCCGGGATTCCTTCCGGGCACAGGTCAGGAATACAATGCTGTAATTCTGCATGGTGCTAAGTTGCTGTATGCTTACGGTGAAGCTACTGTACCTAAAGTAACCGTTACATTGCGTAAGTCATACGGTGGTTCACACATCGTAATGAGCTGTAAGCAATTGCGTGGTGACATGAACTATGCATGGCCTACTGCTGAAATTGCTGTAATGGGTGGTGCCGGTGCTGTAGAAGTATTGTATGCCAAGGAAGCTAAAACTCAGGAAAATCCGGCTGCGTTCCTCGCAGAAAAAGAAGCTGAATACACGAAGTTATTCGCTAATCCTTATAACGCAGCTAAATATGGTTATATCGATGACGTTATCGAACCGCGCAACACTCGTTTCCGCGTGATTCGTGCTTTGCAACAATTGCAAACCAAGAAATTGACTAACCCGGCTAAAAAGCATGGTAATATTCCTTTGTAATCAAGCTTTTTACATTAAAACAAGAACGATTATGGATAAAACAACGATCGGAATATTCTTTGCCTTGCTGCTAATGTTGGGTTTGAGTTCCTGTAAAGAGCAGAAATCAAACAACAAGTTAGTTCTGAATGAGGTGCTTATCAACAACGAAAGCGACTTTCAGGATGACTACGGAATGCACAGTGCATGGATTGAAATATTCAATAGAACGTATGGTAGTGCCGATTTGGCCGCTCATTTACTGAAATTCAGCAGTAAACCGGGTGATACCATTTCTTATTTCATCCCGAAAGGTGACGTCATGACGGTAGTAAAACCCCGCCAACACTCCTTATTCTGGGCTGACAATAACCCAAAGCGCGGTACTTTCCACCTGAATTTCCAACTGGATACCCTCAATGCCAACTGGATTGGTTTATATGACTCCGGTAGAAAGCTACTCGACCAAATTACTATCCCTGCCGGCACATTGAAGGCCAACCAGTCGTATGCCCGCGTAAGTGACGCTGCCGACAAGTGGGAAGTAAAAGGTGGAAGTCCCGATAAATACGTTACTCCAAGTACCAACAACCAGACCATCGACAAGAATGTCAAGATGGAAAAGTTCGAAGAAAAGGATAGCGCAGGTATTGGTATGTCAATTTCCGCTATGAGTGTAGTATTCGTAGGCTTGATCCTTCTTTACATTTCCTTCAAGATTATCGGAAGAATATCTGTTAACCTCAGCAAGCGTAATGCTATGAAGGTTAAGGGTATCACTGATAAGAAAGAAGCCAAAGAAAAGAAGTTAGGTGAAGTTCCGGGCGAAGTTTACGCTGCGATCGGTATGGCTATGCATGAAATGCAGAGCGATGTACACGATATGGAAGAAACCATTCTTACCATTACACGCGTAAAACGTACCTACTCACCGTGGAGCTCGAAGATTTACACATTACGCGAAACTCCCAGAAAATAGTCACCTTTAATAACAGATAAAACGATGAAAGAATATAAATATAAAATCAACGGTAACTTATATAAAGTGACCATTGGAGATATTGAAGAAAACATCGCTCACGTAGAAGTGAACGGTACTCCCTATAATGTCGAAATGGATAAGGCTCCAAAAGCAGCTACTAAACCAGTAGTACGTCCGGTTACCAACCCGACTTCTCCTGCACAGGCTCCTGTAACTCCTATCACTAAACCGGCTACTCCTTCTTCTGGCAAATCGGGTGTAAAATCTCCGCTGCCCGGTGTGATCCTTGAAGTGAAGGTAAACGTAGGCGATACCGTGAAAAAGGGACAAACCATCATCATCCTCGAAGCCATGAAGATGGAAAACAATATCAATGCCGACAAAGATGGTAAAATTACCGCTATTAGTGTAAATAAAGGAGATTCCGTTCTCGAAGGTACTGACCTTGTAATTATTGAATAATATGGGAGAATTTACTAATTTCTTAATGAATAACTTAGCAGACTTCTGGACATACACAGGTTTCGCCAATGCAACGGTGGGACATATTGTGATGATTCTAGTCGGCTTATTTTTCATATACTTGGCAGTTGCCAAGGAATTTGAACCGATGCTGCTGATTCCTATTGGTTTCGGTATCCTCATCGGTAATATTCCTTTCAACATGGAAGCCGGATTAAAGGTCGGTATCTATGAAGAAGGTTCTGTACTTAACATCTTGTATCAAGGGGTAACGTCCGGATGGTATCCGCCGCTCATCTTCTTGGGTATCGGTGCCATGACAGATTTCTCGGCCCTGATTTCTAACCCTAAGTTGATGCTGATTGGTGCGGCAGCCCAGTTTGGTATCTTCGGTGCATACATGATTGCGCTTGAAATTGGATTCGATCCTATGCAAGCTGGTGCAATCGGTATTATCGGTGGTGCCGACGGTCCTACGGCTATCTTCCTTTCTTCCAAACTGGCTCCAAACTTGATGGGTGCTATTGCGGTATCAGCCTACTCTTATATGGCGTTGGTACCCGTAATACAGCCGCCTATCATGCGTGCCCTTACTACTAAGCACGAACGTTTGATCCGCATGAAACCGCCGCGCGCTGTTTCGCATACAGAGAAAGTAATTTTCCCGATTGTGGGTCTGTTGCTTACTACATTCCTTGTTCCTTCAGGTCTTCCTTTGTTGGGTCTGCTGTTCTTCGGTAACCTATTGAAAGAAAGTGGAGTAACTCGTCGTTTGGCTAATACTGCAAGTGGTCCGTTGATTGATACTATTACAATTTTGTTAGGTTTGACAGTAGGTGCTTCTACTCAGGCTTCTGAGTTCCTTACTTTGGACTCTATCAAAATCTTCGGTCTGGGTGCATTGTCATTCGTTATTGCCACTGCATCAGGTGTACTCTTCGTGAAGATATTCAATCTGGTTCTGTCTAAGGATAACAAGATTAACCCGCTGATCGGTAACGCCGGTGTATCTGCCGTACCCGACTCTGCCCGTATCTCGCAAATTGTAGGTTTGGAATATGATCCGACCAACTATTTGTTGATGCACGCTATGGGTCCGAACGTAGCAGGTGTAATCGGTTCAGCAGTCGCTGCCGGTATCTTGCTGGGATTCTTGATGTAAACATTCTGAATTAAACAGATACAACCTTGAAGCGCTCTTCCTCATAGGAAGGGCGCTTCTTTTTTATTAGTTAATCTATCTAAAATAGGTTACGATTATTTCGTAAGCACATTCTTTTTAGTAACTTGCATCCCCAATAATGATACATTAAAGCTAAATAGTATGAGAAAACTTTTTATCTGCTTTTGTCTCTGTGTCTATTGTTCCTTCATTACGGCACAAAACACAAATGCCATTCAGGAAGCCATGGCCAATTATGATTACGAAACTGCTCTATCACTTATTAACAAAGAAAAGCCAACTATTCCCCTACTCTATCAGAAAGGAAAAGCATTGAAAGGGTTAGGAAATAATGTAGAGGCATTAGAAGTATTTCAGAACATCACTTTGCAAGATTCGCTAAATCCGCGTGCCTACATCGAAGCTGCCGAGTGCAGCAAAATGCTGATCAAAAATAAGCAGGCTTTGAGCTACTATCAAAAAGCTATCGACTTGAATCCGGAAAACAAATATGCCCTTATTCAGTATATCAACCTACTATTGATTGAACGTAAGTATCAGGAAGCATTGGGAGAAAGTAGTTTACTTGCCGAAAAGGACAGTTCTGCTATAGCCCTGCATCTGATGGGACAAAGTTTTGAAGGAATGGATGATTTTCAGTCTGCGCTGGGATGTTATCACCTTATACAAGAATTATATCCTACGGATTATTTGGCGGCTGCCAAACTGGGTAGTATCTACATTGCAGGAAAAGATTATCAATATGCCATAGATGCTACGGAAGAATACCGTAAAAGAGATACAACAAACATTGTGGTCAACCAACAAAACGCACAAGCATACTGTTTGAACCAACTCTATCCTACAGCTATACAAAGGTACGAATACTTACTTAGCCAAGGAGATAGTACTTTCCATACATGTTACTATACGGGAATAAGCTATTATGCTATAGGGAGGTATTATGAGGCCCATGATTTACTGGAAGTAGCACACAAATATGCTCCCCGTGATGTTAATCTGCTCTATTATTTAGGACGTTCTTGCTCCAAAACATCATGGAAAGAAGAGGGTATAAAGTACCTGGAAGATGCCGTAACCTATGCATTGCCCCCGGATAGTGCCGTATCACGTCTTTATGTAGGATTAGCCGATTGTTATAAAGCTGCGGAAATGTTCAATGAGCAGATAAAAACACTCCAGACAAGGTATGAGAAATTTGACACTGAAAATCATAAGTTACTATACGATATAGCATATATCTACAATTATCGCCTGAAAGACACTGCAAGTGCAGAGCGGTACTTGCAAGCCTATTTGAAAACGCGTCCGAAGGATTCTAATAATAAATCGCAATCCATGACTGACGAAGGTGATATACTGTTAGATGACACCAATTATTATAATGCTGCCGAAGCATGGCTAAAAGACCTACAAGATCGTCGCAAGAAAGAAGATTTCTTTAAAGGAAAAGTAGATACTGCCAGTGTTGCGCCAGTCAGATAAACTTTATAGAAAACGTTTGCATAATATAATAATGTATAGTTAGCGGAAAAACAGATTGTTTTTCCGCTATTTGTTTTAAATTAGCCGAGAATATATAACCGAACAAGTTACTATCATGAAAAAAGTATTTTTAATCTTGGGAACTCTTCTACTTTCCCTTAGCACGTTTGCAGCTATGAATGTCAACAAAATCGATCCACCTTTCTGGTACACCGGATTGCAGAATCCTGAACTGCAACTAATGGTATACGGCGAAGGCATCGGTAACGCATTAGTATCTGTCAACTATCCTGGTGTATCATTAAGTAGCACAGTCAAGCTGGAAAGCAACAACTACCTACTGGTTTATCTGAAACTAGACAAAGATGTAAAACCCGGTAAAGTAGCCCTCACATTTTCTGAAGGCAAAAAGAAGCTCGTCAAAGAATACGAACTGAAAGCCCGTGCCAAAAAGGGATGTGAACACAAAGGCTTTGATGCTTCCGATGCATTATACCTATTAATGCCAGACCGTTTTGCGAATGGTAATCCTGACAATGATCAAATTGCCGGTATGATCGATAATAAAGTAGATCGTAATGATCCGAATGCTCGCCATGGCGGTGACCTTGCCGGTATAGAGCAACACTTGGATTACTTCACCGACTTAGGTGTAACCGCTCTTTGGTTCACCCCCGTACTGGAAAATAACATGACCGGTGGATCTTATCACGGATATGCCACTACCGACTACTACAAAGTAGATCCACGATTTGGGACGAACGAAGAATACAAACAGCTGATTGAAAATTGCCATGCCCGCGATATAAAGGTTGTTATGGATATGATTTTCAACCATTGCGGTGTAGATCATGCATGGATAAAGGACATGCCTTCAAAAGACTTTTTCAATAATCCCGATCACAAAAACAACTTTGTGCAGACTTCTTTCAAACTGACTCCGCACGTCGATCCTTATACCTCTAAATATGACTTCGATCAGATGAACGACGGTTGGTTTGTTACCGCCATGCCCGACTTGAATCAAAAGAATCCACACGTATATCGTTACCTGGTACAAAACAGTATCTGGTGGATTGAATTTTCCAGCATAGACGGTATCCGTATGGATACTTACCCCTACGCCGACTACGATGCCATGAGCAATTGGATGAAAGAACTGAATGAGGAATATCCCAACTACAATACTGTAGGCGAAACTTGGGTTACCGAACCTGCTTATACCGCTTGGTGGCAGAAAGATTCCAAACTTTCGGCACCTAAGAACAGTAACTTGAAGACTGTTATGGACTTCAGTTTCTTCGACAAAATCAATACTGCTAAAAATGAAGAAACAGAAACCTGGTTCAAAGGGTTAGACCGCGTTTATAATAGCTTTGTTTACGATTTCCTCTATCCTAATCCGGCTTCGGTACTGGCATTTATTGAAAACCATGACACTGACCGTTTCTTAGGTGATAGTGACAACTTACCGATGTTGAAACAAGCTTCTACCCTCCTACTTACTACCCGCCGTATTCCCCAGCTTTATTATGGAACAGAAATCATGATGAACGGTACAAAAGGAAAGAGCGACGGTTATGTACGTAAAGATTTCCCCGGTGGCTGGGCCTCCGACAAAGAAAATGCATTCACCGCCGAAGGTCGTACACAACTTCAGAATGATTGTTATAACTTCTACAAAACAATCCTGAACTGGCGTAAAGGCAATGATGTCATCGCCAAAGGTAGCATGACCCAATTCATGGTTCAGAACGGTGTATATGCATACGCACGCCAGTATGAAGGAAAGACCGTATTCGTAATGCTTAATGGTACCAATTCCGATACTACTGTCCCTTTGAAGTTCTACAAGGAAATACTGAAAGATTCAAAAAGCGGAAAAGATATTCTTAGTGGGAAAATGATCACATTCGGCGAAGAGCTGAAAATGGGACCGAGAGAATCACTGGTTATTGAACTCTAAAAAAACACTTATAACTGCGTCGCCTCACACTCCTATAAGTGTAAGCCAACGCAGTTATAAGCGTAAGCTGATGCAGCTATAAGTGTAAACCACATAAAAATAGCCCTTACAAATATATTGTAAGGGCTATTTCATATATCAGAGTTTACTCTTATTAAGCCAACTTGTTGTCTGAACCCAACACATTAATAATTTTGTGCTTGTACAGTTTCTCCATATTGTCGCGAGCCGGACCCAGATACTTACGAGGATCGAATTCAGCAGGTTTCTCTGCGAAAGTCTTACGGATAGCGGCAGTCATAGCCAAACGGCTATCAGAGTCGATATTGATCTTACATACTGCAGAAGTAGCAGCCTTGCGCAACCATTCTTCAGGAATACCAATAGCAGACTTCAAAGCACCACCGAACTTGTTGATAGTTTCAACTTCTTCCTGAGGAACTGAAGAAGAACCGTGAAGAACGATAGGGAATCCCGGAAGTTTCTCCATAACTGCATCCAATACTTCGAATGCCAAAGGAGGAGGAACCAAATGACCTGTAGCAGGGTCGATAGTACATTGTTCCGGAGTAAACTTGTAAGCACCGTGAGAAGTACCGATAGAGATAGCCAAAGAGTCGCAACCTGTACGAGTAGCGAAGTCAATTACCTCTTCAGGGTCAGTATATGTGTGGTGTTCAGCAGAAACTTCATCTTCTACACCAGCCAACACACCGAGTTCACCTTCTACAGTTACATCGAATTGGTGAGCGTATTCTACTACTTTCTTAGTCAAAGCAATATTTTCTTCGTAAGGAAGGTGAGAACCATCGATCATTACTGAAGAGAAACCAGAGTCGATACAGCTCTTGCAAGTTTCGAAAGTATCTCCGTGGTCAAGGTGAAGAACGATTTCCGGTTTTTCACAACCCAATTCTTTTGCATATTCTACAGCACCTTGAGCCATGTAACGCAACAGAGTAGCATTAGCATATTGACGGGCACCCTTAGAAACCTGAAGAATAACCGGAGATTTTGTTTCAGCAGCAGCCTTGATGATAGCCTGCATCTGCTCCATATTATTGAAGTTGAATGCGGGGATAGCGTATCCACCTTTAATAGCCTTAGCAAACATTTCTTTTGTGTTTACCAATCCTAATTCTTTGTAATTTACCATTTTGTTTTAATGTTTATTGTTAGTGAATCAAAATTCTATGCAAAAGTACGCATTATCCTTTAAAGAAAAGAACCTGAATTAAATAAAATAGCCAAATTGGTCCTTTAAATCAACCTATTTAAAACGTATTGGCTTCATTTAACAGAGGATTGTAATCTCTATATTACAAACTCTTTACATTTGTCCGGCAAAAATGCACTACTTTTTGAGTCATTATTTCCTCAAATATATAATGGTTGGCAAGTGGTCACTGTAACCGTTTAACCATTCCCTACCTCCGTGGGTACGCAACGGAGAACCCTTATATTTTCCATCTTGTTGAATAAGATAATCACGGATAAATACTTCATTATGATCATAACGTAACCCCTTCTTTGCTTTCAACAAAGGTTTTGAAATGACTATTTGATCAAATAAGTTCCACTTACCCCGGTAAAGCAACGTCCCTACTCCTTTATCTTCTAAAGTCCCCCACCAAGGGTTAAAGAACTCACCTTTCTTCACCTCTTTTGCGTACTTGCGTGCACCCAGCTCCTGCATGCTTTCATCCATAGGATCATCGTTCATGTCACCCATCACTATAAGCTTCAAACGCTTGTCTTCACGCATCAATGAATCTTTCAATGCTTTCACTTGCTCGGCGGCATGCACACGAACAGGAGATTTCGCTCCACGAGATGGCCAATGATTGACAATAACACATACTCGCTCTCCTGCCAATTGCCCGTCCACAATAAGGAAACCACGCGTCAGGTGGACTGTATCTCCCTGAAAAGGAGTGGAAAGTACCAACTTGGAAGACGTTACGCTAAACTGTTTCGGATCGTATAGCAAAGCGCAATCAATTCCGCGTTTATCGGGACCTTCATAATGTACAAACTCGTAATTGGAAATAGCCGACTGGCTTACCAAATCAACTAAAACATTGCGATTCTCTACTTCCGCCACACCAATAAAGGCAGGTCCTTCCGACACTAATTCACGTGAAAGCGAACTCAGCACCTTAGAAAGATTCTGTAACTTGGCCTCATACTTCTTCGCAGTCCATTGATAACTACCGTCTGGCAAGAATTCATGGTCATCCTTACCGGTATCATGGATTGTATCAAATAAGTTTTCAAGATTGTAGAACGCAACACTGTATAAATTCCGTTCAGTATTCTGCGCTCCCAGTGTGACTACACAGAACCAAAAAGAAAAAAAGATAAGTAGTTTCTTCATATAACTAACAAAATTAAGAGTTTACAAAAATCAGAAATAAAACGAGATAAACCTATTTTTTCCAGAAACTTTTTTCTATTTCAGAGAAATACATTATCTTTGCAGCCTGAAAAAGACCATTACACTATTTAATACCAAAATAGTAACAGAATATAAATTTAAAAACAAATATCGAAATGAAAAAAGGTATTCATCCTGAAAATTACCGTCCGGTAGTATTTAAAGATATGTCCAATGGTGATGTATTTTTGTCACGTTCAACTGCAAATAGCAAAGAAACTATCGAATTCGAAGGAGAAACTTATCCGGTACTCAAAATGGAAATCTCCAGCACTTCTCACCCGTTCTATACAGGTAAGTCTAAGTTGGTTGATACTGCAGGTCGTGTTGATAAGTTCATGAGCCGTTACGGTAACCGCAAGAAATAAATCAGTATCAAGAGATCTGAAAAAAAGGGAATCTTACGTAAGATTCCCTTTTTTATTACAAGCGACATACTAGTTATATTATATAGTATATGATAAACATAGATACCAAAAAATGGGTATCACTCGGAATGAGCGTATTCCATAAGGCAACAACTGTTTGCCAAAAGTCCATACGGTGGTACAAATCTCTTTATCTTAATAAGCCATGGTATAAACGGGCTTTAGTATCTGTTACTACTTTCATCATTGTCTTCTTAATCTACCTGGTCATGGTAGATGTTAATTTTCTTTGGTTATTCGGTAAATCTCCCAGTTTATCGAGCATTCACAATCCCAACCAACCTATTGCATCTGAGATATATAGTGCCGATGGTAAACTCATAGGCAAATATTTCCGTGAAAACCGGAGTCCGGTAGACTATGAAGAGATTTCTCCTATACTGGTAAAGACTCTTATCAGTACAGAGGATGAGCGTTTCTACCAACATTTCGGCATTGACTTTCAAGGCGTATTTGCTGCCATCAAGGATATGGCACGAGGAGAAGCACGAGGAGCAAGTACCATCACCCAGCAATTGGTAAAGAATATGTTTAAAGTCCGTTCCCAATACTCCACCGGATTATTAGGGTATATACCGGGACTAAAGCTACTCATTATGAAGTCAAAGGAATGGATCACAGCCGTTAAGATCGAAATGTTTTATTCTAAACAAGAGATTCTTACCATGTATCTCAATACCGTAGATTTCGGAAGTAACGCATACGGTATAAAGACTGCGTGCAAGACTTATTTCCACACCACTCCTCAAAAGATTACATACGAGCAAGCAGCCACTCTTGTAGGACTATTGAAAGCAACAACTACCTACAATCCCCGTCTGCATCCGGAGAATAGTATGAAACGTCGTAACGTGGTATTGGAGAACCTGATGAAGCATCATGGAATAACCCGTACCGAATGCGATTCTCTCAAACAAATCCCTATTCATCTGAATTATAATGTAGAAAGTAATTATGACGGAGAAGCCCTTTACTTCAGAGAAGCAATAGCTGATTATCTGAAACCCTGGTGCGAAGAAAACGACATTGACTTGTATGCCGACGGACTAAGAATCTATACAACTATCGATAGTCGTATGCAGCAATATGCCGAATCTGCTGCCAACCGTCAGATGCGTGTTGTACAACGCAACTTCAACAATCATTGGGGGAACCAAGCACCTTGGCGTGACCGCAATCACCAAGAGATACCTCATTTTATTGAAGACCTTGCCAAACGTACCATTGCCTACAAGATTCTAACAGAAAAATATCCCGATCAGCCGGATTCCGTAGATTACTATCTCAACCTCCCCCATCGTCTGAAAGTCTTTGATTATGACTTGGGCACGCGTGATACTACCATTAGCACAATGGATTCTATCCGTTACATGGAGCGCTTTATGCATTGTAGCTTTGTAGCGATGGAACCTCAGACGGGACAAGTGAAAGCTTGGGTAGGTGATATTAATTTTGGCTCCTGGAAGTATGACAAAGTACTTTCCAAACGCCAGCCGGGCTCTACCTTCAAACTCTTTGTCTATGCCGCAGGCATGAATGATGGAATGTCTCCGTGCGATTACTGCATAGACCAACAACAAGCTTGGGATGTAATAGAAGACAACAAACCGGCAAAGTGGATTCCACGCAATGCCAATGGTGATTATACCGGTGATACTCTATCCTTGAAAGCTGCCTTTGCACGCTCCGTCAATACTATTGCCGTACAAGTAGGTCAAGAAGTAGGAGCACACAAAGTAGCCGAAACAGCACGTGCTATGGGAATAAAAACTCCTCTGGAGGAAACTCCTTCTTTAAGCTTGGGGGCCTCAGATGTATCTCTACTGGAATTGGTAAATGCTTATACCACCGTAATCAATGAAGGAAAGACACACGATCCGGTGTTGATTACCCGTATTGAAGACTCAAACGGACATGTAATCTACGAAGACAAAACCACGCAGAAACAGGTACTTCCTTACGAAACAGCTTTCCTTATGACAGAAATGTTGAAAGCCGGACTTACTGAACCATTAGGAACCTCACAAGCCCTATGGGGATATGATCTATTCCGTTATAACACTGAATTCGGCGGTAAAACCGGTACATCTTCCAATCACTCGGACGCTTGGTTTGTAGGAGTTACTCCCAAGTTGGTAGGCGGTGCGTGGGTAGGTGGTGAACACCGTAGCATACATTTCCGTACCGGAGAACTTGGACAAGGCAGTCGCACCGCATTGCCGATATTTGCTTATTTTATGGAACAGGTACTCAAGGACAAAGGCTTGAAACAGTACCAAACACGATTCCCACAAGCTAAAGAGAAAATCAACAAAGAGTATGGATGCCGCACTATTTACCATCCGCGTGATACCGACTCTATAGCTATAGACAGCATAGCACTGGAAGAAGTAATAGAAAAAGTAATGGAAGAATAGGGAAAATCCTACTATCTAATAGGAGAAAAAATAGGAAAGAGGAAAAACTCTTTCCTATTTTTGTATCAGAAAAACATAAAATCCCAATAATCATGAAACGACTAATCACTTTATTCCTTTTGGCAACACTTGTCATTGCAACAGGATTTGCCAAACCCAAACAAAAGGATTTAAGCGGCACTATTGCAATCCGAGGAGAGTTGAAGAAAGAGTACAAGAATGCCCCGATGGGTACATCTGTTATGATTCGACGGGTGGTGAAGATGAACAAATCTGATAATTACAATAGCAATATTTACTATGCTGTTGAAATAAACGGTATACAAGAGACCATCCCTTCCGAGGAAATGAATATGATTGCTCTTGTCAAACCCGAAACAGATCAGGAGTTCTGGCAACAAGTATATCTGACAAAACACCTTTATGAACACTTCAACAATCGTGGTTACAAGCATAAACTACGTCAGGAAATTGATGAAGAATGCCTTGATTATCTCGATAAACTTCAAGAAATAGCTTATCAAGACGATTATCTGACCTCCTACGTCCAAGGCATATTTGCCAAACTGAATGCAATAACCATCGATCCCAATCGTGATGAGAACCTTAACGTACGCCTTATTCAATCTCCCGAACCGGATGCATTTATGCTCCCCAATGGTTCTATGATAATCAGTACCGGACTTCTTTGTACGCTTGATTCTGAAGACGAACTGGCAGCAATCATTGCCAATGAATTGTCTCACTTTGTACTTGACCATCAAGTCGAGAACATCTACATTGCCGAACGGCGTGCCAAGCGTGCCTCCTTTTGGGCAGGTGTATTTGCCGATGTTGCCAATGCCGCTCTCGATGTAGCTTATTGGGATGACAATGACAAAGCATACTCCGTCAGCCTGGTTGCCGACATCGGCATGGTGGCTTCTCTGTTGAGTATACCCGCCACTGACCGCCTCGGCATGAAGTATAAAATAGGGCAAGAAAACATTTCCGACCGTATAGCTCGTGATTTACTGATTTTCAAGGGTTATAATCCAGATGGGTTGACATCTGCCCTCAATAAAATTATCGATTATTACAATCTACAACTGCGTAGCGATGATATCACTCGTTACAACAGCATCAAAGATCTGCAAAAACGTGTAGAGAAAATAGGTGTAGGTCAAAGTTTGTATAGCCGCCCCTACCTGAAAACAACTAGTGATGCAGTCACCTTCAATGCCTCCATGAACTACGCCAACAAGCGCTACAAAGAAGCTACCCGATTGATAAACAAAAACATG
Organism: Bacteroides sp.; assembly: GCF_030151085.1. Classification (GTDB taxonomy): domain Bacteria; phylum Bacteroidota; class Bacteroidia; order Bacteroidales; family Bacteroidaceae; genus Bacteroides. The sequence goes on along the minus strand of NZ_JASLER010000067.1, from coordinate 31,282 downwards.
GATAACAAGCTTGCCACTGATAATGATTATATCATCTATGTAAAATCACAAATGGCATTGTCCAATACAGAAGAGATCAATAACCAATGCCTCTCTCTGCTCGACAAAGCTCAAGAATTGATAGGGGAAAATCATAATCTGGATATCTATAAACAACGTATCTTACTCTTGATGCGTATGAATAAACAAGCTAAAGCAGCCGATACATTGAAAGAATACCTCACATTATTAACCAGATACCAAAGCCAAGGTGTAGAGGGTGAAGATAAAGATTGGACAAACAAAGAAATAGGTTGGGCTAATCAAATGCTGAATAAAGTAAGCAGAATATAATTACCTCTAAGTAGTTGGGTATTTACTTAGTAGTAGTTCAAGAACTACCTCTAAGTAAATACCCAACTACTTAGAGGTAGATATGCTTTAGTTAAAGCTTACTTGCGGAATGGAGGTTTCACAATCACAGCTTTCAGTTTACGTCCACGCATGTCAATACAGATTTCCGTACCAATCTTGCTATATTCGGGCTTTACATATCCCATACCTATACCGATCTTACGAGTAGGTGACATCGTACCGGAAGTAACTACACCAATGGTCTCGCCTTCAGCATTACACAACTCATAACCATGACGGGGAATACCGCGGTCTATCATTTCAAATCCTACCAATTTACGTGTGGTACCCTCTGCCTTCTGCTTTTCGAGCAATGCACGATTGGTAAAGTTCTTACCTTCTGTAAACTTGGTAATCCATCCCAAACCAGCTTCAATGGGTGATGTAGTATCATCCAAGTCATTACCATATAAGCAGAAGCCCATTTCCAGACGAAGAGTATCGCGAGCGCCCAAACCAATAGGCTTAATACCAAACTCTGCACCTGCCTCAAATACTGCATCCCAAATCTTCATAGCAGCATCGGGATAGAAGTAAAGTTCAAAACCACCTGCACCTGTATAGCCAGTATTAGAAATGATAACATCTTTCTCTCCGGCAAACTCACCATGAGTAAAGGTATAATAAGGAAGGTCGGAAAGATTGATAGAAGTCAACTTCTGTAAAACCTCTATGGCTTTAGGACCTTGCACAGCAAGTTGCGCCATGTGATCAGAAGCATTTTCCAATTCAGCGCCATCGGTATTATGAGTAACACACCAGTTCCAATCTTTTTCAATATTGGAGGCATTCACAACCAAAAGATATTTTTCTGGTTCGTAATGATAGACAAGGAGATCATCTACAATACCACCATCTTCATTAGGAAAACAAGTATATTGTACTTTACCCGGTGTCAGGGCGGCTACGTTATTAGAAGTCACTTTCTGTAAGAAGTCCAGTGCATGAGGACCTTTCACCCAGAATTCTCCCATGTGGGAAACATCGAAAACACCTACAGCCTGGCATACAGTGAGGTGTTCATCAATGATACCGGAGTATTCAATAGGCATATTATATCCCGCAAATTCGTGCATCTTGGCACCCAGTGAGATATGCTTTTCGGTAAACGGTGTAGATTTCATAAAAATCAGGTATTAAATATTAGGTATTAGTTAATTATTTCGCAGCTACTAGCTCGGCAATCTTTACAATGACGTTCATTGCTTTTTCCATGTTTTGAATAGGAACAAACTCATAACGACCGTGGAAATTCAGACCACCGGCAAAGATATTGGGACATGGCAAACCTTTGAAAGAGAGTTGTGCACCATCCGTACCTCCACGAATAGCCTTTACATGAGGCTCCACACCTACAGCTTGCATAGCGGCAAAAGCAGTATCGATGATATGCATTACCGGCTCAATCTGCTCACGCATGTTGTAGTATTGGTCACGAAGTTCGAGGGTTGCAGTTCCTGCACCATATTCGGCATTGATCTTCCTTACAAGATGCTCAAACTCTTGCTTGCGGCTTTCAAAGCGAGCACGGTCGTGGTCACGGATGATATAAGAAACAGTGGTTTGCTCTACATCTCCATTAACACCGGTCAAGTGATAGAATCCTTCGTAACCTTCAGTATGTTCCGGTGTTTCATGACTCGGAAGCATAGAGATAAAACGGTTAGCTACACGGAGAGAGTTAATCATCTTATGTTTGGCATAGCCGGGATGTACATTACGTCCTTTGAAAATGATCTTGGCACCGGCTGCATTGAAGTTTTCAAACTCAAGTTCACCCACTTCACCGCCATCCATAGTATACGCCCATTCACAACCGAATTGCTCTACATTAAACTTATGGGCACCCAAGCCTATTTCTTCATCCGGATTGAAACCAATACGAATTTTTCCATGTTTGATTTCAGGATGTTCTTTCAAGTAAACGATAGCAGAAACTATTTCGGCAATACCTGCTTTATCGTCAGCGCCCAGTAAAGTTTTGCCATTGGTCACGATCAAGTCCTCGCCTTTATGGTCAAGCAGTTCGGGGAACTGGGAAGGAGAAAGAATAATCTCATCTTCGGCACAAAGTACAATATCTTTGCCATCATAATTCTTCACGATGCGGGGAGATACGTCTTTGCCACTCATATCAGGACTTGTATCCATGTGGGCAATGAAGCCTATAGTCGGCAACGGTTTATCAATATTTGCCGGAAGTGTGGCAAACAGATAACCATGTTCATCCAACGTAATTTCTTCTAAACCTAAAGATGATAATTCATCTTTCAAATACTTGGCAAAGACCATTTGCCCCGGAGTACTCGGAGTTACACCTGTTTCCTCATTCGATTGAGTATCGAAACTCACGTACTTTAAAAAACGTTCTACTAGAGTCATGTTATTTACGATTTAACGATTTACAAATTACGATTGAAGTTCGTTTCAATCATTTATACAGCTGTAAAGATAAAAAAAGGGGCGTGAACTGCCAAGCAATTCACGCCCCTTTTTTATTCATTAACGACAAATTGTCAATCAAAAGTGACTACTACCATCAAAACAATGTGTACATATCTTACACTTGGGTAAACCAATAGCTTCTACCAGAGTTTCCAACGTATTAAACTTCAAAGAAGAAAGTTCAAAACGCTCTCTAATTACGTCTACCAACTTCTCATATTCAGGAGAACCTGTAGTGGCGTATTTCTCCAAATTCTTATTTTCATCACCTTCCAATTCCTTGATAATGCGGCGAGTTATAAGCTCCAAGTCACTTTTGGATGCGGTAAAGCCTACAAACGGACAGCTATATATCAACGGAGGGCAAGCAATACGGATATGTACTTCTTTAGCACCATACTCGTACAGCACCTTTACATTATCGCGCAACTGAGTTCCACGAACAATGGAGTCGTCACAAAGCAACAAGCGTTTACCCTCGAGCATGGCACGATTAGGTATCAACTTCATCTTTGCAACCAAAGAACGCATTTCTTGTCTGCTTGGAGTAAAGCTACGCGGCCAGGTCGGAGTATATTTAGAGATGGCACGATGATAAGGTACTTGCTTACCTTCGGCATATCCCAATGCCATACCTACACCGGAATCAGGTATACCGCAAGCACAATCAACCTCCGAATCATCCTTTTGTCCCATCTTGAAACCGGATGTAAATCGTACTTCTTCTACATTCTTGCCTTCATAACAGGAAGTGGGGAAACCGTAATAGACCCATAGGAATGAGCAAATCTGCATTTCCTCATTAGGTTTACGCAGTTGCTTTATGCCATCGGCACTTATATGTACTATTTCACCCGGTCCGAGGTAACGTTCTATCTCATAATCCAGATTAGGGAAACTACTCGATTCGCTTGTGGCGGCATAAGCACCATCTTTCTTGCCGATAACCACCGGAGTACGTCCCCATCGGTCACGGGCAGCAATAATTCCATCTTCTGTAAGAAGCAATAAGGAACAAGAGCCTTTGATATGCTTAAACACATTCTCGATGCCTTCGGCAAATGTTTTGCCTTGTATGATAAGAAGAGCAATAAGTTCTGTTTGATTGGTTTTGCCTGAACTTAATTCACCGAAATGCATATTGTGAGTAAGCAATTCTGTTTCAAGTTCCTGCATGTTTACGATTTTAGCTACTGTAACGATGGCAAAGCGGCCGAGGTGGGAGTTTAAAATAAGAGGTTGGGGGTCTGTGTCGCTAATGATTCCTATTCCGGAATTTCCTTTAAACTTATCCAGTTCATCTTCAAACTTTGTGCGAAAATAGGTACTTTCTAAGTTATGAATGGAGCGAGTAAATAGTGTTGTGTCTGCATCATACGTTGCCAATCCTCCACGTTTTGTCCCTAGATGCGAATTATAATCTGTGCCGTAAAACAAGTCTGTCACGCAACCTGCCTTAGCGACCGTTCCAAAAAAACCTCCCATATATTCTTTTTTGTTATTAGTTACTTAAATTAACGACTGCAAAGTTACAAAGAAGTTTCTTTGTTCACGTCATATTCTACAGATTCAAATTCTAAAAAAACTTATTTTCCTAAATTGGGCTGAGCAATGAAAAGAACAAATTGTTATCTTTAAGGGTTGTTTTAAAATGAAAAAACAGATTCTAGGTTTCAGAATAGTGTATAAATCGCTATAATCTTTAAGAAAAACGACATTATGGTTCAAAATGAAAATATACAAGCCGGAAATGAAACCGACGGGCTACCTTTACCCCAACGGATATGGGCAATAGTAGCCATTGGCTTTGCACTAAGCATGTCGGTACTCGACATTAATATAAGTAATGTAGTCCTGCCTACCCTCGCGCATGATTTTGGTACTTCACCTTCGGTCACCACATGGATTGTCAATGGTTATCAGTTGGCTATCGTTGTATCGTTGCTATCATTCTCGTCGTTGGGGGAGATCTGGGGATATCGAAAAGTCTTCATATCCGGAGTAATCTTATTTTGCATTACTTCTCTGATCTGTGCGTTGTCCGACTCTTTTTGGACATTGACCACTGCACGTGTTTTCCAGGGGTTCAGCGCTTCTGCTATTACCAGTGTGAACACCGCCTTATTACGGCAGATTTATCCCAAGAGCCAAATAGGCAGAGGCATGGGAATCAATGCCATGGTTATTGCCATATCGGCGGCGGCAGGTCCGTCTGTGGCGAGCGGGATATTATCTATTGCGTCGTGGCATTGGTTATTTGCCATCAATCTACCTTTAGGGATTATAGCTTTGACACTAGGAATTAAATTCTTGCCACGTCAGGAAGAGAATAAGAAACGAAAGTTCGATACGATCAGTGCTGTTGCCAATGCAATTACTTTCGGTTTACTGATATATACATTGGATGGTTTTGCACACCACGAACGGTATGACTATTTGATTCTTCAACTAGTGGTATTGGCTGTGGCGGGTACCTATTATATAAGACGCCAATTAGGGCAGGAAGCTCCTTTGCTGCCGTTGGATTTACTGAAGATTCCTATTTTCAGGCTTTCCATACTTACTTCTGTCTGTTCGTTTACCGCACAGATGTTAGCAATGATCTCTTTGCCTTTCTTCCTGCAAAACACGTTGGGGCATAGCGAAGTTATGACCGGTTTGTTATTAACTCCCTGGCCTCTTGCTTCCTTGATTACGGCTCCTATTGCCGGGTATCTGGTAGAGCGGATTCATCCGGGTATTCTAGGCAGCGTTGGTATGGTGATATTCGGTATCGGACTTTTCTCGCTTTCGAGCCTGGATGCCGGGTCATCGGTAATAAGTATTATTTGGAGACTGGCACTTTGCGGTGCGGGATTCGGTATCTTCCAAACTCCTAATAACAGTACCATCATCTCTTCTGCTCCTACCCAGCGTTCAGGAGGGGCAAGTGGTATGCTGGGAATGGCAAGACTTATGGGGCAAACGTTAGGAACTACCTTTGTAGCACTTCTATTCAGTTGGATTGTAGGAGGTAAAAGTACGGAAGTCTGCTTGATAACGGGTAGTGTATTTGCTTTAATAGCAGCAGTGGTAAGCAGTCTCCGGTTATCTGAGACATCGGCACTTAAAAAGACTAATTAATAAAAACGCCCCACAGAAACGAACTTCTGTGGGGCGCCACCAACACCTAATAAAAAACTCTTCTTACCCTAAGTTTATGTAAGTTCGATAATTGCTTTTACTTACTTCCATTTCTTCACAGCCTTTTTATCAGCCGGAGTCGCTTCAATCAAGCTTAATGCGAAACCACCGCTACGTGCTTCCTTTACGGACATCTTTGTCTTAGCAGTTACAATACCTTTCTTAATCTGATAGGAAGTAGGATTTTCCTGATAATCGGCATCTTTACCATCGGCATAAAGAGTTGCAACGTATTGCTTGTCAGGTTCAAGGAAGTCGAGAGTAAAGTTTGAAGTACGGGCGTTCTCATCGGTAATACCACCAACAAACCAATTGTTTGTTCCTTTAGCTTTACGAGCTATAGTAACGTAATCACCCGGTTCGGCTTCAAGATATTTGCTATCATCCCAATCTACCGCTACGTCTTTGATGAACTGGAAGGCATCCATGTGCTTCTCGTAGTTATCAATTACATCGGAAGCCATTTGCAAGGGGCTGTAAAGGGTTACAAACAATGCCATCTGTTTGGCGAGTGTAGTCTGAACGCGGCCATGAGGCAAATCACCCATAAAGTCAAGTTTGATATCGAAGATACCCGGTGTATAATCCATCGGACCACCAATGAGACGGTTGAAAGGAAGCAAGGTCGTGTGGAACGGTTTGCTACCGCCAAAGGCTTCGTATTCTGTACCACGGGCAGATTCATTACCAATCAGATTCGGATAAGTACGGCATAAACCGGTAGGACGAACCGCTTCGTGAGCATTGACACAAATTTTATAATCAGCTGCTTTCTTCACGGCATAGAGGTAATGGTTATTCATCCATTGACCGTAATGGTACTCGCCTCGAGGTATCATATTACCTACATAGCCACTTTTCACTGCGTTATAACCGTTATCAGCCATAAACTGATAAGCTTTGTCCATGTGACGCTCATAGTTACGAACCGAGCCTGAAGTTTCGTGGTGCATCATCAGCTTCACGCCTTTGCTCTTGGCGTATGCATTCAGCATCTTCACATCAAAATCGGGATAAGGAGTTACAAAGTCGAATACATAATCTTTTGATTTACCGAACCAATCTTCCCAGCCTTCGTTCCAACCTTCCACCAAGACTTGGTCGAAGCCATTATCGGCGGCAAAGTCGATGTAACGTTTTACATTCTCGTTGTTGGCACCATGACGACCGTTTGGTTTAGTCTTTGAGTAATCGGTTTCACCTAATTTTACGGAAGGCAGATCATCAGTATAAGCCCAAGTGCTCTTGCCGGCGATCATTTCCCACCATACACCTACATATTTCACTGGTTTAATCCAGGAAACATCTTCGTATACACAAGGATCGTTCAAGTTCAAAGTAATGCGGGACGCTAAGATGTCGCGGGCATCATCACTTACGATAACCGTACGCCAAGGCGATTTACAAGGAGCTTGCATATAGCCTTTGTTCCCTACTGCATCAGGAGTCAGCCAAGATTCAAAAATAAGATTTTTATCATCCAGGTTCAGGTGCATGCAAGAATAATCTACCAAAGCAGCTTCATGCAGGTTGATGTAAATGCCATCGGCAGTTTTCATCTGCAAAGAAGTCTGTACGCCTGTGGGTGAGAATTGTGTCTGTGATGAGTTCGGAGTAATGGCACCTGCCATCAAACTACGGATTTCAGAAAGTTTGGACTCGGTGTAATCATATTCTTGTGTATCGTAATCGCCCGGAATCCAAAAAGCAGTGTGGTCGCCTGCCATTGCAAACTGGGTATGCTCGTCTTTGATAACAAAGTAATTCAGATTCTTCTGCAATGGAAATTCGTAACGAAGGCCCATACCATCATCAAACAGACGGAAACGGATGATGATGTCACGATCTTGTTCTTTCTGATGCAGCGTAACAGCCATTTCATTGTAGCGGTTACGGATTTGCTTTACTTCTCCCCAAACCGGTTCCCATGTTTCATCAAATGAAGAGGTCTTGACATCGGTCATGGTAAAATCATTCATCAGACCCGGATCATCTTTCAGTTCCAGTCCCAATTTAGAAGGTTTGATTACCGTTTTTCCTTTATACATAAGTTCGTAAAGCGGCTCGCCTTTTAAGTTTACGGCGAAGTTCAGTTGCAGTTGTCCATTGGGAGATCCAATGTTTTCAGCAGTCGAGAGTTTGATTTCTTCCCCCTTAGCCACACCGCTCACCAATAAGACGAGCAAGAGGCAGGCAAGTTTCGTGCAGATACTTTTCATGTTTCTCATATTATGATTTATAAAATAATTAACGTATTACAAATATAAGCAGTAAAGAGATAATATTGAAAGCTATCGAACTAAAAGATAAATGATTTATCGGCAAACGTTTGCATAAGAGGTATTTCCTGAAACAAAAACGGGAATGAAGGGGCATTTAATGTCCCCTTCACTCCCATTTCTATTTGCCTATGTCTTCGAAGTATACAGGCAGTTGTCCTAAAGGCAGCTTATCCCAAAGGATTGTCGTTTTCATCGCCGGAGTTTCCACCCGAAGGATTTGAATTACCACCACTGGTACTGCTTCCATCGGTATAATCGGTATCGGGTATTGCCATTTTGGTGATGCTCATACTTCCCAGCATTGCGCTGAAAGCTTTTCCCGGCAGGAAAAGAATGCGCTTACGTACAATATTACTTGACGAAACATCTTCTTGCTTATCTGCACTCTTGCCTACAAATGAAGGGCGGAAGCGTCCGAAGTCTCCTAAAACAATTGTCTTTCCATCATCAATTTCTTCCGCCATGATATCTACCAAACCTACAGCCACCAAATCTACCACCTTGCGGTGAATACCAAGGATGCGGCTTACCTTGGCACAAAGTTTATCAAAACTCATATCACCGGCTCCTACGGATTTGGCTACATACTTTTCGGCTTTTGACTTGTCAAAACCAAACACACGCTTTGTTACTACATACTGAAGTCCCATAATCTTTACTTTTTTAAAGGGTTAATATAATAAGAATGTAAAGGGTCGAAACCCTATCTCCTTTAAAAGACGGAAAGTTTGCCGCGAGGCCTCAACGGTATAGCATCCGTTTCTCTCAAAAGCGATGTTGCAAAGTTAGGGTGGGAAAGCAAAGAATGCAAGAAAAGGGCATCTACAACCAAATCCGTTAAATCACTATAAAACAGCATATTAAAAATACGCAATCTCTACAAGTGTAAAAATGATGATTAGTAGAGAAAGGAAGATTTAGGAGACAATCTCTACTATTCAGATTGTAAATAACTGATTATTAATAATCTTTTTTTTTAGATATCTACAATTAGCTTCTTAGCGACTTTTTCCTATTATTGCCACTTTTATTACTTCATCCAATTTATTTTCAAAGATACGATAGGCTTCTTCTATTTCATTCAATGGATATCGGTGGGTGATAAGCGGAGTGGTATCTATCTTGCCCTGCTCTATCAGACGAAGAATTTCGGCACAATCACAACCATCTACTCCACCTGTCTTAAAAGTAAGATTCTTACCATACATATCGGGTAAAGGCAAAAGTTGCGGTCTGTCGTAAAGAGCAACTACAGTAACTATAGCATTGGGACGGGCACACTCCCACGCCAATCGAAAGGAGTTATTACTTCCGGCTACTTCTAAAACAACATCTGCTCCACCGTGTTCACTATGCTGAAGCACGAAGTCCTTGCATTTTTCCGGTTCTACGACACACACATCAGGGTAGTGTTCGCGGATAAACTGAATACGTTCGGGTGACTTTTCGCAAACAATAATTCTCTTCGGTTTCTTCAACATCACACAAAGCAAGGTACAAATGCCGGTAGGACCAGCCCCAATTATCAGCACAGTATCATCTTCGGTAATCTCCGAAATGCGGGCAGCCCAAAATCCAGTGGCAAGTACATCGCCTACAAAAAGAGCTTGCTCATCGCTCACAGTATCGGGTATGCGGTTCAAACCACTATCGGCATAAGGCACACGCACATATTCGGCTTGCCCACCGTCAATGCGACAACCCAAAGCCCAACCACCATTGGAGTCAATGCAGTTATTCACAAATCCTTTTTGGCAAAAGAAACATTCACCACAAAAGGTTTCAACATTCACAGTCACTCTGTCACCAGGTTTCACCGTAGTAACATTACAGCCTACTTGTTCGACGATACCTACCATCTCATGCCCTACAGTGATGCCCGGAATAGCACGAGGCACGCTACCATGCTTGATATGTAAATCACTGCTACAAATACTCCCAAGCGTAACACGCACAAGGGCATCCCGCGAATCTGTTATTTGAGGTATTGGTTTCTCTTGAAGTTCGAACTTTCCTTGCTCTATGTATGTGTATGCCAGCATAATGTTAATAGGTTATTGCACTTTTCCATGATTTATCCGATCACAAATGTACACTTTTCCAATAATATCTCAATCTGCGCTATACACTTTTCCGATTAATATTCCTATCATCAGTTTTTGGAGAGTGACTTTACAAAAAAAGAAATGGTATACCGTTAGCGTATTTATCATTATTATTGACATTAAAGAACCCCTCAGAATATTTACTAAAAGTTCGACCAATTTTTACTAAAAACTCCGACAGTTTTTAGTAAAAATCCGATGGAAATTTACTAAAAATTTTCTCCCTATTCCAGAAGGTATTCTGAGTGGGGTTTGCAGTTCTAAAGCAGAGATCTCTTTTATTTACAAAGATAGATAATTATATACTGTATTCAAGTCATTTGATATTTGTCTTCTCAATATCATTGTGTCATTTACTGCAAAGCTTGCAACAATACAACAGCAATATCCGCAATTACATTCGCATTCACTTCTTGTAGTTCCTTAGAATCGGCTACAAAGATTGCAAAAGCCAACCGCTTTCCGTTAGGTGCCACCATAATTCCTACATCATTGGTTGCAGCTGATATTTTCTTCTCATTATACCCCGAGTGCCCGGTCTTATGAACAACAACAATGTTTTGGGGGAGCTTGTTTTTTATGGATCCTGTTGAAGTTTCGGCCATGATCTTCCATAAAAACGAGTGTGATTCAGGTAATAATAACTTCTTGGCATTAAACTGCATTAATAATCGGATCATGGCATCAGGAGTAATCCAATTATCAAACTGCACATTCCACGAAGATTGAATTTCCTGCTCATTGTTTTGAATACGAATATCAGCAATTCCCTTACCGTGGATATAGTCGTTGACAACAAGTGGACCACCCATCAACTTCAGCAAAAGATCGCAACCCACATTATCACTTAGCGACACAGTCTGTTTTAGTATCTCAGACAATGGCAGAAAAACCTCGCCACCAGGGTATTGCTTTTCGATAGGGCTCCATAAACCCGGACGAAGATCTTCTTTTCCGAGGTATATCTTCTGCTCCAAATCAAATTTCTTATTATCAACCTCATGCAACATCGCCAACGCTATCGGAAATTTAAAAACACTTTGCATCGGGAAGCGTTTCTCCCCATTGATACTTAACGTATCTCCTGTAGAAAAGTCATATAATGCAAATCCTAATTCCAACTCTTTATCTGCAACGATCTTTTCTATACTGCTTCTCACTTGGGATAGCTGCCCAAAAGCAAAATTGTTCAAAGCAAGCAAAATTACTAAAACTATAATTTTCTTCATAACACACACAATTATGTGTGCGAAGTTATACATAAAATTCGTATCATACTTAAATCAACCACCATCTTCTGAGAGAAATAAACGGAGAATGCCAAGCACTTTTCTAAAATAATAAAAAATCCGCTGATTATTCATTGATTATCAGCGGATCAGTTTATTAATTTAAAAAGGTATTATCAGCTATTTGTAAAATCAAAAGTTAATATAATTCTGATGGCACCTCTACTTCATCCGGATCAGACACATAATTAAGCACACGGATTATCGTACCTCCATTATTTTGAAAATTATCGAAACCATTATCCCAGTTTAAACGACTATAATCATCAGCAAAATAAAGCATATCTTGTTGATTTCTGGCCTTAAACATATTTTGATTACATTCCTCATATACACGTATACCATTTCTTTTTCCAATATAGCGGTATGAGTTCTGCCCATACGCACTTTCGTAAACACCACTTTTATTAGTTAGGTAACACATAGATTTACCCTTAGTAAAAGTAAAATAGAACACTGTACCCTTAGAAACTACACCAGCAATTTTCACATCGTCTTGGACTGAATGTGATACTTTATAAGCATACGTTTGCGCTAATGCAGATTGCATTACACATCCCACAAAAAGTAGCATAAGTAATAAAATTGATCGCTTTTTCATTTTATACTTTATTAAATTGTTAATATTCGATATATCCTTTACCAAAACATGTCCTACACATTGGTTGGCGGTGTGTATGGGCATTCATAACTTTTCCACAAATTTTACAATATTGAGAATTATCATTTCCTGTATAATTAGGGGTATAGGTAATTTGGTCACTCCCTTTACCACTACCATTACAATATGGACACGTTTTACGTTGTTTTCGGCTTGTCGATGTTTTTTCACCAGCCCCATTAAGAATAGGTTTTGTAACTATGATTGATTTGTGATTTTGACCAACTGCTTGCCTAAGTTTAGCAGTCGTTTCATGAGGGCTTGTTTTAGTATAAACATAGACTACACCATCATTTTCCAGATTAATTCTGTCTTTTGAACTCGAAACATAATAATAGCAACATGAACCATATATGCAGTCACCGTAATAACACAATATATTTTTATTGCTTTTAATGTATTTCAATCCTGATGAGGTAGAAGATATGCCATTTTCATCAGAATCATAGCAACCAGTACTAGAAAAAGTAACATAATGCGCATCATCATTTACATTAGTAATTCTACCTTTTTCTATAATTTTAATTCTCTTATAAAAATAAGTTTGAGCTATTGATGGTCCTGAAGTTAAAAAGAACACCAAAAGAATTAATGTTATTTTTTGAAACATTTCACTGGTATTTACCGACTCCCCAGTCCCTCCGAAAGTCTCTTGGTTAAATGTAAAAAAGCGTGGAACTAAATGCCTCGTCTTTGAATAAAAGTCCTGATAGATGTAGTAATTGTAGCCCTTAATATAGTGTAAGAACCACTATGCTATCTTGTACACAGTTGAAAGTTTCTCGGGTCTTCATTCGCAAGAAACAAGCATAACGCTTCTTTTTTTTCTAATATGTCTTGGGCAAAGTTCCCTCAGCCCAATTGCAAAATTAATAAAAATATACGAAAACAACTTATTCTATATAATATTTTTTGCTTACCGTATAAAGAAGAGTAATGATATTGGAATATATCCAATCGAATGACTCCATATTCTCTCCCCCTCCAAAATATATACAATAAAAAATAGTCTACCTAAAATTAACAAAATTCCATCCGTCTTCACTACCTTTGCATCCCGAAACATTTCCGACAATATCAAATGAAATTATTATTCTTTATTTTTCTCGGTGGTGGCACAGGCAGCGTACTGCGTTATTGTGTGCAAGTGGCATTGCACGAACGCATAGTCCCCTACTCTTTTCCGTGGGCAACGTTTGCTGTCAACATCCTCGGCTGTTTCCTGATCGGACTATTCTATACGCTTTCTGCCCGTTTCAACCTGTCTACCGAGGTACGTATGCTGTTGACTACCGGATTATGCGGCGGTTTCACCACCTTCTCCACCTTCAGCAACGATGGACTGATAATGATAAAACAAGGATTTTACAGCCTATTTATCCTATATACCTTATTAAGTATAGTATTAGGAGTGATCGCCGCTTTTGCAGGTGGAGCTTTCGGACGTTATATATAAATGTATGAGACCAAGCAAACCTTTCATAATGCCCCCCGTGCGAATTGTTCCTCCCACCCTGGAAGGACAAAACGAAAGCAACAAGTCACTGAGTGAATGGCTTGAAACTGAAGAAACCGTTCGGGCACTTTGTTTCAGCAAACAGAATGAAGAACAGATGGACTACTTATACAAGAGTATCACCAACTGTACATTCAGCCATATCCACTTCAACGACTGCAAACTAAAGTCGAGCCACTTCACCGATGTACGCTTTGAGAACTGCGATTTATCCAATATATCATTTGCAGAAAGTTCCCTGTTCAGAGTAGAATTCATTTCTTGCAAATTAGTCGGTACCAATCTTGCGGAATCCATCCTGAACCATCTATACCTGAAAGATTGCAATGCCCGGTATCTCAATCTTTCTATGAGCAAAATCAATCAAGCACGATTCTCCATTTGCGACTTGCGAAACAGCGATTTTAATGATTGCAAACTAACCTCCATCGCCTTTGAAAATTGCGAATTGGTAGAAAGTGAATTCTCGCACACTCCGCTCAGGGGCATTGATCTAAGCGATTCCCATATTGAAGGCATCCACGCCAACCTGCCCGATATACGCGGAGCTATCGTCAATACAGCACAAGCTATGGATTTAACTTCGCTGCTGGGCATCATAATAAAAGACTGAGCAGTTAAACAATTCTCTATTTTCGTTTGTTATAAGTATAGTTTAAACTAAAAATTCAAACAACATGAAAATAGAAAAGATTATCGGACGTGAAATCCTCGATTCAAGAGGAAACCCAACTGTAGAAGTAGATGTAATTCTGGAATCAGGCTTTATGGGCCGTGCTTCCGTCCCCTCGGGCGCATCTACAGGAGAACACGAAGCACTGGAATTGCGTGACGGCGACAAGAAACGTTATGGCGGTAAAGGTGTCTTGAAAGCCGTATATAATATTAATGATATCATTGCTCCTAAACTGATAGGCATGTCTGCTCTCGATCAGATGGGTATAGACCATACTATGTTAGCACTCGATGGAACCAAAACAAAATCCAATCTGGGTGCTAATGCTATTTTAGGAGTTTCACTTGCCGTAGCTAAAGCTGCTGCTGCTTTCCTGGATATTCCTCTTTATCGTTACATTGGCGGAACCAACACATACGTAATGCCCGTACCGATGATGAACATCATCAATGGTGGTTCGCACAGCGACGCTCCCATTGCATTTCAGGAATTTATGATTCGTCCCGTAGGTGCCAATTCCTTCCGCGAAGGTCTGCGTATAGGTGCCGAAGTATTCCACGCACTAAAGAAAGTTTTGAAAGATCGTGGCCTTACTACAGCCGTTGGGGATGAAGGTGGTTTCGCTCCCGAACTGGAAGGAACAGAAGATGCTTTGAACTCCATTATTGCCGCTATCAAAGCAGCCGGTTACGAACCGGGCAAGGATGTAAAAATTGCCATGGACTGCGCCGCTTCTGAATTTTACAAAGATGGAATCTATGACTATACCAAGTTCGAAGGTGAAAAAGGTAAGAAACGTACAGCCGACGAACAGATAGATTATCTGGAAGAATTGATTAATAAGTACCCTATTGACTCCATTGAAGATGGTATGAGTGAAAACGACTGGGAAGGTTGGAAGAAACTGACCGACCGCATCGGTAGTCGTTGTCAATTGGTAGGTGATGACTTGTTTGTAACCAACGTTGATTTCCTTGCAATGGGTATCGAAAAAGGTTGCGCCAACTCCATCCTGATCAAAGTAAACCAAATCGGTTCGTTGACCGAAACGCTGAACGCTATCGAGATGGCACACCGTCATGGTTACACTACCGTAACTTCCCACCGCTCCGGTGAAACGGAAGATGCAACCATTGCCGATATTGCCGTAGCTACCAACAGCGGACAGATCAAGACAGGTTCATTGAGCCGTTCAGACCGTATGGCAAAATACAACCAACTTCTGCGTATAGAAGAAGAATTGGGTAGTAATGCCGTTTACGGATATAAGAAACTTAAATAGTCGCATTTTGAAGGTTAGTAGATAAACATGTGTTAGTAAAGTAAGAGGGGACAAACCATTTAGTTTGCCCCCTCTCTTTTTAACCTTAAAAATCAACTATTAATCTACTACCTTAAAGAAAACTTCTTCACCAGTTTGGCTATCCGGTCCTACCCAGAGTCCGAAGTCTCCCGGTTCTACCGTTTTCACCTTATCTAAGTTCCAAAAAGCAAGTTCGCTTATCGGAAGTTCAAACGAAACATTCTTCTTTTCACCCGGCTTCAACGTAACGCGGGTAAAACGCTTCAACTCCTTTACAGGACGAGTTACGGAAGCAACTTTATCTTGTACGTATAGTTGGGCAACTTCTGTTCCCTCATATTTCCCGGTATTTTCCAAATCGAAAGTAACAGTCAGCACATCTTTCCCAGAAAGCTCTTTGGAAGATAACTGCGGCTTACCGAATTTGAAAGTAGTATAAGAAAGACCATATCCGAATGGATAAAGAGGTGCCACACCGACATCCATATAAGAAGACGAGCTACCTTCTGAAGTCTGACTGGCTTCCAACGGAACCTGATCTAACGGTTTAAAGTGGGAAGAAGCCGGTCTGCCGGAATTATTATGGGCATAATATAAAGGTACTTGTCCTACGGTCTTTAAGAAAGTAACCGGCGTTTTACCACTCGGTACGGATTTACCGAACAATAAGTCAACAATTGCCGGACCACCCATTGTACCCGGATGGAAAGAATACAGCACCGCATCAGATGCTTCCGCTTCCTTACCAATAGTAAGCTGACGACCTGCCATTACTACTGTAATTAATGGTTTACCTATCTTTGCCAAAGCAGCAATCAATTCCGACTGTGCTCCTTGCAAATTCAAGTCGGCAAGACAATGTGCTTCACCGGACAAAATGGATTCTTCTCCTACAAATGCCACTACTACATCCGCACGCTGTGCAGCAGATACCGCTTTGGATATACCCGCTGTATTCTTGTCACGGCTATAAGCTAAACCTTGTTCATAGATTATCTGCAATTTGTTTCCATACATCTCCCTGGCAGCAGTCAACGGTGTCTTTGTATGCGACTTTTCCCCATCAAAAATCCAGGTACCCAGCTGATCGTGAGGAGCATCTGCCATTGGGCCAATAATAGCAATCGAACGAATATTCTCTTTCAAAGGCAATACTTCTTTATCATTTTTCAACAAAATAGCTGATTCTTCTGCTGCACGTTTAGCAGCTGCCAAATGAGATTCATCGTACATTACCGAAGGACGCTTCTCGTCTACATACGGATTATCAAACAGTCCTAAGCGGAATTTTACACGTAAGATATTGCGTACAGCCTCATCTATTACAGCTTCTTTCACCTTTCCTGCTTTAATCTGTTCGGGTAAGTACTTAACGAAAGTATAGCTTACCATTTCCATATCTACACCTGCATTCACTGCTTGGGCAGCTGCTTCCTTATCATCGGCAACTATACCGTGAGCAATCATTTCCCGGGCAGAATTCCAGTCGGTTACCACTAATCCGTCAAAGCCCCATTCATTACGCAACACTTCCCGCAAGATGAAATTATTGCCGGTAGATGGTACTCCGTCATTATCATTGAATGAAGTCATAAACGTTGCAACACCCGCTTTTGCAGCCGCTTCAAACGGTGGGAAATATACATTGCGCAAGCTACGCTCTGAAATGAAGGTTGAGTTATAATCGCGTCCCCCTTCTGAGGCGCCATATCCTACAAAATGCTTTGCACAAGCAGCAATGGAAGTAGGGCTATTCAAAGAATCTCCCTGAAAACCTTTCACCATAGCAGCTCCCATTACAGAAGAAAGATAAGTATCTTCACCGCAGCTTTCGGCAATACGTCCCCAGCGAGGATCACGGGAAATATCAATCATAGGTGCAAATGTCCAACGGACACCTACCGATGAAGCTTCAATAGCAGCAATACGAGCGCCGTCTTCCGCCACTTGCGGATCGAAGGATGCAGCTTGTCCCAAAGGAATAGGAAATATAGTCTTAAAACCGTGAATAACATCACGTGCCATCAGCAAAGGAATGCCCAAACGAGATTCTTCTACAGCCACACGTTGCAACGCATTGACACGCACCGGATCTACTTCATTCAAAATAGAACCGATTTCACCTTTCTTTATCAATCCGCTCATGTCCTCGATGTTCCCATAAGAAGAAATCTGGTTCATCTGCCCGATCTTCTCTTCCAAGGTCATCTTTGACAACAAAGCTTCGACTTTCTGTTCGGTCACTGCGTCTCCCTTATATTGCATCTGCGTACAAGAAGCGAGCGGAAGCAGCAATAAACATGCTGAAAGAATTTTAATTGTTTTCATGATAGTAGTTTTCAAAATATAATTGGTCATTTAACTACTTGGAAAGGAACATTCACCGTAGATACGAAACCTGTATTATCTAAGACATAAACATACAAGCGATATTCTCCGGGTTCATTGACAGTTCCTTCATATACATTCGTATCTAAAGTTACTACTTCACCTACTCTATCGGGACGAGGTTCGTATGAGCCACCAAATCCCAGTACGGTAGCTTCTTTAAGTATCTCCCAAACGTAAGTCAAGCGATTGTTCTCTTTATCGGTTACAGTAACTTCTGCTTTAAATGTTGCACCGGCTTTCACACGAATGTTATCAATAGCCTGTTTGTCATTGATGGTCATTCCTCCGATTACAGGTGCTGTTTCCGTTAAAGTATTGCCGGTCCAGACTCTTTGCATGGCCTCAACCATTGGTGTCTTCTCTCCCTGCAACGGAAGTTGTTCCACATTATCTTCCACAAACATGCTAAACCAAGTCGGAGTACGTTCTTCTTTCTGCCCCCATAAGAAGACAAAAGAGCCTAAACAACGGGGATTGGATTGAATATATTGGGTATAACGTTCTTCATACACGGCGCGTTTTTCCTCACTGGTCTGTTCAATAGGAGCTTTCCATTCTGTAGAAGCAGTTTCCCACCAACCTGTCGGTCCCCACTCCGTTATCATAAAAGCACCTTCATAGTTTGACTGGTCAACCGTTTTCTTTACTGCTTCCATCGGACCATAGACATTGATGCCAACGTAATCAATAGAAGGTACGTACTTAGCAATAGAATCCAATGCTTTCGGATTGTATGAAATCACTGTAGACACCAGATGACGCTTATCTATTGATTTTATCAACTGTGCCAGTTCTTCCACAAAACTCCAGGCAGCACCTATATTGGCATTTCCCAATTCAATTTCATTACCGATGCCCCAAGCCAATAAGTTCGTATCGTTCTTAAATGTTTCCGCCAGCGTCCGCACTTCTTCACGCATCTTATTCTTGTATGCATTATCATAGTATTTAAGGGAATCTTTTGTCAATCCTATTCCCTGCATTACATACATTTTATTCTCAGCAGCCGATGCCAAAGCTTTTTGTACTGCTTCAACATCACCTCCCCATGTTCTGAAAGCATTGGCCCCGTTCTGACTGGCAACATCTAAACGGTATGTTCCGCCAACACCTTTAATATAAGTCTCTTTTCCGTCGATATAGAGTTTATATCCATCGCCAGCTTTCTCTATCTCAATACCTACTCCGGATGAAGAAGAACAGCCGACAAACTGGCAAGAGAAAAAGAGAATAGCAAATAATAGAAAAATTTTCATACAAGTTAAATATTATTTCTTTTGAAATACTCGCACATAGTCCACCTTCATCGTAATAGGCAAGGCATTTTCATCTACACCTTTGTATCCACCCCAGTCACCGCCCCATGCAAGATTAAGAATCGGATAAAAGTTATAGGTAAACGGCCAAACATTCTTACCAGTTCCTTCATTCTTAAATGCCATAAGCTCGATTCCATCCACAAAGAACTTCAGATAGTCGGTGGTCCATTCACAAGCATATATATGATATTCAGATTCAGCTGTACCAATATTGCGGGCTGCGGTCTTCTGAGTATTTATCGTATGATTATAAGCCGCACAGTGAATAGAAGATGATACCACATTCGGATCGGCACCAACTTCCTCCATAATATCTATTTCACCACACCCCGGCCAAGGATTGGTTGAAAAGTTATTGTTCACAGGCATCATCCAAAAAGCAGGCCATGTACCTTTACCTTTCGGAAGCAGAATACGAGCCTCAAAATATCCATAAAGCCATCCTTCATTAACTTTGGCATAGACACGACCTGAATAAATCTTGCCGTCAGTTCCTTTAAAACAGTTGATATTCAGTTTGCCATCCATCAGCTCAGTTACACGCTTACCGCCTGCTGAACCGTTGACATAGCTCTGAAGTTCATTATTTACCCAACCCGGTCCTTGAACCTCATGCGTCCAGTCACTGCCAAGAGTTGTACCTTCATCAAATTCATCATGCCAAATCAAACGATATCCTTCAGGAGTATGAATGTCACGATCCTCTGCTGATTCCTGAATAACGGTTACAGTTACTTTCTCCGCACCAGACACAACCTCAACAGAACCAGTACGTGAAGTCTTTACGTCATTAGCCAAAGTGGTCACAACAATCTTCCCATCAATCTTTTCTGCGGTAATCCAGTTATCATTGGACTTCACGTTCCATTCGCCCGAAGTAATGACTGACAAAGAGAATGCTTCACCTACGGAATTAGAATACAACTCGGTTTTCGAAACAGAAAGAGGAGCAGCTTGCGTCACAGGAACAGACACACGGGTAATGCCGGACTTGATCACCACCGTACCCTCACGGGAAGTAGTACCCGTATGAGCACTGACTGTTATCGTAGCCGTACCTTGACTCGAAGAAGAACCAGTCACACTAACCTTGATCCAAGCACTACAATCATCAGAAGCAAAAGCAGTCCATTCCTTTCCTGAACAAGCTACATTCACCACATATTGCCCCGCTTGTGCGGTAGCCTCTACTTTTTCAGGAGAGCATTTAATGGTAACACTCTCAGATCGCGGATCTTTGTCATCGTTGCTTCCACAAGCCATCAACGAGAACAAAAAAATAAGTAATAGATAATATTCTTTCATATATATTTTTCTTACTATATAAATAAGATAAAGGAGAAAGATGAGAACTCGAGCAATCGCCAAGATAACAAACATCCTTCTCCATATCTTACTAATTTATCACTTCTGATAAACCGACATCCTATCCAAAGTCGTCCATCAATCTCTGTGAGTCTGGAAAATAATATCCTTGACAGTCACTTTGGTATCAGCAGGATTTCCACCAAAATCAAAGACCAGAGATATAGCGTGCATATCTTTGGGGGCCTTTTTACTTGCAACCCAAAACTTATTATCCTCATTGCCTAACAAATCTGTCTGCTCTGCAAAGAAGAAGTTGTCGTCATGCTTCACATCGGGCTCATCTGACTGAACCAGTTTCACAGTCACCCCTTTCAAATCGACACTGGGATTCAATATAACACAGAAGTCATAAGCTGTTTCTACATCAGCAGACAAATCAGTACTGAATATAACCTGATTCTGCCATTGTTCTCCAGTAGCTTCAGGGAAAGTCAATGTGTATGCATTTCCATCTGCCACCAAGTCCGGATTAGCAATCTGTGCCCATCCCGGTGCATAATAGAATGAATTGGTGAATGTCGCACCGTTCCAAAGATTGTCATCACTGCCCACCTTTACCCAAGAGGGTTCAGGCTCTTGCACTTCCGGAACTACTGTACCGTCATCATTGGCATGGTCTTTCAACACGAAGCTTTCCAACGTAATATCTGTATTGGCTGCATTACCGCCAAAATCTAGTGCGAACTTCAAATCTGTAATATCTACGCCCGCTACATTACTAAACCATACGCACTTAGGTTCATTAGCATCAAGAGCTACACGCTGCATATTAATAAGCATATTATCATCACCCTTCTGCTGTAACTTAACCGTCACCCCGGGATGCTTGGTAGTAGAAGTAATTATCACTGAAAAATCATAAGTTTTATCAGCCGGCAAAGCAATTGCCTTATCAAGTTCCACGTGCATCTGAGCCTGCCACTGGTCGGTGGTAGCCTCTGGCAAAGTGACTACAAATGCCCCATTCTGATAGGAATACTTCGGATCTGCAATCTGATTCCATCCCGGAGCATACCAGAAAGATGCCACATTGAAAGTAACTCCTTTGAAAAGGTTGAAATCACTGTCTTCCACAAAACCGCCGAAACCGTTCATAATAGTTTTGTCCACAGTAAAAGTTTTCGTTACCGAACCATCACTAATACCGTTCGCATTCTTCACTTTACATTCTACCGTATATGAACCTTTCTTACGATAGTATTTGGACAGGTTGTATGAGGCCATATAAGAGCCGTCAATTATCCAAATCGGAGATACTCCGGGAGCGGAGGTAAACTCAAAGTTTGCATAATTAGTTGTTTGATCTACCGTGATTTTAAAATTATCGGCATAATCCGATGCTTGTGGAATATTGCCATTGGCTCCCGTAAAATCTTCGGGTGAACATGCTGTCATCACCAAACCTGTAACCAGCATCCCAGCCATATATTTGAATATATTTTTCATATCAATCATTTATTAATAGAGTGATGGTAAACTTATTTATAATCGTTCTGAATCAAAGCCGGGTCGGAATCCAACTCTCCTTGCGCAATAGGAATGTATTTCTTCTTAGCAGTCCAGGAATTAGTTCGGAAGCCATATTCATCAGGAATGAGTGCGGTAGTAGCCTTGTTTCTAGCTGATGCCCCGCTGATTCCTTCAGCACGCACCAAGTCAAAGTAACGCTTGCCTTCACCTACAAATTCATAATGACGCTCAGTAAGGACATCGTCAACCGTTACATTATTAAGTTCTGTTAAACCAGCACGAGTACGAACTTCGTTCAGCCATATTTTGGCCTCACCGGTAGCACTTCCACCGGTACGGAGAGAGAGTTCTGCCGCATTGAGCAGTGTTTCTGCATAACGATAATAACGGTAATTGTTGTTATAGTTCAAGTTCTGGTCACCAGAAGACTGCTTGAAGTTCTTGTCATACGGGCGATACTTCTGTAACCAGATATGGGTATCTTGATAACGTTTCGTATATTCCACATCTTGGGCAATCACCCAACAAGTAGCATCACGACGCTTGTCTTTCTCGCCGAACATCTTATAGGTTTCAAGACGCATGGGCATGAATCCCCAACCGTCATTTCCTTTTGACCAACCATCGTCACCGGGGAAGGAGTTGGGAGATATCAAAGTGGGAAGTACTGTACCACCAATAGCCAACGGACTACCCCAACCACGTTCATTATTAGTCTGCTCATAATTAATTTCCCAAATAGATTCGTCACACCACTCACCTTCCGTCTCCCAAATGCTAGCATAGTCAGGATTCAATTTAAAGCCGGGGTTTTCAATTAGTTCTTTCATATAACCCAAAGCTCTTGAAAAACGACTTTCGTCATTCTGATACATCACCATTTCAGCATATATCATATAAGCCATAGCCTGAGTGACACGTCCTAACTGACCTTCGTCATCAATTTCTTTACCGTCTTTGATTGTCTTATAATACTTCAAAGGTAAGACCTTAGAGTCTATTACGGCCTCAAGTTCAGCAATCAGTTCAGCATAAACCTGATCAGCCGTATATTGAGGAGCTGTATAAGGAGGAGTGGAAAGATTTTCCAGATAGAAAGGCACGTTACCAAAATAATGCCACAACATGTTATAATAGAACACGCGGAGTAAACGAGCCTGCATTTCATAGCTCTTGCTGTTTTCGGAAGTGACGTCCGTAGCCCATCCCAAATATTTCAACAAGTCATTGCAGCGCTTTATACCTGAGTAATCTACTGTCCAAAGAGAACCTAGTGTATTATTTTCATTAGCCTCATAATTAAACAACATGTGCCAATTTTGCATATCGGTCTTGGTAGCACCGCCTACCCAGAAATTATCACCCATAATTTCACCATCTATATTTAAGGCATTGTATTGTCCCAATCCCCAATCAGGCCAATGAAGAGGATCGTAAGCTGCAATCAAAGCCTCTTGAATATGTTCATCTGTTGTATAATAATCTTCCAATGGTTCACCTGTGGGATTTTCCACTTCAAGGAAACTGTCACTGCAAGCAGTAGTCAACATTGTAGCGGCGGCAAGCAAGCCTATTGCTAATATCTTATTTGTTTTCATATAATTCATGTTTTTTAAAATTAGAAAGAGACATTTACACCGACTGTATAAGTACGGGCCTGCGGATAAATACCACGGTCAACTCCGAGAGAAGTAGCACCTGAAGAAATTTCAGGGTCAAATCCCCAATATTTGGTCCAAGTCACAAGGTTCTCGGCTTGTACATACACACGCAGACGCTCAACAGTGAGTTTGCGAGTAAGGGTCTTAGGTAATGTATAACCCAAAGTAATGTTCTTAAGACGAAGATATGAACCATCACACACGTAAAGGTCAGATACCATCCAGTTTGTAGCATTACCCACTGCCAAACGAGGATATTTGTTGGAAGTACCTTCGCCGGTCCAGCGTCCCAGCATCCAAGAAGGATAGTTACCGGAAGCAACGTCTGTACGATAAGTTCCATCAAACACATCGGCGCCGGATACACCTTGGAAGAAGATGTTGAAATCAAAGCCTTTCCAGTCTGCACTAAGGTTCAAACCATAAGTCCAGTCCGGAGTACCATTACCTATGTTGGTACGGTCATCTGCCGAAATACTGCCATCACCATTGATATCCACAAAACGCACATCACCAGGAACAGCGTCCTGCATAATCATCTTACCATCTTTGTTGACATAAGCGCGGACTTCATCCATATTCTGAAAAACGCCGTCAGTCTTATAACCGAAGAAATATGGGAAAGGCTGACCGTTTGATCCGCGTGTACCACCACCTGAAAATCCCTGAATACCATCCAAATCCATATAGCCAGTATCATTACCCAAGTTCTTCAATTCATTCTTGAGGTAAGTAGCATTACCCTTCACTGCAAACTTGGCATCGGAAATATTCCACTTATAGCCAAGTTCAAATTCAAAACCGCTGTTCTCCATATCACCCACGTTACCAAGAGGCTTAGTTTCACCTACATAACTTGGGATAGGCATCGTGATAATCATGCCATTGGTTTTCTTTATGTAATAGTCGGCGCTGAATGTTAAAGCATTATTAAAGAATCCTAAATCAATACCAAAGTCCGTCTGTTCACTCTCTTCCCACTTCAAATCTGGATTTGCCAAACGTTGAGCTTTCGATCCGATGAATTTAACAGCATCCTTACCAAAGAGCACATTGTTGCCCATAGCAGTAAGAGAAGTATAACCGAACTCAGCTATATTATCATTACCATTCTTACCCCAACTAGCACGAACCTTGAGATTGGATAACCAATCACGTGTATCAGCCATAAACTCTTCATTTGTCACATTCCATCCTACAGATACAGAAGGGAATGTACCATACTTATTATTGGCTCCAAAACGACTTGAACCATCACGGCGTATTGTAGCTTGGAACATATATCGTTCAGCATAGTTATAACTCAGACGAGCAAACATAGATGACATTCTGTGTTCTGTATAAGGGCCTCCATAAACGCCATGCTGAACAGTAGCACCAGTAATGTTGCCGTCTGCATCTTTAGTGTATTCAATATTTCCCGTAGCATAATCAATAGAAGGCTTGTTGGGATTCACCAAATTCCAGCGGTTTCCACCAAGCTGATCTCCTTTGTATTTGAGTGCAGACTGTCCCAGTACAACACCAAATGAATGTTTACCAATAGTCTTGTCATAAGTCAATGTGTTTTCTATCTGCCACGTCACATTCTGTGCTTTGAATGAAGATGCATTGGTATGTGTCGCTTTATTATTGGCCGAAAGATAATATTTAGTCTTGGTAGCACCTTCATTGCCCCAAAATCCCATATCAGCACTATAATTGAAATGATATTTCAAATTATCCCACAACTGCAAATCAATAGAGAACTTAGGAACAAACTTATGTGACCAGTTCTTCGTGGGATTCAGCGTCATCATAGCCAATGGGTTGTTCATTTCCTGATAAGCACCTCCATAACCAGGCACTGTATAAGGATTACCCTTTTCATCGCGGGGCAAATCATAATCTTTATACGTGTCAATCATCTTCGTAGCAGCATCACCAGTCAACGTAGGAGTCAAAATAGGAGACAGATAAAGAGCCGAGCCTAAAATGGAACCGAATTCAGAGTTAGTGCCAACCCCCGTAGAGTGGGTACGCATATAAGCCAAGTTCACGCCCAAATCCAATTTATTAAGGAAATTACGTTCTTTGGATGCATCAATCAAATTATACTGAGTATTTGAACGGATTGTCAAACGGTCGTAGTTAGAATGTCCATGGTTACCGCCAACGATACCGTCTTGTGAATAATATCCTAAAGACAAATAATAATTTACTTTTTCAGAAGCACCACTGACTGTCACATCATGATTCACTACCGGGGCGTTGTCATAGAAAACAAGATCCTGCCAATCTGTTCCGAAACCGTTGATAGCATTTCCGTTAGCATCAATCAGATTATAAGGGTCTGCATAAATCGGTAACTGACCACCATTCACATTTGCCTCATTCTGAAGTATAGCATAATCTGTGGCGCTTGTCACATCACGTCTTTTCCATGCACTTTGCCATCCATAGGAAAAGTTGTAATTAATTTGTGCCTTACCCATTTTACCCTTCTTTGTAGTTACCAAGATAACGCCGTTCGCAGCACGTGCACCGTAGATAGCACCAGAAGCAGCATCTTTCAACACTTCAATAGATTCAATATCGTTAGGGTTCACAAAATCAAGACCGCCACCAATAGGCATACCATCCACAATATAGAGAGGATCACTATTGTTAATAGTACCGATACCACGTACACGCACGCGAGGTGAGTCACCCGGCTGGCCGGAAGCTGAAGTTACATCCACACCGGCCGCCAAGCCCTTTAATGCATTATCCATACGTACTGGAGCTTTGTTCTCCAAATCTTCACTACTTACTTTAGCGATAGAAGCTGTTACAACACTCTTCTTCTGAACACCATAACCTACAACTACGACTTCATCTAGCGTTTCCGAATCTTCCTGAAGTACAATCTTCAAAATTTTCTGTCCTTTTACTGCAACATCTTGTGATTTAAATCCTATATAAGAAATAGAAAGAACAGCATCGGCAGGTACCGACAAGGTAAATTCACCGTCTAAACCAGTGATTGTTCCAAGCGAGGTGTTACCTTTCACCACCACATTTACTCCGGGCAATGGTTCATTATCCGAACCACTTACCACCGTACCTTTTACCTGTATATTTTGTGCATATACAGAAGCCAAGGTAAAGCTTAACAGAAATAAAACTGATAATAACTTTTTCATAAGTTTTACTAAATTAAGATTAACATTCTCAAATTTGTTCTTTGTAGAACGATGCAAACATAGAGTAAAACCGAATACAACATACACAAAACAATCATTCTTTAATACGTCAAATCAAAATAATGAATACGTTAATAATACGTCAATTTCAATTATAGTATTATAAATCAAGAATATAAATATACTTTCATAGAATACGTCATGCTATGTTATAAAACATAAAGGAGAAGAATTTAACATCCTTCTCCTCCATAAACACCTTTCTATTTAAAGGAAGTTAATATGTGAAAGCTATAGTTTATTGTTCAGATAATCCGTAAAACTGTCTTCCCTTTCCAAACCAAACTTCTTGCGAAGCCGATAACGGATCGTTTCTACTCCACGAACTGAGATGTTCAATAGAGGAGCTATTTCTTTTGTAGAAAGATTCATTTTCAGATACGCACACATCATACGTTCATTGTTTGAGAGATCGGGATGCTTGGCATGAAGACGTTTCATGAAATTATTATGTATCAGGTCAAACTGATCTTCAATACGCTTCAGAACTTCATCACTCTGTATATTAGCATCAATCTTGCTATTGATAAGTACAAGTTGCTGTTTTCCTTCGCGAGCCCCCTCGCCTTTCAACATAGAGGAGACTTTGAAGATTTCCGATTTAATTTCCGTCAGCATTTCATTCTTGCGGACAAAGTTTATCATCAGATTTGCCATCTCCTGACTTTTATGCTGTAGGTCATACTCTAACTTTTCTTTCTCTAACTGCATAATTTGCTTCTCCTGACGAGTTTTTTCTTCTTCATACTCTTTCTCCATCTCATGCAATTCCTTGTCTTTTTCAACTACCGCTTGTTGTTTTTTACGTTTTACACGAATATCATCCCAACGATAAACATACCATAACGCAAACAATGCCAATACAATATAACAAACGTAAGCCGGAACGCTGCGATACCAAGGAGGAAGAACACGAAAAGTGATTTCATCCGAAGAAGTGGTTCCATCCGGGAAAACAGCTTTTACCTCAAACGTATATTCACCTTCGGACAAATTACTATACTCTTTGGTACGGACCGTTGTAAAGTCAGACCATTCGCCTTTATTCAAACGATATTGAAAATGAATATCATCGCCCATAGCAAACATTGAAAGCCCATAATCAAATCGAACTGAATTCATAGAGTATGAAATCATTGGAATAGGTTTCTGACCCAAAAAATTAGCCGAGTACACTAAGGAGTCTTTAGGATAAGACAAATACATGTTCCTTATATATAAGGAGTGGCTATGATCTTGCCGCTCACGCACAGCCGGAATACTGAACAGAGCAAAACCTTCTTCATTAGGTATAACCATTAAAGAATCGGACAAAGGAATTATTGCCTCAAAATTAGGCACTAACTCCATTAAAGATTGTTGAATGGGATTAATACTCGTATTGGAACCTCTTTTATATGTTCCGAGATTAGCGATACAAATTTCATGAGGACTCAGGCTTAGAAGTCGGTCATTATACTCCAGTAACCGGGAATAGACAGAAGTGCCGTTTAGAAGATTATTCATATCAGGACAAGGCTCCATAACGTCTTTATGAGGATTATATTTATAGATACCTTGAGGAGTAGCAAAATAAACTCGACCTTCTATCTTTGTCACATACATATCTCGCCCCACCGGAAATCCGTCTTGCGCATAATATTCTCTTACTCTGACTGCTTTTGTGAGATCACTATTTAATTCTATTCGAGTAACGTGATCATTATTATATACCCAAATCACTTTTTCATTCTCCTGCTCGAAAAGCCGGCATGAATCGGCTATACCATCAATCTTGCAAACAACCTGCCACTCCCCATTCTTCTTTGCTACCAGATAAATTCCATTATACACACCTACATACATCAAATCAGGATGCCCTACTACAGGCTGACAACACCATGCACCGGTAATATCCGTAACTCGTTTCACTGAAGTACCTTTAATAAGAAAGATTCCACGGTCGTGTAAGCAAAACAGTTCATCACCAATACGACAGAGATTCCAAACTTGCCCACTGGATTGGGGCATAGGATTAATATCAGGCAAATTACCATTCAACCGTACCGGATAGTGAGTATAATACAGCCCACGATTAGTACCTAAATAGAGATAATCTCCTTCAGCTGCCGCTGTGTATCCGGTGCCGTATGAATAAGGATAAGAGTACAAGTTTGTAAACGGAGAACTGAGGCAAACATAGTCAATTCCACTATCCAGTCCTGCCCAAAGATTTCCCACGGCATCGAAAGAGACGGAAAGAACGGTATTATTACGCAATCCATTATTCTCATTGAAATATTTTAACTGCGTAGTATTGCAATCTATCAGCAGCAATCCCTTATGAATAGTTCCCAGAACAATTTTATCATCTTTTATCGCCACACAAAACACTTCATTCTCCCGCATAAAATCTTCGGCACCGGTTATAAATGGCTCCATCGTACGCCCATCGCAATAAAACAAACCATTGTAAGCAGTCACTACCAGCACTCCTTTTTTATAAGGCACTATGCCTCGAATACGCATGGAAGTTAATGCATCGGCTCCCTGCAAAGGAAAAAATGTATTTCCAACCAAAAGCCACACACCTTTATCTGTACCTATATAAAGAATACCATTCACCATATTAGAGCAGTCAATCTTAGCCTCCATCTCAATGGCGGTATATTTTCCATTCAAATACTTTATTACCCGGTTATCACCCTGCATATACAGAATATTATCCGCCTCATGAATCCCCCACACATTGCCAAGATAACGAATAGCGCCGTCCAATGTATCAGACATACAATGATAAGCCAACGATCCTTCAGCATTCGGTTCATAATAACCAAATTCATTGATTCCTCCTACATATATACGTTTCTGGGTAGCAGAAGGCAGCACAGAGCGCACATCCGAAGAATTCTTCAAGGGAAATACACTCCAAACATTGCCATCAAATTGCACCATACCGTTTTTATTAGCAAAATATACCCACTTATCATCGTATGGAGCAATCTGCCAGGTCTGTGCACCTTTACCATAAACACTCTTATCAAAATTAATGATAAAATTATTCCAGCCGGCAATAGTTTCAACAAAAGGGAGAAGAAAAAAGAAAGTAAAAAGCCAATATAATATGCGTTTTTTCATTTGTATTACTCATTTTCGATTCGTCTCACAAAAATAGCATTTATTTCAAAGCATTATTCTAAAGCGTACCACAATTTTAATTCTTATCCTATTTTAGATTACTTCAAGCCAAACTAACAAGCCTTACCGCTGCTTATGTTTTGTCCACTTGCTGTTTCGATGCTTAAACAAATAGTTTCAGCAAGTAAAACGAATTGTTTCAACTAACTGTACGGCTAGTTCCAATAAGCAATACACTTTGTTTCAATAGGCTGAATACTTCGTTTCAACAAGTAAAACAAATCGTTTTTATATGTTGAAATGACTTGTTCATACCATATAAAACAAAGTGTTCAGTACTATGAACTAAGTATTTAACTCAAATTATCCTCAAGCTAAAACTATGTATTCTCGTGTATGATTATCGTCTTTTCTTTTCTGACTAGAATGGAGTGTTGCAGATAAAATCATCTGCAACCATCTGCAACAGGTATCTGCAACAGCGTAAACTATTGAGAAAGAATTCGATATAAGCAAAAGTGTGGCAGATGGCAGATATTTTTTCGAAAACAGGCTCTTCGTCACTTTAGGTGCAACCTGTATATTTTCAAAGCTTGATCTATAGAGAGATTGAAGTACGTTTAGATCAAAATTTCATATTGGTTTATTGATATGAATTAAAAAATCATGAAACGCCGATGGATAGGAGTGTTGAAGAAAAATAGCTGCACCTAAAGTGACGAAGAACCCGAAAACAAAGGTTCTTCGTCACTTTAGGTGCATTTCCACTTGTTTGTTATGCTCTTTTATTTGTAGCTAACCGCTTGATAAGCTGTAATATAGTCTGTTTAAAAATTGTAGATGTGCTTGAAAATTAGTAACTTTATAGCTGACCAAAGC
>NZ_JASLER010000097.1 GCF_030151085.1 Bacteroides sp. | reverse complement strand
CCTCAAACCCGGAGTAACTTTGTTTATGTTCCCCAAGGCAATACCCTATTTAGCGGCACAATCCGCGACAATCTACTTATGGGCAATCCGCAAGCCACAGATGAAGACATGCACCAAGCCTTACATACCGCTACCGCCGATTTCGTATTTAAGCTTCCTAACGGTATTGACTCTTCACTCAACGAACAAGGAGGCGGATTAAGCGAAGGACAAGCGCAACGCATTGCCATAGCCCGAGCTCTCCTACGCCCCGGTAGTATTCTTCTTTTGGATGAAGCAACATCGGCACTCGATCCTGAAACAGAATACCAACTCATAAAGAACCTGCGAAATAGCTACACCGGTAAAACTTTTATCTTCGTTACCCATCATCCTGCGGTAGCCGAAGCATGCGAAGCTATAATCAGATTATAGATCTCTCATCGAATCCAAACCAAACCGTCCTAAAATAAAAAAGGATCTGCCCGGTAAAGAGGCAGATCCTTCTATTATCTGTTATCTGTTATCAGTTCTTAGAACAGCTTCGCAGGATATTCACCTGCATCCACCAATGCCTGAATCTTATCTACTACATCCTGACGGTCTTCAGGGTAAGTTACGCCAAACCATTTGCTGGTAGTATCGAGCACTTCACAAGTAGCGATACCATCCGTAATCAATTTATCAACCATCAACGGGATGAAGAATTCACTCTTCAGGTTCTCTATATTCTTCGGATCACTAAGGAAAGACTTGAAGAATTCTTCGCTATAAGCAAAGTAATCGGGAGTGAAACCCCAGAAGTTCATGCTGACCGGAGTCGTTTCGGGAGTAGCCGTCCATTCGCCATTGTCGTCGATATACTTCACTTCGCCATCCATACGTTGGATTTTGGTACGCTCTACTACAGAAGTCAACAAACCATTAGCATCTTTGCTACAAAGACCGCGGGATACAGTACCACTTTCACTCAGTGTATTGCCGATGCGGAAACCTACCATTGAATATACATTCTTTGAACCTTCGGGCAATTCGGAAAGGAACTTACCCATAGTTATGAATGAATCGTGACCATAGTAGTCATCGCAATTAATAACGGCAAACGGTTCTTTGATTACATTGGCACCCATCATTACCGCATGATTAGTTCCCCAAGGTTTAGTACGACCTTCAGGACAAGTGAAGCCTTCAGGAAGATCATCGATAGACTGGAACACCAGTTCGCATGGGATATGACCTTCATATTTAGAAATAATCTTGTCACGGAAGTCTTGTTCGAAGTCCTTACGAATTACAAAAACGAGCTTACCGAAACCGGCATTAATAGCATCATAGATTGAATAATCCATAATAGTTTCGCCATTAGGACCTAGTCCGTCCAATTGTTTCAAGCCACCATAACGGCTGCCCATACCGGCTGCCAGTAGGAATAAAGTAGGTTTCATACTAGTTATTATTAAAAAGGTTAGTGTATCATCGTTGATTACGCCGGCAAATTTACGAATAATTTCTCCCTTAAAGGGAACAAATAGTTCATTCTTTACTACAAATCATTCAAAAACGTACATTTTTAGAACGGATAACCGATAGCGAAGTGCAACGCCATACTATCCTTAAATTTAGGAATATTATAATAACCGGACTTACCCGTATCATACGGATCGTGCAGGCCAATACCCAAATCGAGACGGAAAACCAGAAAATCCAAGTCATAGCGCAAACCGGTTCCCGTACCCAACGCAATTTGTTTGCCAAAGTTCTTCATCGTCAGTTCACCACCCGGACGAGCTTCATCTTTTCGCATCAACCAAACATTACCCGCATCCAGGAACAAAGCGCCATGCAAATCGCCTATAATACGGAAACGATATTCTATATTCGCTTCCATACGGATATCACCGACGTGATTGATATACATATATTTCTTCTCCTTATTGGGTGGATACCCTCCCGGACCAATACTCCGCGCCGAAAATGCACGCACACTATTGGCACCACCAATATAGAATTGCTCCGTATAAGGAGCGGTCAGCATATTACCGTAAGACCAGATTACCCCACCTGCAATACGTGATGCAATCATCTGGTTCTTGTCTATCCGATAATGATAACGTAATTCGGAATTCAATTTCATGAACTGTGCGAAAGGCACACCGAGCAATTTCTTTTCACGCTTATTAAAAGGTTCGCCAAAGATGCGGTAAATGGCCGAAGTAAGATTTCCTGCCGAAGCTACCGTAGATTGCCACCAGATAGGATTGCGTTTACCTGGCAAAGAGGCATTATCGTATGTATAGGTATACTCCATTGCAGGAATAAACTGATTTCTCAAACTGACGTAAAGTGCCGGATTTTCATCCCGCAAAGTATCGAACGCTAGCGTCGGATCACGAAGCACATTGAAAGTCAACCGGAAAGGAGTAATACTATGCTTTGAAGTACGCTTGGGCTGGAAGTCGTATGTAACGTTCCCACCGAAAGCCAGCAATTTGTAATATTTGGCACGATTCATCTGATCGGCATTGATACGGAATGTAGTTGTTGCCGGAAAGTCATATTCCCTACTACCCAGTCGTGGAAAGACAACACGGGGAAACATCAACGAAGAAGATACACCAAAGTCATAACTATTCATCAAAGAACTGCTACCTTTACCCGTTTGCCACTCATAGGAGGCTTCCAGCTTTACATTCCATGTCTCACCACCACCAAACACATTATTCTTAGTCAATGTGAATGAGGCTCCGGGTCCTGTTTGATTGTTGCTCTTCATCTTGACATTAAAATCAAACTCGGCATCGTAGGGTTTATCAAGTGCCGCATAGATTTTCATATCAAGCGTATCGGAAACTAATGTCGTATCGCGCGGAATATATTGCATTTCAACATAACGGAAAATACCCACATTAGCTAAACGTTCCTGAATACGGGTTTGACGATACAAACTATAAAGATCCTGCATAGCACGTTGGCGAGAGATACCTGCACTATCCTGCACCTGACGTTTACGTCGATAACCCTGATAGTTCAGCCAACGATAGAGCATGTTAGGGCGTACGCCGGGTTTGTTGTAATAATGAATAGCCAGCCCTTTATAATCTATACTGTCATTGGGAGCTTCTCCCTGCTTGCCCATCAGATATACGGACCTATTGCCCACAAAATAGAGTTTTTGAGCGGCGGCAGGCATACCGGGAACAGGTATCATGCGCATCATGACATGCCCTCCGGGCACTATCGTCGTATCTGCCTGATAAGTCAGATAATCGGGTCGGAAATAGTAATATCCCACGTTACGCAACAGAGTACTGATACGAGTACGTTCTCCGTCAAGATCGGTCACATTGAATTGTTCTCCCGGACTGATAAGCGAGTGGCGGCGACCCAGTTCCATGATACGTAAAGTACGTTGGTTAAAGCCACGATAAAACACCGTATCAATAAAGTAAGGGTTACGCATATCCACGGTATATTGCAACTTCGCCTTCAATGAATCTTTCGGATCAATAAAAGTTTTATAACTGACCGTACCATTAAAGTAACCATAATCACGCAACAAATTAGCTGCCGCTTTCTGACGAATTTCCGGATTTACCGTAGATAAGAATATAGGAGTAGATGCAAACTTATTGAATATCCATTTGCCCAAACCTTTCTGATATTTCTGGAAATCATTATAAACCCACAAACCAAAGGGGAATGGAATACGCATGGTAGAACTTCCCAGTAGTGAGTAATTGGGTGCCGTGGCAAGTGCGGCATCCACCTCCTCCATAGCAGTCTCCCCTACCGGAGTCAGACTACGGTTCAATACAATCATCGGCTTTTGCCCGGTATACAGTATTTCCCCTTCGGGCAGATGTTTGGTAGTAGAGCAACCTGCCAAAAATATGAATCCTATTATATATATTATCAGTCGTTTCATATCACTTATCACTTTTTCGCCTTATCACTTTCCGCTTTTTCCTCCTTTTTCACCTCTTTCTTCTTTTTCTTAAAGATGAAAAGCTCACCTAAGCGATCCATTTTACGACGGAGTACGAGACCGACACCAGTCTCGGTTATTTCACCATCGAGCACACTTTCATAGTTTTTATCATAGAACACACGCATATAACGAGTTCCTGATGTATCGAGGCGGTATTCCAACGATATATTATCAATAAACGATTCGGCGTCATTCGTTGCATTGGCACCGGTAGATACTTTACCGCCGATAATAATCTGCACACGGTCATTGAAGAAGCGCTGGGAATAACGGAAGCTGAAATCCTTCTGCGTATCACCGGTTTCGGCAGAAGTACGGTCTTCTATACCGACACTGATATTAGCATTCTTCACCGAACCGGCAAGAGAGTTTATTTGACTCTGAAGTACACTATTCAAGGCGGCACCCATACTCAGACCTCCGCCTTTACCACCACCGTTCAGATAGATACCCGTAGCTAGCATGGCAATAGCTTGCTTACTTCGTTCATCAGCTCCCATTGCCTGCAACTCGTTCTCAATGGTTGCATCTTCAGGAGCAGCAATGTCGAAGATCAGTTCGGGGGCTTCCAAACGATTCTTTATAGAGATAGAAACATCGAAGTTCACCATACGTGAGCCATCTCCATTACCATCGGCAACCGAAGCACGTATACGCTCGGTAGCTTTCAGGTTAAGCGTGGGGTTCATTATATTTCCCCGCCAATCCACATAACTTCCGGGGTTGAATTGGAACTCTTTCAATGGAATGATAGGTAAAGAATACTTCATTACACCGCCCGAAAGGGTATAGCGCCCGGTAAGATTCATATCACCCTGAGGCGTATATTGCAGGTTCAAGTCACCACCGCCTTCCAGCTCGATAAACTTACTACGGTCGGGGCTCAGATCGGCACGCAAACGCACGGCATTGTCTATATGAACCGACATAAACATTTCCAGACCTCCTAAAGACATAGTCGGAGCTTCGTCTTCCTTTACGGAAGTGGTGTCATTAAAGGAAGTAAAGGTAACCAGTCCGTCGAGTCTATCTTCTACCGTTAAAGGAGAGTCGGTCAGTACGTATGTCACGTTGGTATTACCCAGCAGGTTCATGTTTCCGCGCATAGTCAACCCATCGAGCGGACCACGGACGGTAGCATTGAGATCGACGAACACTTTACCGTAAACCAGGCTCTCTTTCGTACGAGGCGCATCCAACAGGGTATAGTTCTGAGCTAATAAATCGAGATTAGCCGTGGGGCGTTGCATATTGCGGAAATCTATATTTCCATCAATCGTAAATGGATTCTTACTAGTGGTATAGATGGCAAATTTGTCGAATATCAGCTTATTGTCCTTTATTTGCAACGGTCGGTTATCAAACCAATAACGGGCTCCTGCCTGACGAGCAAAAACTGATACGCTATCCAACGAGATATCACCGTGCATTTTCGGTTTCTCCAAGGGACCATAAATGTATAAACCACCGTCGATGTCTCCGGTAAAGGATGCCATCTGATCGGGGATAAAGGCGTTCGCCATTTTGAGCGGGAAGTGTTCAAAGCTGGTAGTCACTTCCAGAGTATCCTTACCATCTTTTTGTGTGAGAACTCCGTTGGCGGTCAAGACTTCCTGATTATCGTATGTGAAATAAGTATTCAGGAAATGGGTATTATGCTCGCCCGGCAACCAGGAAGCACCCACACCAAGATCTCCTACCGGTTGATTCTCGTAGGTCAGTTTCTCTACATTGGCTTCGGCGGATACCTGCAAAGAAGTAGCCGTCTGCACATAATTAGCTTCGGCAGATAGCAAGCCTGTAAGTCGAGGCAGATAGGGTAATACATCACTCAATTCATCCAAACGAAGGCGACTTAACTCAACGTTTATATTTTGGAGAGAGATCGTATCTTGCGGGTTAGATTGCATACGGAAGCAAAGGCCGTCGTCACTATCCATGTCCACATTGGCATAGACTCGCATATTCTTATGCAGATATATCCAGTTGCTATCATCTACAAAGCGGAACTTACGGAAAGCAATGATCGGTTCGGCTGGAATCAAATGCAATAGTACTCCATTTCCCTGTCCGTTTCCTTTGGTCAACGGGCGGGCATTGACGCCGAACAACACACCGGTTTGTCCCTGTCCGTCCACATAGTCAACGGTCAATTCGGCATCTTCATTACGAATCTCCCCCGTCAGTGTACTACGGAAGACGAATTGCGGATTCTTAGGTCCGTTGATAACACCGCCTTGCAACTTCATAAGTGCGGTATCTTGTCGGACGGCAAAGAACAGGGTATCGAGTTGCAAAGAGTCCATTCGCAACCCGTGGATGGCGGTACGTCCATTGATACCTCGTGTTGGTGTAAAGCCAAAACGAAGCGTAAAATCGTTGAAGGATATATCTTTCGTTGCCAGGAAGTAGCTGACCGGATTATTCTTTCCGGCGGTCAGCGTCATGCCGGCTGAGGGCAATACACGACGCAAGGCGGCATGATCCAAGTGGCTATCCTGTATCTGTTTGGTCAACAGACGGACAAATTCGTCAGATTGATCCATTAGTTTCTTCAAAGTACTACGGGCACGGAGCTGAAGATCCAAATCTCCGGCATCAAGCCTCACCTTGATAGAGTCGTGACGTGCCTCCGCACCAAAGTGGAAAGCAAACGGATGTTTCAATGGTTTGGGAGCAAAGCCCAGTTTATACAAATCCACTTCTTCTACATTGATGTCGAGCTTACCATCCAGATAGCGGCGGTCGAGATGCATATCGGCATCCCCTTGCATTTTCAATAAAGTATTATCGCTGGTCAGGTTCACCGTAGCAACCGAAGATTTTAATCCGGCTTTCAGGTCTACCCCGGAGATGTTCCAACGTCCGTATTGCAACTCTTTCAGAGAAGCCTCCAAGTCGGCAACGGTTTTGCGGGATGCAATATCCACCCCTTTTCCCCGGGCGGAGATATGCGCCGTCAAAGTATAGATGGAGTCTTTGGGCAGGAAATGATGGAGTTGCAAAGCATCGATACCCAGATTGGCATGATAGGCTTCGGTAGATAGATTATAGGCGGCATCCAGTCCTAGAATCCCTTCGCCTTCTTTCAGTTTCAAGTCGGCGGTACATTGCGTGCCTTCCACGCCGAGGCGGGCAACCAAATTCATGCTATCCGGCACAACGATAGAGCCGTCAGGAGTCAGACCGGTAAGTCCGGTCAGGAAGTTCAGGTTCTGCGTTTGCATCTCGAAGTCCATCTTTCCGGTACGGGTCAGACTATCGGTCAGATTCCAGAACTCACCACCACCACTGAGCGAGAAAGCACCGGGCAGATCGATTGAAAAGCGGGAGATTTGCATCTGTTTGAAGTTTCCCTCTGTACCGGCATGAATGACTAGCGGACGGAAAGGATAAGCTTCCTTGAAGGTTTTGGGCAAGCCTCCGGCAAAGAGCAGTACATCTTCTTTGCCGATGCGGGCATTGAAGCGGGCGGTCAGGCGTCCGGTTGTAGGGATATTTATCAGTTCCCAATAGGTTTGGGCGGAAAGGTCCATTTCACTATGCGGTGTAAGCAACTTTAGCGAAGGAATGCGCAGGGTAGTTGAATCGGAAAGCAGACGACCGGTAAGCGAAGTCACACTAAGTCCGGAACGTTCGTTCATGGAGAACTCACGGATGACGGCGTTCATATTTCTGCCATAGTACATTACCGAGTCGATGCCCAGACGGATATCACGCAAAGCGATATGTGCAGGGTCGAAACCTTCGGCAGGTTTTGAAGCAATGCTATCGGTAGGATTCAGGTTTCCGGTGTCGTAATTGACGGAAGTACCGGTAAGGAGGAACTTCTTCCAGCCATAGAACTGGTTCTTTAAGTCGGCGGCGGCTTCGGAAATTTCGGCATCACCGAGATGAGCTGCCAAGCGCATGGAGTCGAGCGGCATCAACAAATCTACCGAGACGTTCTTTAACTTCAAAGCATGAAGGGTGATCTTCCAGTTAAGGGCGGTTTCAGTAGTGTCTTTCGGGGTTTCGGTGGTATCGGCAAGCATTACTTGCACATGGGTATCACTCAACTCGATGCTGTTCAACAGAGCGTCTTCCTTTTTCAAGTCTATGCCATGACTTTCAAGAAAGAAGCGTCCGAGAGTACCCTTTATCCGCATACCTTCTACCAAATTAGAGGAATTAACGAAGACTTCTTTGAGTGTAATATCATCTATCTCGACCTTTCCTTTAAACAAAGGCCAAGCCTGCACGCGTACGTTCAGGCTTTCAAGACTCAGCAAGGTGTCGGGACGTTGTACATGAACTGCACTATCGGCAGGTTGCACCACCAATACACCACGTACCAGCAGATTCAAAGGAAACCGAAGATCGATACGATCTACAGATATATCCATACCCGTAGCATCCGATGCTATCGCCGTTGCCTGCTTCCGTATAAAACTTTGTACAGGAGGCACATAAAGCAATATCATCAGTATTATAAATAGTACAACAGGAGTAAGCAGCACCCAAAGTGCTATTTTCAACCATTTTCTTCTCATCAGAACATATATCGAATGTCAATATCTAAAGCGATACAAAGTAAACAATTTCTGCTGAGATTTGGTTGCTTGCAGGTGAAAAATAAAAAGAGTAGAGATAGATCAGAACGGGGAAATTATTAGTTGAAGCTAGTAAAGCTTAGTAACATAAAACCTCCTTATTACTCCTTGCCACCAGTTTCTACAGAAGAAAACTTCGTACCCATTAGGGGAAACGAGTGTTCCCACTAGAGGATACGGCCGTCCCCACAAGGGGATACTGGCGTTCCCATACGTGGATACGAGCGTTTCCGCCTGTGGATACGGACGTTTCTGCTTGTGGATACGAGCGTACCCTACCTATGTATCACGATAAGATACTAATTTTCAATAACATAAAAACTGCTAATTTGCACTGAAATTACTACTAATTCAACGACTTTGCAGTAGCAACTAAACTTGTAAAATCGGAGAACTTGTCAATTGCCCTATAACACTCTCGATAAGAACAAGTGCACCATGCGCCCGATCCTCTTGTTCCGAGGTAAAGGGAGTGCCCCGCAAAACTTCCAGTAACTTGAGTAGATTTACCAATTCGGTGGCACCAATCAAGGTGAAAATTGGAATCATCTTGTGGGAAACAGCAGCTACTTCATCCATATTCCGGGCATCTATCGCCTTTTGCAAACGCTCGGCATTGAGACGGGTTTCGGAGGCAAAGCTTTCCATGATGGACTTTGCCGCTTCGGGATCATCACCGGAGAAAGCGGTCAGGGCGGAAAAGTGATAACCCGGGTTCGTATCAGAAGACGGAAGTTCTTGATTGGTATCCATCGATGATGCATTGATATCCGTCGTTGATGCGGGATCTACTTCCTGCAACAACTCCTGCACGGTGAAAGGCTTATGCAGACAACCGGCGAAACCGTGCGCCGTAAATTCCTCCCGCTTCATATCACTACGGGCGGTAACCGCTATCACAGGGATGGAACGGGCTTGCGGTATGTTTGAAGCACGCAGCAGTTGCAATAAATCGAACCCATTCATAGCAGGCATCTGAACATCGGAAAGGAGCAGGTCGAAAGAATCGGAACGTAAGGCATCCAGCAATTCATCTACTTGCAGGCAGGACACCGAAGCAATGCCACTCTGAGAGAGCATAGCAGCGGTTAGGGTAAGCTGAATACGATCATCGTCGATAAGAAGAAGCTTCTTAAGTTGAGAGTTGAAAGTTGAGAGTTGAGAGTTACCATGCGGCGCATGCCCCTCACACCCCGCATGGCAACTTTCAACTTTCAATTTTCCACTTTCAACTCTAGGAGTGGGAACACGAAGTGTGAAGGTACTACCCTTACCAGGCACGCTATCTACTTCAATCGTACCTTCGAGCAATTGTACCAACATACGGACAATGGAAAGTCCGAGCCCGAAGCCTTCTTTGCCTTGCGCACCGGGCAGGCGGGTGAACTCCTGGAAGATACGTTCACGATCAGCAGGTGCCATACCTCGACCGGTATCGGATATAGCGACTACAAGACTCCGGTTCTCGTAACGAGCGGTCATCGTAATGCCGCCCTGTTCGGTGAACTTTACGGCATTGGATAACAGGTTGTTAATGATCTGACGTAAGCGTAGAGGATCGGATATAAAGGTAGAATTCAGTTCGGGAGCAATGTCACACTTTAGCGTAAGGCGCTTGGCAGAAGCGAGCGGCTCGAAGCTGACGTATATTTCTTCCAGCAATCGGGAGGGGTGGAAGGAGACACGATTTATCTCCGCCTTATGAAGATCGAGGCGATGGAAATCGAGCAAATCGACTACTAACTTCAAGAGATGCTCGGAAGAGGTTTTCATATTATCCAGATAGAAGCGCTGGCGTTCGTCTACGGTCAGGCGGGATAGCAAGTCGGCATAACCCATGATAGAACCAAGGGGAGCTTTAAAATCGTGGGTGATAGCGAGCATCAGTTTCTCTCGTGAGGCAAGCAAGTCTTCGGCACGCCGGCGGGCTTCTTCCAGTTCACGGCGATAGCGGTTGCTACGGGTAATATCACGTCCGATAATTATAAGGAAGAAAGCGGAAAGCAGAACCGCTCCAATCGCAATGCCACCGATGATACCGGCAGAACGTTGGCGTACCGCTTGTTGCTTCTCTGTTTCGGCAAGGGCACGGGCCAGGGTTTCTTCTTCATAATCTTTCAATAAGGTGTCAATTCGTGCGGTGAGCATGTGGTCGAGACGTTGCAAGTTACGCTTGCGTCGTTGCACTACCGTGTTTCCTTCCTTTTTTTGCTTGGCAATGGCACGTAGCTTTTCGTGCAGGGAGTCTGCCGGATTGTATGCTTCAAGTACCGTATCGGTAGCAAATTCGAGTGAAGTCTTTACTTGAATGGCGGTATCTTTCTTGGGTGGCGCAAACACTTCGCCCAATCGGCGGAAGAAACCTTTCTTCTTAGGGCTTGTCACCACCGTATCGCGATGGGATATGATGCGGTGTTGTACGCGTTGTTGGGTAACAACCGAATCTTGCTTTGCAATGATGTTCTCAATATCACTAGCAGACACCATGCTTTCGTTTGCCTCGCTTAGCGTACGTAGAATGCGTATGGTATTCATATCTTTCTCCCGAAGAAGCGTCAACAGGCTATCCGTCCATTGTATATCCCCGTCTTCGGAGTGCATGAGGTTTTCCATTTCCTTGTGCACAAAGAACAAGGAAAGGAACATGGCGGCAAGTAACAAGGTGTAACCTACGGCAATCTTGACTTTGGAAACACTATTCATGATAAAAGGGTGATAAGGTGATAGAGTGATAAGGTGATAGCGGGATAATACTCCGTGATATATAGCGCAGCTACTTTATCACTTTATCACTCTATCACCTTACCACTTTTTATTCTGAACCTCAGCCATAACATCAGCCCGGCGGTAGTCAGTCCGAACGGGAAAGCCATCCATACACCTACCAATCCCCAACCGAAGATAAAGCCACAGAGGTATCCTACAGGCAAAGATATAATAAAATAAGATATAAATGCTATAAACATCATGGGTTTCACATCCGAAATACCGCGTAAGGCATTGGCAAAGTTTATCTGCAATCCGTCGCCAAACTGATAAATAAGGAAGGGGAAGAACAAAGCCGATACCATGGCGGCCACTTCCGTACTATCCGTAAACCAACCACCGACATGACTCCGCAAAGCAAAGACAATACTCAGCAACACTACTTCCATACAAAGTATCAAATGAAAACCGGCATACGCCGAACGGCGCACATTCTGCATATCTCCTTGCCCCTTAAAGTTGCTGACACGTACGGCGACCGCCGCCCCCATGCCATAAAACATCATAAAGGTGAATTGAGAGATAGTCAGCATGATCTGATGCGAAGCCAATGCGATAGTACCCAGCCATCCCACCATAATAGTACTCAGGCTAAAGGAAGCTGTTTCCATTCCCATCTGCATACCTACAGGCCACCCAAGGGCATTGAGTTGCTTGAAGAGTGGCTTCGACCATCCTAAACGGAAGAAACCGATACGGTAACGGATAAAACGACGGCTATACAGAACTATCCATGCAAATACCAGCACCATGACAATACGGGAGAACAAGGTACTTATACCTGCCCCAAGCAATCCCATTTCGGGAAAACCTAACTTACCATTGATAAGGATGTAGTTACCGATAATATTCAGAGCATTACCACCCAGCAATATCCACATGGCGGTTTTGGTATCAGTGATTCCATCGGTAAATTGCTTGAAGCCATTGAAGAGCATAACAAATACCAAAGAAGCCAGCAACACCAGATAGTAAGGTTTTATAAGAGGCATTAGTTCTTCGGGTTGCCCTAGTCGGTCGACGTTGAAATAGAGAATGGTCATTATCAAAGTCAACAATAATGACACCAACACATTGGCTACCAAACTACAACGCAATGCCTGTCCCGCCTCCGCGAAACGGCGGTTGCCATAGAATCCTCCTACGATTGGGGTTAATCCGTAACTGAAACCTGTACTGAAGATGATGCAAAGCGTAAACATATTATTTACGAAGGAGGCGGCTCCCAACTCCGGAGTACTATGATGACCAATCATCAACGTATCTGCAAAGCCGAGGACAATAACCCCTACCTGTCCGATAACGATAGGAAGACCTAAAAGGAATAGCGCTTTATAATGGTTCTTATATGTGTCAATAAAATTCTTCATAATCAATAGTTAAGTAAATGAGAATTTAGCGCAGCCTAAGCCTGAAGGGCTTTTATCCTATAGCCCAGGGCATCGCCCTGGGACTCTGGAT
The DNA here is from genome assembly GCF_030151085.1 of Bacteroides sp. Classification (GTDB taxonomy): domain Bacteria; phylum Bacteroidota; class Bacteroidia; order Bacteroidales; family Bacteroidaceae; genus Bacteroides. The sequence continues at coordinate 9,382 of NZ_JASLER010000097.1, read as the reverse complement.
GCTCACACACTCTGCGCCCTGAAAGGGCATAAGACATGTATAGAGAATTTTGCCCTTTCAGGGCGCAATGTTAACAACCTGTTATCTGTACCCAGGGTGTTACCCTGGGCTATAGGATAAAAGCCCTTCAGGCTTAGGCTGCGCTAAAATCTCATTTGTTTATCTGCTTTTTATAATACAATACTACCCCATTTTCTTTACGGAACGCTTCTTCCGCTACCATACGGAGTTGTTCTGCGGTAACCGCCCGGTAATTGTCTACTTCACGGTTTATATCTTCCGCCTCACCGGTCAGTTCATACCAAGCGAGATTTGTGGCAACATTCAAATAGTTGATGTTACCGAATATCTGGGTAGATTCAAATTTGTTCTTTACTTTTTCCAGTTCCTGCTCGCCCACAAGAGAATGTTTTAATTCTTCCAACTCCTCACGAACGGCAGCTTCCGCCTGCTCCAACGATACGCCCACCGAGGGTTTACCACTGATATGGAACAAGCCTGCATCCCGTGTACCGGAAATATAGGCATCTATACTCGAGAATAGTTTTTTTTCTTGCACCAACCGTTGGTTAAAGCGGCTGGAACGTCCATTGCTAAGAATATCCGAAAGGATATCGAATGCATAATAATCAGCATCGCCCCGACGACCTATATGAAAAACCATAAATAGGGCATCAAGCGGGACATTGCGTTCCACCGTCAATCGGCGTTCTTCTGTTTGAATAGGCTCCTGAGGTAGCTGTCTCATCGGAACCTCTCTCCGGGGAATAGGGCCAAACCACTTCTCGGCCAGTCTGACGGTTTCTTCCCATGAAATGTTTCCCGTAACCGCCAGCACGGCATTATTGGGTGCATAAAAGCGAAAGAAGAACGATTTCACTTCGTCCAAAGTAGCGTTAGCAACATGAGAGGGTTCTTTGCCGATAGTCGGCCACCGATAGGGATGCGTCTGATAGGCCAATGGGCGTAGCAAATGCCCCACATCACCGTATGGCTGATTCAAACAACGTTGCTTGAACTCCTCCATCACCACTCCGCGTTGCACTTCAAGACTTTGTTCACTAAAAGCCAGTTCCAACATACGGTCGGATTCCAGCCAAAAGCCTATTTCCACATTAGATTTGGGGACGGTAAGGTAGTAATTGGTTATGTCGTTATTGGTCCACGCATTATTCTCTCCACCTGCCAATTGCAAAGGAGCGTCATAATCGGGAATATGCACCGAACCGCCGAACATCAGGTGTTCGAAGAGATGTGCAAAACCTGTATGATCGGGATGCTCGTCGCGCGCACCTACATCATAGACTATATTCAATGCAACCATTTGCGTACTGGTGTCCTCGTGGTGCACCAGTCGCAAACCGTTATCAAGGGTCAGTTTGTTTATTTTCATAATCATTAAGAAGGAACGCGAATTACGCAAATTACACAAATTAAATTTCTACGAAAGATTTTGTGTAATTTGTGTAATTCGCGTTCTATTTTAGTCGATCACGGTTACTTTCTTAATGATAACATCTTCCTCCGGGCGATCGCTACGATCAGTCTTCACCTTCTGAATCTGATCAACGATATCCATACCTTCTACCACTTCACCGAATACGGTATATTCACCATCCAAGTGAGGAGTACCACCAACGGTAGTATACGCTTTCACTTGCTCCGGTGTAAAACGGAATTCGGGTTCATTGGCAACTTGTGCTTCGGCCTGTGCAATCAGAGTATCCTGCAAATTCATCAATCCATCCTGATCTCCGGCTTTACGCATCTTGTAGATTTCCTTAGTATATTTGTTAGCCAGTGCATTAAAAGCATTGTTCAGACGCGCCTGGTTCATTTGTTGCTCCATACCCAACAGAGTAGAATCACTATATACTTTTCCGGTTACGATATAAAATTGGCAACCGGAAGACTCCTTCTTCGGATTCACATTGTCACCCTGACGTGCCGCCGAAAGTGCTCCTTTCTTATGGAAGTACTTCGGATAAACAAATTCGGCAGGAATCGTATAACCTACATCACCTGCACCCAGCATCTTTCCTTTCGGAGCATTCTTTGACTCCGGATCGCCTGCCTGAATCATAAACTCTTTAATAACGCGGTGGAACAATGTACCTTCGTATGTACCGTTTTCTGCCAGTTTGATGAAATTATCACGGTGTTGCGGTGTTTCATTGTATAATTTCACGATGATATCACCCGCACTTGTCTCAATCTTCAATTTCGTTTCTTTTTCCATATTTCCGTCTTTCTTTTGTCCCGATTTGCAAGCTGTCAAGCCACAAAGCAGTATGGTTAATAATACTATGAGATTCCTTTTCATTTTACTTTTTGTTTAATTTAAGTTTGCAAATATACGATTTTCAAGCAAAACCGCTTACCTTTGTATCATAAAAGAGATAAAATACAAAGGCGATGAGATCCATTTTAATCGTAGAAGATGACATAACTTACGGCATGATGCTTAAAACGTGGCTTGGGAAAAAAGGTTTTCAGGTAGCGTCCGTCAGCAGCATTGCCCGTGCTCAAAAACATATTGAGACGGAAAGCGTAGATCTGATTTTGTCTGACTTGCGATTGCCCGATAAAGATGGGATTGATTTGTTGAAATGGTTGAGCGAACGCGGACTTTCGATACCGCTTATTATCATGACCGGCTATGCCGATATACAATCGGCGGTACAAACCATGAAACTAGGTGCTTGCGATTACATCTCCAAGCCCGTGAATCCGGATGAGTTGCTAAAGAAATTGGAAGAAGCGCTAAACGTGCCTTTCGAAAGAGAAGAAAATTTTCCTCAGAAGAGCATCGAAAAGAAGAGTTCAGAAGGCACCTCCCTTTCCTCCGATTACCTTGAAGGAGAGAGTGACGCCGCCCGGCAACTCTATAATTATGTAAAACTTGTTTCCCCCACCAATATGTCGGTGCTCATCAACGGTGCCAGTGGAACAGGAAAAGAATACGTTGCCCATCGCATCCATCAGCTTAGCAAGCGTGCCGACCAGCCGTTTGTTGCCATCGATTGCGGTTCTATTCCTAAAGAGCTAGCCGCTTCCGAGTTCTTCGGACACGTGAAAGGTGCATTTACAGGTGCCATCACCGATAAGACCGGAGCCTTTATTGCCGCCAATGGAGGTACTATCTTTCTCGACGAAATAGGAAACCTGAGCTACGAAGTGCAAATACAATTGCTCCGCGCCTTGCAAGAGCGTAAAATCCGTCCGGTAGGCTCGAACAAAGAAATACAAGTCGACGTACGTTTAGTATCAGCAACCAACGAAAACTTAGAGCAAGCCATTGAAAAAGGAACTTTCCGCGAAGATCTTTTTCACCGCATCAATGAATTTACCCTACGTATGCCCCAATTGAAAGAACGCCACGAAGACATCTTGCTCTTTGCTAACTTCTTCCTCGATCAGGCCAACCGTGAACTGGACAAGCATCTGATCGGTTTCGATGAAAAAGCATCCAAAGCACTACTGGAATATCACTGGCCGGGCAACTTGCGTCAAATGAAGAATATTGTACGTCGTGCCACCCTGCTAGCCCAAGGCAAGTTCATAACCATCGACGAATTGAGTGAACTGAACGAACCCGCGCCAATCCCCGTAGGACTCCCCTTGCGCAATGAGGAAGCCGAAAAACAACAAATTATAGAAGCATTACGTCAGACCGGAAACAACAAGAGCCGTGCCGCCCAACTACTTGGTATCGACCGCAAAACTTTGTACAACAAACTCAAACTTTATAGTATCTTCGACTAAAAAGCATAGTTTCTTTGATTGGAAAGTGTAGAATAATTCCACACTCCTTTCCACACATTCCACACTTTTCCACACTATTCCACATTGTGCCATTACAACCACAAACCTATCATTCAATCACTTAACATTCAAGTCCATTCTTTGGCACATCATTTGACCTATATAACACGTAAGCGTCAAACTCTACAATAGAACAAGACACTTAAGCCTAACTAACAATATATATATCAACTTAAAAGCAAATGAGATTATGAAGAAATTAGTTTTAGTAGCAGCCCTGTTTATGTTTGTTTGTGGAGGTTCGTTCTTGGCTCAGGCAAAGACTTCTGTACAACAACCGTCTATGACATCTATGTCTAACGACACTGTTATCACAGATTCTGTGCAACCGGTCAAGAACGTGCCTGACACAGCAGTAGTGGCCCAATAACAGTAAGCACACTAATAAAAAAGCCGTTCCCAACTTGTCTATTCTAGGGAACGGCTTTTTTTATTCTTAATTCTTCATTACCAATGGCGTTCGGGATAAAGATCATTCCACCATGCCGGACTATCTTGCAACCAACGGGCAAACCAAGCCATTATTGAATTATTCCATAACTCACGTTTAGGATAATCCGTAATAATGTGATTCTCCCCATCAACCGTAATAAATTCTACGGTTCTACCCAATATCTTCAGGGCGTTATACAATTGGATGCTCTCGCCGATAGGTACATTGGTATCTACCGTGCCATGCAATAGTAACAACGGAGTCTTAATCTTATCAGCATTGAACAATGCGCCATTTTTAGTAAACAGATCCGGATTATTCCAAGGATAGCTTTCGGCGGCGGCTACAGAGTTATAAGAATATCCCCAGAAACCTTCGCCCCAATAACTGGTTACGTTGCTGATACCGGCATGCGAGACGGCGGCGGCAAAAATATCCGTTTTAGTCTGCAAATACATCGTCATAAATCCACCGTAAGAAGCACCTATACATCCCACTCGTTTGGCATCGACAAAAGAATGGTCTGCACAGAATTTCTTTGTACCTTCAATAATTTCATCAGCGGTACGTTCGCCCCATGCGTTGACGTGGCGGGCAGAGAATTCTTGTCCGTACCCGATGGCACCGCTAGGCTGAATGACGTAAACCACATAATCGCGTGAAGCAAAAAGCTGGGCACAATAGGGAGAAGTAATTCCCCGCGGAGTAGGAGTCGTTCCACCATAGTAGTAAACGATAAGCGGATATTTCTTGTTCGGGTCAAAGGATGGCGGCAAGCATATCATACCTTTAATCAACGTACCATCTGCGGCCGTAAAGTTCCATTCGTCCATCTTGCCCAATTCGATCTTGTCCAAAGTAGACTTCATCGGATTGGCCAGCAAAGTCGACGTCTTCTTCTTTGCATCATATAAGTATGCAACACCTGAACTGGTATTTCCCCCTCCTACGTAAGCTGCTATAGACGGGTTATCCGCTGACAACGTAAACGAAGATATTATATCTTCATCAAGCGGTAGCTTCTCAAAACTTCCGGTTTTGGGTGAATAGCGATAGATGTTTCTGCAATCTTCATCAGTAGTATTGAAATAGATGCAACCATCCACACGATTCCAGGACAAAGGAGATACGGTAGGATTAAAGTCGCGAGTGATAGGAGTTATCTTCTTCGTGGATAAGTCCATAATGAACGCCTGCGTGTCAAAATCATTGGAGATAGGATGCGGTGCGCAATTCTCTCCGATACCCCCAAAGGCGGCGGGTCCGCCGGTTAATAAGAGTTGCTTTCCATCGGGCGAATAAGCTCCGCCTCCCAAATAAGCATCCCACGTAATCAGAGTATCAACCTTCAATGTAGCCAAATCTATCTCAAATAAAGAAGAAAGAGAAAACGGGCACTTGGTGATATTCGACTTGGAGGTAGAGCACAACAATTTCTTACCATCAGGAGAAATATCGTTGAGGTAAACATTGTGGCTACCGTATGTCAAGCGCTCGGAAAGTCCGGTCGTCGCATCGTATTTCACCAGATAATAACGATTACGTGAACCTGGAATGCGATCATCGGGATGCAAGATTCGTTTCAATGGTCCACTGACTTTCTCGCCTTCGTCTTTAGGAGAGTAAATCAGATAATCTTCCGTAGGCGACCATGTGAAATATCCTTCGGGAACATTGGTGAACAATACTTCCTCACGCATAGTAGCGGGATCAAAGACTATCAAGTCTTTCTGTTGTTTGCCATCAACCGTATAATACAATTTATTGCTGACCGGCATCCAAGACATTTCTTTATCCGCATTGGGCAATATAACACGTCCGGTCTTCACCTCAGTCAGTTCGCAACGTACCTTGGAGCGATCCACTGAATAGTTATCCGAATACCGGGTCAGCAGATATTTACCATTTGGCGAAAGTGACACTCCGCTTACACGGCTACCGAAAAAGGTATTAGCCAGAGCCAGACGTCTTGTTAAGTCCGGTGCCAGTTGGCAACCCACATTGGCAAAGTCCTTATCTTTTTCAAATTCACATTTCAATACGGGTTGAGTCTTATCATCGGCATTGGAGAGTAGTTTTATGACAATTTCATAATCGGCTTCAGGCTCTAAACGAAGACTTACCGCCGTAGGACGAACTTGCGACAAACTATCTTCTGAGGTATCTTTAGATTGTTTAGATTCACCATTTACAAATACTTCAAAGCGAGCAGGAGAATAAATGTTTAACTTGCCTTTCATAAAGCGTTCCGCACGCAGATTAGTAGCGAAGAGATAAAAAAGATTATCTTTATCTGCTTTCTTCACAGATACATAGCCCGACGTATCCGCCGTCAGACTTTCAAAGGGTTGACCTTCAAAGTCGATGTTAATCTTCGTTTTCAGAAGATCGCCAAGTGTAAACTTATCTCCCGTCAAGTTGATACTATCTCCCTGAATAGGAGTTCGTACTACCACAGCAGGGCGCACATTGTACTTGGTAACCCGTTCCTGTGCCTGGATTGCCAACCCCACCAGAAGCAGCAAGCCTGATAAAATCGTGATTTTTTTCATTATGAGTAGTTTTAAGTTGGTTTATATAGATTCAAAACCATTCCATAGATTACCGGAAGGTACAGGTGCTTCCACCTCTATCACTTCCTTCGATACCGGATGCACAAAGCGAATAAAGCGTGCATGCAAGCAAATACTTCCGTCCGGATTAGAGCGTGGAGAACCGTATTTCAAATCACCTTTAATGGGACATCCCATCTTTGCCAACTGGCAACGAATCTGATGATGACGTCCGGTCTTCAAGTCTATCTCCAGCAAATAGTAGTTCTGCGATTTTCCGATGAGCCGGTAGTGCAGGATAGCTTTCTTACTGCCCGGCTTTTCTTCTTCATACGCATAACTTTTGTTCTGTTTCTCGTTACGTACCAAATAGTGCACCAACTCGCCTTCAACCTCGCGTGGCTGGTTCTTCACCACCGCCCAGTAGGTCTTCTTCACCTCACTGTTCTTGAACATCTCATTCAATCGTGAAAGCGCTTTACTGGTCTTGGCAAAAACAACAAGACCGCTTACGGGGCGGTCCAGCCGGTGGGTAACACCGATAAAGACATTACCAGGCTTGTTGTACTTTTCTTTCAGATACTCTTTTATGGTTTCCGAAAGCGGTGTATCTCCTGTTTTGTCTCCCTGAACGATCTCGGAAGCGGTCTTGTTGACTATTATGATATGATTGTCTTCGTATATGACAGTCATTTTTTTACATATTCATACCACCATCTACTTGGATAACTTGTCCTGATACGTATGAAGACATATCAGAAGCCAAGAAAGTAGCGATGTTTGCTACATCTTCAGGAGTACCACCACGACGCAAAGGAATTTTCTTAGCCCATTCAGTTCTTACTTCGTCGGATAAAGCGGCGGTCATATCGGTAAGGATGAAGCCCGGAGCGATGGCGTTAGCACGGATGCCACGAGAGCCTAATTCTTGTGCGATAGATTTAGCCAATGCAATCATACCTGCTTTAGAAGCGGCATAGTTTGCTTGACCGGCATTGCCATGAACACCTACTACAGAAGCCATATTGATAATGCTACCTGTTTTCTGACGCATCATAATCGGAGTACAAGCATGCACAAAGTTGAAGGCTGACTTCAAGTTAACGTTGATAACCATGTCCCATTGTTGTTCGCTCATACGCATCATCAGACCATCGCGTGTAATACCTGCATTGTTAACCAGAATATCAATGCGACCGAAGTCTTTATGGATTTCTTCTACTACCTTGGCGGTATCTTCAAAATTGGCCGCATTAGAAGCATAGCCTTTAGCTTTTACACCCAATGCTTCGAGTTCTTTTGCCGTAGCTTCTGCATTTGCATCAATCACCAAGTCAGTGAATGCGATATTTGCTCCTTCCTGAGCGAACTTTAAAGCGATAGCCTTACCGATACCACGAGCAGCACCGGTTACAATGGCTGTTTTACCATCTAATAATCCCATACAATTTTTAAGTTATTGATTAATGTAATTTATTTCTTTCTTAAGGCTCCAAGCACCAGGCGAGTCACGTAATTACCGCGCGTCTCGTCGTCGAGGTAAGCCCCGACATGTCCACGGATATAGGGAGCTTCAATGCCCTTGACGCTATAGTGTACAATCTCGGCGGTCATATTCAAGTCGTCTATCTGAAAAACGCCTTTCTCCATACCTTCGCGAAGCACTTCTCTGAAAAGTTGGATTTCCTTAGCATCGAAACGCTTGCGCACCTTTTCTACTCTCCAGATGTCACGGAAGAAGGTTGCACGAAGCGTACCATTGCGGAAAACCACTTCTTTCACCGCATCCAGATGAGTATAAATCATCTCCATCAGTTTCTCGTCCGGCTGAATATTCTTCTCCGCCACCCGCTTCATCATATCCGAGAGAATATCCAATTCCGATTCAACAACCGCCAAATAAATATCTTCCTTGCTCTTAAAATAGGTATAGAGGGTTCTCCTACCTTTCTTAGAAGCGAGGGCGATATCATTCATTGTAGTATTCTCGACACCCATCTTTGCAAAGAGTTGACGGGCAACGTCTACTAATTTAGCTTTTGTCTTCGATACGGTCATAGATTAATTGCACATTGCTTTATTATATGTGCAAAAGTAAAACATTTCTGCATAACCTACAAGAAAATGATTATTTTATTAACAATAAGGAAGGAAAGCGATAGAAAAAAGTTCATTTATTAGTAGACTATCTATCAATGTGTTATGCATTAAGATGCATTTTTTATTAAAAATAATAGGTAATATATTTGCATATTCAATTAAAAGCCGTACCTTTGCACTCACAAAATCGCGGAGTGGAGCAGTTGGTAGCTCGTTGGGCTCATAACCCAAAGGTCATTCGTTCGAGTCGGATCTCCGCAACTAAATAAAAAGAATCGCACTTCTGCGATTCTTTTTTGTTTCTCCCCCTATCTTCTCCGATTAGAATATTTGGATCAACGTAAAACTCTGAGGGATTTTCATTTTATGCATATAATTTAGTAAGTCTGTATAAAAAGAACGCCTTATCTCTGACTCCCCTAAACTGTGCTCTGAAAGCTTTGATCTTCGCATTAAAAGATTCTGCCGCTGC
>NZ_JASLER010000096.1 GCF_030151085.1 Bacteroides sp. | reverse complement strand
GCAGCGGCAGAATCTTTTAATGCGAAGATCAAAGCTTTCAGAGCACAGTTTAGGGGAGTCAGAGATAAGGCGTTCTTTTTATACAGACTTACTAAATTATATGCATAAAATGAAAATCCCTCAGAGTTTTACGTTGATCCGAATAAACAGTTCGCAGAGTTTTGAAAATTGCGAGGTAACGATTTGGCAACTGTGCGTATTTCAGCGTTTTGCAGTGTTATACCTTCAAATAACTCTTGTAAGAACAAAAGTAGGAAATTATTTCTTATAGCAATCCAAAAAATAATATATTTTGAGCATAGATTCAAAAAAAGCTCCCCAATTTCAAACTATATCCATAACATAGGATTAGCTTGTAATTGGGGAGCTATTAATTGCGTTTTCAAATACTCAACTTACACGCCTATATTCATTCGGCGATACCCCAGCTACTTTTTTGAAAAGACGACTTAGGTGGTGGGGGTACTTAAATCCCAATATATAGGCAATTTCACTAACAGAGCGCTTGCCTTCGGAGAGGAGTTCCTTTGCTCGTTCAATAGTTGTCAGCTGGATATATTCCTGTGCCGATTTGCCTGTCTCTTTTTTTATCAGATCCCCGAAATAGTTGGAAGAGAGATGTAGCTCTCCTGAACACCATGCCACAGAAGGTAAGCCGAATTGCTGCGGTTTATCCGAATTGAAATAACTGTTAAGTAAATTTTCAAATCTACTTAACAGGTCACGATTCACAATCTCACGAGTAACAAACTGACGATCATAGAAACGCACACAATGATTGAGCAACACCTCTATATTTGCCACAATAATCTGTTTGCTGTGTTTGTCGATGGCATGTTCCAATTCCTCACGAATTTCGTTAAAGCAGTTGATTACGATTTGCCGTTCACGTTCCGACATGTGCAAAGCCTCGTTCGACTCGTATGAAAAGAATGTGTACTCTTTCATCTGCTTGTCAAGTGATGTGCCACGTAGTAAGTCTGGATGAAACATAAGTATCCAGCCATGTGGATTGAGGGTTTCTCCATTATCATTATTACCTGCAACTTGTCCGGGAGCAACAAATACAAGTGTTCCCTCCCGATAATCATACTGATTGCGACCATACAACAATGGACCGCAATGAAGTTGTTTGAGAATAATGCAATAGAACCCAAAGTTCTTGCGGCTATGACGGATCATCTCCAACTGCGACATATCGACAACGCTAACTAATGGATGAAGCGTTTCCACTCCTAATAGTTCGTTGTAGTCTTGAACCGAATCTAATTTTATAATATCTCCCATATATTTTCCAGTTTACCTATTTAACGTTTTACAAAGATAATGAAACTCTATTGATATTTATCTGAACATCCATAGAATCAGTAATATTGGTTCGAGATTCCGTAAGGTGTGTTAGTATGTGCAATCTGTTAAATCATAATCAGTAAAATCGGTGTTTTAAACCGTAATTCATCTATTGACACGCATCGGTATGTCTCCTATCTTTGCAGAAATAATTTGTAGGTATAATCAAATTGTTAAAACAATCATGCGAATAAAAAAGATTATTTCATTCGTGCTTGCGGCTTTCATCGTAACGTCTGTATCAGCACAAACTAAACAAGAGATGGACAAGAAACAACAAAACATTGTGGCAATTGCTGCCTTGACAGGTAAAGGCGATCTGGGTAAGCTGAGGTCGGCATTAGCAGAGGGACTTGACAATGGAATGACGGTCAATGAGATTAGAGAGGTGCTGGTTCACACCTATGCCTATTGTGGTTTTCCAAGAGCTTTGCGAGGACTGCAAACTTTCGTAGCTGTGCTTAACGAACGAAAAGCACATGGCATTGAGGACAAGAGAGGACGTGAGGCATCGCCTATCACAGATTCTCGCACCAAATATGAACGTGGGCGGGATATTCTCGCCGAAATATCGGGTACTCCTGTCAATGCTCCGAAAGCAGATTATGCGGTACTCGCCCCCGAAATAGAACGTTTTTTGAAAGAACACCTTTTTGCCGACCTCTTCGAACGTGATGTACTGACATATGCAGAGCGAGAAATAGCAACTGTATCGGTACTTGCAGCTATTGGAGGGGTAGAACCGATGATACGTTCACACATGAACCTCTCTCTCAATGTGGGCATCACGCCCGAGCAATTGCGGCAGCTATTGTCTATTGTCGAACAAAAGATCGGACGCAACGAAGCTGATGCCGGACGTATAGTTCTGAACGGAATTTTGCAAAACAATGGATTGCCTGCTAATCAAGAAAAGCCTATTGCAGAAGTGGGAAATGGTATAAAGGTACAGAGAGTTACTTTCCACAATCGGTTTATGATTGATATTGTCGGTAACCTCTATTTTCCTGCGGATTATAACTCATCAAAGAAATATCCTGCTATTGTCGTAGGGCATCCTTTTGGAGGTGTAAAAGAACAGACATCAGGTCTGCACGCACGTAAATTAGCCGAGTTGGGTTATATAACACTGGCATTTGATGCCTCTTATTACGGAGAGAGCGGTGGTTATCCACGCCGCATAGAATCTCCCGAAGTGCGCGTGGAGGATTTCAGTGCAGCAGTAGACTTTCTCTCCAATCATTCAGCAGTTAATGCCGAACAAATTGGCGCATTAGGCATCTGCGGAGGCGGCTGTTATTCAGTAAGTGCAGCACAGATAGACCATCGTATCAAGGCGGTTGCTACCATTAGTATGTATGATATGGGACGTGCCCGTCGGCAGGGAGTAGGTGATGCCACTACTTACGAACAACGCATGGCAACTCTCGATCAAATTGGAACTCAACGTACAGCCGAATTTGCTGGAACAGCACGCCGTGACATTCGTGCCTTGCCTGAAAAAGTAGATGCGTCTACTCCGCAATATGCTCTTGATTTTCTGGACTATTACGATACACCACGTGGTAATCATCCCAATTCCACAGCCTATTATTCGTACACCAGTCTCGCTCCGATGATGAATTTCTTTCCGTTCGTACAGATTGAGACTATTTCGCCACGTCCACTGCTCTTCATCGCCGGGGAGAAAGCCATATCTGCTTACTTCAGTGAAGATGCTTATTCAAAAGCAGCCGAACCTAAAGAACTGTTTGTTGTGCCGGGCGCAACGCATGTCGATTTGTACGACCGTCCGGAGTATCTGAACATCACGCTTCCGAAGCTGGATGCATTCTATAAACAATATCTAAAGTAAACTATAAAATCATGAAAAAAATCCTATGTCTAATCGCAACAGCTTTGTTACTCAATGCGTGTTGCAATCAAAAGAAAGAAAATATGGAAACACCAAAAGATCAATTCAGTAAAGGTACATTAATGGAGAGTAATCCCTATTTCACGGGAGATGCATGGCTCGAAATGTTCGTTACAGCCGCCGATTCGATGGACTGTACGGTTGCTAACGTGACTTTTGCGCCGGGTGTTCGTAATAGTTGGCACTCTCATCCGGGTGGACAAATTCTACTTTGCACCTCCGGCAAAGGGTATTATCAACAGAAAGACCAACCCATCCAGCTGCTTCTGCCGGGTGATGTGGTAAAAATTCCTTCCGATGTGATTCATTGGCACGGAGCTGCTCCCGACAGCGAGTTTACGCACATTGCCATTGGTACGCAGCCTTCCAAAGGATCTGTTGTGTGGCTTGAACCTGTAACAGATGAAGAATACAACAACTATAAAAAATAGAAACAATGAAACAGATATTAGTTATTATGTTATCCACTTTTATAGCAGGTAGTTCTATGGCACAAAACGCCCCGCTCGTTATCTCAGAACAAGGTAGTTTTGCCGTTGGAGGAACGGTGCTGAAGCATCCGGGCAAATACGACAATAGCCAGTTTGCAGGCTGGGGTAAATCGGTAGAGCAAGGGCAAAGCTACCACGCTGACCATGCCGTAGTGGATTATCAACTACCTGCCAATGCCCATAAACTTCCGTTGGTCTTCATACATGGCTACGGGCAGTCGGCACGAAGTTGGCAAACAACCCCCGATGGACGGGAAGGGTTTAACACGTTGATGTTGCGGCATGGATTCGGCACATACTTGGTCGATCTTCCCGGTCGTGGACGTGCAGGACGGACTACCGCAGAAATGGAAATCAAACCGCTTGCCGATGAGCAGTTTTGGTTTGATATATTCCGTATCGGTCAATGGCCGCAATTTAATCAAGGAGTGCAATTCCCGACCGATTCGGTAGCCTTAGAACAATTCTTCCGACAAATGACCCCCGACATCAGTACGCATAGTATGGAGCCTGTACTCACATCCATCAATGCCCTGATGAATAAGATAGGGCAAGGAATACTTGTCACCCACTCGGCTGGCGGTTTCCCGGGTTGGATGGTTGGCATGCAAAATCAAAACGTGCGGGCTGTTGTTTCTTATGAGCCGGGCGGATATGTTTTTCCCGAAGGAGAAGTACCCAATCCAATGCCAAGCCTTACAGGTACACTTTCGGGCGTGGAAGTGCCGATGACAGAGTTCATGAAACTTACCAAGATTCCGATTGTACTCTATTTCGGAGATTATATTCCGGAAGAGGTAACGGATAAACTCGGTGGTGAAAACTGGCGTGTCCGCCTTCAAATGGGGCGTAAATTCGTGGAGACTATCAATAAGCATGGCGGAGACGCTACGATTGTAGAACTACCCAAGATTGGAATATATGGAAACACACATTTCCCGATGTCTGATTTGAATAATGTAGTAATAGCCAATTTGTTGTCCGAATGGATAAAAGAGAAAGGCATCAATAACAAATAACGATATGAAGAATATATTATTAATTCTGCTTATGATGGTAATCGCATATCCATTATCAGCATGTGATAGTAAAAACGATAGCTCTATCACAGAAGAAACGCCCCCAGAAGCCACAGACCATAAAATTCTCATTGCCTATTTCAGTTGGGGCGGTACTACACAACAGGTTGCCGAAAACATAGCCCGTTATAGTGGTGGAACTCTTTTTAGAATAGAGTCCGTAAGTCCTTATCCGATCGAATATACACCATGCACCGTGGTGGCAAAAGAAGAACTGGATAAAGGCATCCGTCCCAAACTAAAAGCTACAGTGGCGGATTTTGACAAATACGATACCATATTTGTAGGCTGTCCCGTGTGGTGGCATACTGCTCCGATGGTTATCTGGTCTTTTTTAGAGGCTGACAATTATGATTTCTCTGGAAAAACAGTAATCCCCTTTTGTACCTATCAGGCAACTTATAGAGATGAAACATTAGCAAAAATAGTTGAGTTAACACCGGATTCGAAACATTTGAAAGGGTTCGGAACAACTAATAAAAATGCCAGTGTAGAGAGTTGGTTAAAGGAAATAGGCATAAAAGCCGTAGATAAATAACGAATTAATAACACATACATCATGAAAAAAAGAGTATTGAAAAGTAATTATCTGATATTGTCAATCCTTGTGTTGAGCTTATCTATAATGAGCCTGCAAAGCATCCATGCACAGCAAAAGGAGGTGGCTAACGAAAAGACAAAACAGGAACTTTTAAGTCTATCCAAGCAAAAGTGGCAGTGGATGGCGGATAAGAATGTGGACTCACTTGATGACCTATTCCACGAAGAAGCTGTTTTTGTCCACATGGGCGGTACTATGAACAAGGAACAGGAAATAAATACCATCAAAAGCGGAGGAATCCATTATAAACATGCAGATATAAAGGAAACATCTATCCGTTTTGTAGGTAGCACGGCTATCATCTTAGACAGAATCCGATTGACAGCTGTTGTTGGTGGCAACGAGGTGGTTAATCCTTTTATGGTGACAGAGGTGTATGTATTAGTCGATAGCAAATGGAAGTTAGGTTCATTGTCGTTTACCCGGCTGCTCGGAGAATAAGCATTTATCCAGATATTGCAAAATTGACATTAAAAAGAAATCTTTGTTTATCAGTGTAATAAACAAAGATTTCTTATGTTTTTAACGAGTATGAACCACAGCATACATCTACATTTTTCGTTGTTGTGAACTCTTCTTTACGTTTATCCCTAATGATGAAAGAAACTCCTTTTGTTTCTGGCGGAACCAATCGTATATTTCCAAGCCATCGATATTGAGCCTGAACTTCTGAGGTTGCTTCGGGTCAGGTTCGACTTTGGCAATGGAGTGGTCGGTGTGATATTTGCGTTGATACTCATGCGAGTAGATTTCGCCTTTGAAACCGACCTCCTCCCTGTTGAACATCTTTCGTATCATCTCCACCCCAAAGCCAACTTTTTGGCAAAACTTCTCAAACTTCAATAGTTCCTCGATATGTGGGAATAGGTTGTAGATTTTATTCAAGGTCGATTTTAGAAGACTGTTCTCGTTGAGTAGCTCTTGTTCTCGTTGCTGAAACTGCTGTCCCAAGTTTTTAACTTCCTTTAACGCCACGTTTTTAACGACTTCTACACGTTGCTTTATCTCATTATTTTCATCATATAGGTTTTGAAGCGCACCTCTTAACTCCTTGTTTTCCATCTAGATTTTATTCATCTTGGGCGTACCCAACAAGGAGCTAACCCCATCCATCAATTTAGAACCCACATCGGCAGCGGAGTTTTTGAGTTTCTCCCTGCTGACATCCACCCTCACTTTGGACAGTTCCTCTTTGGCTGATTCCTGTTGCTCCAGCAAGATGTTGATATTACCCTGAATACTTTCCGTCTGGTTTAATAGGTCTCTGTAATATTGTGAAGTAGTAACGTGTTTCGCTTCCGAACCCTCAATGCCCCGTTGTAAGCCATACTTCGCCATTTGCTCGGCGTATGTGTTTTGATACTCTTTCAGACGGACACGGCTCATCACATCATCGGCACACAGGCGGACGGCATCAGGCGATTTCTTTTGCGGTACTTCTTTTTGCCTATCCCCTCTTCTGCCTTTTTCTTTCTCCGCTCACCTGTAACAATGGGTATCATCGTGGCGTGAATATGTGGAGTGGTCTCATCAAGATGCAATACTGCCGAAACGATGTTGTCTGCTCCGTAGGTCTTCTTCAACCAATCAAGGTTATCCTTGCACCACTCATTCAATTTGCCAGCCTGTTCGATGCGTTTCATGTCTTCATGGCTACCTGATAACATTATTCTGACGGCACGAACTTGGTTCTTGCCAATCTTGCGTTGTAACCCTGCCGATTCTAATCGGTACTGTATCGCCTGTGTCCGATTCTGCACCCCATTGGGTAATTCTATCATCTCTTGGTTGAGATGCGTACGGGTAGGGTCGGCATTCTTCGGGGCGATTGTTCGCTCGATGTGTGTCTGACAAATCAACAACAAGGCATCGTTCTACAACAGATAAACATACTGAAACATAGGTAATATTTTCAGCATCCAGAAAAAAAATAGAGGGATAAGGCGTTTAAGCCAAATCCCCCATTTTTAAAACCCAAATTTTAAGCTGAGTCAAGCTACATCATACAATATATATATATCCTTATTACAATCTCTCATCAAGGAGCATTTTGATACACTGTTGCCAAAGTATATGATACATCGTCAGTGAAATATCCTTTTGCCATTACATTTACTATATCTTTTCCGTTGTTGACATAGTCACCTGTAGCATGGTTTATCACACCCGAACATTCACGTCCCGAACCAGCACTACCATTGTCCCAATAGAATACTGCCATGCCATTCGTACGAGCAGCCTTACATACATATTCTAAATAGTATTTGCGGAACAACTCAGAACGAACATTATTACGATGCACGCATCCCATTTCACCTATATATACTGGTATTCCTTTTTCTACATACGTGGTTCTCAATGCAGCAAAAAGCCCATTGAGATGAGCTTCATCCCCCCAAACATCTTTTGATCCTACGGCACCAGTATGTCCCCATTCGGTGAATTTATCTTCTAATGCAAAGGTGGCCGGGTCATAATAATGCACAGATACCAACAATCGGTCTTTAGCCGGATCACTAGGGATTTTCAGAAATTTCATCGTAAGATCAGGGTTAGTACAATAACCACTAATACCTAAATAGCGAGCAGCATTGTTCCCGCCAGTAGCACGTACAGCATCGACAAATACCTGTTGCCATTCGTTGAGTATGGCATACTGTTTACCCCCATCGATAGTATTACTGCCCATTCCCCATTTTCCATCATGAATTTCATTCAAACCCTCGAAGATAAGAAAGTCACCTTTATCTTTAAAATGTTCAGCAATTTGTGTCCACATAGCTTTAAGTTGCACTTTGGTCGCATTATTTGTGATGACGTCTTCCGAAGCTTTCACTATATCAAGCCAATTGCATTTCACAGAACCATCTTCATTAACATGCCGGTATCCATCGTGATGAATATTAATAATGACTTTCAGTCCTGCATTTTCGGCATAATCCACCAACTCTTTCGCACGATTGAGCCATGCAAGGTCGATAGTATAACCGGGAGCGGCACTGACTTTGCCTAGCCAAGTAATAGGAATACGTACGGATGTAAACCCTGCATTTTTCACTTTATTAAACGTTTCTTGAGTGGCTTTCCCATTACCCCAAGAAGTTTCATCGGCTACATCATTCACATAAGCATCAAGCTGGTTACCCAAATTCCAACCAAGCCCCAGTTCCTTGGCTACCTTTACAGCGGGTTGGTTTTCATCTATAGGCTTGCTTTCAGACTGATTATTTTTTGCCTGACTGACGGTAATAGTTTCTTTCTTCTCGCCCGCAATAATAGTAATGATCGATTCACGAGCACCACTCTCATTTGCTTTTGCAACGAATACAAAAGAAGAAAGTTTGTCAAGTTGAGTAGTCGATTTCAGAGTTAACCACTCAGTGCTCGATTGAGCCACAGCTTTGGGGTAGGACGATACACTGATAATTGTTTCGCCACCTGAAGCCGAAAGATTTATTGACGATACACTTTTCACAGTAAGATACGGTAGTTCCTCTACTGATTCATTGGAAGAGGAACAAGACAAGCTAGTCATAACTAATAACATCGCTATAGTCTTCTTTAAGGAAACAGAATTGATACTCATAAATAATATTAGTAATAGATTTATGCCAACAAAGCTAGCAATAACAAATCTACACTACGTTTGAACGCCTACATATCGAGGTTTGAAATCCTACAATTCTGTTTATTTTCTATTTCCACTCGAATATCGGCTAGGTTGAACACCAAAATACTTCTTAAATAAAGTACTGAAATACTTGGCGTTAACAAAACCAGTACGGATAGAGACATCTATCACAGGTACCCCTTCTAACAATAAGGCAGCTGCATGCTCAAGGCGGATCATACGTATAAAATCATGTGGTGTATGTCCGGTAAGGGCTTTCAGTCGCTCATGAAAAAGGGTACGGCACATAGCCATATCGCGGCAAAGTCGATCAATATCAAATTCCAAGTCACTAATGTTCTCTTTTACGATCCGGGTAACTTTCTCAATAAATGCACTATCAGCATCATTGGGAACACTCACCTCATCTTGAACGGTTGTTTCTGTTGCTACTTTGTCGGCATTAACGCCATGAGCTGAAGCTATAAGATTTTTTTGCAGAGCAATTTGTGTGTAGTATTGGTGTAAACGTTTACGATTATCAATCTGTGCTTTCACCTTAGCTTTTAGTACATCTATATCGAAAGGCTTGGCTATATAGTCATCGGCTCCTTTTTGTAATCCTTCTATTACAGCCTCTTGTAAGACTTTGGCAGTAAGTAGTATCACCGGTATACCCGAAGTAGAGGGATTACTTTTTATTTGGTGACACATTTCATCACCGTGCATACCGGGCATCATTACATCCGACAGCACCAAGCTGGGATATTGTGTCTCCATACATTCTAATGCTTCTTCTGCATTAGACTTATCAATCACCAGGTAAAACGGTTCAAAGAATTGACGCATATACCGACGCAGTTCATCATTGTCTTCTACAATGAGCAGAGTATCTTTGTCCAATTCATCGGACGTAGTGTTTTCAGTAATAGAAAGAGTCTCTATTGTTGAACAAGTAGTATCTTCTACAACAACTTTGATTACAGCTTTATTGAGAATGAGAACAAATTCAGAGCCCTTACCTTCGATAGAGGAAAATTTGATATCACCTTTTAGTAAACCGGCAAACCGTTTGGCCTGCAACAGCCCTAAGCCAATGCCCGAAGCACCGGAACTAATGGCATTGCTAGCACGAAAGAAGCTGGTAAACAATTTCTTTTGCTCCATTGGAGAGATGCCGATACCTGTATCGCTCACAGCAATCTTTACTTTGTCGCCGTCAGTTTTAGCACTGATACTTACGTAACCTTCTGCAGGAGTATATTTCAAGGCATTTGACAGAAGATTGGTCAGTATTCGATTCAGCAATCTTGTATCTGCCCACACACATAAATTAGTGTCAACATTATCTACTCGCAACGTCAAATGCTGCTGCTGGCATAGTGGCTGAAATGCTACAACAAGTTCACCTATAGTTCTATTTAATGGCACTGCTTCTATTTGAGGCTCCATATTGGGGGACTCCATCCGTTCAAAATCGAGCAATTGCGACAACATATTCAGAAGTTTATCGAGGTTTAAACGTGCCAACTGCACATTTTTTACAGCAACATCGTGAAGTGTGTCATCGTGGTATAGTTCGTCGAGCGGCGCTTTCACAAGGGTGAGCGGAGTACGAATGTCATGAGCTACACTTACGAAAAAAGCAATCTTTTCGTTCATATAACGGCGCACCATTTGCTGCTGTTTGCTCCTTATAATCATACACAAGATAGTACAGAAAGTTGCGACATATAACAACCAAGCCCACCATGTATTCCACCACGGCTGACTAATCAGAATATCAACAGACCGACTACTTAGCAAAAGCCCATTATGGAGACTTCGTGACTGCACGCAAAGTTTATACTTGCCTGGCGGCACGTTGGTATATCGCAATTGTTCGTTATATCCAAGTTTGTTCCAACCTCGGTCGAAACCTTGAAGCATATACTCATATACAATATCACTTTGATAGCGAAAACTCACGGACTCAAAACCTACCGTAAATGAGTTATGGCGATAGGATAAGATTACAGTACTGTCCGTCAACATCTGCATCAGCTCCGAATGCATGGATGCTGTTTCGTTCGTATCAATATTATCAATCCGAAAGCTAGTGAAACGTAAAACAGGAAGTTTGTATGAAGTTAGCGAGATATGAGGCTTAAATATCAGTACCCCTGATGTACTTCCCAATGCAACCCGCCCGTCATACAAGCGGATGGCCGCAGAGCGATTATAGGATCTCGACATCGCATGTTCAAAATTCTGATTGTATATCTTCATGGAGGAATTTGAAGGGAGACAAGCCAAACCATGATCAGTAGTTATCCACAACATATTGTCATGGTCGATAAGCAAAGCACATACACGGTTAGAAGGTAGCCGGTCGTCAACTGAGAATATTTTCCTTTCAGAAGTACGCAAGTTAAGTAAATATAGTCCTCCTCCATCACTCCCCAACCATACCTGTTCATTGTCGATAAATGCCATCGCTTGAATGAAAACATTAAAGTCCTGTCCCCTATTGTCGGAACTTTTAAGCAGATGAGTTTGCTTGTCTGTTTGTTTGTCTATCAAGATAAGTCCGTCAACCGTACCTATACCAATTGTATGAGTATCTTTCTGCGCTAAACAACGCACTTTTGCTACATCATATGATTTCCACTGCTGTGTGCGACTATTCAATTTAAGTAACTGGTCATCCATAGTACCTACCCATAAATCGGAATCGGTATCAAAAAGTATTGCTGAAAGATAGTTCGATGGCAAGTCACAATTATTCTTAAGGTAGTGATGCAATACATGTCCTTGGTTATCGAGCAAAAACACTCCATTTCCATAAGTACCTGCAGCAATAACTCCTTGCTGATTGGCAGTGATACCTAACACTACATTTCCCGCAAGTATTTGCCGACATTGGTCAGTAGCAGAATTGTATATGCTGATACCATTGTCGGTGGCAATCCACAGTTCACCGTTATTCGTCTCGCAGAGTGCATTTACATTATCATTAGCCAGTGAAATTCCACCTCCTTCACGATACTTTAACAGAGTGGTAGTATTCTCCTCAGACATCATAAGAAAAGCGCCCCCCGCATAAGTTCCCACCCAAATATTTCCTTCAAGGTCACAGCATAATGAATAGACTCCCGTAGCGGTTAGCATCCGATTGTCGCGTGTAAAGAGCGGGGCCGCCTTACCGGTTGAATAATTATAAGAATAAACGCCATCACCGTCAAATCCCAACAACACAGTTGATGAAGCAACTTCTATCATAGAGCGTATAGGTGTTTGGGGCAACGAATTGACTTTGGCAGACTGTTCCTGCCATGATTCGAGATCGACTGTTTTCATCCCATTATTTAAAGTACCTACCAATAAAGTATTACTACCTGAGGGAAGCAAAAGACTTTGTACATAGGTGCCTGCACAGAGTTGGCGCAATAGTTGCCCCTTTTTAGAATAGATATCCAAACCGCACTCAGTACCAACTGCAATACCTTGCGGAAGTTCGATGATATATGCCACGAAACTATCAGAAGTTATTCGTGTAAGTCCCTCATCTAACCGATAGCAGTAAAGACCAGTACTGAGTCCTATCCACATGCATTCATTCGAGTCAATAAACAGGTATTTAAGAGCTAACCCCAAATGAATGTGCTCTGCCAAATCAAGGCAGAGTTCAAATTGGTCTGTGAGTGTATTGTATTTATAGATTCGCCCTACATTATTATATGCATATATTAAGTTGTCAGAGGTTGTGGTCAACATGATTGTACTTCCCGAAGCATCAGATAATTTGCTATTTGAATCCAAATTATAACTCTTCATCGAGCAGCCGTTATAACGATTAATACCATCGAGTGTAGCCATCCATATAGCTCCCAGGTTATCTGTGGCTATTGAAAAAACCCGCTGGCTACTCAATCCTTGTTCCGTACCAAATTGCAAACTGGTGAATCGTTGGTTGTACTCTTCTGCATTAATAGTGACCGTAAATAGAGTAAGAAGTAGTATGGTCAAAATTTGTATGGATTGTCTAGCATGAATGTGCATTTGATGGTAGTATTGATTTAATAGAGGCAAAAATACATCAACAAAATAAATGCTCAAAATTATAGCCACAATATGTTTCAATTTTAAAGTTTTACATGCAAAAAATCAAACCTTTATTAGAATATGAAGCGATTCAAACCTAATATGTAGAAATTCAAACCTGCCAAACAGATACTTTTATCACCTTTGCGCCGGAACCAAAAATCTATTTACTAATTTTATTATAACTATTATGAAAGTAAGAAACTGTAAAAAAGCACTACTTTGCTCCACTCTTTCTCTTTGTCTATGGGGAGGTCTACCGCAAGTAAAAGCAGCTTTACCTGAAAATTTTGCTGTAGAACAGCATAGTAACAAAGTAACAGGTATTGTGAAAGACTCTTTTGGACCAGTAGTAGGAGCCTCCATCGTTGAGAAAGGAACTACCAATGGCGTTATCACCGGCCAAGACGGCAAATTCAGTTTAAATGTAAAACCCGACGCAACATTAGTCATTAGTTTTGTCGGCTACAAACAGCAAGAAGTAAAAGCTGACAAAGCCCCTTTGAACATCGTGCTCGAAGAAGATAATAAGATGTTAGGAGAAGTTGTCGTAACAGCTTTGGGCATCAAGCGTGAACGTAAAGCACTCGGTTACGGTGTGGCCGAGGTACAAGGCGAGGCATTGAACAAAGCTAAAGAAACCAATGTAATCAATTCAATGGCGGGTCGTGTACCAGGCTTGGTCGTCAGTCAAACGGCCGGTGGTGCTTCCGGCTCATCGCGTGTTATTCTACGTGGTAGTACAGAAATGACCGGCAACAATCAACCACTGTATGTGGTAGACGGCGTTCCTTTGGACAATACTAATTTCGGTAGTGCCGGCACTTACGGAGGTTTTGACCTTGGTGACGGAATTTCCAGTATTAATCCCGATGATATTGAGAGTATGTCAGTACTAAAAGGTCCGGCTGCATCCGCTCTTTATGGTAGCCGTGCCAGTCATGGCGTTATTCTTATTACTACCAAGAAAGCCAATAAAGATAAGGTAAGCGTAGAATATAATGGTACACTGACCTTCGACACTCAGTTAGCCAAGTGGAATGACATTCAGCAAATCTATGGCATGGGTAGTAATGGTACATATCCAGTCAATGCAGTGTCCAATACCAATATGAGTTGGGGTGCAAAAGCAGATGGTAGCAACACGCTAAAATATTACGATGGTGTGGAACGTCCTTATCTCATTGTTCCCGACAATACCTCTGAGTTCTTCCGCACAGGTTTCACTGCTACCAATAGTGCCATCATTGGGGTAAACAATGGTAAAACCGGCATCCGCTTCACCTATACTGATATGCGTAATAAGGATATCGTTCCCAAAACTCACATGAGCCGCGATATCTTCAACTTACGCGCCAACACAGTGGCTGGAAAATTCGATCTGGACTTTAGTGTCAACTACACCCGCGAGGATGTAAAGAACCGTCCGGCGTTGGGCGACAGCAAGTCAAACATTGGCAAGAATCTTATGACACTGGCTACTACTTACGACCAGAAGTGGCTACAAAACTATCAGGATGCCAACGGCGAATACTCCAACTGGAATGGCATGGACCCTTACAATGTAAACCCCTATTGGGATATTTACAAGAATTCAAATGTTTCAAAAAAAGACCTATTCCGTTTCAACGGTAAAGTAACCTGGAACATCAGCCAACACTTAAAAATACAAGGGACTGCAGGTGCCGAACTCAATTGGTTTAACTTTGAGGACTTCAAAGCTCCCACCACTCCAGGATTCGAGGCAGGTCGTCTGCAAGACAGCAACTTCCGCAACCGTATGTACAATTTCGAGATTCTAGCTCTCTACAATAACTCTTGGGGTAACCTCGATTTCAATGCCACGTTTGGAGGTAATTTATATAAGGTGAACAACCAAACCATTATCACTACCGCCCAGGATATGAAGATACGCGAAGTGGTGGCTCTGATGAGTTTCAATGAAATTAGCGTAGAACCCTACAGCTACCGTAAGCAGATTAACTCAGCCTATGGCGCCATCAACTTGGGTTGGAAGCATATGCTCTATTTAGATGCTACTCTGCGTGGTGACCAATCTTCTACATTGCCCGTTAGCAACAACATGTACATGTATCCTTCTTTCTCCGGTAGCTTCGTATTCTCAGAACTTCTGAAATCAAACCAAATCCTGCCTTACGGAAAGATACGTATGTCATGGGCACAGGTAGGTAGCGACACCGATCCTTATCAACTCGGACTGGTTTATACCAAGTCAAAATTTGCTTATCCTGGATTCACCATAGGTTCTATCAGCAACGGTACTATTCCTAACAAAGACCTGAAACCCACTAAGACTAACTCTTTAGAATTAGGTATGGAACTGAAATTCTTACACAACCGCATAGGTTTGGACTTCACTTATTACTCTCAGCTTAGTAAAAATCAGATTATGGGTATGGCAAACTCTTCGGCTACCGGTTACGGATATCGCCTGATTAATGCCGGTGAGATTGAAAACAAAGGTATTGAAATCGCCTTGAATACTCGTCCTGTTCAAATAAAAGACTTCTCTTGGGATTTGAACTTCAATTTCTCGAAAAACAGCAATAAGGTGAAGAAGTTGGTGGATGATATGGATATGTTCGAACTAGAAAAAGCAACCTGGTTGGACGTACAGGTAGCAGCCAAGGTAGGTGAAAACTTCGGTTCCATCATAGGCCCCGACTTCCAGCGAAACGAGCATGGTGATATTCTCATCGACCCGACAACCGGCCTGCCTATGTATGACAAAAGCAATCACGTACTAGGTAATGCTTCCTGGGATTGGACAGGTGGTGTCTTTACCAACTTTACCTACAAGAACCTTTCACTCTCTGCTGTATTCGACGTGAAAGTTGGCGCCGACCTCTATTCTATGTCAGCCCGTGCCGCTCACGAAACCGGAAAAAGTTTGTCTACCTTGGAAGGCCGTGATGCATGGTATCAGTCGGAAGAAGCACGTCAGGCAGCCGGTTATGCCAAAGATTCTCCCGACTGGACTCCTACGGGTGGTTTTATAGCACCAGGGGTAATAGATAATGGTGACGGTACTTTCCGTGAGAATGACATCGTTATCAATCCCGAAAAATATTGGATGAATGTTTGCCGAAATGCTCCTTCCATGTTTATCTATGACAACTCATACGTGAAGTGTCGTGAAATTACCCTGAGCTATACTTTGCCCAAAACTTGGCTAAAGAATTTGGTGAGCGATTTGACTGTCTCATTTGTAGCCCGAAACCCATTCATTGTATGGAAAAATATTCCTAACATAGATCCGGACTCTAATTACAACAACACTACCGGTATGGGTATGGAATACGGTTCACTACCTTCACGTAAAAGTTACGGCTTCAATGTCAACGTTAAATTCTAAGAGAGAAACCGCAATAATTAGTTCAACCTATAAAGAAGATATACAAATGAGACAATATAAATCATATATCACAATAATTTTGATGGCATGCACCCTACTCTCTACATCTTGTAGCGATGAGTATATGGAAAGCATGAATACAGACCCTTCGAAAGCCGCCACCATTGATCCTAACGCACAACTCACCACTGCCCAATTACAGATTTATGGTGATATAGAAGCGATGGAAACCTTTCGTAGTTACATTTACGCCTTCAACCAACAGTTGATGGGATGCTGGAATACCACCAATTATGGCGGACGTCACACCATCGATCATAACGAAATGGGGCACATCTGGCAAAAGTATTATTTGAATTCTATCAAGAATGTCACTGATGCACAACTTCGTACAACAGACGACGCAGAGAAAGTAAATATCAACGCAGCTTTACGCATCTATCGCGTATACCTCATGTCGCTGATGACTGATATTTATGGTGATGTGCCTTACTCCGAAGCAGGCAGAGGTTTCATCGAGAGCAAATTCACTCCTAAATATGACACTCAAGAAGATATTTACAATGATTTCTTCGTCGAACTCGATGCCGCCGTTACTGCTCTCGACGCAACAAAAGACCGAATTACCGGCGACGTTATTTACAAAGGAGACATAAGCAAATGGAAGAAATTCGCCAATTCACTCCATCTGCGTTATGCCATGCGCATATCCGATGCCAATCCGCAGAAAGCACAAGAGGAGTTCGAAAAAGCGCTGGCAGCAGATGGTGGTATATTCACATCGGGTGCCGATGACGCATTGATTCCTTATATGGATATCGCCTTCAGTTTTGGTGGTGAAAGTTACACCGACTATCGTCGTAATGCTCTATCACAGCTATTCTTTGGTAACGACCCTCTTAACAATCCCAGCTTTATCTGCTCAACTCTCTACAACCAGTTGTACAGTACAGGTGACCCACGTTTCTCCGCCATCATTCGATTCTACTTCGACAAAACGATGAACTCAACCGATACAGAAGGTCGTATCGACATTTCTGAGGAAGTGTTGGCTAAAGGTATGGCTCATCCTCGTGATCCGGGTGCATTTTTCTATGAACCTTGGCCTGCAAGTTACGAAAGTGATCTTATAAAAGAGCTTCAAAAGAACGATCCCAGCATTGAAAAGACAAGTATGGATACCGAAACGGAACCCAAATTGGCCAATAACTTTCTGACAGGAGATAATCCGGGGGTAGTTATTACCTCAGCCGAAGTTAACTTCTTATTAGCTGAAGCTTCTCTTAAAGGATGGAATGTACCTGGCACTGTAGAAGACTATTACAGAAAAGGCGTACGTGCTGCCATAGATTTCCTTACAGACAATTATGAATGTGATGCTGTTAGCGATATTGAATTCAATAATTACATGAACAACAACAATATTGGTTATACATCCGAGCAAAAGAAAGCATCTATAAACACGCAAGCATGGATTCTGCACTTCACCAATCCGCTGGAATGCTGGGCAAACCTGCGTCGTTCCAATTACCCACGACTCAAGTCACCGGCTGACTATGGTTTTAGCCAGGTTCTCACCGGTGGTCCGGCTATTCCCGTCCGCCTATGCTACCCTGTAATCGAATCATCGTACAATAAAAAGAATTACGAGGAAGCATTGAGCCGCATGGGAGGTAACAATAGCTGGAACACACCCGTTTGGTGGGATAAAAATAATGCTCAATAAAAACTTAAAATCAAGTATTAATATGAAAAAGATACATCTCATACTGTTCACTATACTCACATTTAGCATACTCTTTACGGGCTGCAGCGAAGAAGAGCCGTTCTCTACTGCTACGGCCAATGATGATCCGCGAATTATTGACCCCATTTTTCCCGATCGTGTCAACGGTAGTCTGCCTGTTATTGCCAACTTTAGTCGTGATGGCAAATTTTCAATGAAGCTCACCGTTACCCCAGCTGATTATACCACAGTGACTTGGTTTATTGATGGTGAAGAGGTTATTAGCGGTACTGAAATAGAAAAGGAATTTGTTGCAGGTACTTATCACCTCAAGGTGACAGCCAGCACCGAAACCGGCAAGTCTACTTATCGTGAAGGTATCATTCAGGTAAACCCTTTAGCGAGCGATCCTAGTGCTATAAAAGTAGCTTTTGAACACCTCGTCGCTCCCGGCAATAAAGCTTATTTTTACGGTAACAACCTCGACAAAGTAACCGGTATCATTATCAACGGCATAAATGCTACAGATATTAATTATATAGAAACAGAAGAAGGTAACTATCTGGAATATACTGTACCCGCCAATCTGACTGAAGGTAATTATCGTGTACTATTCACAGATGCCGAAGGCAATGAATATGGTGCCAACACTGTACAAGTGACTAAGGTTCCTATGATTACATCAGGCGTCAACCGTGCCACATCTACTGCTGCATGGACTATGACTGGTATCAACCTTGATGCCGTCGCCTCTATCATAGTAAACAATATAGAAGTTACCGAATTCACCGAACAAACAGCTACAACCCTCACACTGACTTGCCCGGAATTGGAAGAAGGTACATATACTGTGACCGGCAAGACAAAAAGTGGTGAAAACATACAATTCTATGCCAATGGTGAAGTCACTGAGGAACAAACGCTTAACATCTCTGCCGAAAAAGCTTTGTGGGAAGGGCATCATTACGTATCTTGGGATAACCCCGATGGTAATCCTAACAAAACGTTCAACCTCATACCGCAGGACGTGATTACTGCCATCAAGCCAGGAACCATTCTACGTGTTTATTACTCTATTGAACCTTCTGCCGAATACCATCAGATGCAGCTTGCTACGGGCTCATGGAGTGGGCTTGAAGATAAAATTGAGTTCAATGTAGGTGGTGTTTACACAATGACCGTCACGCAAGAGATGATCGATAAGATGAAAAACGAAAACGGATTCCTTTGTGTAGGCCATGGCTACTATGTTGACTTAGTAACTATTCAATAACCTAAAAAATATTATAGCAGCTATTTACCATTATCCATTGTTGATAATATGCATTTGCAGCATACAAAATAGAGCTATACAAGAATGATTTCTTCGTTTTACAATTGCGGGCTCTACGGGGTACAGTTGGCAACCGTTCAGCCCGCATATCGCAACCGTTCAGCCCGCAATTGGAGGACGAAGTTTTATAACGTATATTTGGAGATTAAAGACGGTGTATATAAATAAAAAACATCGTTCATTCGGTAGTTTAGTTATAGCAACACAAATACTACAAACATACCTTTCTTTTGCAACTCGTCCTTTGAATCCTGCATTCCATCCTTTCAAGAATACGTTTCATCGCCAAGAGCTTGCTTTCCAACGTCCCACACGACTACCTTTGCCGAAAAACAAAGCTTTATGAAACTGATTATTAAAGTCGTATTATGTCTGTTTATGTATTCGACAAGTAGTTATGCGCAGGGTTGGATAGGGTGTGATTACATGTCATCGAGCTCCCTTGGGGACGAAGCCGGAGGACAGTACGGCTCAGGAGATCTGTTGATTTTATCAGGAGGATATAATCAACCTTTTGCGGTCAAACAAACTGAAAAAGGGCTGGTAAGAGCATGGTCTGTGGCACTTTACAGTAAACTGGGGGTACTCGAAAACAGAGGAGAAGCCCAAAGTCTGAATCCGGATAATATATTGAATGCCGGTCTAAACCTATCTCACATCCGCCCTTTATCCGGGAGATGGAGCATCATTGCTTCGTTAGGTGCAGGTGTCTATGCCCCGCTCAATAACATCACATCAAGAAGTCTGCTGGCCAATGGAGGTGTAGTCTTCATCTACCATTTAAAGAAGAATCTCGATTTGGGAATCGGAGCAGGACTGACCAATTCGTATGGCATCCCTATGATACTGCCCATGCTCTATTTTTCCTGGCAAAAAACGGGGAAGTATGAATTTAAAGTAGATATGTCGAGCGGCATGAAAGTTTCGGCTGCCACATGGTTGACCCCAAAGATAAAGGTAGAGCTGACAGCCATTGAAATGGATGGCATGTCCGCCGTGATGAACATAAAAGAGAAATCTCAAATTTATTCCATGATGATGTTGAAGTCGTATATCAGTCCATCTTATTATATCAATAAAAGGACAAGTATCTATTTGGGGATAGGTGGTAATTGGATACGTGGAATAAGTATAACCGACCGTAGTCTTAAAGGATTTATCAATAGCTTTAAAGATAATAAGGGCGACCGCGAGTTTGGTGTATCACTACGCTTTATCTCCGGCATCCGTTATGGCTTTTGATACTTCGCCTAAAATAAATAGTTGAAACAATGCATAATGCACCACCTCATCATAATAAGTTGTACTTTTGGACAAAGAAAACACAATCCTCGATGGAGAGCAATAACTTATGAGAAGATATTTAATTATAGAAGACGAGCGCTTTGCCTACGAAGAGATGAAGCGAATGATACAAAGCATAAGGCCGGATTATCTGTTGGTAGGTTGGGCAGACAGTATTGAGCAAGCCGTCCTGTTACTGAAACAAAGTGTAATAGACTTGCTCATTGTCGATATACGCTTGTCCGACGGGCTTAGCTTCGAAATATTCGAGCAATACCCGGTAGATATACCTGTGATTTTCACAACCGCATACGATGAATATGCCATCAAGGCATTCAAAGTAAACGGTATTGATTACTTGCTGAAGCCCATTGAAGAGCAAGACTTGGAAACAGCCTTGTGCAAGTTCGAACGCAATCAAATGCTATACCCGGCTATGCCCCAATATAAGTTACTGAAAGAGGAATACCTGAAAGTTACTAAAAAAAGCCGCTTTCTGATTCAGGTAGGCGACAACTTCCATTATGTGGAAGCCGGCGAGATTGCCTTTTTCTATAGCGAAGAGAAATATGTTTATCTGCATCTATTAGTCGGAAAGAGATACATCATTAACTACACATTGGACCAGCTCGAGGCAATACTGGACAAGAGTATATTCTTTCGGGTGTCGAGGAATTGCATCTCCAGTATTAAAGCAATCCGCAAAACGTCCAAGTATTTCGGAGGACGGCTAAAGCTCCAATTCTCGCCCGAATGCCCGCACGAAGTAACAGTAAGTCGTAGCCGGGTGGACAATTATCTAAAATGGATGAATGGGGAGGTATTATGAAACACAAAAAATACATCGTACTTTTTATTCTGACCATATCTATCTCATTGTTTTCTTTCGAATGCATTTACAATGTGGTCAGTGGACGGCCGCTATATACGAATATCATCTTTCAGTTTCTCATCAACCTTCCCCTGTGCATTGTCCTTGGATTCATTGATTTTGGAATTATCAATGTGATATATCAGAAGATGAAGACCCGGAACAAGGCTTTCAGAATCTTTATCGATCTTGCATTGACAACTCTAACATCCACTTCATTAGTCGCTATTCTGAATATTTTGTTTTTCAGTGACCACATTCCTGTAACAGACATCATGAAAAGTGTTTTGGCAGTCATCCCTTGGAACTGGATAGCTGTTTTACAAATAGAGATTTTCTTTTATCACTTGCAGCAGGCTGATGTAGAAAATCGGTTGGCTACAATTGAGAAGGAAAAGGCTTTGTATCAATTCGAAGTATTGAAGAATCAGATTAACCCTCATTTTTTGTTTAACAGCCTGAATGTATTGGCTTCACTGGCTTATCAAGATCCTAAAAAGACAAATCTATTCGCTAAAAAGCTATCGACTGTTTATCGCTATCTGCTCACCACGCACGAGCAACCGCACGTTAGTCTGCAAGAAGAACTGTCATTTGTAGAGTCGTATTTGTATCTGGAATACATACGTTTCGAAGATTCGCTACAAGTAGAGATAGAAGATAATCCGGCATATTGTCACCGGTTAGTAATACCGGCAAGTATACAGATGCTTGTGGAGAATGCCATCAAGCACAATATCAGTACACGGAAGTCTCCGTTAATCATTCGTATATCGGTGAGCGAAGGGGGAATTACGGTTAGTAATAATCTTCAGCTGCGCAACGAGGTCACAGCCAACAGAATGGGATTAAAAAACCTGCAACATCAATACGCCTTGTATGGCAGACATATTGACGTTACAGGCAATGAAAAAATGTTTGTTGTAAAGATTCCGTTTATTCAAACAGAACTTATAGGGGCTACTCCCACTCTATCGTAGCATTCGGTTTCGGCGACATATCGTAACAAACACGGTTTACGTTCTTCACTTCTTTCAAGATTCGATCAGTAATCTTCATCAGGATAGGCCATTCTACCGGTTCGATGGTAGCAGTCATAGCATCTACAGTATTGACGGCACGAATGATAACCGGCCATTCGAAAGAGCGGGCATTATCGCGTACACCTACTGATTTGAAGTCAGGCACTACGGTGAAATATTGCCATACCTTCTTATCCAATCCGGCTATACGGAACTCTTCACGCAAGATAGCGTCAGCTTCACGTACAGCTTCCAAACGGTCGCGGGTAATAGCACCTAAACAACGTACACCCAAACCCGGTCCGGGGAACGGTTGGCGGTAAACCATTTCGTACGGCAAACCCAGTTCAAGACCGCAAGCGCGTACTTCGTCTTTGAATAACTGGCGCAACGGCTCTACGAGTTGGAATTGAAGATCTTCGGGCAGACCACCTACGTTGTGATGTGATTTCACCATTTTGGCAGTCTTCGTTCCGCTTTCTACAATGTCGGGATAGATAGTGCCTTGACCCAAGAAGTCGATACCATCCAGTTTACGAGCTTCTTCTTCGAATACACGGATAAACTCGCCACCGATGATCTTACGCTTCTGTTCGGGATCTTCTATGCCTGCCAACTTATCAAGGAAGCGGTCGGTTACATCTACATAAATAAGATTGGCTTTCAGTTGATTGCCAAACATCTCGACTACATCTTCTGATTCACCCTTACGCATCAAGCCATGATTTACATGCACGCATACCAAGTTATCTCCGATAGCTTTCAGAAGCAGAGCTGCCACTACAGAGCTGTCTACACCACCCGAAAGTGCAAGTAACACTTTCTTGTCGCCTACCTGACGCTTAACCAATTCAATCTGGTCGTTAACGAAGTTCGTCATGTTCCAGTTAGCCTCAGCCTTGCAAGTATCAAAAACAAACGATTTAACTGCTGACTTGATAGCTTCAATGTCATCGGTAAATGCAGCAAGTTTCACTGCACAAGTAGCTTTATCATGTCCGGCAGCCATTACGGGAATGCCTAATGAATAAATGCCCGGATTAACGTCAATGGCAACGCCGTCAATTACATTACACGGTCCACCATTGATGATAATACCCTTTACGTTGGGTAATGCTTTCAACTCCTCCACTGTGATATCGTGAGGATAGATTTCACTGTAAACACCTAACGCGCGGATGGCACGAGCCAATACCGTATTTTCATGACTACCTAAGTCAAGGATAACAATCATATCCTGTTTCATTTGGTTCTCTTTTATTTTAAATTAATTAATTCATGCTCTATTCGGGCGCAAATATAAAGATTTTCAAAGAGACTACAATGCAAGAACTAACTGTTTTCTAACGTTTTTGCACTAACAAACTCTCCCGGCTTTATTCCAAACTGCTTCTGGAAACATTTCGCGAAATAAGACGGGTTATTGAAACCAACCATGTAGCAGATTTCGTTAATGCGGTATTTATTTTCTGTCAGCAAAGTCGCAGCCTTCTTCAAGCGTACAATCTGAATCAGTTCATTCGGAGTAATATTGGCTAATGTCTTGATCTTCGCAAATAGTCCGGAGCGG
This sequence comes from Bacteroides sp., assembly GCF_030151085.1. Lineage (GTDB taxonomy): Bacteria > Bacteroidota > Bacteroidia > Bacteroidales > Bacteroidaceae > Bacteroides. The sequence continues at coordinate 21,824 of NZ_JASLER010000096.1, read as the reverse complement.
CTGATGCACAACTGTTCCGCCAAGAAGTCAACGGTCAATTCAGGATTAGAGAAATTCGCTTCTATGATTTCGTTGATGCGGGTAAGGAATTTATTATCCACCGTATTGCTGGCTATACTGTTCAATGGTACCATCGGCATTTTAGAGAATTTCTGACGCAACAAGTTACGCAAATCGAGAAGATTCTTGATACACGCTTCCAGATATTGCACAGAGAAAGGTTTCTCGATATAAGCGTCCGCACCGCAATCCATGCCTTCTATCTTCGAGGTGAGATCTGTTTTCGCCGTCAACAAGATGAATGGAATATGGCTGATAGCCTGGTCGGAACGTAGTGTCTTACAAAACTCAACTCCATCCATACGAGGCATCATCCAATCACTCACAATCAGAGTGACATCGTTTTCTTTCAACTTCTCCAAAGCTTCTACTCCATCTTCTGCCGTCAGGATGGAATATTGATTGGAGAAGCTACTTGAAAGGAAGTTCAGCATTTCTTCGTTATCATCTACAATCAACATCACAGGTTTATTTCTAGTGGTAGATGCCGGTAAGCTTTCCTGTAAGATATCTTCGGGCAGCATAGAGTTGATAACACGGGCTTCTCCTTCCTGCGCTGTGGCAACTGACTGTTCTATGGGAAACGTTACAATAAAAGAAGAACCTTTGCCAACCTCAGATTCAACTTCAATACAGCCATTATGCAATTCTACAATACTCTTTACGATACTAAGTCCGATACCGGTACCGGGTTTATTGTCCATAGCCTGATAAAAAGGTTTGAAGATTTTCTGCTGCTCTTCCTTGCTGATTCCGATTCCGTTATCAGTAACCCGGATAGCAAATGTATGTTGCTCGGGCTGCACTGTACACGACAGGACTACTTTATCTTTAGTATATTTACTGGCATTAGTCAACAGGTTGCTTATCAGTTTGGTAACGGCTTCGCTATCTACCATTGCCGTAAAATCGGCATCGGGATATTTTACTTCCAAATGTGCATCATGTTGGGTAATGAAAGGTTTAAATCGTACACATACCGCTTCGAGCAACTGACAAATGTTCTGTGATGTATATTTCATCACCATACCTTCCTGTTCTACCTTGCGGAAATCAAGCAATTGATTAACAAGGAACAGCAACCGTTGACTATTGCGGTCGATAATGCTCAAATCATTATGCAACGCTTCCGGCATCTGTATGGACGACTTCATGATCTTCTCCAAAGGTCCTATAATCAACGATACAGGGGTACGAATTTCATGTGCAATCATCGTGAAGAATTTAATTTTCGCCTCATGTACCTCTTTTTCTTTATTTACGTTCAGTTGAGTAATCTCTGCCGTATGTTTCTTCTCTGAACGCCTCAGCAGGAAACGGATAAAGAAAGTGAGAGCTATACACAAAAGAATGAAATATAGTATTTTAGAGAATGTATTCCAATAAAATGGCGGATGAATCACGATTTTTAGATTTGCCTCCTCCTCGTTCCAGACTCCATCGTTGTTGGTAGCCCTCACTTTGAAGATATATGTTCCTGGAGGCAGATTCGTATAAGTCGCCTTATTCTGCGAACCTACGTAGTTCCAGTCTTTATCGAAACCTACCAACATATAAGCATATCGGTTTTTCTCCGGCGTACAATAACTTAACGAAGCGTAAAGCAAACTGACCACATTGTCCTTGTACGAAAGATCTAATTGTTCCATCTGATTCAGCGCTTTCGGCAGTATTTCATCTCCAATTCTGATTTCCTTATTGAAAACCTCCAAGCCGGTTATAACGACCGGAGGAATCACTTTATTCATTTTAATCTGATAAGGATAGAAGGCATTGAAGCCACTTACCGAACCTATATAAATTTTCCCATCAGAAGCCTTCAATGCAGAATTCGGAAGAAATTGCTCGCTTTGCAACCCATCGCTTTTAGTAAATACCTGACTGCCTTCTTTAGGAGTATAGCGTACTAATCCGCGAGTGGTGGTCAACCACAAGACACCTTGGTCTTCAATAATACTACAAATATTCCGGCTGGGGATTTCTAATGAAATTTGCTCAAATACATCTTTATTGACATTGTACTTATAAAGTCCTGCCATAGTTCCTACCCACATATCACCAGTACTATCTACGTGGGTGCAATTCACCTGATTGTTCTTCAAGTCACCGGCTTTACCGGTATCGGTATAGTTCTGCCAGATTTGCATTTCAGGATCGTATTTAAACAATCCTCTGCCCTGAGTCGAAAACCAAAGGTTTCCTTCCCGATCTTCATCGATGTCTATGGTCAACGCACCAAGCGTCTTTACACGGATAAAGTTATCTTCCTGTCGGTTATACAAGTTGATTCCTGACATAGATGCGACCCAAATTCTTTCTTTTCTATCTTTGAAGATACTATACGAACTACTACCATCCAAGGTAGAAAGGTCGTCTTGGTTGGTGGAATACACCTTAAAAACACCATTTTTTGTATTCAGCACATTGACTCCACCTGTATACGTACCGATCCATAGATTATCATTGTCCATACAAAGCGCATGCACATTATGATAAGATAAGCAGTTACAATTTTCATTAGGCAAGTAATGGGTAAATTGCTTATCTTTGGGTGAATAACAGTTCAATCCACCATCATCCGAGGCTATCCAGATTTTTCCACGAGCATCTTCGCAGAAACCGCTGATAACAGTCCCGCTGACTGAATTGGAATAACGTGAGTGAGCGAAACTTTCGAACTGTCCGTTATTGGCCGGAATGTAGTTTACTCCTCCATAATAAGTGCCAATCCACACGCCCCCTTCTCTATCTTTTACAATAGGATAAACAAATCGGTTGGATAGGGAATTGGGATCTGACTCATTCTCAGTAAACAACTGATGCTCACCGGTAGCCATATTAAACAATAAAAGTCCATCATCCGATCCTATAAGCAACTGATTGGGTGCATATTCCATCAATGAATGGATATGTTTGGTCCCTTTACAGCCAGTAGGATGCAGGTATGTGGTCACCTTTCCGGTATACTTATCTAACTTCTGCAAGCCACAATCCCAAGTCCCTAGCCAAAGTGTATGAGACGAATCTTCCAGAATGGCTAAAGAACTGGAATTATGTCCGGTAGTCTCATATTGAAGATTGAATGGTTCAAACTTATTCTCGGCTTTATTCAATTTGGCTACACTCGGACTCCCCCAATTGGTAATGGTCCATATCTGATTCTCACTATCAACCATTACACTCGCCATTAATCCGTTAGCACTTTTGAACTCATACTGTTCCAAAATATTATTCTTCTGACTGTATCTGAATATTCCCTGCCCCACAGTAGAGAACCATAGGTTACCATCTTTATCTTCTGTGATATTGTTCACTGTACAGGTAATGCTTACCTGCCGGGAAGTAGTTACTAAGAAAGAGGTGAATGCTTCGGTTTCATAATCAAAAAGATACAGTCCACTATCTGTACCAATCCAGATTTTTTCGCCGGCATCGAATAAAGCAGAGACATATTCATTCGAGCCGGGAATATTAAGTTTGTATAGTTTTACAGTAGTACCATCATAGCGGTTTAGCCCATCATCTGTTCCAAACCATAGAAAGCCATATTTATCTTGCAGAATAGCACGCACGGAGTTAGACGATACACCATCCTCCACCGAGAAGCGTCGAAATCGGAAGTCACCCGGCGCCGCAAATAACAGTATCGGTAACAGTAAGTTCAGAAGTATAATGCTAAACGATTTCATCTCAATATTTTAAAATAAAGCGCAAGATAAATACATTTTTCTAAATGAACCTAAAAAATCAGTAAGAATAATCCGGTTGACTATTCTTTACTTTTATTTGATAAGGCCATTGTGCATCTTTTCCTTGAGTATCGGGATTCATCCAATGGTCTGAGGGGGCTCCCATTACAAGTAAATACAGGTGTGCCAACCTATCGTTTGAAGGAGTGGCAAATTTCACTTTACCTTTTACACTATGTTTCATTTCTCCATAGATGGACTTACCTTCATTGGTGACTCCTACTAAACCATATCTCCAGCCTGCTTTATCTTTATGAATAGATATGTATCCATCCCCAGACGTCAAGCCTTGAAAAGTGATCTCCACTGTTTTCCCTGCTTCAGGTATTGACAAAGGGATAGCATTGAAACCATAATTCTCGGGACAATTCTCTGGTGCTACTTTAAACCATCCTTCTTCGGTACGATTTAGTTTGCAGGTATATTTATTGGCATAGGGACGAGTTGCTTCCCATGCACGTGGGAAATCCCAGTTAATGAAGTGACGATAAACATCAAACATTTCATCACAGAATTGCGTTTGACTAAGTCCCGTCATACGCTTATAGGTAACAACCGGATCTTCACCTTTTTTACCTTGACGATAAAGTTCTGCAATCAAAGGCAGTCCTCGTTTCATTCCCCAATATTCCAGTACATAAGGAGAGTGATAAATGTTTTCCAAATGTAGATATGCTTTATGCGTCAATTTCATAAATGCATCCCAATGGTATTTTTCATCTGTAATCCATTCAGGGTTAACTTGCCACAACATCCATTGAGAAGTCATTTCAAAGAAGCCACAACCTCCCCAGGCTTCTCCTTCACCATCACAGGATATTTGCGCCTGAAAGCTATGCCCCAGTTCATGAGCAATACAATTCAACTTTTTATCCTGCACCCGGTTGGGGGCAATCCATAATGCACCAATCTCACCATCATAATCCCCGCCATAAGCAGTTCCTTCCAAAGAATAGTTCAACATCACCATCATACGATACTTATCGCACTTCGAACCAGACTTACTAAACTTCAGCGTATCAAGAAAAAAATGATAGAAACGCTCTAACTTCTCTTCTAAATTAGACAAGTCAACCTGCATGTTGTGTCCTTCCAGCTGCGGAGGATTTGCTAAATCTTTTCCAAAACCTTTCTCCCAGAAAATAACAAAGTTCTCTGTACAAGCCATGCGATGATAACTCCATTTACTTTCAGGGTTATTGAGGTCCATACCCTGCAAATCTTTAGGAATATAAATTGATTTACCTTTAGGAAGAACGGGCTGTTGAGCCGAAAGGGAACTTCCGGCTAACAATCCTATCAAAAGAAATATGAAAATAGGTAGCTTCATTATTATTTTTTCATTAATCTACAATTATAAATATTGCTCACGCGAGTTTTATCATTAGCGCGGAACATGATTCTCACTTTGTCTTTGCCTTGTGTCACTTCCTGCGGAATGCTGACAGCATGTTCTACAAATCCTTGTGTCGTATCTGTGAGGCTAACCGGTTGCACCCAATCGTCAATCACTACATCGAATGTGTATTTCCGGCTATCTCCTCCGTAATAAGTCAATAGAAGTTTCATGGGTTGATCGTAACCACATTTCATATCAAAAGCAAACCAGCCGTTTTCGTAAGCAAAACGATATTTGCGCAGATACCCTTCGCCGTTACGAGTATTCTCACCTTTGAGGTTATGATCCCGTTCGGGTTGCATCTCACCAAAAACGATGTAATCTGTTGTCATCTTATCCAGTTCGGCAATACGTTCTAATTCAGCTTTGCGTTTTTCTTCAACAGCATTCCATTCGGCGGGTGAATATACATCCCAATAAACTGTTTGATTATCATCTGCCACTTTGTAGAAAGGTAGCATCTTCACGTTATCAGGGCCTCCGGGCAGAGTAGTAACAAAGTTGACGGGAGTATCACTAACCTTCTTTATGTAATTCGTTAAACTCTTCTCTTCCGAAACAAACACAGGAATATCTCCCATCTTACGTTTTTCCTCACCAAAGGTTCCTGCCAAAATAGTAGGTCCGTAGAAGACTGCACGGCGATCAACATTATCGGGCATAGATACGGTGTAGAGCTGCATAGGTAATGTTAACTCTATCACATCATTCTTTTTCCATTTACGATGTAGGCTAATAAATGAACCGGGGGTACTTTGCACCTTTTGTTTATTGCCGTTTATACGGATAACAACATCACCTGTAGCCCAAGACGGACGACGCAAGTTGATAGTAAGTGGTTGCTTCGATGTTTCTTCAAGTTTAATCATAATTTTACCGTGTTCGGGATAATCAGTAGTCATACGAAGCTTCAAGTTTTTCTCTTTCCACGTTAATACAGAGGGAATATAGAGGTTTACGTTCATCGTTTCTTCACCAGGCACATAGCTGTAGATGGCTCCGCCATACTTGGAGTGATTCTCAAAGCCACTACCCATGCAGCAACTGAAATTATTGTCCCGACTACCAAAACCTTTATGTGTGCCCATTCCTAATGAAAGGAAATAGCAGACATTTCCTGTTTCGGGATGCTGTGAAGCAAGGATATGATTGTACAGTGCCCGTTCGTAATAATCGAGGTATTGCACGTCGTTCGTCCACTCATAAAGGTGTCCGGTCAATTTCAACATATTGTAGGTGTTACATGTTTCACAGGTATTACTACCTAGACGGTCACTCAGTTTGTCAGGTACTGAAAGATATTCACCCATACTGTTCCCCCCATTGGCATAAGAATGATGGTGAACGATCGTTTCCCAAGAGAAACGGGCTATTTTTTCATCGCGTTGGTTTCCGGTCAGTTCATATTGACGGGCACTACCTATCAGTTTAGGTATTTGAGTGTTGGAATGCAGACCTTGCAAAGCATCTACTCCTTCCGCTAATTTATCCTGCAAATGTTTATGATAGAAAGCGTAGGAAGCATCAAGATATTTCTTATCTCCGGTCAAGGCATACACTTGTGCAAAGGCTTCGTTCATTCCTCCGTATTCACAATTCAGCATTGTCTGCATCTGTTCTTCATTCAATGGAGCAATGACATCTGCCAGATAATCGGACAAATTGATTAATACTTTCTTTGCTGTTTCGTTTCCTGCCAGCAAATAAGCATCGTTCAAGCCCATCATCGTCTTGTGTTCATTGTACCAAGGTACCCAAATACCGTTCAAGTCAAAACCCATAGAGCGGATAATCCCTTTCTTTACTTCCTTGAACACTTTATCACTTCCAGGCATTCCACCGATGAAACCGTTGACAAAGTTTATCTGACAAGAATCCAGTTCATTGACCACATAGTCTATCTTGGTTTTAAAAGTCTCGTCACCCGTAGCAGCATAGTGCTGTGACATAGCAGTAAGTAGATGTCCTAGTGTATGTCCGGCAATGCCCATTGATTCCCAGCTACCGTAAGGTTCTGCTTTCGGTTTCAAGTTTGCATTCTTGCGGAAATTAGATAGTAATCGGTCTAAATCCAGTTCATTCATCCATTGTGCATTGAGCTCCATGGCGTGTTTAAAGGGACTATCCAGCAAACGGACATCAGAAATGCCAAAGTACTTAGCTTTGGCAGGTACGTTATTCTTGACTACTACCTGTTTGCACTCTCCGCAAGCATTGGATTGGTTACAAACTCCGAAAAGAGTAAGAAATAGTATAATCAGTTTTATTTTCATCTTAATTAGAGTGTTTAAGTAATTGAAGTTTCATAAAAAATTCTCCTACTTGGTACCTGCCGGATACCCCTTGATTACTGTATCTAAATAGTCAATGCGTTTCTCTAACCATTGTTTCATGCGCGATAGTTCCACAGCATAGCTCTTATCAATGGGCCAGCGATCCACATTACGTCCCATAGCGAAGAAGCAAGACGCTTCATAAATAGAGATTTCTTCCCAATACTCCTTCATGATTTTTCCTTTAACCTCAGTCCAACGTGCCTTGTATTCTTTCACAAAGCGCTTGTTATTAAAGAGATCTGTAAAGAAATTAGGCACGTGGTAGCCGCTCGTATGATTCACTGGGTCAGTGCCCAACACAAGTTCTCTGTAGCTGGCGAAATAGTTATGTCCAGTGTACATAGTCCCCCAGTCAAAGTCAAATCCTGCATCGAAATCCCAAAGTGGCCCCATGGTCCAAAGTCCGTTTTTGTCTTTATGCATATAGATGCTGCGTGGAGCATCCACTTCTACATTATATACAAGTTCCTGTATCAGCATATAATCTATGAATGAAGCAATATTCATCCGTTGGGCGATTGTCTCATAATTGCCTTCACGTATGCTCTGCTCCAACTGGGCAAAGTCATCCTGAACCACTTTCAATTGTGCAGTAGTAGCTTCTTCCGGATATTTCACACAAATGGGCATCCGGTAAATTGTCGACCAGAAATTATCTCCCCCATCCGGATTCAGTTCCGGCCCGTCATCCGCATCCAGCGAAATCAGTATTCCTTGTTCATCATCCACCGCTACTCGGCTGCTACCCTGTTCCACTTGCTCAGTTAACTGATAAAGTCCGATATACTCACCATTCAGTGTTACTTCTACATAACGAGAATGATTAGTATAAGGCAAACCTAACTTCTCACCTACAATAAATGTGAAGTTATTCATCATTTGGGTCGGATCACGATAGTTGGCAAGAAGCACCCAATCCTTTTCAGCGGCTAGTCCAAGTATTTCCGACTTTTTATCTAACTTAATGCGATAAGGTTTCTTCGGATACCAGAGCCAGGTAGAGTTTCCACGCCCGCGAATGCGTCCTGTTCCTGTATAATCCCACTCTTCATCTTCAGAGTCAATGATGACGGTGCAGTTCACATAGTCTTTCTTATCTTTCCCCACAATAGGCGCAGCGTTTTCGGTGTTGATGGTTAGTTGGGCAACTTGATACATGAGAGGAAATGGAACTTCTGGCACTTCCGGACAAGGGCCAATAGTCTCTGAATCATCAGAGCAGTTTGCAAAAAGCAAGGATAAACAGATTAAACCAAACAAATTTGAAAATTTCATTCACTTATACGTTTTAAAAGTTTAAAACTGTTTTGAATTTCATACATTCTTATTCTGAGGAAGAAGAGTTGAATAAAATTCAAAACAGTTTTCAAATAAGATTCAAAATCTGCCATTATCAATGACAAGCGAATCCTTATACTACTCTACAATAAAATTGAACTTAAGAGTAGCAATGTATTCTTTTCCACTCTTGGTATAAACAAGTTCAACAACTTGAGGATAAGTTTGTCCAGCAGTGATAGCACCTGGCATAAAGCCTACTTCCATGTCGTAAATTGTATGAGCCTTGGTATAAGTTCGAGCTTCTTTACCCCATCCTTGAGGTTCGCCAGCAGCATTACACCAGAATCCACCTAACTCACCACCACTATTGTCTTCGTAACTATAAGTGCCATTAGGCAATTTCAAACGCATACATATTTTTCCTTCGGCCAATCCCTTAGAACTATGATGTAGAATCGCAGCTATATCTTCCGGCATCAGACAAAAAGCATGGCAAATAGCTGCATTATCGTAGTAAGCGATGTTGTAGCTAGCAAATTCATAGGATGCCTCAGCCGTTCCGCGCACATTAATAGTCATTTCTACATTCTTAGGAGTAGCATTCGGATCAAGTACCACTTCAATTATGTCATTATAGCTTTCTACATCAGTACCACTCAACGCAATTGTGTAGGGCCATTGCTCATCATCAGCTTCTTTATCATTCCAGTATTGACGGTTATATTCATCGGGAGCAGCCATTACTACGAAGTAAAGTTCTTTAGTACCGGCAGGTACTCGGTAAGAAGCCGTACCTTTGGTACCTTTACTCATTTCTGAATAGGTCGGTTTACCATTTACTATAGCTACATAACCATAACGATAGTTGGATGAAGTATTATTTGAAGCGTTGTAGGTCGTAGTTTTAGCTACAACTTTTCCATCTCCGTCCACCTGTTCGCCTTTATCCCCTTTGGCAAGAGCGCTTCCGGGAGTGATGGCGCTAATTGTGGTAGAAACAGTAGTACCGGCAGCAGGTACTTTCATTTTGATAACATTGAAGCCAGTAGTTCCAGGACAGCTCGCATAACCTACCTGATATTTGAGGTCACCCACCTTGTATAAGTCAGTGCTGTAATCCCCTTTCAAATTAGCAGGTACAGTCACCGGTTTTTTATCATTATTGGCAAACTTTAAGTCATAATATACCATACGTGAAGCATAGTCATAAAGATCTGCATAAAGAACATTCTGATTATTACCGCAATATACACGTTGATAAGTTTGTAGTGGATCTTCTGGAAATTCCGAATCACGCCAGATACGTCCATAAGCATCGATACCATGCTTCTCTACCCATGTGTGTTGCAACCAATAGCTTGCATAGCGCATCCATTCATGATTGAAGTGACGGTGGTAGTTTTTCTTCCACACATCAAGGTGATAGCCGAACATTTCTTCGGGATAATCAATTTGAGCCTGCCATTGTGCACACTGTTCCCAGAAAGCACAACCTCCAGCACCATCTGGACCAAAGCCATAGCGAAATCCATGATGTAAATCAGCCGGAGCCCCCTGTTTGTTCACTTTATCAGCGTAAACCTGATATTGGAATGAGTGACCTATTTCGTGAGCAATAGTAGAACCTACAGGATGACAAGTAGACGGATTCACCCAAAGGGCACCTATTTTGTCATCATAACCAGAACCAGTAGCAAGCCATTCGTCTTGATAAATCAAGTAAATCTGCATTTTATAGTCATCAAGCATAGATTTATCCGCTCCAAGGGTAGCCATACCGAGAGTATTAATATTAGTCTTGAAATATTGCTCGGCTTTCTGAAGCAAATCATCAACATCCACCCACATACCACTACTATGATTTTCCGAAGAATTAGGATCGCTTCCAAACTCGGGCGACCAAAAAACAAAGAAGTGTTCACTCTGTTTCATGCGATGCCATGAATAGTAGCTGTCATGACGAAGCATATATTCAGGACCTTGTTCAAAGTGAGGATTCCCCACACCGGGACAAGTGTATTTAGCATAATCCTGAATTTCAGCAGGTTTCAGATACAATACTTTGTACTTCTGAACCAATTTGATAGCTTGCGACTGACCTTTCACGGTAGAGATCGTAACAGTAGCAGAACGATCTTTGGCCGTGTCTTCGTACTCCTCCATGGTCACAGTCAGTTTCAGTTCTTCACCTGCTTTGCCTTCAGCAGGTGATACACTAGCCCATGAACAGGCATTACCTTCGGCATCCACAATGGCAACAGCCCAGTCCATATCACTTTTAAAGTCTATTTCCAAAGTCTTGTCTTCAGCTTCAACCGCATAATCGGCCTCCATACCTGTAATGGCACCTTTATATCGAGGATCATAATCGGCTGCACGTTTTGACATATCGTCATCCGCACATGAAGTAGTGAGAAGCGATGTTCCACTGACAGCCATCAACATAGCTGTGAGGTAGAAATAGTGTCGTATATTGCTTTTCATATTATATTGTTTTAGAAAGTTTTAAATAAGGCATTACTCGAAAGTTGCATTCAATAAGAACGACATTGCTTTCTGTTTATCGGGTGTAGCCAAACCGAATTTAATCATCATTGTGGTTCCCGATGCGATACTCGGAGCACGTCCGATAGCCATGCAGGCAGGACTATCTTCCTCTGTCAGCCAAGGTTCAATGAAGAAAGAGAAACCTGCTGCCCCCCAAGTACAAATCTCATTATTGGCAGTACACCAGTAACCACCGTTATTGGCAGTAGAAGTACCATCCCAAACATACGCGTTGGTTCCAAGATTCATCATATAGGTTTTTACTGTGCCATCAGAAACAGCTGCAACCAATGCGGCAGGAGTTATGCCAAATACATAATTGATATTTTCAGCCACACTCTCGAATGTCAATGAATAAGCACTATAGTCACCGGCAGGAATCGTCACATCCTGAATGATGAAGCTCTTATCAAATACAGTCAAAGCCATAACGAAACGAACAGCAGTATTGTAGTTCGGTCCTTCGAGGGCAAAGCCAAATTCTACCGAAGCTGCACCACCGGCATTTCCGTCGGGGTAAAAGTTGAAACATTTGGCAGCAGCATTGAATTCAATGATACCATACAAGGATTTATCATCAGCCTCACATACATTACCGTTCTTATTAACATACCAACCATATTTCTTTCCTTCCACATTGGCTTTTGCTTTGTTCCATACATTACGCGAAGCATTGATGGGACAAACAGCCACCTTTCCGCTTTCAATAGCACTCATCAGTTCGCTTACTGTCATACCGAGTTGTTGTTGTATGACTGTTTCATATTCTTCTATATTAATAGCAGCAGGAACAGGATCGCCTGCTTTCTTATCAAAGGCACTTGTTACAGTTCCCTTTTCATCTGTTTTTACCGGCGGATTCTCATTCGGACCGTATACATGCATACTTGTAGCATCTGTATATTCTTCACTGCAAGCGGTTGTCATAAACAACGCACCACAAATTATCAGTGTATAGATTAATTTATTTTTCATGGTTCTTTATTTTGCGGTTGTATAACCAGGGTTCTGAACTAAGTTAGGATTGGCATCCAGATTATCCTGCAGGATGGGGAAGATATCCAAATGGTGATCGTTCGGATTAGTGTTCGCACTCTTGCCGAACCATGACTTACCATTGAATACATTGCATCCATTAGTCATCTTGAAGCGGATAAGATCTTGACGACGATGGTGTTCATACACAAACTCCCAAGCCAGTTCATCAAGCAAACCACCAAGAATGATATCATCACCGCCTTCGTGAGTAGTAATAACTTCAATATCAGTAAGGTTCTTATCATCATCAAGTGTACCTTGTGTTTCACGCAATCCGTAATCGTATACGCTGCCTCCTTTCAGTTGGGCAACAGTACGAACTGCCTTCTCAGGATTGTTCTTGAATGCACGACGACGAATCATCGTTACGATATCTGCTGCATCCTGCTCTGTCTCACCATTATATCCGCCCAGACGGAGCAAACATTCTGCTTTGATTAAGTAAGCATCTGTCAGACGGAAGAAAGGCACATTGTCATCACTAGTACCGATGTTACCCGGTTGAATTTCATAGAGCCATAAACGGGCACCCTGATAATCACCTGCACCCGGTTTTTCAATAGCCCATACTTCGGGAGTAAGATTTACCTCTTTACCATTATCATATAGGATATTACCCTGCTGGTCACGTTGAACACCCCATTTCCAAGTATCAGCCTTACGGGTGTCATCTTTATCATAAGTATCAAGGAACTGCGGTACGCAAGCACTACCATTCCAAGGATCGAACGAAACACCAAATACGTCCTTGCAGATAGCGGGAAACCATTTACAGAAATGATTCGTACCATGACCGGCATATTTATTACTATACATCAATTCGAATATATTTTCCTTGCTACCCGCTACGGAGAAAGGCTCACGATAACTTGTAGCCAGTGTATAAGCGCCATCATTGATAACTTCATTCACTTGCTCGATAGCCAAACCGTAGTATTTATTATCAGGAGCATCGGGGAACCAAGCATCATGGTTCAGATACATCTTTGCAAGCAGCATGCAGGCACCATAGTAATTGAGCTGTCCTTTTTCCACTTCTTTGGTGAGCAATGGTTTCGACTCTTCTACTTCTTTCACAATGAAATCGAAAGTAAACTGCGGAGTCTCCTGTTTCGGCATATAGTCGGCTGGGAGTTTCAAAGTAGTCGTTACAGGAATATTACGATGCAAATCGAACAATACGTAGTAGAATAGCGCACGGAAAGTACGCAACTCGGCTACTGCTCTGTCATTACTGCTGATGGCCTCATCGTCAAGCAACTGATTGCAAGAGTTTATACCTTGATAACAAGAGTACCAAGGACGGTAAAGATGATTGATGGTAGGATGGAATTCATGCTTGTGCAATGAAACATACTGTGCACCCCATCCTCCATAAGTACGGTAAGGAGTCATAATCAAGTCACCGCACTCTTGGCTAATGTCCATGTAACCTTCCCAGCCATCGTACATATCGCGTAAACGGTCGTAGATTACACCATATTGAGCCGCAATCTCAGTTTCGGTAAATTCGTAGCTACCATCACCGGGAAGCTCACTATATAAGGTTTCACTCAAATCAGTGCAACTGCCTAACAGGATTGAACCGGCAAATAACATACCGATAGTACCTTTCTTAAATATCGTATTGTATTTCATAATTATTTTGCTTTTAATGAGATTAGAAAGTTACGTTCAGACCTACAGTGAATGAACGTACAGTAGGATATTTATCACGACTGTCTACTCCGGCGGTCCAAAAGTCATTGCTTCCGAGTTCCGGATCAGATCCCTTGTATTTAGTGATTGTAAACAGATTGTCTACACTACCATATAAGCGTATGCTTTTTACATAAACACTTTTCTTAAAATCATAAGTGTAACCCAAAGTCATATTGGTTAGTTTAAAATAATCACCATCTTCAATGTAGTAACTGGTTACTACCTGTGACTGCTGTGTCGAGAGCGAACGAATACCACCAATTGCATCGGCTGCTGATTTCAACTTATTGTAAGCATGGGCGTTGTTTTCATAGAATACACGCTGCTGGTTGATAATCTTAAAGCCAAACTGACCAGTGAACTGCATAGTTAAATCGAAGTTCTGATAGCGGAATGTATTATTCCATCCCATAGAGATTTTAGGAATACCATTACCCATGCGTTGATACCAGTTGTCGCGGTCGTTACGCATTTCCTGATAAAATTCGGCAGCCTGACCTGTTTCGGGGTTCTCAATTAAGAACATACCTGTTTTTTCAGATACACCTACTGCTTTCAGTGAATAGATTTCACCAAAGCTCTTGCCTACCTCCACTTTATGGGTATACTGAGTCACGGGATCACCTACACCTTGCAACCAAATAATGTTCTCAGTCTGATAAAGGTCATTGGAAAGGCTTACCAGTTTATTGGCATTGTGCTGCATTGTCAAGGTAGTATTCCATTCAAAGTCTTTAGTTTGAATAGGAATAGCACGAATCATAACTTCGATACCAGAGTTACGCATTTTACCTACATTAGCTAGGGTAGAAGTATACAAGTTAGGGGGACTGGGTACAGCATAATTATAAAGCATATCCGAGGTATTCTTTATATAGAAGTCTACAGAACCACCCAAGCGTTCATTCAATACACCCCAGTCCAAACCGACATTGAATTCTTTTGCAATCTCCCATTTCAAATTAGGGTTGGCATTTGATAATGCTTTCAATCCTTTACCCCATTTTCCATCACGGTAATAGTTACCGCCTGAGTAACTATAGCGAACGATAGATTGGTAAGAATCGCCTGGAATTACACCTGTCACTCCATAACCAGCACGGAGTTTCAAATTGTTCAACCAATTACTGGTTGATTCCATAAACTCTTCATTCATTATATTCCAACCTAAAGAAACAGAAGGGAAAGCACCCCACTTATGGTTGGCACCAAACTTGGAAGAACCTTCATAACGAACAGAAGCCAAAATGTTATAACGATCATCAAAACCATAGCTAATACGAGCAAACGTACCAATCAAAGTCGACTCTGTTTTCGAACTACTCATTGAAGCCTTACCATCAGTAAGATATTCACCGGCACCTATATTGTGGTAGCTAAAGTAATCAGTCGGGAAATTGGCATTCCACATACCAGCCTTTTCATAAGTATTCTTTGACCAACTGTAACCTACCATACCTTCAAAACGGTGCTTGTCAGCAAATGTTGCGCGATATTTAGAAGTCAATTCCAAGTAATCGGTACGATCGTGATAATCACTTAGACTTGCTTCACCCGTTAGATTGCCAATAGCGGTAGTGGTGTGATACTTAGTGTTGTATGAGCCCGTTTTACCCGTTGAACGGTGACTAGCCAACATTAAGTTAGTATCCCAACCTTTAATAGGGGTAAACGTAATGTTACCTGTCATACGAGTACTCTGTGATTTTGATTCCCCCGTATTTTCGTTCTGCAGTGATACGGGATTGTAGTATTGCAATAAAGAACGTTCTGCATACGAACCATCTTCATTCCAAATAGGAGAAGTAGGATTACGGATTACAGCTTGGCGATAGATATAAGTAGGATCGTTTACCTCATACTTATAATTGTCTGTAACAACATTTAAGTTTATCTTCAACATATTATTGAGCATCCAATGACTTACATCAAATGACATACTCAAATCCTCATTGCCTGTTTTTTTCATCACACCTTCTGCACTACGATAAGAGAGATTACCATAATAAGTGGTTGAAGCGGAACCACCTTGAATAGTAAAGCTGTGATTGTGAGTAACGGCCGTACGGCTTACAGCATCAAGCCAATCTGTGTCGTAACCTTCATCATTGTATTGTGTTTTGCCTGCACGAATATCCTCAGCAGTCATAAAGTCGGCTTTCTTTGCCCAATTCGAAAAAGACACATAACCAGCATAAGTGGCAGTTGCTTTCTGTTCACGCTGACCAGTCTTGGTAGTGATAAGGATGACACCACCAGCACCACGTGTACCATAGATAGCGGCTGCAGAGGCATCTTTTAATACATCTATTGAAGCTATATTTTCGGGAGGAACGGTACCCATTTCACCAGGGACACCGTCGATTAGTACCAATGGAGAAGCATTACCCGATACAGAAACAATACCACGAAGACTGATTTCAGTACCTGCACCAGGATCACCCGAAGGTTTGGTTATTGTTAAACCAGCCACTTTACCTTTCAGCAATTCACCTGCATTGTTGAAGTTACCTACTAAGAAATCTTCAGCTTTCACACTAGAAATAGCACTCGTTACATCACCCTTCTTTTGCGTTCCATAACCGATAACTACTACTTCATCCAGTAATTCAGTATCATCGGCCAAAGTTACATTGATCTTCCGTTGAGAGCCTACTGCTATTTCCTGGCTCTTATAACCAATGTAAGATATTACTAAAACGGAGTTTGCTCCTTTCACTTTCAGCGTATACTCACCATCGATATTGGTAATAACACCGTTCGTTGTTCCTTTTTCAAGAATATTGGCACCAATAATAGGCTCACCACTTTTGTCTTTTACTACACCGGTAACTGTAACAGTCTGTTGCTGCACAATTTCGGTTTTCATTGTAGCCGCCGTTCCCGAAGTTGCAAAGACCGGACTAATGCCGATACCTGCCGCAAGGAAAAGACAAGCTGTCGCCTTGAGTAAAGCTTTGCTTACCAAGGCTTGGTTTTCATGTGTTTTCATACTACATCTTTTTGTTAAAAGGTTGATATATTTATTTAACTTTCCATTCAATCACTCCTCCCGAAACTCCCTTTTGGAGTTGGGCGGCTATCTTCAGTCCTGTCGTCTTTACCGGTTTGAAGTCCATACTATTATAGCAGTCCTTCTTCACGGTATATGGAGTAAGAGCTTCTACCTCTTTCCACGTTTTACCATCTTTATAGTATAGTTTCCAGCTCTCCGGCACTCGGAAATCTCCATCATAATGATCGAAGTCGAGCCAGTAAATCTGGACGTTGGAAACGGTATAGGGCTGGTCAAAGTCATAAACTAGTGTTTCGGTCGTTCCGTTCTTCAACCACCAGTAATGGTAAGGTTTGGAGATATCCGACGAGCGTTTCGGTTCCCATTGGTCGTTCACACCCCATGCCCAGGTTTCAACTGAGGCAGATTCGGGAGCGTCCTTTTGGATAGGAGCCTGTATCATCAAAGTACGTGCTTTGCTCGCAATGGTAGGTTCGGGAATAGCACGGGCATACTCGGCAGAAGCAGGAATCCATACGACCATTTGGTCAGCGCCACGGTTATTCCAAGTAGAATAAGGAATGGCACGGAAAGGAACATCTTTCACATTACCGTCTTTCTCTATCTGACGGGCAGTACCGTTAAGTACCATTACTCCATTCAGCAGATTGGCGTCATAAGCAGCCTTCATCTGTGTCCCATCAGGGATGAATTTGTTAAAGACGGTGCTATCAGCCTGATCTTTACCTTCGAGGCAAAACATGATGGGACCGCGTTCGATGGCAAGTTTACCAAGATCATCCTCTACATTATCGTTAGCCTTGATGCGACGCACGTCCATCGGGAGATTGATTTCCACAACGTCACCGGATTTCCATGCGCGGGAAATGGTGGCATAACCGTCGTATTGTTTGGCATTTACTTTCTTTCCATTGACTGAGATAGTGTAAGCGTTTGCCTTATCGATATAGGAATAAAGGTCTGTAGGTACAGGGGCATCCTGTGCCCAGCCGGGGATGCGGAGACGCAAAGCAAACTCTTGTTCTTTCTCGGGAGTTACGGAGATAGATATTTTACCGTCCCAAGGATAGTCCGTTGTTTGCTCCAAAGCTATGTTGTTAGTATCTGTGTTGAGATCGGCCTTGCTCTGAATATAAAGGTTGACGTAAATGTCATTACCTTGTGTGGCATACATATAATAAGGTACGGAAGCCATGAAACGGGTTACATTGCCCGGGCAACAAGCACAGCCGAACCAATGTTGGCGTTCGTGCTGACCCATACTCTCAAGGGGATTGTCGTAGAAGAACTTATCACCACTAAGCGATACGCCGGAGATCACTCCATTATAAAGTGCACGTTCCAATACATCGGCATATTTAGCGTCGCCTGTAGCCAGGAACATACGGTGATTCCAATAGACATTGGCAATGGCGGCACAAGTTTCGCAATAAGCAGTGTGGTTGTTCAACTCATAATTGGGACCGAAACCTTCGCCTTGCGGACGGGAGCCGATACCACCAGTTATATAAAGTTTCTTGCTTGCCATATTCTCCCAAATGCGGCTCAAGGCATTAAAGTAAGCGCTATCGTGCGTCAAGGCAGCCACATCGGCTACACCTGAGAAGAGATATCCGGCACGTACGGCATGACCTACTATTTCATCTTGTTGCAGAATGGGTTTGTGATCTTGACTGTACTCATTGAGGCGGTGTCCGTCGGTTCCACGACCGGTTTCTTCAACGAAATATTTAGCCATCTTGAGGTATTTCTCGTCGTTTGTCACCTTATATAATTTGGCAAGTGCCATTTCGGCAATGGGATGTCCGGAAGGAACATGTTTCTGCCCTTCGTTCGGACCGAATACCTGGCAAACAAGATCGGCATTCTTGATGGCGACATCGAGCAGCGAACGTTTTCCGGTGGCGCGATAGTGAGCAACGGCTGCTTCGTACAGATGGCCGCTATTATAAAGTTCGTGGCTGTTGATTTTCTCCCAACGATGTGTTCCCCACCATCCCGAAAGGCGTGTACATTTATTCGTAACGCAGGTAGTAAGATATCCGTCGGGTTCCTGAGCAGCAGCAATAAGGGTGATAACACTGTCCAGATAAGCATCCAATACCTTATCATACTTCACAGCGAGTGAGTAAGAAGCTCCTTCTATAATCTTATATGGATCGGTATCGTCAAAAGAGAAGTCACCACGATGTTCACCCTTCATCAGACCGCCGGCAATAGCAAAATTATCAAAGCGACCATTCTTCTCACATTCTTTAAAGGCGGAAGGAATAGAAACCGTGCGGTTGATCTCAATGCGTGGTGTCCAGAAATTATCGTTCAGGTGAACTTGAGTAAAAGGAACTTCTTTAATCGGAGCATCGGGCTGAACGTAAGCATCGTTACAAGCCGATAGTCCCAAGAGGGCAATGCTACCGAAAAGGAAGGACAGTCGTTTCTTCATCATTATATATATGTTTTTAGTTCATTAGCATTAGCGACGTGGCAAAGGAAAGGAATTAGAAATTAACAGAATGAAACAATAATCTATAAGGATACTAAAATAGTCGAACCTACACAACAAGAAACCAGATTTAGACTATTATTGGGTCAATTAGACTATTTTAGTATCGCAACATTCAAACTAAAACAGAGATAGTATTCAATGTTAATAGAAAAGTTTCTTTCTATTAAGATGAAAACTCCTTGAGGTTAAGCAGAAAGTTCTTTTGCCCGTATCATAATCTATAACCAAAAGTTTTGATTATAAAACCAAAACTTGCGGTTATATAATCAAAGCCTTTGGTTATATAAACAGAGCCTTTGATTATACTTTGCTAGCTAATCGAAGAAACTTTGGGATTAAGGAGTAGCATCTTTCCGCTTAACTATGAGAAACTTTCCTATTAACATGGAGTACCCATGCAAAAATAATCCATCCAATAAAGCAATAGTCCAAATACCGTTTACGAAAGCTATCTGGTAGAGTATATTGGACTATTCTTTTATTACATTATATTATTCAGTCCTTCCGTTCGTTCTTTTTTCGCTTATTTTGCAACAGATAAAACAGAATTAACCGCATTATGAAAAACAATCTCTCTCTCAGGCTTATCATTATTTCCTTATTCGTCTTCTCCGGGCATACTTCATTCGGAGCAATACAAGGAAAGAAATATGCACTGGCTTCACCCGATGGTAAGTTAACTATAGAAATCAGTACTGATGACAGACTAGCTTACCAGGTGATGCACGAAAAAGATACAATTCTCTCTTTTTCTAATATAGGATTAGTTTTGGCAGATGGAACTGCCATAGGAAACAAGTCTCAGGTAACAGGTATTAAAAGGAAAAAGATCAGCGATCACGTAGAATCTCCTTTCTACCGCTTCAAGGAGTTCGTTGCCACATGCAACGAACTCGACTTGAAGCTGAAAAATGGCTTCGGGGTAGCTTTCCGTGCCTACGACGAAGGAGTAGCTTATCGCTTCTACACTACACAGAAGAAGGAAGTGATCCTTAAAGAGGAAGTGGCTGAATTCAATTTCAACCAAGACAACACTGCCTATCTTTCGTATACAACGAATGACAAGAATCCTATGGCAATGGCTTTTCAAAACATCTACGATGTAGCTCCACTATCAAAAGCACAGCAAAAGCTAGCCTTCCTGCCTGCAACGATAGATTGTAGAAAAGTAAAGTTGACACTATTGGAAGCAGATTTAGAGGCTTATCCGGGAATGTTTGTGCTTCCCGGTTCATCTACTTATTCTTTGAAAGGCGTTTTTGCCCCCTACCCTGCCAAAACCGACTTCTATCCTTGGCGTCGGCAGGAATATGTCACCGAAACTATCGATTTTATCGCCCGCACTACAGGTGCCCGTACTTATCCTTGGCGTGTGCTCGCTGTAACAGAATACGATACGGATATGCCCGTCAACAACCTGGTGTATGCTTTGGCTTCGCCCAATCGTACAGGTGACACCTCGTGGATAAAGACCGGAAAAGTAGCTTGGGACTGGTGGAATGACTGGAACCTGAAAGGCGTACCCTTCAAAGCAGGTATCAACATGGATACCTACAAATATTATATAGACTTTACCAGCCGCAACGGCATCGAATTCATTGTACTCGATGAAGGTTGGTACGAACCGAAAAGTGGGGATATGCTGACCGTTATCCCCGAGCTGAACCTGCCCGAACTGATTGCTTACGGAAAGCAAAAAGGAGTAGAAATCGTCCTTTGGACTGTATTTAATGTATTGGACACTCAGCTCGAAGCCGCCTGCCGGAAGTACGCCGACATGGGCATCAAAGGTTTCAAAGTCGATTTCCTCGACCGTGACGACCAGACGGCCGTCGAAATGGTTTATCGCATTGCCGAAGCCACCGCCAAACATAAGTTGACACTCGACCTGCACGGCATCTACAAGCCTACAGGTATCAACCGTACATATCCCAATATCATCAACTTCGAAAGTGTCTTCGGCATGGAAGAAGTGAAGTGGACGGATGCCAAGAACAATATGCCGCTCTACGACGTCACCTTCCCCTACATCCGCATGATGGCTGGACCGGTAGATTATACGCCGGGAGCGATGCGCAATGCTACCAAACAAGATTGGCGCGCCGTCTATTACTCACCTATGAGCATGGGAACACGCTGCCATCAATTGGCGACATACATTGTACACGACTCGCCCTTCACCATGCTTTGC
>NZ_JASLER010000095.1 GCF_030151085.1 Bacteroides sp. | reverse complement strand
ATGATGTCCGGAGTACCTGTACAACGTATGGCTCAAGCTGAAGGTGTTAAATTAGCTGGGATGAAGGAAGAATTGCAAGCTAAAGTCATAGCGCAGGATGCTGCTATTGGAAAATTGGTCAAAGCAATTTTACGTAGTCGTGTTGGTTTGAAAGATCCTAACCATCCTATAGGAACATTTATGTTCTTGGGACCTACCGGTGTAGGTAAAACCCATTTGGCGAAGCAATTAGCTAAATATATGTTTGGTTCTACTGATGCACTGATACGAATTGATATGAGTGAATATATGGAAAAGTACACTGTATCACGTATGATTGGCGCTGCTCCCGGTTATGTGGGTTATGAGGAAGGCGGACAATTAACAGAGAAAGTTCGTCGCAAACCATACTCTATTGTATTGCTGGATGAAATTGAAAAAGCTCACCCCGATGTATTTAATATTTTATTGCAAGTGTTGGATGAAGGTCGTTTGACTGACAATTATGGCAGAACCATAGATTTCAAGAATACGGTAATTATTATGACTTCCAATATTGGTACTCGGCAGTTGAAAGAATTTGGTCGTGGAGTTGGATTTGCAGCACAGAATCGTACAGATGATAATGAACATTCTCGTAATGTGATACAAAAGGCCTTGAACAAAACATTTGCTCCAGAATTTTTGAATCGTCTTGATGAGATTATCACCTTCGACCAGCTATCATTAGATGCGATCACGAAGATTGTTGATATTGAGTTGAAAGGCTTATATGAACGTATTGAAGCGATTGGCTTTAGGTTAGCAATAGATGATGATGTGAAGAAATTCTTGGCAGAAAAAGGGTATGATGTACAATTTGGTGCTCGACCGTTGAAACGTGCTATTCAGAATTATCTTGAAGATGGACTTTCTGAGTTGATTATCTCGGCTGAAGTTCAACCTGGAGATACAATTAGTGTTACAGTAGATAAAGAAAAGAATGAGATGAATATGAAGAAGGTATAATGCTTTCTTGTATAAAAGACCGTCAAAATGTCAGTCCATATGGGCTGGCATTTTTTTTGTTTCTTGATTTGCCGGAAATAGAAATATAAACCTAAAAATATTAATGTAGTATGCAAAAAGGAAATATTGGGGTAACTACTGAGAACATTTTCCCCGTAATTAAAAAGTTTTTGTACAGTGATCATGAAATTTTTCTTCGTGAGTTGGTTTCTAATGCCGTTGATGCTACTCAGAAGCTTAAGACATTGGCTTCTATTGGTGAGTATAAAGGAGAAATGGGTGATTTGACCGTACATGTTTCATTAGGAAAAGATACGATTACTGTTTCTGACCGTGGTATCGGTTTGACAGCAGAGGAAATTGACAAATACATCAATCAGATTGCATTCTCCGGAGCAAATGATTTCCTTGAAAAGTATAAGAATGATGCCAATGCTATTATTGGACACTTTGGACTTGGTTTCTACTCTGCCTTTATGGTAGCAAAAAAAGTGGAAATCATCACTAAATCCTGTAAAGAAGGAGCACAAGCGGTAAAATGGTCTTGTGATGGTAGTCCGGAATTCACTATTGAAGATGTGGATAAAGCTGATCGTGGTACAGACATTGTTCTTTATATCGATGATGATTGCAAGGAATTTCTCGAAGAAGCACGTATCTCTTCTTTATTGAAGAAATATTGCAGCTTCCTTCCTATTCCTGTCGCATTCGGCAAAAAGAAAGAATGGAAAGATGGCAAACAGATTGAAACCGCTGAAGATAATATTGTAAATGAAGCAAATCCATTGTGGACTTTGAAACCCAGTGAATTAAAGGACGAGGATTATAAGAAATTCTATCGTGATCTATATCCGATGTCCGATGAGCCACTATTCTGGATTCACTTGAATGTAGACTATCCGTTCCACCTTACTGGTATACTTTATTTCCCGAAGGTGAAAAGTAATATCGAACTGAATAAAAATAAAATTCAACTTTATTGTAATCAAGTATATGTGACAGATTCAGTAGAGGGCATTGTTCCCGATTTCTTAACTCTGTTGCACGGTGTACTCGATTCACCGGATATTCCATTGAACGTTTCTCGTTCTTATTTGCAAAGCGACGCAAATGTGAAGAAAATTTCCACTTATATAACAAAGAAAGTATCTGATCGCTTGCAATCTATTTTCAAGAATGACCGTAAACAATTCGAAGAGAAATGGAATGACCTGAAGATCTTTATCAACTACGGAATGCTTACGCAAGAAGATTTCTATGATAAAGCAAAAGATTTTGCCCTTTTCACCGATACTGATAACAAGTATTATACTTTTGAGGAATATAAAACGTTGATTAAGGACAATCAAACTGATAAAGATGGTAATTTGATTTATTTGTATGCCAATCATAAGGATGAGCAATATAGCTATATTGAAGCAGCAAAAAATAAAGGTTATAATGTCTTATTGATGGATGGGCAACTCGATATTGCATTGGTAAGTATGTTGGAGCAGAAGTTTGAGAAGGTTCGCTTTACACGTGTTGACAGTGATGTGGTTGACAATCTGATTGTAAAAGAAGACAAGAAGGAAGTAGCTTTGGATGCAAACAAACAAGAAGCTCTTTCTGCCATCTTCAAGAGTCAGTTGCCGAAGATAGATAAGACTGAGTTTAATATTATGGCACAGGCATTAGGTGAAAATGCTTCTCCGGTGATGATTACTCAGAGTGAATATATGCGTCGTATGAAAGAAATGGCCAACATTCAAGCTGGAATGAGTTTTTATGGTGAGATGCCTGATATGTTCAATATGGTGTTGAATTCTGATCATAAATTGGTTAAAGAGGTGCTGACAGAGGAAAATAAAGAATGTGCCTCCGCTGTTACTCCTATCCAATCAGAGATGGACGATGTCAACAAACGTCGTGAAGATTTGAGAAAGAAGCAGGAAGGTAAAAAGAGCGAAGACATTTCTACTGCAGAGAAAGATGAAGTTGATCAGTTAGATAAAAAATGGGATGAACTGAAAGCGCAAAAGGATGGTGTTTTCGCTGACTATGCTGCAAAAAATAAAGTTGTCCGTCAATTAATTGATTTGGCACTACTTCAGAATGGCATGTTGAAAGGTGAAGCTTTGAATAATTTTGTTAAGAGAAGCATTGACTTGATAAAATAAGCCTCTTTAAAATTAGAATGCAGGGCATTACAACTTTTGAGAGTTGTAATGCCCTTTTTTTCTTCTTTTCACTGATACAATTATGTTTTTTCTCGTTGAATTCGAAGTTTTTGGAAACTATTGTTTATATTTGGACGGTGAACATATTGCTTATCTCTTACTCGAAAAATTCAATCATGAAAAGATATCTTTTACTATTTTCGTTTCTTTTATGCCTTGTGCCGATGTTACAAGCCCAGAAAGTGGGACTCGTACTGAGTGGTGGTGGAGCAAAAGGAATGACGCATATTGGCATTATTCGGGCTTTGGAAGAAAATAATATTCCTATCGATTACATAACTGGTACATCTATGGGGGCCATTATAGGCTCTTTGTATGCCATGGGATACTCTCCGGATGACATGGAAGCCTTATTGCGTTCACCCGATTTTAAGCGTTGGTACTCGGGAAAAGTTGAATCGAAATACGAATATTATTTTAAGAAAAACCGCCCTTCACCGGAGTTTTTCAATTTACGTTTTGCATTTAAGGACTCGTTGCATACCAAACCACAAATAATACCTACTAGTATGGTCAATCCAATACAGATGAATTTGGTATTCGTGGAATTGTTTGGGCGTGCTACAGCTTCTTGTAATGGTGATTTTAATAATTTATTTGTTCCTTTTCGTTGTATAGCTTCTGATGTATATAACAAAAATCCATTGGTATTACGAAAAGGTGACTTAGGAGATGCTGTACGTGCCTCTATGAGTTTTCCTTTCGTGTTCAAACCTATAGAAATTGATAGTGTTCTAGCATACGATGGTGGAATTTACAATAATTTTCCGACTGATGTGATGCGTGAAGACTTTCATCCGGATATTGTTATAGGAAGTGTGGTAGCTACTAATCCAAGTAAGCCCAAAGAAAATGATCTCATGAGTCAGATTGAGAATATGGTGATGCAAAAAACAGATTATTCTATTCCGGATTCATTGGGAATAGTGATGACTTTTAAATATGATGATGTGAACTTACTCGATTTTGATCGTTTGCAAGAGTTGCATGATATTGGTTACAATAGAACCATTAGTATGATGGATTCTATAAAAAGCCGTATTCATCGACGCGTAAATCTTGATAATGTGCGTTTAAGGCGTTTGGTTTATCGTAGTAACCTGCCACAATTACGATTTCGGGAAATAATTATTGAAGGAGCTAATGCACGTCAGCAGGCATACATAAAAAAGGAATTTCATGATGAAGCGGATGAAATATTTACTTATGAAGATTTGAAACGCGGATATTTCCGTTTGCTGGCAGATAATATGATTTCTGAAATCATTCCACACGCTGTTTATGACACTGAGAGCGATTTATATCAATTGCGTCTTAAAGTAAAGATGGAAGATAATCTTTCTGTGCGGCTTGGTGGAAGTGTTTCTACCACCAGTTCCAATCAGATATATTTAGGGCTTGGGTATCAGAATTTGAATTATTATTCTAAGGAAATCACATTCGATGGTCAGTTGGGAAAGGTTTATAATAACGCCCAATTGATGGCGAAAATTGATTTACCTACCCATATTCCTACATCTTATCGATTTATTGCATCCATCAGTACATTTGATTATTATAAGAAAGATAAGTTGTTTTCTAAAAATGACAAACCCTCATTTAATTCGAAAGATGAACGGTTTGTGAAGTTAATGGTAGCTCTGCCATTCTTGGCTAATAAACGAGCTGAATTTAGTATAGGATATGGTAAATTGGAAGATAATTATTTTCAGTCTAATATTATAGACTTTGATAAAGATCGATCCGACCAAAGTCAATACAAGCTATTGGGAGGTTCCATTGGGTTTTACGGAAGTACATTCAATACTCGCCAATATGCCACAAAAGGTTATTTTGAAAAGCTAGTTGCTCAGATTTTCACAGGAAAGGAAAAGTATATTCCGGGTAACCCTTCACCAACAGAGAAAACTTCGGAGAAAGAGCAGCAGTCCTGGTTACAGATTTCTTATATGAAAGAGGTTTATCATACCATGAGTCCAAAATTTGCATTAGGATGGATGGCGGAAGCATTGTATTCATCGAAGAATTTTTCAGAGAACTTTACTGCTACCATGATGCAAGCCGGAGAGTTTGCACCAACTCCACATAGTAAATTAATGTATAATGAGGCTTTTCGCGCTAATCAGTTTGTAGCGGCTGGTATAAAGCCTATATATGTATTGAATGATATGTTCCAATTCCGTACGGAGTTTTATGGGTTTATGCCTATTTTCCCGATTAAAAGGAATGTATTGAATAAAGCATATTACGGGAAAGCTTTCTCTACTTTTGAATATATGGGAGAAGTTTCTGTGATTTGTCATTTACCTTTTGGAGCTATATCTGCGTATGTAAATCATTATAGCTCACCGAAAAAGGAGTGGAATGTAGGTCTGACAATCGGTTGGCAGCTGTTTAACTATCGCTTTATTGACTAATTTTTTTCAAAAAAAGTTTGTGTATAACTTGCTAATTCAGAAAAAGTCCGTATCTTTGCACCCGTTAAACGAAGAGGCCGCGTAGCTCAACTGAATAGAGTAGCTGACTACGGATCAGCCGGTTACAGGTTTGAATCCTGTCGCGGTCACAAGTTTACAAAATAGAAAGGGTCGCGTAGCTCAACTGAATAGAGTAGCTGACTACGGATCAGCCGGTTACAGGTTTGAATCCTGTCGCGATCACAAAGAACCTCTGCAAGTTTTTCTTGCAGAGGTTCTTTGTTTATGGTCTTAGAAGAATCCTTTGTTTTCACGGATCAACGTAAAACTCTGAGGGATTTTCATTTTATGCATATAATTTAGTAAGTCTGTATAAAAAGAACGCCTTATCTCTGACTCCCCTAAACTGTGCTCTGAAAGCTTTGATCTTCGCATTAAAAGATTCTGCCGCTGC
>NZ_JASLER010000110.1 GCF_030151085.1 Bacteroides sp. | reverse complement strand
GAGATGTGGCAACGCTGTACGGAGTAGAAACGAAGCGGGTGAATGAAGCGGTGAGGAATAATCTGGATAAATTCCCCAAGGACTATATCATTGAATTGAATGAAAGTGAGATACGGTATTTGCGGTCGAAACTTTCGACCGCAAATTTATCCCCTAAAGTACGTGCAGTCCCTAAAGCCTTTACCGAAAAAGGTCTTTACATGCTTGCCACTGTTTTGAAAAGTCCTCGTGCTACGGCTACGACTCTTGCCATTATAGAGTCTTTTGCTCATTTAAGAGAACTCTCCCGTAATCTAAATATTTTGTCAACTGAAGTAGATGAAGATAAACAGAAAACATTGACCCAACGCAGTAGCGAGTTACTTCACGAATTATTGTCTGTAGAAGAGAAGGGAGATACAACAGAAACCGAATCTTCGATAGAACTGAATTTATATGCTTTAAAGATGAAGCGTATGGTGAAAAAGATAAAGAAAGGATAATTCTTTTGTGCAGATAAGAGAGGTTTTTATTAACTTGCAGGCAGTTTACAAATAACCCTTGTATATATGGAAAAAATATTCAAATCCAAAGGTATGACTACTACTGAAAAATGGGTAATAGTATTTGTTCTTACTTTTATGTGCGGTACATACCTGTTGCTGAAAGAGGCGTCTGTCTTATGTGGATTCATTGTGGCTATTCCTTTTCTGATTAGTAATTACCAAAGGAAATATATCATTAAAGAAAATGGAGACCTTTGGGTGAAGACAGTGTTCGGTATATCTCAGAAGGCGATCGGAGTGAACTGTATCCTCTATAACCCGTCTGCCAAAGGATGGCAATGGCGCGTCCGCCAGATGGTGGTCAGGTATCAAAATGGATTGAAGAAAGGCTTTTTCCCGATTACTCCTGCTGACCCGGAAGGGCTGATAGCCGCACTTAAAGAAAAGAATCCTGGTCTTGAGTTGCAATATACCTATAAATAAATAGAAACTATGAAATACCAAGTTGCCATTATCGGTGGAGGTCCTGCGGGATATACTGCTGCCGAAGCTGCCGGGAAAGCCGGACTAAGCGTAGTGTTGTTTGAAAAGCAAAGTTTAGGTGGAGTTTGTCTGAATGAAGGCTGCATCCCTACCAAGACTTTATTGTATTCGGCAAAAACGTATGATGCTGCGCGTCATGCTTCCAAATATGCAGTCGCTGTTTCCGAAGTCTCATTTGATTTGCCGAAGATAATTGCCCGTAAACAGAAAGTGGTGCGTAAACTGGTGTTGGGCGTTAAAGGTAAGCTGACTGCCCACGGAGTGAATATCGTGCAGGGAGAAGCTACCATCATCAATGAGAATACTGTGCAGTGTGGTGCTGAGACTTATGAGTGCGAGAATCTGATTTTATGCACCGGTTCGGAAACATTCATTCCCCCTATTCCCGGAGTGGATACTGTACCCTTCTGGACGCACCGCGATGCTTTAGATAATAAGGAGCTTCCTGCTTCACTTGCCATTATTGGTGGTGGAGTAATCGGTATAGAGTTTGCCTCCTTCTTTAATAGTCTGGGCGTACAGGTCACTGTTATCGAAATGCTTGATGAAATCCTGGGAGGCATGGATAAAGAGCTTTCCGCTCTTCTGCGTGTGGAATATGCAAAACGTGGAATCAAGTTTATGCTTAGTACGAAGGTCGTATCTCTTGCTGAGGCTTCTTCCGAAGACGGGAAGCCACAAGTGCAGGTTAATTATGAGAATGCAGAAGGTACAGGCAGCGTGCTTGCCGAGAAACTATTGATGAGTGTAGGTCGCCGTCCGGTAACGACAGGTTTCGGGTTGGAGAATCTGGAATTACGAAGAACGGAAAGAGGGAATATCTGTACAAACGAACAGATGCAAGCCTCTGCTCCGGGAGTATATGTATGTGGTGATCTGACAGGTTATTCTTTACTGGCACATACAGCTGTTCGTGAGGCAGAAGTAGCTGTACATACGATACTTGGCAAGAAAGATGTCATGAGTTATTGGGCAATTCCCGGTGTGGTATATACCAATCCGGAGATTGCAGGAGTAGGGCAGACGGAAGAAAGTTTGCAAATGAAAGGTATTAATTACCGTGTTGTAAAACTCCCGATGGCTTACTCCGGTCGTTTTGTTGCTGAGAACGAAGGAGTGAACGGAGTTTGTAAACTTCTGATAGCAGATGATGAGACCATAGTGGGAGCACACATATTGGGTAATCCGGCTTCTGAAATTATCACCCTGGCAGGTATGGCTATCGAACTGAAACTGACTACCGAAGCCTGGAAGAAAATAGTATTCCCGCATCCCACGGTTTCAGAGATTTTTAAAGAAGCGTTGTAACTCGATAAACATGAAAAAATATCTGTTGTCTCTTGCTCTTGCTCTTTTGTTTATTCCTGTAACCGTATGGGGACAAAATACGACTGTTAAGAGCCTTTCTTCCCGCCTGGATACCTTGATTAAATATCAACTTCCTGCTGGTTCCAACGTTGGTATATCCATATACGACCTGACTGACGGGAAGTCTTTATACACTTATCAGGCGGATAAGCTCTCTCGTCCGGCTTCTACTATGAAACTGCTGACTACTATTACCGCCCTTGCCCATCCGGATGCGGATGATCCTTTTAAAACAGAAGTATGGTATCAGGGCGTGATTGAACAAGATACGCTGAAAGGTGATTTGTATGTTGTGGGCGGATATGACCCTGAATTTGATGATGAAGCTCTGGATTCATTGGTAAATGCGCTAAGTCGTTTCCCGTTCTCGGTGATATCGGGCCATGTATATGGAGATGTTTCTATGAAAGACTCCATTTATTGGGGAAGCGGTTGGGCTTGGGATGATACACCTGCCTCCTATCAACCTTATCTTTCGCCATTGATGCTGAATAAAGGTCTGGTCACTGTTACGGCTTCTCCCGGCGAACGGGGTCACTTGGCAAGTCTCGATTGTGTTCCTGCCTCTTCTTATTATACCGTAACGAATGAAACCAAATCCCGTACTCCTGCTGTCGGACGTTTCGGGATTTCTCGGGATTGGCTACAGAATGGTAACAACGTAGTTGTAAAAGGAAATGTGGAAAGTAAGCGGATAGGTACGGTTAATATCTATTCCTCCCAAGATTTCTTTATGCATACCTTTCTTGAGCGTTTGCGGGCAAAAGGTATCAGTTGTCCTGACGACTATTCTTTTAATGAATTGCTGAAAGATAGTGTTTCGGTACAAATGGCCCTGTTTGAAACCTCTATTCAGGATGTTGTCAATCAGATAATGAAAGAAAGTGATAATCTGAATGCGCAGGCTTTACTCTGTCGCCTGGGTGCACAAACCACCGGAAAGAAGAGGATTTCGGATGAAGACGGACTCTCCGCTATCCGTAAACAAGTAAAGGCTTTGGGTGAGGACGTTGGTCGCTACAATCTGGCGGATGGTTGCGGACTTTCCAATTATAACTATATTTCTCCGGATCTGCTGGTTTCTTTTCTGAAGTTTGCCTATTCCCGTACGGATGTTTTCCAGAAACTATATAAGGCCTTGCCTATTGGTGGAGTCGATGGGACATTAAAGTATCGTATGAAACGCGGAACTCCTTCTTATAAGAATGTACATGCCAAGA
>NZ_JASLER010000028.1 GCF_030151085.1 Bacteroides sp. | reverse complement strand
AGAATATTCACCAGTTACAGCCAACCCTTCCAAAGGCTTCAAAATCAAACGCCCTAACATATTAATACGGTTGTAATTGGTCTCCGTAGGAACTGCACTTTCCATCATGTGTACCGGTGTGGCATAACGATAATATTTATCATTGAGAGTGATTCCGTCGGTAGGATAAAAAGATGGCAATGACACAGCTTGCGCCCATACATCACGGCCATTGAATTTCAACCGATAAGGATCCTGCTTGTCACTATGTGTATAAAGTGTTGTCAACTCAGCTGTCAGCCACTTGGTCACATCGGAACTTAAATAAGAAGTGATATTATAACGTTTGTATCTATCCTTATTGGTTACAAGTACTCCATCCTGATCTAGATAGCTGGCAGACAAACGATACTTGGTCTTTTGGGAACCACCGGAAACCGCCACATCATAAATCTGCTCGAAACCGGTTGACATCAAATCGTCGGTCACGTCACTGGATGCCAATTGGTAACGTATACCATTCACATCTGTATAGCCATTGGGATATGCAGAGGGGGATACCTCATACTGCTGCAACAGCTTCTCCCACTCCGAAAATGATTGTCCTCCTGTAAATGTCGTGAAATTAGCCGCCAACATGGCTTGTATTGTCTGCAAAGGGGTTGCACGTTTTGCCATACTCTGAGGACCGGAAAAAGACAACTTAGTAGAGAAGGTTATACTAGGTTTTTGTTCCTTGTTTGCCTTCTTGGTAGTTATCAACACAACGCCAAACGCAGCACGAGCACCATAAATAGCCGCTGACGAAGCATCCTTCAATACTGATACAGACTCTATATCATTGGGGTTCAATGAAGAAACATCAATGGCGATACCATCTACCAGAATCAATGGAGAACCACCGTTAATACTGGAAGTGCCGCGAATCATAAAGTCATAGCCTGAGCCCGGTTCACCACTATTGCCCGATAGCGTTAACCCCGGAACATTACCCATCAATGCATCAGCGATAGAAGTCACCGGACGATTAGCAGCAATTTCATCCATTTTCACTTGGCTGACAGAACCTGTAAGATTTACTTTCTTCTGTGTACCATAGCCCACTACCACCACTTCATCAAGTGTTTTGGTGTCTTCGGTCAAAGTCACCTCTAGATTTTTACGTCCCTTAACCGCCACCTCTTGGGTAGAATAACCTATATAAGAAAAAACTAGTGTAGAAGATACGGGAACTTCTAGCTTGAAATTCCCATCAAGGTCGGTAATAGTTCCTAACGTAGCATTCTCTTTCAAAACCACACTTACACCAATTAAGGGTTCATTAGTCCGGGCATCTTTTACACATCCCGTCAAAACATTCTGCGCGCTTGCTACCACCGGCAACAAAAGCAGAATCAGAAATGTCATACAAACATGTTTCAACATAGTAGTTAAATTAATTAGAAAATCAATTTTATATTATAGCGCTATTATTTTATATTGCAAAAGTATATATCATATTATTAATATCAAAAGATTATTTGAAAAATTATCTGCACCATGTTATAAAACATAATATCAAGGATATAAATCAATACACACAGTTTTTTCTAGTTCAAAATCATTTTTTCGGGAAAAACTTAGCAGATTACTTATTTTTGCATTAATTTTGCATTATAAAATTTACATGTTTTTAAAATACATTATTATGATACAAGTAATAAACAGGGCTCTCAATATTTTGGAAATCATAGCCCATGATCACAACAAAGAGTGGGGATTGTCTGAGATAGCCGACGAATTAGAACTGAACCACGGTACTTGTGCCAATATTCTTAAGACACTTGTGCAACGAGGTTATGTAGAACAAATGGGACTGAAGAAAGGTTACAAGCTGGGCTACATGGTCTATCAACTCACATCCTCCAACGAATACAACGTACAATTAATCAATGCTACTAAGGTCCTTATTGACAGTTTGGCAAACAGACTTAACGAAACGGTTATTCTATCACATATAAAGAATGGGAAACGAATCATCGTGTACGAAGCATTATGCAACCAGGAAATCCAAATACGTACTACTTCCGAATCAACAGCTTACCGGGCTACTACCGGAAGAATGATTTTAGCTCATTATTCTCCAAAAGAACTGAAAGATTTCATCAGTATGGCAGGACTACCAACGCAAGAAGATTGGCCCGAAATTACGAATGAAACAGAATTAATACAGTCGCTCAATGAAACTCGCAAAAAAAATATTGAAATCACTTGGAATAGTAATCATGTTGTAGGTTTGGCTACACCTATATTTAAAAAAAATAAGATCATAGCCAGTTTGGGAGTCTATTTACCTGATATTCGTTTCTCAAAAACAGAACGTAATTTTATAGTAAAAGAAATGCTTCAAACAACTGAGTTAATTAATAATAAAATAAATAGCAATCAAGTCTAAGTACGGAACTAATCATACTATATATCTAAGAAATTATTTCATAGGATTTATTATATATGCGAATCAGTAGTTGAATTTATTCGTTTTTATGGGTTATGAACTAAATGAAGAATGAAGAATAAGCTGCGCTATACTGGCATACCGAAAGGTAATTCTTCATTCTTAGTTCTTCATTTCTTACGGGACTTCTCAGCAAGTGCAATCAATCCTACCCAGTATGTAACCAACGACGAGATGACCGGTGAGTTGATGACCGCTAAGAATATCTTCCGTAATGAAGACGGTCACTTGTTCCGCCACCTGCGCTACACTTATACTTACGACAACGAAAACCGTGTGACCAGCAAAGAAGCTTCTAAGTGGAACAGTGAGAAAGATACTTGGGTTCCTTATTTCAAACTCGATGTAGAATACTCTAACAATGAAGTTGAACTGAACTACGCTTGCTGGAACAACAAGAGCAATGCTTTTGACAGCAATGTACAGAAGAGTGTTTACGAATTGAATAATAGCAATGTAAGTATGATGCTTGCAAGTACAAAATAAGTATATAGATTATTAAGAGAAGCCGGCTGGATGGAGTAAAATCCGGTCAGCCGGCTTCTCTTAATAATATTCTAAATGCTATAAATTTTCCTCAATATTCTCGCCCTTCACTTCTTCAAGCTTCGCCAATAGGTATTTCACATTCTCTATGTGCGAACAGAGTATCTTTGTCATTATCTTGGCATAAGCACCCTCTTTCATTACATCCATAAAGAACCTTGCCTGGTTGAATGGGAAGGACGGAAGTCTACATGGGGGTACGAAACCGCCATATAGAATGTACGCAAGCAGGGATAAAAATGCCCGCCACGTCAAAAATGCAGGTTTCCCCACCAGTTAGTTATGATAGAATGCATTGTAAATGTACAACATATATTCAACAAAGCAATAAAGTACCCGAAAAAAGAGCAAATTGGGAAAATGATGTTCTGATAATTACCGGTTTTTACACACTTAAGTGCGTAGGCTTACACTTATAGGAGCGTAGGCTCACACTCCTATAAGTGTAAGTCTACGCTCCTATAAGTGTGATTTCATGCAAAATCATGTCTTGTGGGTTTTGAATAAAATGTTAGGTAATTAAATGAAAAACTGTTGGCGTAATTGAAATACGTGCAAGCTCCAGTTGCAGATGTCTTTCAAGGGGTCTCCCCCGTACCTGCTCCGTACCCGCTCCTTATAAAGGTACTTTTATAAGGAGCGGGTACGGAGCGGGTACGGAGCAGATGCAGTGGGAGGTGGTAGAAAAAATAGTATGTTTCTAATCATATTAGATTCTAATTTTACGTCTATCTTGCATATAATTTATTCAACTCAGCCCATGACGTATTTGTAACGACACTGTTCCAATAAGCAGTAGTGCCTCTAAAACGACTGTCATACATCTGCCCGGACCAACCAGCTCCAACATAATAAACAACCGGTTGGTTATTATGAACCTTGAGAAGCACAACCTCATTAGAGCCAATCTTTTTAATATCTATAACTGCCGATGGATCGACTACAATAGCAGAATGAAACGTAAGTGAATCCATTTTTTCATTATCCAGATTATAAATCACAGAACCTCCGGGTACAGCAATTTCCTCAACCACACTGACAAGCCCCTTATCTTTCTGAACTTTGACCTCTTCATTCCCAAAAGTAGACAGACCGACTGCAAGTACCAAATCCTCTCCATTGTCACTTTCAACGGTTTGTGTAACTTTATAGTAATTCGTCCCTAATACCATTTCTATGCGTTTAGTATCGTAAATAGTCACCCCACCAGCTTCAAAAGGTTGATATTGCAGCATAAAATCTATGTGATCTTTATCATTACGATTGATGCGATAGTTTGCATATGTTTGAGATGAGATAAGCCGACCATCAGTATAAATGGCACTTCCGCCCAAACCGCAATTCTTGCCAACGGTATAAAAATCACATCCTTCGCCATAATCACTATGGTATGAACGACCTTCTGATTCATTCTTATACCAACTCTCAATAATGGAATAATCAACAGACTTTGCCCAATAATCTACACCACTCATACTTTTATCATCAATGAGCCGAGAGTATACACGAAATGCCACTCTGTCGTTCTCCCAAGCTATATCTTCCTTACGTTCCTTTACGAAACGTATATAGGTCTTTGGCCTATCAACCTCATTGGCGCTACCGAGTGCAGAATCAAGAACAACTTCCTTAAAACCCAGTCGGATCGCCTGAGCAAGTGCAAATACAACAGGACCAAAAGCGTGCGGCTCATTAAAATAGTAATGACGTAATTTATATGCATCTTTAGACCCGTTGCCTGGAGCAAGATTACTCATACATGTATGTCCAACCGAACCATCTATATCAATGTAAGACAATAGAGCTTTAAGACCTTTTTCAAACTGAGGGATGTATCTTCTACTGAGAACTTTGTTTTCTATGGCCGCCCCGATTCCTGCAAGCACAAGAGCACTACCTGAAGTCTCAATATAAGAGTTAAAATCTGTCATTTCCTGATGCCAAAGTCCGTTTTCATCCTGATATTTCAAGCAAGAAAGATAGAATTCTTTAGCAGCCTCAAATACAACCTTACGCTGCGAGTGATTTTTAGGAAGATCTCTCATAAGCGATGTAAAAGCCATTGATCCCCAACCGTTTCCACGGCTCCAATTATCAGTAGATTTCTCTTCCTTTTTCAGTTGGGCAACACCGCGAGCTTGTTGCAACAACCCTGATTCATCATCTTTTAGATCTTTATATATCTGCATTATCTGATATACGGAATAATCAATATATGAATCATTTTTTTCACAAAGTCCGGCGTAAAGAAAGAAAGGCGTAATTGCAAAAGCTACATCTACAAATACCGGGTTTTTATCAAGGCTATAATAATATGGAATCATAACATTATCAAGATTTCTGAGCTGCTTATTCCAAGTATACTTGGCTCCCTCACAAACCTGCGGCAAAAGAGACTTCATCCCCTTAAATGCCAACCAAGCAGCACCGCTTCCGCCAACATTATAACTATAAAAACTATTGCCCGGAGTTGGTTTTACGCGTCCATCAGAAAATCCCAAGAGAATGTTTTCTATCCGAGTCATATCAGCACTATCGCCCGAGGCAAGTGCCAAATCCGACAAGGAATGAAGCAGGCAACTTCCCTTATAATCTCCCCAATCAACCACAGAAAGTCCTTTTTCTGCAACCTTTACGGCTACATCGTGGACATCAACCAATATGTTTTGACTGTTGATAATTACAGAAAACACCAAAGCTATTGATACAATAAATACTCTTTTCATATTAAATACGTTATTAAAAATTTCGCTCCTCAAGAAATTCCTCAAGTTCTTTTCTTGTCATAGGAAGCTCGCCTTTATAGTTTGCAAGCCACCTCTTAAAGGATTCATTAATTTCCTTACCCCAAGCACTATCTATCTGCCCAGCTGTATATACTCCTGCCTTTATCATTTCCTCACCAAATTCGTCAGTCAATTTAGTAAACTCAGAAGTAAGTACTATATGTTCCACAAGATGAGAAGGAATGAAAAGTACAGCTCCCGGCTTGGCAAAAACGACATCACCCGGAAGAACGATGGCCTTTCCTATACGAATTGGCACATTATAATTAGTCAGAATAGTCTGACGCATATACGAAGGATCGTAACCTTTACTCCATACATTAAATCCTGGTATTTTCCGTAGCCGCTCAATATCACGAATATGCCCATAAGTAATAATACCATTACCAGTAGCATTAAATACACCATTGCCAAGATTAGAACCAACAACTGTGCCAAGAAACTCCTTATTATAGGTATCAGCCACATATACATCGCCCTTCACTAATGAATTAATTACCCAAGAAACAGTTCTTCTCTGTTCCCACATACGACCTTCTTTCTTACCTTGTTCAAGAATTTGATTCTCTAGATCTGGGCGCATTGGCATAAATTGGGCAGTCACCGCTCTTCCAGTCATAACTGCATCTTCTCTTTCGTGCAGTAACATCCACTCGCCTTCATATTGATTCTGATAACCCAACTTCATCAGTTCGGCCCAAGCCTCTTCTATGGTTATTTTCTTAAGCCTCTCCAAAAGATTATCAGAAACTTTAGGACGACCGTCAGAAAACCTTTCTCCCTTCCACTCCACGGTGAGAGCTTTAATATACTCTGGGGTTCCTGCTATCTCTTGTCCTGAAAGTGGAGCAAAAGCTAACAATACTAATAATAAATTTACAATGATTACTTTCTTATTCATAATTATTATTTTATTTTTTTTATTCATACGCAATTCAATCTTCTTCTACTACCCATTCTTTGCTCCATTGTAACTTGTCTGGAAAGTACTTGTAAAGGGGTAGGAAAACCGGGTGACTATAAACTGTTATCAGAAAATCACGCATATAGTCAGCCTGTAGTTCTTCATCAGGTGTATTTGAACGTAATATTTGAATAATATCAATATATTCGCAGATATCCTGTAGGCTTTGAACACAGTTCAGCATACCATACTCATTGATGAATAGTTATGAGCCACAAAAGAGATATTGAAGGTTTTCCATTCCTCGAGTATAAACATTTCTACTGGCTACAATCCGAGAAAGGCGCCAATCTGAGCAAAAATATCCTCGCAGTCACCGGAGGGTAAACGATAATAGATATTACATGACACATCATCCTCAGGGATATAATTTGTAATACAGAAAATATTCTATTCGGTAAGAGGATTGCCGACTCCATAACGGAATAGTACTCCTAACATAGAATTTAAGATCTATATGCCCAAGTGAAGTAAATTCATCCTATTTATATCATAAAAACATAATTATATTTACAAATAAGCTATGAAATTCTTCCTTTTCCATACCTTTTCTTCTAACTCGCCGAGTGAATGGAATTCAGTCAGGGACTCATCTTACCCCTATCCAGAAGATATCCGTAAGGGGTAAGAAAAGAAAGAAGAAAATTCAAGGAGGTTTGATTAAAATTTTACTTCAATCACTTTTGTTTCTTTAGACAACTGGCACAATTTGACCTTTTGCTTACCACGATATTCCACACTAATAGCATATTGTCCCAAATGGCCTTGAATTGTCAACATCCCATTCTTATCTGTTTTTCCTAATTCATGCGTTTTCCATTTTCCTACTACCCACTCGCGCCAAGCAAGAGCACTAGCTTTCGGAGACCAGTCTTTACGAAACATTCCTGCATCGGGTTTCCAATGGGCATCTTCCCAAAAGCCCCACAGAGTAATTCCAGTTACGACCGGGTGACTATAAACTGCTATCAGAAAATCACGCATATAGTCAGCCTGTAGTTCTTCATCAGGTGTATTGATATCAAATTCAGTAATCTGCACTGGCAAACCCGTAGGAATCAACAGATCTAAATCTGTAATTACCTGAGTCGGATTACGAGGCTGACGTCCAACGTGTCCTTGAATACCGATCCCATGAATAGGAGCACCCTTTGAACGTAATATTTGAATAGTATCAATATATTCGCGGATATTCTGCGGGCTTTGGACACAATTCAGCATGCCATACTCATTGATGAATAGTTGGGCATCAGGATCAAGTTCATTCGCCAGTTTAAACCAATCCACCATAGTGCTATGAGGCAAATAATGGAAAAATTCTTTCTCATGCATGTATTCGTTCACCACATCCCAGGCTATTAACTGTCCTTTGGTGTAAGCCATGCGCTCGTGGAACTGCGCCTTGATGTACCGGTCGAAAGCTACACTATCGCGCATTGCAATATGTTTCGTCAATGGAGAATTGAACTTCCAAGCTGGCCACACCAAATTGTGCCCACGTTGGCGGAAACCATTATCACGAAGCCAATCGAAGGAGAGCAAGGTATTCATCTTGCGCTTCTCGTCCCAAGCCCATCCACCGGTCTTAAAACCGTTTTCAATAACTGCCGTGTTGAAAAATTCCTTGAGATGCTTCTTATAGGTCTGAGACTCAGCATCATCTTTAGCAAGCAATGTCTCCTTCACCGAAGTACCCCAAATGAATTCTGACTGTTGCAAAGAGACTTCAACCTTAGCCCCTTTCACCGGTTTTCCCTCAGCATCTACGACCCTGACTGTCAGAGGTGAGGTACG
Organism: Bacteroides sp.; assembly: GCF_030151085.1. Taxonomy (GTDB): domain Bacteria; phylum Bacteroidota; class Bacteroidia; order Bacteroidales; family Bacteroidaceae; genus Bacteroides. The sequence goes on along the minus strand of NZ_JASLER010000028.1, from coordinate 24,939 downwards.
TATCTCCGCAATACGTTGCAATGCCTCCTCACGCCATGCAGCACCCGCTTCACGTCCCATGTATGAGAAGTGCGTTTCAGGCAAATCCTCCTTACGAAGCGTTTTCCCAAAATTCAGTATCTCAATACCCGTCATCTCCACATGCTGAGCCAGCGCTCCTAAAGCCAATCCAATCTGCGCTTCGCCCGCCTTCATGTCTTTGTGAGCCACAAAAGGGATATTGAAGGTTTTCCATTCCTCTACAGTACCGATTTGTGTAATGAAGCTTTTATTAAAAGATCCCTTTGCTTCCTGAAAGTAGTAATAAATTACCGACTCACCCGATTCTTGGCGTGCCGAAATCGTACGCATGGTGATACGGGCAAGCAACACATCGCCTTCTTGTACATCCTCAGTTGTCTTCCAATACATAGATACTCCATATTGCGACTTGGTGGCACGGGGTACTTCCACTTCATAGACAGGAACACCTGCCTCGCTTGTTTTTAAAACAAAGCGAGAAGATGGCTTTTCAGACAGCCCATCATTTTTACTGTAATCCTTAGGATTAATGTCCGAAGAAAAGGTTGTAGCGATCGCCTTTTCCAAAATAGTTTGCGGTAGCGCTTCCCGCTGTTGTGCCATCAGCGGGATAGTAGTGCCGATTAACAACAAGGCGCAGAGATGTTTTGTTAAGTTATTCATAGTATGTATATTTATTGATAATGATTATTGTTTGCAAAGTTTAAAAGTTATTATTCTACAAGTCCGGTGCATTACGATGCAATTCATCAAACATTTCATCTATTATATCCAGTTAATAGATTCTATCACTAAAGACTTCTTTTTTATATCTGATAAGACAATGCTCAAAGCCCCCATTTCTACTTTAAACGTTCAAAGTAAGGAAGCCTTTCTAAAGGAACATCCATTAGAACTGTACGCCCGCCTCTATAAATTTTTCCTTGCTCATCTTTCCATTTTCCCTTAGGAAGAATCACTCTTCGAGCAGTACCTTTTTCATTCATGGGAGCAACCAAGTATTTATCGCCCAACATATACTGGTCGTTGCAACCTTGGAAACCTTGATGCGGAAAGACATACTCCATGTGACGCACAATAGGCTCTCCCCCCTTAGCTGCTTCTAATGCTAACGAATAAATATAGTCTCCAAAACGGGAGTGTAGCAGAGCCGCTTCCCGACAAAGAGCCAAGTGTTCAGAGTCAAGTACGCGCCAAGGAGCTACCGAAAACTGCATCATTGGCATCAATGCTTGATTTTGAGCAGAACGAATCATCAGCGACTGGTCAAATTTATCATAATCTATATTCTCGAAAGTGCCTAATAGACCACCTCCAATCATATCAGGACAAGTGTAATGATGACCTATCAATCCGGCAGAAAGCATATCGGGAATGAGGAGCTTCAGTTCATCCCAAGAATAGCCTTTATCTTGAAGCCTTTGTGCTACAGGCTGGTTACCATTCTTCCAAGAAGCACGCAATTCATTAAAAGGAAATTCCGCACCGAACTTAGTATAGAGTTCAGACTGTTCATACCCCTTTACATTGGTATCTTCATTTGGAAATACCTTAGACCCCTCTACATAAAAGTCAAAGTCTACCGCATCAAACTTAAAACCATCTATTCCATAGGTGTTTTGAAGCGCTTTCAATCTATCATGCAACCATTCGATGGCAACCTCTTTTGTGAGGTCAAGACAAGCACTGTAGCCATTCCACCACTTTATCAGTGCCGGACGCTTGCTATTCTTCTTCAATACCAAACCGCCTTTGGTCAACATTTCCTTAAACTCCTCTCCATCGGGACTTATAAAAGGAGTCAGCCATAACATTATCTTAAAACCTTTAGCATGCAACTCATCCACCATTGCTTTGGGATCAGGGAACTTTACAGGGTCGAATTCCAAGCAACCATAATCTCTGGCCCATTGGTCATCCACCATGAACACTCCGGCAGGAAAATCATTGGCTATAATATCCGAAGCATATTTTAGAATATCCTTCTGATTCTGATTACGTCCCAGTTCTATCCAAGTGTTATATTGGGGCATTTTAAACATCAACATATCAGGCGTCCGCCCAACCGGCGGAAAGTGTCTGCGCATGGCAGATACATAGGCATCCCTTAGACAAGTACCAGCTTGTACGGGGAGAATATCTTCATGTTCGGAATATAGTAGAAGATTCCCCTGTTTGAGTTCGAAAGCAAAAGGTTCATCACTCCAAATGTACCGGCCCAGATTGGATATCAAGAGTGGAGCAGCTTGGTTGCCATTATTGTCACGAGCCAGATCTTTCTTGGTAAATTCCGAAGGATAGGGTTGAAACTGTATCTTGTCGAAGGAGGTATTGCAATAGGCTTTAGCCGTATAAGCCCCATACCACATTTCTCCCTCAAGTGAAGAAATTTGTGATACAAATTCATGAGAATAAACATTGTCCACTAAAAGTAGAAAAGACAGAATAAATAATATCTTTTTCATAGTACGTTACTGTTAATAATTTACTTTGGCTACATATACACAACGGTGTTCATCTTTCATTGCGTTAAACACGACATAACGTCCTGTTCTGTCCCAAGCAGGATGAGCATCCACACGAAATTCAAAATTCCGGATAGGTGGCAGATATACTTCAGCCAAGTTGAACTCAGTTTGTAGTTCATAGTTTATCAGACGAATGGGCGTCATGCCCTTACCCGAAGTTACTTCGCCCGAATAAGCATCGGTGACGATATACGGTAAACCTGCCACATTATACGAAGGATGACCGGAACCTATAGGATAGACTTCCTTCAAATCTGTACCGTCATACTTTACGCTAATAATCTCTACCCCCTCTTTACCATCAACATTGAGATTCATCGATAGATGGTCACCATCAGGCATCCAATTGATATGATGCCCACCACGCGCCCATTGTTCAGGAGTGATAGCGGTACGAATATCACTTCCATCCGGGTTCATGGTTATCACGGCTCTACGACGGTCACCACCCGAAAGCGGAGCCCACTGCACAGTAGTCAATATCCGTGTACCTTGCAAGTTCCACTTCACCTGAAAACAGTAATATTCATAATCATCGGGATTAGGAATAGCTATAGAAGGAACTGTTTTCTCATAGATATCAGCCAGCGAAGCTATCATACGACATTCATTGGTCTTCAAATCCGTAATATACACCCCATCATTGGCTACCGGACCAACATTATGTGTAACAACACTGTCAGGCACTATAACTCCATAACCCACTTGTGCAAAACGCGACTTATACAAATCGTAAGAAAGAAGCTTATTTCCATCGGGTGACACCATAAAGACAGTACCCGGACAACGTTTCTTCTCTCCTGTTTTGAAATTAAGACGAACTGCATAAGCTTCCCAAGTAGTGGTATCCACATCGTTATAGAAAAGTTCCTCATCATTCTTACCCCATTGCACATTGGCACCAAGTTGCATCTCCCACCCACAAGATTTGGTAGAAAAGAGTACTTCACCGCTCTCCATATCCTGGACAAACACCTCACCTAAATCGCCCGGACTAGGAGAGCGATTCTCATAAGGAAAACGAAAAAGGGCTATATACTTACCGGAAGGGCTGATGGGAGATGTGTCGAAGAAGCGATGAATACATCCACCTTCAGCCACTAATTTAACATCTCCGTCTGTTTGATTGCTACAAGCCAACAAGCATATAGCAGCAAACAGAATAGCCAAACTTTTATTTCTCAAATTATATAACGTGACCATTTCTATTCATATTTAACTCATTACATCTTATCTATTTTTAAAGCAAATCCTCCACCGGGCGCCATGTGTAGTTTCAACTGTTGGCCACCAGTCACTGAGAATATTTCTTTGGTATAGTCTGTTCCTTTACGATGGGCGTTGATGCCATCTTTGAAGAGTGTTACTTTAAATTGTCCGTCACCAAGAAAAGAACAATCTAGTGTAAACTCCCGGGCTGTCCAACCTGTCAATCCACCCACATACCAAGTTTCATTATGACGACGTGCGGTAACAATATACTCACCCATACGACCGTCAAGCACAAGTGTCTGACCCCACACAGTAGGGATCCCTGCAATAAATTCAAGAGATTCCGGTTCACGCTGATAGTTAGTAGGCGAATCGCACAGCATATTGAGCGGAGAGTCAAATACCATATAGGCAGCTAACTGATGACAACGGGTACCTTGGCTCATCGGCTCAGAAAAGCAAACATAGCTGTTTTCTTTTGAAACATTCTTCATAGCTCCCTGAGTGTAATCCATAGGACCAGCTACCTGACGGATGAAAGGAACGGTAACATCATAAGTTACCATATCAGGCATAGGACGGCAGAATTTCATCTGTTCCAAACCAAATACACCTTCGAAATTGAGAATATTGGGCCAAGTACGGTTCAGTCCAGCAGGCTTATACATTCCATGTAAATCAAGAAAGAGATGATAACGAGCGGCAGTTTCGGCAGCCCGGTGGACAAACTCCACCATTTGTTGGTCGTCACGGTCCATAAAGTCCACCTTAAAGCCCTTCACCCCTATCTCTGAATAATGGCGGCACACATTCTCCATGTCACGATCGAAAGCTAAATAGCCAGCCCATAGTACAATACCTACATTTTTTGCTTTGCCATATTCTACCAACTCTTTCAGGTCAATATCAGGTACCACTGCCATTAGATCTGCTTTCAGATTGACAGCCCAACCCTCATCCAATATCACATATTCAATTCCATTGGCCGAAGCAAAATCAATATAATACTTATAAGTAGCATTATTGATTCCTGTTTGAAAATCCACCCCTTCTAAATTCATGTCATTCCACCATTCCCAAGCGACTTTTCCCGGACGAATCCAATCAATCTCATCAAGACGTAAAGGAGCTGCTAAAAGATAAGACATATCTGAATTAGCCAATTCAATGTCAGTATCCGAAACCACGATTCCTCTCCAAGGAAATGTTCGTTTTCCATTCACTCGTGCTATATATGTTTCGCGTTGAGTAACAATAGCTTGCAGTTGATTATGTCCACCTTGACGACTATCCTTGGGATAAGGAGCAAAAACGGCTTTCAAAGAGTTAGGTTTGTTAGCACTAGTCAAGTAGAGACCAGGATAAGACTCTAAATCCGATTCTATAATACAAACCTTTGTCGACATATCCAAAGCTGCCACTGCTGGAAGCAGAACCAACCTACTGTCATCTACTTTCGATAAAGAAGCGGTAGTGTAGATATTCTCAAAGGAATTAAAGAATTGATCTTCAAAACTACCTTTAGCATTGACATAAGCCATAGTAAGCAACACATCATCAGTAAAACAATAGTTTACCTCTTCATCCACTACATTGAATGGATTCTTTCGATGGTTGATAAAACGATAAGCTACCCCATCATTATAGACACGGAACTCCAATCCCCATTGACCATGAAAAATCATCTGCAATCCATTGTATTCATCCTTTACCTCTGTCTTTCTATAAAAAGGTGAAGGAATAACTTTATTAGCTGCAATCTTTTTACTATATCTTAACCGAGCATTCCGCCCCCATACCTCCCCATCGGACAAACTCATGGCCAGCGCTGAGGGCGAAAGCAATGTCTTTCCATTGCGCTTTACAGTATAGGTTAAGTCTTCACCAATAGAAACTATAACCTCAATATTTCCGTTCGGTGAGATTAATATATTATCATGTTGAACAGCCCTAAGAACAGACGACACTATCAAAAACGTAAAAAACAGATATATTTTCTTCATAATCATTTTATTTAATTTCAATCTTTACTTTCTGGTCTTTCACCATAACATAGTATTCCCCCTCTTCTAAAAAACGATTACCCGTTTCGTCAATATAAATAAAATCTCTTTGAGGGTCTATTTCAAAAGAGAATAAAACGGTTTGTCCTTTTTTCAAGAACCGCTTTTCAAAATATTTCAGTTCTTTCTGTGGACGTGAAATGCTACAGTAAGGATCTGAAACAAACCAGTGCACAGTTTCATAACCATCCATATTTCCGGTATTTGTTATGGGCACTTCCACCTTCACCTTATTGTTTTTCTGCACGGTAGCTGAAGATGCATGCAATTTGCCATAAGCAAATGTGGTATAACTCAATCCATAGACAAAATCATACATCGGAGTAGTGGGAATATCTTGATATTTTCCTTGGTCGGGACGGGAACTCTGCCTTTCATTATAATATATAGGTATCTGACCGGAAGTAAGCGGAAAGGTTATGCAAAGCTTACCAGAAGGATTGGCCCTGCCGGACAGAATTTGCGCCAAAGGAGTACCTCCTGCAATACCCGGCTGCCACATCTCCAACATAGCATCACACTGTTGTTCCAGTCTGGCTAATTCCAAAGGACGCCCATTGGAAAGAAGTATGACTACAGGAGTTCCCGTTTTATACAGTTCGGCAGCCAACTGTTCCTGAATAGAAGGTAAAGCTATAGTGGAACGACTGGCATTCTCACCACTCCAAGCAGATTTCTCGCCCAAGCAGAGTATTACTACGTCAGCCTGTGAAGCTACGGATGAAGCCTCAACAAACAAAGAAGTATCGTCTCCGTCAAACTCACATCCCTTTGCATAAAGCAAGCGAGTATGACCATCAAATTCTTTTTCTATTCCCTCGTAAATGCTCTCAACATCTTCGGTCCGACCATGTGCTTTCCAAGAACCAAGCAGGTTCTCCTTGTCCTTAGCCATTGGACCGATAAGAGCTAGTGTCATTCCTTTTTTTAAGGGAAGCAGGTTGTTATCATTCTTTAGAAGTACCATACTCTCCTGAGCCATCCTAGCAGCCACTTCTTTATATTCATCACGAAGGATACGTTTACTATCCTCATAAACCGGAGTATATGGATCTTCAAAAAGCCCCAATTGAAATTTCAAGTAAAGCACACGTGCCACTGATTCGTCAATTTTCTTTTCATCTATCTTACCTTCACTCACCAAGGTAGCCAAATGTTCACGGAAACAATCATCCTTCATATCCATATCTAATCCTGCGAGAAATGCCTTACGAGCAGCTTCTTTGCGATTAGCAGCCACACCTTGTGGAATTAATTGTTCCACAGCATTCCAGTCACTTACTACAAAGCCTTGATAACACCAACGCTTTTTCAGCACCTCAGTGAGTAGATAGTAGTTGGCTGTAGCCGGTGTACCGCTAATATCGTTAAAAGCGCTCATTACAGTGGCTGCACCAGCCTTGATACAAGCTTCGTAAGGTGGTAGATAAGTTTCCCATAAAGATTGCCGCGATACATCCGTAGCTGTATAATCGCGACCACCCTCAGAACGACCATAGCCTGCAAAATGCTTCAAACAGGCCGCCACATTTACTTTACTGGAAAGAGTATCGCCTTGATAACCTCTGACAGCAGCCACACCCATTATCGCATTAGTATACGGATCTTCACCATAACCCTCGGCTACACGTCCCCAACGTCCGTCGCGAGCCACATCAATCATAGGTGAAAAGGTCCAGTCGGTACCCGACATTCTCGATTCACGAGCAGCTATAGCACTGAGTTCACTCACTAATTTCGGATTCCAAGAACATCCTTGTGCCAAAGGAATGGGATAAATGGTACGAAAACCATGTATCACATCAAACCCAAAGAGAATAGGAATTCCAAGGCGAGTATTCTCCACTGCTTTACGCTGTAATGCATTACGCAGTTTGGCATTCTCGCTAAAATATATATAGGAGCCCACCCCATCGGGAAGTCCGGTATCCACCTCACCAGTATTGTTTACATTAGTATTTAGCCCTACAATGTATTGACTCAACTGGAGTACTTTCTCCTCAAGGGTCATACGAGATAATAGATCAGCTACACGCATATCTATAGAAGCTCTTGACTGCTTGTATAGGACAACATCTTTAGAAGTTACTCCACCTGCTGCCAGCAAGGGTATGCAAAAGGAGATGGTTGCACAAAAGGCTAAAAATATCTGTTTATTCATAATCCATTCTTTTTTATTTATTATACTGCTTTCTGTGCTCAGGATTCTTTATTGTAACTACCCACTTTCCCTCGCATCCTTGAGTTCTGGCATAAATTAGCATACCCCCTCCTTATTTATTGATGGTTTATTTGTACCGGCGCATCCGAATAGACAATCACTTCCCCGCAATGCACCATTGCATCTTTCTCAGGATTATTCCATTTCAAAGTTAGAGTATGCTTTCCTTTGGGCAACTGATATTTCCAGCAAAGCTCCTGACGACGCTTGGAAAAGTTAACTGGTAATTTGGCTTTTTCTACCAACTCGCCATCCACATATACCGAGAGATCGGCTACATAATCATCGTTCTTTGATTTCACGCTGCCACGCAAGGCAAAGCCAGTTCCATTGAACTCAAACTGGTCAAATTTCTCAGCCATACGGTTCAAATTCTTACGCATTACAGGATACATACCTTCAAAAGCTTTCTCCAATTTGACGGGAGTTGGCTGCTGACAAACAATGGTTACTGTGCTATCGCCCACACTACCTCCGTTACGCTCTATCATCTGCAAGGCATGGTTGTAACTCATCTCATAAGCCTTATTCAAAGAAGAAGAAGTGAAAGCAAAATCAATGTCCTCGGCCTCACGCAGGTTCTTCATCCAATACTCGGGAATACGATTATAGCCCAGTATAGTACCCAGAATACCAGCGGCAGAAGCCGGGTTACAATCGGAATCCTGTCCGCAACGGGTAGAGATATCCATTGTCTTGAAGAAGTCACCTTTCCCATAAAGCAAACCGATCAAAATATAAGCACTATTGATGGTGGCGTCAATATTATAGGGTACAAACACGCCGTCAGGGCAACCTATATCTTCGGAATATTTACGTTCGCACTCAAACCAAGTGCGCTTCCAGTCATCAGGATATTGCTTGTACCATCCTATCACATCTTTCATGCATTTATGGTAAAGGCTCTCTTCCGGAATGGTTTTCAAAGCTTCTGTCACAATGAATTCAATATCATCCGACACAAAAGCCAGCGAATACATGGCACCAACGTAAACACCGCCATACCAACCGTCGCCATAGTTCATGATATGGCCTATCTTATCTGAGATTTCCGAAGCGGAATTAGGCATACCGGGTGACATGATGCCGGAATAATCAGCTTCAATCTGGTAATCCAAGTCATTTGCATGTGGGTTGTTTAGCCAATGCCCCGAAGCAGGGGGCATAATGCCTTGCAGAATATTATAACGAGCAGCCTGATTGGCATGCCATAGCACGTAGTCGGCATTGGCAAATGCCATTGCAAATGAATCTACCGGAGCATCCAACCCCAAACGGTCGAACACTTCCACAAACGTGAGATCCATATAAATATCGTCATACAGTCCTGGTCCGTTTAAACAGAAATTCTTGATACAGCCATCATCCCAAGGAATAGGATTGTAATCTTGAATCATAGTTCCACGAAACTTGAACTCGGTAGGACCTCCATACGTACATCCAATGGTCTGTCCAGCCCAGCCCCCTTTAATCTTATCCAGCAAGATTGACTTTGAAAGAGTGACTTCTTCAGGAAGTGAATTCTGTTGAGGTTGAGGTGCAGAACACCCCACAGCTACCGCCGTACCAAACAAGGCAGTTGCAATAATTTGTAAGAAATTGTTTTTCATTGCTTATAGTGATTAATATTTCATCTATCCTTCCATTTACTGATTTCTCCATATCAAGATAAATGGGAAAACTCGTATTTTGTGCTTGTACAAATGAAAAGGACAAATACGTTGACATCATTAATGCTATTAATATTTTACTTTTTATATTATAAAACTAGCATTTACAATACAAAACTATAAAACATATATTAAGCAGCAAAACAATTAGAAGAAAACTATAGGCACTTATGTTCTAAAACATAGCTAGAGCACCTATTTACAAGAAAAGTGTATATAAAGCAATACAAAATTACATATAAAACAGCAAATTTGTATTTTGCATTATAAAATAAAAAAAACAACAAAAGCTATTGGCTTATGAAGGAGAACGGGATAGAAAACTTTGCCAAGTACAACTTCAATGAGTAATGCCCCTATTATACTAAATCCCGCATACTGAATAGCTTTTCAGCTATTCAGTATGCGGGATTTGGTACGACAAGTAGCAACTAATCTATAGTCTGTCCTGACATATTAATTTTGTCTTAACTGGATCTTTCTGGTCACAGGTTTATTAACTTCGTAAATCTTATTGATAAGAATCTCGATTTCCTGCTTACGAGCATCGCGGACTGCCTCAGACATCAGACGGGTATAGTTATCCCTATGTCCTTTCACCCAACCATTCTTTTCGAGATTATCATCCATTACTTCAATTGCTTTTCGGTCATTGGCAAAGAGCAGACCTTTTTGCTGGAAGAATCCGAATTGCATCCATGCGTAATCACGGAAAGTCCTTTCAATCTCCCAACGATATTCATTGAGACGCATTACAGTTAAAGCCTGCTGATATTGGGGAGTCTTTGTTTCCTTAGCCAAATTGATACCAGCCGCCAGTTCATCAGCATTCCAGATACCTATCTCCTCACCATCAATGAGAAGTTTATAACTGCCTTTCAATCCGGTAACCTTCAGCATTTCACGATTCATCTCCTCCATAAAAGGAACTACTTTCACGGCTTCCGCCTGACTCTTGCGCTGTTCCCATCCACGGGCGATAGTGTCCAAAGGATAAGGCAAGGCTTCTGCCAGATAATCGAAACTCAGTTCTTTCCCAATCATCTTGATATTTGAAATAGTACAATTCTCTGACTTGACGGCTTGCTTCTTTCCAGCATTGATTTCTGCATCCGCCACGGCTTTGCCTGCAAATCCCTGAGCTTTCAGGAAAAGATATGCCATAACCATGTGCCCGTCATTATCGGGATGAATGCGGTCGCGTCCACAAAGAGTGAATGCAGGGTCTTTCTGCTGAAACTGCTGGTTCAAGGCAGTCATCGGTGCATTCAGGTCGGTGAATTCCCATTTATTTTCCGCAGCAGACAGCTTCTGATATTCTACGATTCTCTTGATTGTTTCGTTCTTTGTTTTGAGAGGAACATTTCCTTCTATTTTAACAGTCTCATCGTAAGGAGAAGTTCCTAACATCACAATCCGAGTATCGGGAAGTTCCTTGAAACGTTTCTCCATCTGCTGGTAGTTCTTGATGCTTTCCTGATACTTCTGTTCACCAAATTCACGGGGTTTATCGCCATTGTATTCAAAATAGCCGGAGTCATTCATTCCGAAAGTGACCATTAACACGGTCGGTTCCAAACAGAAAATGTCACCATCCAAACGTTTATTCATATCAAAAGCCGTATCACCACCTATACCACCATTGAACATACGTAGATTCATGGTAGGGAAGCGAGTCATGTAATACAACCAAATGTACGAATGATAATGTCCGCCATCCGTGATGCTATTTCCTAAAAAGACTGCCCGTTCTCCTTCCTTAAAAGGTTTTACGGTTTGAGCAAATGCAGTAGTGCAAGCTATACAAACCGCTGCAACTAATACAATAAAGTTTTTCATGTTGTGATTCTATTTTATAAAGTTACAATCTATTTTCTAATTCTTCGATGGATTATATACAGCTACCGCTACACGCGAATCGGCACAGCCATAATACAAGTACCACTGCTGATTGTGAAATACAAGTCCTTCAATAAATACGGTTCCGGCAGGATATTGCCCACTCTTCTCGAAGTCTGACTCCGGTATATAGAACGGTTTATCCAAACGGTCAATCAACTTAGTAGGATCTTTGGCATCGAACAAGGCTTGTCCGGCACAGTAAGAATTTGCTGTATACAGCGTATCTCCTTCTGCTCCGTCGGCATTCTTGCCATTATAGAATAGTAGAATACCCTTATCCGTCATGATTGCCGGCGGTCCGCACTCGGTGAGCGAGCTGTCGAACTTGCCTTCACGTGGGGTGATTACTTTCAGGAACTCTCCTGCCTCATCCAGCAAAGGCGTCCAGTTCACCAAATCTTCGGAAGTGGCTACATTGACAAACTTCTCTCCCCAATACATCCAATACTTGCCGTCGATCCGGGCAATCACCTGTTTTCCGTCTACCACCTTGGTTACGATAGAGGCCGACTTGGAAAACTCGTCGTAAAAGCGGCCGTCATACGCCTTGGCAAAAGCCGGTCCATACTTCTCCCATGCTTGCAGATCACGGGAAGTTGCTACTGCCAGACGCGCCTGCTTTCTGTTCCATTGTGTATAAAGCATCACATATAATCCGTCTTCCGTCACGGCTACACGTGGGTCTTCGCAACCACCAGTCCATTCCAGTTCCTTTTGGCTATCATCAGCCGGATAGAATGCCGGAACAGACATGCGTGTAAAATGCAAACCGTCATCGGAGTAGGCATATCCCAAGCGGGAAGTACGCGAACCGATGCCTACCGCCGAATTGTCTTCAGCCCGGTAAAGTACTACGACCTTCCCATCATAGATAGTAGCGGCAGGATTAAACGTATCGCTCGCTTCCCATGCTACCGAATCTTGCCTCATCGGACAATAAAAAAGAGTCGTAGAATCAGGAGAGATAATAGGATTGACACCTTCGGGACGTTGAAAATCCGTCCATGCCCAATCGGGAAACTGAGTTGTTTGTTTCCGTTCTGCACACGAAGTTATGAGTGCAGCACCCAACAATAAATAAGTTATATTCAATAAATTTCTTTTCATGTTATACAGAGTTAGTGGTTAGAACCTTATCAGGGAAAAGAGGGAGGAACGATCTTCGTCCCCCACTTCACATCGGGTTTGTTCGAAGTGATATAATCTATAGTAGCGCCATTCTGAAGCTGCTCCCAGTCTATCCAAGTACTTTCGTATGGTTTACCATCCAGCTTCATAGACTTGATATATATTTTCTTCTCCGAACCACCCTTTATCACAATATCACCTTTTTTCAGATGTACTTTAACAGACGAGAAGATCGGGGTATTTACCGTAAAGCCTCCGATTCCCGGAATCTCAGGATAAAGGCCGATACAAGCAAAGACATACCATGCTCCCATAGTGCCCAAGTCATCATTGCCCGGCAATCCGTCTATCTTACTTGAATATTGCTCGTTCAGCACTCGGTTTACTATTTCCTGTGTTTTATAAGGAGTCCCAACCCAGTTGTATATCCAGGGAATATGGAAACTCGGCTCATTGCCCGAAGCAAACCAAGCATCATTGTATCCGGCATCCAAACGGAAGAAGAACTCATCCAAACGTGTTTCCGCTTTCTTCTTGCCACCGATAATATCTATCATACCGGCAATATCATAAGGCACCATCCAGAAATAATTCTTGTACGTAGATTCACGGAAGTCTTCACTCAGAGGCTTCCATGAACCGTCCGGGTTGCGCGACTGTAACCAGCCGGTTTCAGGATTATACAGATTCTTCCATGAACGGGCAAAGTGGAAATAACGCCAACTTGCAAATTCATCGCCTACAGCGTGCAAAGCAAACTGCCCGATAGCGAAATCGGCAGAAGTATATTCCAACTGTATGGAAGCATTGTAGTAGCCTTTATCCAGATATTGCTTCAACCCCGGGCGTGCTTCTACCTCCTGTGATTTAGCTTCAGGAGTTTCGGCACCTTTCTGCATTATCTTTAAGATTGGCTTCGGGTCGTAATTGCGAGCTCCGAAAGCATACGCATTAGAAATCAAGATAGGGCTCGGATCACCTTGCATTACTCCTGTTTCTACATTTGCCATCACCCAGCGTGGGAAAACGCCACCTGACTGTTCAGCAAATAATTGATGGGAAATAACAATATCGGAAGCCACTTCAGGGTCGAGTATCGACAGCAGTTGAATCTGCGTACGATACGTATCCCAGTTGCTAAGAGAGGTGTAATGTTTGGAACGGGACTTATATACTTTATAGTCCGCCCCCATATACTCCCCATTCACATCACTGCAAACATTCGGATGAATAAAAGAACGATACATGTGAGTGTAGAACTGAGTCACACGGTCCGGGTTTGTTCCTTCCACTTCAATCTTACTCAAATAATGGTTCCATTTAGCTTCCGCCTGACTTTGTATATGCATGAAATCCCATCCTGTATTCTCTACTTTCAGGTTTTCGCGTGCATTCTCTACTGAAACGTAAGAAACGCCAATCTTATATTGGACATTTTTCTTCTTACTAACATCGAATGTAAAATATACCCCGGAATACTCACCTTCGGCAAAAGTAGTATTCGGCATCAACTCATTTCTTTTCCAGGTACCAGACTCCAAGGCGTCTGTGTCGAATTCTGCAACAAAATAGACTTTATAGGGAGTGCGGATACCACAGAAGTTGCCTCCTTCGGCATATCCTTCACACTTGTTAGGTGCGGTTATTACAACAGCAGCTTGTTCTATAGGAGTGGCAGAAATACCTCCGCCAATAATCACCGTACCATAGTGCTGGTCTGCCGGATATTCATAATTTGCCATACCGGTTCGTTCGGTCACAGTCAGTTGGGCTTTGATATCCTCCTGCACCCTGGCTTCATAATAGCCGGCATGTCCCTTTTCTTCGGTAACATTGATACGGTAATTCAAAATATTGTCGGGAGAAACCTCCAACTTCCCTTTTAGTGGGAAAGTCGGGAAGTTGCCCATGTGTTCGCAACCGCCTCCACTCAATTGATTGATTACGAAGCCGGAGCGTTTGGAAAAGTAAGAAGGCGTGAACTGTACCATACCGTAAGGATAGGTTGCCCCCGGATAGAGGTAGCCCGACGTCAGTCCTACACCTTTAGTACCAATCAACGTATTGACTTGCCGGGCATAATTGCCGGGCAAAGCCTGCGATGCAATTGTTCCTCCAAAAGCTAGAGAGAACAATAGACTTAATAAAAACTTAGATTTCATTCTATAGTATATAACTTTATTTGTACTCATTCTTTAGACAAAGAGAAAGGAGCTGCATACTTAGTAGTACATCTACTCTTATTAGGCTGACTTCCCATTTCTAATTTCAACACTCCACCGTCTGCTATATCCGTATAATGAATATAGTTCTTATCCAAGACTCTGCCATTTATAGTTGCCGATTGTATATAGAGGTTCTCTTTACTATTCTCCGGAGCTTCAATCACAAATTTGTTTCCATTCTCCATAGTAATGGTAGCTTTCTTGAATAGCGGACTTCCAATTACATATTCGTCCGTACCCGGACAAACTGCATAGATACCGAGCGAACTGAGTATATACCATGAGGACATTCCTCCCTGATCTTCATCACCCGGATAGCCCCTTTCGGTAGAGTTGTACAATCTTTCTACAATCTGACGCACCCAATACTGCGTTTTCCAGGGCTGACCGGCATAACTATACAGATAGGGCATGTGTTGAATCGGCTGGTTTCCATGAGCGTATTGTCCCATACCGGCCAGTTCCATTTCTGTCATTTCGTGAATGACACCACCGTAAGTACCCGGTTTAATGGTACTGGGCAAGATGAATACGGAATCTATCTTAGAAGTAAACTTCTCATCACTTCCGAATAAATTAATCAAACCTTGTACATCATGAAATACAGACCAGGTGTAGTGCCACGCATTCCCTTCACAAAAGGGTCCGCCCCACTCCAACGGATCAAATGGTTCTTGCCATTTCCCATCAGTCCCCTTTCCTCGCATAAGTCCGATAGTAGGATCGAAGACATTTTTGTAATTGTACATCTGCCGGGCAAAGACCTCCTGATAATGTTTATTTCCAATCATTCGAGCCAATTGGTAGCCACAGAAATCATCGTATGCATATTCCATAGTCTGCGCACTCGAACCCATAGATTCGGGATAAGGGACATAGCCCAACTCGAAATATTCTTTCCAGAAACCACGTCCGTTAGCACCTCCCCAAGGCCCTTTGTTCATTGCTTCGTGGGCGTATGCCTCCAAAGCCTTTTCAGGATCGAAAGTACGAATGCCTTTTGCCCAGGCATCTGCCAGCAGTGAAATGGAGTGATTGCCCAGCATGCCTCCCGTTTCACCCGGTGCAGACCAGGAAGGTAACCATCCGCATTGTTGCTGTGCTGCAAGAAGTGCATTCATATAGCGTCCCTGCATGGTAGGATGCAGTATGTTGGTTAGAGGAAATTGCGAACGGAAAGTATCCCAGAATCCATTGTCCGTGTACATATAGCCATCGTATACCTTTCCATTGTACGGACTGTAATAATAAGGGCTTCCATCCTCCTTGCGTTCGTAGAACTTACGTGAGAATAAGTTTGCGCGGAACAAGCAAGAATAAAAAGTCTTCAGTTGTTCGTCTGTACACCCTTCGACTACAATTCTATTTAGTAGTTCATTCCACGTTTTAAAGCCACGTGCTTTGGTTACCTCCAACGTCTTATCCGCACCCAGTTCATTGTTCAAAGTTATCAGTGCCTGTTCGGCGCTAATATAAGAAGAGGCTGCTTTGGCCTGCACTTTCGATCCTTTTTTAAACTTGATATAGGCACCGTATCCCTTTCCTGCTCCCCCTTGTTTCTTAGGAAAGATACTGCCCTTCTGATTTTCCCATACTCCATAGTCTTCGAAAGATTTATCGAACTGGACGACAAAATAATTGCGGAAAGATTTCGGATCGTTCACAAAACGCTGGTTATTCACCCAACCGGATATTTGCTTCTTGATTGGGTCTATCTTTATCTCGCTCATGTCTATGTATCCATCAATCACCAAATAAGCATCTCCGGCAGAAGGATACGAAAAGCGCAAATGTACTCCGCGTGTAGTAGGAGCCATTTCGGTGGTAATGCCGTTGTTCAGCATCACCTTATAATAATGTGGTTTTGCTATCTCATTGTCATGGCTGAACTTGGTTGCCCGTTCATTCTGATTGACTACCAATTCGCCCACTACCGGCATAAATGAGTAGACTGCATAATCACTCATCCACGGACTGCATTGATGCGACTGGCAAAAGCCTCTGATGCTGTCTACAGCAAATTGATACTTCCATCCTTCTCCATTCGGACCGGTCTGTGCCGACCATGTGTGCACGGCATAAGGCATACCCGTCGTTGGATACGTATTCCCATAACTCAATCCAAAATGGGAATCCGTTCCTTGCAAGGTATTCACATACTGCACCAAGTCTTTCTGTTGCGCACAGAGTCCTGTGGAGAAGAAAGAGAAGATTATCAAATATATATATTTGTTCATGTTGTTCATTTATAGTATAGAAATCTTAACCACTTTGCCATCGAAGTGGCAAGCTTTTGCCATCAGCTTGGCAAGACCTTGCCATCGGCTTGGCAAAGTCTTGCCATCACGATGGCAAAAAGAGGGGAATATATGACCAGCTTACTCACATGTCTCCTCTACTGCGAAGTCACCATTCGTCTCGTTATTGAGTATAACGACACTCTTATCCTTGTTAGTGAAGCGAACCTGTATGCTTAGAATGACTGCATCTTTGGGCAAATCGAAGAAGTCTTTCGGGTAAATATACTTCTGCCAAGTAGTAACCTGACCCATATCACCCAATTCTTCCATAAGCGTCTTACTACTTGTTTCATCTACGGACTTTTCCTTCTGTACTCCGTTTTCTTCGTATACTACTTTTCCACCAAGATAAGCCTCGCCACCTTTCAGACCGCCTTCGGTCACATAATTAGGTTCGTTGTATCTGATAGAGAAAATATCACCGAAACCGAAAGTTGCCGGTACAAAAGATATAGCAGGATCAGCAGTAAAGTCCATCATCGGCTCGTCACCACCAGTCACTTCGAGTATCTTGGATGCCTTCACATAATCATCGGGGTATTTTTCATTGTTGAATCCGAAAGCTTCACCACAGAATGTATATCCCATATAGAATTTAACCGCTCTTTCTCCGGTATGGAGTTTTATGTTTACAGTACCATCGATGACTCCCTGACCCGGATTCTTATCATTGATCTGGAAAGTGGTAGCAGACTTGAATACCACCCATTCAACCGGTCCTGTATTTTCTAACACACCAATTTTACTTTGGAATGAAGAAGCCCAAGGCAGACCGTCCGAAGGATTCTTTTCTCCTGCTCCTACAAGTACCATAGGTTCATTGGTAACAGCATTAGCTGCAAAACCGGCGGTTGTAGAAAGGAACAGACTAGCGTTTTTGGAAACATTCCAGCTTTTGGGTACCAATATAGCAAACGCCAATTTACTATTACCATCCGTTTCGGCCGCAATCTTTATCTTGACAGATATATTGATATCACTGTTCACCTGTGCATCGTCAGGATGGATAACGTCCTCTATGGTCATACAAGTGATAACCAGAAATGACACTGCCGAAAGCAGTAGCAGATGCATATATTTTTTCATGAGTTTCATACGTATTCTATATTATTGGTTAATGCTTTTAAATGTGTATTTATAATCCAATGAGTGACAATCCAACTTAAAAGGAATGCTGAATTCTCCATTCTGATAATAAGCAATCACATGCTCCGTACCGGTGATGCGCAATTCATTGGGAAGCGCTTCGGTATCTAAGTAACAGTCCACTCTACCGGATGGTATCTCAAAATTATAAGGAGAGAAAGGTACCTCGCCATTCGTAAAGGTAACCCCGCTTATTTTACTATCGGTAAAGTGTATGGTCAATTTGAATGTTTCAAAGAACTTGAACTTCGAAGCGATATCTATACCGTTAATGTTCACTTCATCGTATTGCATAACTTGTCTGATGCCGTAATTTATATCGCCATCCGTGGGATAATTATCGCTCATCTTTACCCGGTCGTCGGTATCACAAGCCGAAAGGGAGAAAAGCAATGACGCTATTGCAACTATTAATATATTCTTTTTCATATCTTCTTTTTTAAAGTATTTATTTTAAAATCTTATCTATATCGACCCAGAAGAATCGGGGACGATAGGTACTTACATCACTGAACTGTTCCGCATAAACTTCGGTATTGACGTTGTAACTTATCAGTATCATACCGTCTTTCTCAAACTGCGGGTGAGCCATTGCATTGTAAGTAAACAAGTGTGGGGTATTCTGTTCGTAAGTTTTGAAAACAAGTTGTTTGTTTCTCCACGGACCACTAGGACTGTCTGCAATGAATGTGTATATCTCTCCGGAATTAAAAGCCTTGTTCTGTGTGAGCAAAACATATTTGTCACGCAATTTGAACACATTGAATTGCGAAGATACCGGTACGCTTGCCAAACCTTCCAGCTTAACCGCTGCCGAAGCATTAGTGCTCCAACCCGAACCTGTATAATATTCCCAATTCGTATATAGGTTGTTCATAGTAGCCCTTGCAACCAACACATCGGATATAGGATTCATGTCATTCCTCACATCCACCTGAGCGTAGATATAAGCATAATCACCCTCCTTCAATGCTGCCATCCCATAATGAATATCTTCCGAACCATTGAAAGGTATGGGAGTAGTCTTTACCAATTCCATACCGGGCAAGCTGTACTCCAGAATATGGGTGGTTTCATATCTGAATCCCCACATATCATCGCTTCCCTGATACATCAATGTCTGGAAAACATAGCATTTATTACCTTCAGCAAATCCATGTCCGGGCCAATACCACTTCTTCTCATTGGGAAATTCGGGAGGAACGGCGGCAGAAGCATTCTTGTTGCCGCCGGCTCCGTAAATGGCACTGACTTTACCATTGTCATACATGATATAGGTATTCCGAAACATGCGGTCTGAAGTGGAACGTTGTCCATTAGAAACAGCTCCAATATATGAATCGCCCATCAGGAAAAGACTTCTGCCATCGGGCAACGGAATGGAATACATACCATCACCTCCTGTCACACTGCCCTGATCCGGAATGATAACTCCTGAGATCTTTTTGTCCAGACCATCAATCTTTACTTTGGTGGATGAAGTGCTTATAACCTCGTTATTCTTGATTAACGAAACGGTTACAGATACAGGTTCATTATACGGTACATGAGTAAAAAAGAATTCCTTTTGTTCCTTCCCGATTGTTTTGACCGTTTGAGGTTTATCCAATTCGATCCGGTAACTATCGAAACTCACTTTAGTATCGGTAAGTTCCCATGCCAAGTACAATGTATCAGCATTCGATGTATTGGTGATTTTGATAACTCCATCACCATTCCCATTTTCAAAGGGGTTATCTATTGTACCGCCACCATCCGAACAAGCGAAGAGGGAGCACAAGCAAAATGCTAAAAAAGCCATATATTTGGAGTTATGTTTCATTTTCAAACTATTTGTTCTCAATATATCTTTCAATGACGTATTTCTAGTCTCTTTTCAGATTAGGATTCAATCGTTTTTCCCGGATAGGATACGGTAATAAAAGATCTGCTTCTTTGAATGCAGCTCCATGTCCCGGTGTCTGGTAACCCATCATATCTACGATATTGCCTGTAACAGCATGCAAAGCTTTATGGGTTCTCAACATATCATACCATGTCTGTCCTTCAAAGCAAAGTTCCCAGAATCTTTCTTTTAAGATGGTATTCGTATTCACGGTCGACGGTCTTGCTTCTGTGGGCAATGCTCTTTTTCTTACAGCATAATATGCATCCACCGCATCGGTATTGGAAGTTGTTCCTCCATCTGCCTCAGCTTTAGCCTCAGCCATCATCAACAGTACATCTGCATATCGCAAAAGTGTATAGTTAGCACCGGACTTACCGGTAGTTGCTGCTCCATCATCCCAGAATTTGTATATATACGGTCTTCCCAATTCGACGATGCCCGAATTGTCGAGAGCTTGATGCTGGGTATAATAAAATGCTTGTTCTTCCAGACGTTTGTCTCCATCAGGATATGTATTGTAGAACAACATGGTTGGAACCAATGCACCACCGAATGCAGCGTTAGCCGAAATAGCTTTTAGCGGTGCAGGATAGGGCAACATATTGCCATGAACAGGAGAACCTGCATTATCGGCTTCGCGCTGGATAGAGAATATATGTTCACCGGTATTTTCAATGGTTCTCAGTTCCTCGTATGTGTCAAACAATCTAAAAGCTCCACTCTTATATACTTCGTATGCTTTATCAAATGCTTTCTGGTAATATTCGGTTCCTTTTTTCAACGGATATCCGGCCATAGTCAGGTATACCTTGGCGTGTAATGATTTTACGGCTCCTTTAGAAACTCTTCCACTGGCATTTGCCCATGCTGTTTTGTCCATGAGTTCACCGGCTTTTGTCAGGTCAAGATCAATCTGGGCATAAACGCCTTCGATGGATGTTAACTCAATTGCTACATTCGCCAAGCTCGATGTACTAGTAAGTTTTAAGGGAACAGGTCCGTAAAGTCTTACCAGATTGAAATAGTAGTAAGCGCGCATGAAATAAGCTTCACCCAGCAACTCGTTCTTTCTGTCTGCGGTTAAAACACCATCTGCAATAGCTTCAATACCTTCGATAGTACCGTTACAGTTCTCAATGGCTTTGTATGCCGTTTCCCAGAATTTCTGGACATATCCGTTGTTTTCTGCCACATTCAGACTATTGGCTTGTGCCAAATCCTGAGTACCAGAGCCACGTAAACGCTCGCCATATCCCGACATGTACTCCAAAAAGATAAATGTTTGCGAACCGGGTTCAATATCTCCATTAAAGATATCGTCCAGAAATGTATACAGTCCGTTCACCGCAGCAACTACTTGCCCTTCATTCTGGAAGTATGAGTCGGGGGTGAGGAATGTCTTCGGTTTCTCTTCAAGGAATGCATCGCATGACGTTGCAATTACCATCAGGGCAATCAACCCACATATATTTGAATATATTTTCTTCATAATCGTCTATATTATTTTCTTAGAATACAACCTTTATATTACCAGTAATAGTCGTCGGACGAGGGTAGGAATAGAAATCGATACTCTGTCCGCTATCCGCATTGAATGCACCAACTTCCGGGTCGTATCCCGGATATGATGTGAGTACAAACAGGTTCTCAGCAGAAACTCCGATAGACAAACTATTGAAAGCCCGGAATGCTTTCATTATTTTAGGGCTGAAAGTATATGACAACGAAACGTTGCGAAGTCTCAGGAAATCACCCTTATGAAGCATGTATGAGTCTTTTTCGTTTTCTCCGAAATAAGCATCCGACGGAAGGCGTATGGCAGCAACCATTGTGTTCTGGTGTTCAGGAGTCCATGCGTCGAGTATAGACTTCACATTGTTGCTATACAAAGGTCGGTTTTCAAGCATGGAGTTCGTTATATCCATAATTTTGAACCCATAAGTATAGTTCAGGTCTACCATCAAAGAGAAACCTTTATAGGTGAACGTATTCACCATCGTCAAACTACCTTTAGGTGTACCGCTTCCCATGATCTGGCGGTCTTCCTCATCAATCTTATAGTCGCCATTCACATCTTCGTATTTAACATCACCCGGTTTCTTACCATACTTGGCAGCCTCAGCTACTTCGGCTAAGCCCCAAGTTCCCAGTCTTTTGTATACATAGTACGATGCCCACTTCTCTCCTTCTCTGGCAATAGTATTATTTCCTGTATCGATAGTTTCTCCGTTAATATCTTCAACCAGCAGTTTATTCATAGAGAATACCAAGTCGGTAGTCCATGTGAAATTACGAGCATTGATATTATGTGAAGTAATAGTTGCCTCAAAACCTTGATTTACGATTTCTCCAAGATTAGTCCATGTAGTAGAATAACCGGTAGTGAAAGGAATTTGCTTCTCAAACAGCAAATCTTTGGTAGATTTGTGATAATAATCCAGAATAAATTCCAAACGATTATTCCATAAGCTCATATCAAGACCGATATTGAATTGACGTGAGGACTCCCATTTAAGATCCTTATTACCCAAATTGCTGAAAACAACGTATGAAGTAAGTGCCTTATTGAATATTGTAGAACCATTACTATACTGTGATATAGTTCTGTAATTAGGAATAGAAGCATTTCCCACAATACCGTAACTGGTTCTTAGTTTCATCTGGCTGATAACATCTTTTACAGGCTCGAAGAAGCTTTCTTCCGAAACACGCCATCCGGCAGATACAGACGGGAAATATCCATATTTGTTATTCATACCGAAGTTTGAAGCCCCATCCGCTCTGAACGTAAAACCAAGCAGGTATCTGTCAAGAAGGCTATGATTCATTCGGAAATAATATGAGTTCATAGTATTCTGGTTCATGCCCGATTTGGGTTCATGCCATGTGGTTCCTGCCGACAAATTATGATAATCGAAAGAATCGTCGAAATATTGTTCCGAACCAGCAGATGAGTCTTCTGCACGGTTATAATACCAACTGGCTCCCAAAACGAAATTCGAACTAAGTTTACCGCCAAAGTATGTATCAGTATACGTGAAATAGTTTTCACTGGTAAGTTTCTGAGTATCTGCGTTTCTTATGTCTGCATATCCGCCATTGTTTTCACTTACATCGAAAAGTCCGGCTTTGGCATAACTCATTTCTTTCCGGTTGCTCACCTGATAGTCTCCCTGAACAGTAAGTGACAATTTCTTAGTAATGTCAAAAGTAGCATTCAAACTGAACAATGAGAAATTAGACTTCCATTCGTTCTTTCTATCCCGGAGTAACAACAAAGGATTTTCTGCTGTTTCCGACAATGGATAATCATGCTTACGTCCCCATGTACCATCCTCATATTGAACAGGGATAATAGACGGCATCTCAATCATATTTCTAAGGGCACCCTGATTGAAAGAACCTTCCATATCGTTATTATTACCCTTCTGGCTACCCATAGTGGCTACAGCCTGAATACGGAACCAATCTTTAATCTTAGTTCTTACATTCAATGTTGCAGAATAACGTTCGTATTCGCTCTCCTTTATCAATCCTTCCTGATTTTGATAACCGATACTGGCATATATGCTGGTATCATCACCTCCCGAGGAGAAAGAAAGAATATGGTCATTAGTCATAGCTGTTTGAGTCACCTCTTTCTGCCAATCCGTATTATATCTCGGTGAAGCCATTAAAAGACCGTTTTCATCATACTTATAATTATCGGAAGCGTCTTTGGCATAATAGAACAGCTTTTCATTGGGAGTTGTCAGATGGGGCATCGTTTGTCCGCTATAAGCATAGGCACGTCTCTGAACTTCCATATATTCATCCGAATTCAGCATATCGAGTTTCCGGCCCATAAAACCAAATCCGACTTTGCCGTCATAAGTGATTGAACCTTTACCTTTTTGACCTTTCTTCGTAGTGATAAGCACAACACCATTTGATCCTTGTGCACCATACATGGCTGTTGCAGCAGCATCTTTAAGAATGTCAATAGACTCTACATTAGCAGCATTGATGATATCGGGATCTACACCGATTACACCATCCAATACATAGATAGGGTCTTTTCCGGCATTGATAGAACCCATACCACGAACACGCAAGGATGAAGATCCACCCGGTCTACCTGACATGGACACATTCTGTACACCGGCAACTTTACCTGCCACGCTTTGCATAATATTGAAAGCTGAAGGTCTATCGTTCAGAGCATCACCTTTTACGGAGCTAACCGAAATAGACATATCTTTCTTGGAACGGGTACCGTATCCGATAACTACAACGTCATCAATCAATACTGCATCCGATTCCATCTTCACATTAAACTGCGATTTGTTGCCAATAGGCAATTCGATAGTTTTCATTCCCACATAAGATACTTGCAGTGTTCCTGCGCTTGAGGGTATCTTTAATGTAAATACACCGTCCAAATTGGTTGTAGTACCTAAACTTGTACCTTTGACCATAACAGCTACTCCAATTAAAGGCTCGCTGTTTTCATCTGTTACCACACCAGAAATTGTTCTTTCCGCCTGCTGCAAAATGATGTCGGAAGCCGCATTTGCCTGAACTCCGCTACATAATAGCAAAGCCAACAAAAACATCATCTTTACAGTCCTGGGAAATGCACTGAGTGCATCCGCT
>NZ_JASLER010000106.1 GCF_030151085.1 Bacteroides sp. | reverse complement strand
TGTGCCTTGCTTGAAGTTGTCCAGCTTTACAAAACGCTGAAAAATGGTTTGTTGTTTATCGGGGGAAATACCACAACCTGTATCCCGTACATAGAAACGGATTTTTCCGTCTTTGGGAGGATAATAACCAATGGTAATGCTTCCTTGCTTGGTGTATTTGATAGCATTGGAGAAGTAATTTCCAAGTACTTGCATCAGACGGTTCTTTTCGGTATGGATATAGCATTTCTTCATACCGAATTCTGTTACACATTTCACGTTTGCCGGCATCCTGAAACGGAAGGCATCCTCAAGTTTACGGATACAGCTGTTTACGTCTATATCGGTGTAGCAGAAGTCCAGTAAACCGGCTTCTATTCTTGACAAATCGAGGATGTCGTTTATGAGTTGTAATAACAGGTAATTGTTATCTTCTATAATTCTGATGTATTCATGATTTTCCGGTGTGTCTGTTGTCTCAGCAAGAATACTGGAAAAGCCGACAATTGCATTGAGAGGAGTGCGTATCTCATGGCTCATGTTGGCAAGAAAAGCAGACTTTAATCGGTCGGATTCTTCGGCACGTTCCTTAGCTTGAATGAGTTCCTTTTTATGTCTTTGGGAATGGATATAGTAGAAAATATACAGAACAATGAGTAGGGCTATGAATAAGCCTGTCATCCAGATATAAGTTTTATATTGTTGGTAGAAAGTAGGAGGCTGAAAGAAATAAACCGCATCTTTCGGATATAAGTTTTCGGGAATTTTACACCACTTCAGATCGGCGAAATTGAGATAAGTCTGTGGAACTCCACCATTTTGATAAGGGATGGAAGAGGCGGCTTCGCCTGATAAAATACGACCGATTAAAGACATTACTGTGTTCGTGAAATCATGGATGGAGATATAATGCCCGCCTACATATAAGTTTTCTTGAAGGTTTAAATCGGCTAATGTGAATACCGGAACTTCCAGGAAGCTGGGAAGTATTTTTTTAAGGTGGTCCGATAGATAATAATTCTTATTGCTTCCATATTGTCGGAGCCAGGCATAATAGATGACCCCGGTCGTTTTTTTGTAGCTGGTAAGTGTGTCCAGTAATTCTTCGGTGCTTATTTGTTCAGAGGATAAAAGCTCCAGTTGCAGAGTGGGAAAATCTTTTTGCATCACTTCTTTTATTGCCTGACGAGTAACAACGCTGATATAGCGATCATCGGAAATGAAAGCGATTCGTTTGACTTCCGGTTGAAGCTGCCGGATGAGTTCAAGGGTTTGCTTGATGTAATATGGCTGTTCCAGTACAGTGATATTGTAGTTTTTATTGAATTTCTCAATGGGAATGCTGTTTTCTTTTGTTAGAGGAACCTTACTTAGTAATGTTTGCAGGTCGGCTGGAACCCTTTTACGGGAATAACAAAGGATAACAGGGATGTCTTTCCAGGGACCATCGAAAATAGGTGCGCTGACCAACCATCCCGGGTCGCCAACAATTATGACTGCTTTTGGTGGAGTAGGATATGTCTGTAATATATTAGCTTGAGCTTGTCTGACCTCTTCTTCGCTTTTTAATACCGGGACCGTGAGAAAATAATTGTGTAGTTCTATGTTTTTATTATAGGGAAAACATTTTTGGATTTCATTCAGAAAACCATGTATCCAGGCCTCTTCGGCATTGACGGAGCTAAGAAATAACACGTATTCTTTTTCTTTAGCAGAAACAGAAAGACATCCGACTAATAATATTAGTGAAAGTAGCCATTTATGGAGTGTACTATGGGGCCTCATAAGTTTTGTATAACGTGCTTTAAAATGTGGCTAAAAGTACAAATAATCCGGGATATACGAAGTGAAAGAAATGATTATTTTGTGTTTGTGGATAAATAACTGTATTTTTGCCGTCAAATTTTATAAATGACATCCTTATGAATTACGGATATGTAAAGGTAGCGGCGGCTGTGCCCCGTGTGAAGGTGGCGGACTGCAAGTTCAATGCCGGAGAAATAGAAAAGGAGATAATCATAGCTGAAGGAAAAGGCGTACAAATCATAGTCTTTCCGGAACTGTGTGTCACAGGGTATACATGCGGCGATCTGTTTGCGCAGCAACTGTTGCTTGAAGAAGCAGAAATGGGGCTGATACATATTATAAGTAATACACGACAGCTGGACATAATAGCTATACTGGGTATGCCGATAGCGATGAATGGTGTATTGCTGAATGCAGCCGTCGTAATTCAGAAAGGAAAAGTGCTGGGTGTGGTACCTAAGACTTATCTTCCTAATTACAAGGAATTCTACGAGAAACGCTGGTTTACATCTGCTGTTGATGTTAGTGAGACCAGTGTACGCCTTTGCGGACAACTGGTTCCCATGGGAGCCAATTTACTGTTTGAGATGGCAGATACGACATTCGGCATTGAAATCTGTGAAGATCTGTGGGCACCTATTCCGCCCAGTTCCTCACTGGCATTGCAAGGTGCAGAGATCCTGTTTAATCTTTCTGCTGATAATGAAGGAATTGGAAAGCATAATTATTTGCGCTCTCTAATTAGTCAGCAATCGGCACGCTGTATTGCCGGTTATGTATTCTGTTCGTGTGGCTTCGGAGAATCCACTACTGACGTAGTGTTTGCCGGAAACGGTTTGATTTATGAAAATGGCAGCTTAATAGAACATAGTAAACGCTTCTCTTTTGAGGAGCAAGTTGTCATTGGTGAGATTGATGTGGAACATTTGCGTATAGAAAGGCGTGTAAACACAACATTTGTTGCCTGTCGGGCACATTGTGCACCGGAGGAAGCAGTACGTGTTTCTACGGAATATGTGAATAGTAAAGAACTGAACCTGACGCGTCGTTTCGATCCGCATCCGTTTGTACCGCAAGGAACTGCATTGAATGAGCGTTGCGAAGAAATATTTTCGATACAGGTTTCCGGTCTGGCACAACGTCTGGTACATACGTGCGCTAAAAGTGCGGTGGTTGGTATTTCCGGTGGATTGGATTCTACCTTGGCACTGCTGGTATGTGTAAAGACCTTTGATAAATTGGGATGGTCCCGCAAAGACATTATCGGTGTGACGATGCCGGGTTTTGGC
>NZ_JASLER010000070.1 GCF_030151085.1 Bacteroides sp. | reverse complement strand
CTGGGCGCAGCGCCTGCTGGCGGACCGCGATGCGCTGGCCCAGGAAGTGGCGGCGCTGCAGGCCGGGCTGACCGGGACGCTGCGCCTAGGTGTGGTACCCGCCGCCTCCTCCACGGTGGCGCGACTGTCCGATGCCTTCGCCCGCGCCAACCCGAAGGCCGGCGTCCAGATCCAGGGCAGCCTGCGCTCCACGGACATCATTGCCCGGGTGCGCTCCTTCGAGCTCGATGCCGGGCTGGTCTACGCGGACCCTGCGGAGCTGGGCGGGCTGCTCGCGGTGCCGCTGTACCGCGAGGAACATGTGCTCGTCACCAAGGAGGGCATGTTCGAGGGCGCCGGGCAGCCGACCGCGGTGGACGAGGTGCTCTCGCTGCCGCTGTGCCTGCTGGATTCGTCCATGCGCGGCCGCCAGCTGCTGGACGATGTCCTGGCCTCCCACGGGCGCACCGCCGAGCCGCGCATCGAATGCGACTCCATGACCACGCTGCTGGCCCAGGTCGCCACCGGCCGGTGGGCGAGCGTGGTTCCGGCGCAGTGGCTCGCGCCCTTGGGCGAGCTGGCCGGACTGGTCCAAACACCATTGGTCAACCCGGCCATCGTTGGTTTCTAGTTGATAAGTAACTTCGTCGATATTGAAAGAAGCACCGCCTATTCGATTGGCAAACCGTCCAATGATAGCTCCCATATAATAAGTATCTGTAAGATAGTCATCTAGTTTTTCATAACCTTGTATCACGTTAGATAATTTCCCCTTGACATCGGGAAGCATTGCTGTTATCCACCGGGCTCCCCAATTGGTCAGTTCTACATAATTACCTGATGAATTGGTTATCCGAAAGCGAAAAACAGGTTCTTGCTGCTGAGTGAAGGTTTCTAATTGAGATGTAACTTCCATAATTATAAATGTCTTATCGTTTCCTTATGAAGAAACGCCCGTTTCCTTACGTGGGAACGAGCGTTTCCTTTAAGAGAAACGAAGTGTCCTCCTACTTATTTGGTATAACCCGGATTCTGATCTTCGGGACTGAAAGCATCGTTCGTCTTGATTTCAGTATCAGGTATAGGATAACGTTTGTGGAAATCCTGGATAGTACCCGATTCTTTAGTCCAACGGTTGCGTTCTTTAACTAACTTAATAAAGTTATCGGTACGAAGCAAGTCGATACGACGCCATCCTTCGAAGCAGAGTTCACGGAATCGTTCATCCATAATCTTTGTACGGAATTCATCTTGTCCCATGCCGGTGTTCCACTTCTTGTCGGCAGGCAATGTACCTCCCCAAGCACGTGTACGAATCTTATCGTTGACAAGCTGAACCGCTTCAGAAGTTTGTCCCATTTCATTCATACACTCGGCGTGCAATAACAATATATCAGCATAACGGATTACAGAAAAACATTTACCGGAGTTCCACATATTATTAATGCCAAACCCTGAAAGAACATCGGTTCTATAATCTTCGAACTTCTTGATATGCGGATCAAGCTCATCGGTTGTACCAGTCCATTGAGTCTTGCTCAAGTCAGGAGTAATCATTTCATATTCTCCCTTATCAGAGTACTTCTTTGTTTTATATGTGAAGTCATAGCGTAAAGCTTCGTCTTTACGTAAATCTCCTTCTTCCCAAATACCACCCTCGGCCACTGTTTTGTATGCAAACGGAGTCGGTACTAAGAAATCATAACCGGAGAAAGAACATTCTTGTCCGAACCAAGAGTCGCAAGCACGTGAGCCGCAGTCAAACTCCCAAGAGTTTTGGTCGGGCCACTTAGGATCGAACTGCAATTCGAACAGAGATTCTTTTGAATTGGGATTATCATATCTGAATATATCGGCATACTTACTCAATATTTCATAGCGGTTTGTAGCGATAATCTTCTCGAAGCATTCATCAGCTTTAGCAAAATCGCGGAATCCAGTTTCTACGGGAGCAGACATATAAGCTTTTCCCAACATAGCCCATGCAGCACCAGCAGTGGCGCGTTGCGGCTCAGCATCATAAGACTCGGGCAAACTTTCGGCAGCTGTCTTGAAGTCATCGATAATATAAGTCCATACATCTTTCAACGGCTGAGGGCCAAGACCCAGTTCTTCGGTGCGGTCCATGTCGATGATGGGTATTTCACCCCAATACATACTCAACTCAAACATCAGCATACCACGAATGAAGCTGGCTTCACCCAAGAGTTGTGACGCCTTTTTAGGATCTTCCGTGGTCTTCTTTGCGGCAAACACCACCTTGGCTGCCGTAACTACTGCTGGCCAACGGTTGTTCCAAATAGTAGCCACTTGTTGCGAAGTAGGATTCAACTGTCCGTTGTATTTATCCATACCAGCTTGGTCACCCGATGAAATCAACTGGAAGTTACCTTGTTGTGTTTCATCATTTCCTAAATTTGTCATCAAGCCATTACGACCGGATTTACATCCGCGGTAGTCTTTATATAAGCCTATTACGAGCTTCTCAACCACATTCACGTGTGCGTATGCTTCTTCTTCGGGCACTGACCCTGTCGGCTCCACTTGCAAGAAATCGGAGCAAGAAGAAATATTCATTGCAAATGCCAATGCAAAAGTGCAAAGCGCAGTATATTTAATTCCTTTTTTCATTGTGTTCTTCTTTTTAAATGATAAATATTCCATTTTCTATCTTCTTCTTAGAAAGCCAGGTTGATACCGAAAGTATACATACGTGTAGGAGGATACCAATCGCCGGTTTCAGGGTCGTAACCATTATAGTTGGTCAGGCAGAACAGGTTGGAACCGGTAGTGTAAATACGCAGGTTAGACAGTTTCAAAGTATCCAATACTTTCTTATTAAAGGTATAAGATAAGGTTAATGCAGAGAGGCGAAGGAAAGATGCCTTCTGTACGCTAAAGTCCATGTGGCTGGCGTTGTAGTGGTTATAGTCAAAACCAGCCAACACGCGTGGGAACTGTGCATCGGTATTTTCGGGAGTCCAACGATCTACCAAATCGGCTGATGCAACGCCCAGACCTGTACTTCCAATCAAACTTTCGTACCAAGGGCTCAGTTTCTTGGCACCATATGAATAGTTGAATACAGCATTCAAAGAAAGCCCCTTCCAAGTGAGGTCTGTTGAGAAACCGCCATAGAACTTAGGATCGGTAGAACCAACCACAACACGGTCATTTTGATCAATCTGCTTGTTATCGTCTATATCCATAGGATACAAGTCACCCGGATTTACATTATAGCCATTCCAGTTAATCTTATTCAGACGCTCCATATCAATGACTTGTGCAATACCACCTGTTTTCCATATATAAATTGTATTACGAGATTCACCAAGGAATAAATTACCTTCTTTCTGAATATTACGGTCACCATCTACATTATAAATCACATCTGCATTACCATAAAGTTGAGTTACTTTATTCTTATCCAGTGATAAAGTTGCAGCAAAATTCCATTCAAAGTCTTTTGTTCTCAATAAGTTGGCATTCAATGCAAATTCCAAACCTTTATTTTCGATAGCACCAATATTTTCGAATGTTTCTCTATAACCGGTAGTTGTAGGCAGAGAATGCTTCATTAATAAGTCTTTGTTCTTAATCAAGAATGCATCTACAGAGAAGCGAATACGATTTTGAAGAAATGCCATATCGATACCGAAGTTCCATTGTTGTTGTTTTTCCCAGCTAATGTCCGGTGTACCACGACGACCGTTACTTCCGATTGTT
The DNA here is from genome assembly GCF_030151085.1 of Bacteroides sp. Classification (GTDB taxonomy): domain Bacteria; phylum Bacteroidota; class Bacteroidia; order Bacteroidales; family Bacteroidaceae; genus Bacteroides. Next base: position 81,848 of record NZ_JASLER010000070.1, on the reverse strand, counting down.
CCGCTGTATATTTTATCACCATTGGGAGCTGTTGTAACAGAATACCCGGGATTACAGAGTGACAAATATGTAAAATCATCAATATTCTGGTTACCTACTACACCGAAGCCGGCACGTACTTTCAGTTGGCTGAAGATGTTCTGATCCTTCATGAACTCTTCTTCAGTTACATTCCAGGCAGCAGAGAAGGATGGAAAGATACCCCATTGATTTCCTTTAGCAAACTTGGAAGAACCGTCGTAACGGGCAGTAGCAGTCAACAGATATTTGCTGTCAAAGTTATAGTTAACACGTGCGATGTAAGATAATAAAGTTGACTCTGTCCAGCCTGTACCCAAGTCACGTTCATTCACTTTATAGCCTGCACCCAAGTTGTGATAACCAAAGTAGTTGAGGTCGAACCCTTTTGCGGTTGCATTGATGTAGTTCCAGTTAGTCCGTGTGGCACTAGTACCTACCATTGCATTTAATTTATGCTTTCCGAATGAAGTTTCATAAGACAAAGAGTTATCCCATTGCCATACAGTACGATTGTCGCGGTCGTCTTTCGCCTCACCGTTCGTTCCATAACGATCGGCTTCTTTGATATCGTTCGGAGTATACTTGTTCTGTTGTTTGGTAGCATAATCAATAGAGAAAGTAGAACGGAAGTTCAATCCTTCAATGGGATTGATGTTAATATAGTTAGAGCTCAGGAAACGGTTGTACACCTGGTCATTGTCCACTCTCAACGAACGAAGAGGGTTGAAATTGTTCTGGTCATAATTACCTTGCCAGTTCAGTGTTTCGATATCTTCCGAAATAGCCAGCATCGGGTTAGCCAATCGGGAACGGTGCATTATACCGTCATCAACCAATGTATTTTCAGTACGGGTAAAGGAAGTGTTTGAGCCAATCTTCAACCAAGGTTTAATTTGTTGGTCGGCATTGATACGTCCTGTATATCTTTGTTGTTCGGACTTCTCAATCAAACCTTTATTATCCATATAACCGAAGCTAACATAATAAGCACCCTTTTCATTTCCATTAGAAAAGCTTACCACATGGTTATGCTGCACACCTGTACGGCTTACTGCATCCAGCCAATCGTAATTCTCATTGTTCTTATAGGCATCAAACTCATAGTCGGCAAACACGCGGTTAGAACCCATCACTACATCTTTTACATAAGCATCTACATCACCTGTAGGGTTAGTCTGCTTGTAACCATTAATATAAGCCTCCTTACGAAGTTCGAATAATTCGCGGGTACCCATTGTCTTCGGAGTATTGCCGTAAGTCTGGAAACCTATCCAACCATCATAAGTCACTTTGCCATCACCACGCTGACCTTTCTTGGTTGTGATAACTACAACACCGTTTGAACCGCGCGAACCGTATAAGGCTGTTGCAGAAGCATCTTTCAACACCTCGATAGAAGCAACGTCATTCAAGTTAACTGAGTTGAAACCGGAGTAGCTGTTATCCATAACCATACCATCGATTACATAAATCGGGTCTGTAGAACCATTGATGGTATTGATACCACGGATTTTGATAGAAGCATCGTCAGTCGGTTTACCGGCATTAGAAATCAATACACCTGCCACACGTCCCTGAAGGGCCTGGTTGATGTTAGTTACCGGCTTCTCTTCAAGCACCTTGGCACTTACACTGGCCACTGCACCTGTCAAGTCGCTCTTCTTCATAGAAGTACCTACTACTACCACTTCTTCCAGCATTTCGTTATCCTCTTTCAGAACAATCTTCAGTGGTTGAGTACCTGTCACTTTAATATCCTGTGGAGTATAGCCGATATAAGAAATACGCAATATATCCCCTTTTTCAGCGTTCAGAGAAAAACTACCGTTAAGGTCGGTAATTATACCATTCGTAGTACCTTTTACTTGTACACTTGCACCAATAACCGGTTCCGATAGAGTGTCAATCACCTTTCCGGTTACTTTTATGTTCTGTGCCATCAAGTTGCAGCAACAAAACATAAGTAAGATCAAATTAATAAGTTTAATCCTTTTCATAATCATTCAATTTAAGCATGTTTTTTTATTAGTATTGATTTTGAATTAATTCATTTTAAATAGCATTACATCCTGAGCAGGAACAGTAACAGCCATCGTTTCTTTGGCTGTCGATTCTGTTCCACGCCACAATTCTTTTACCTTATATTCTTTTACCTTATCTAATCCTAATCGATCTATTTGCACAGTATACGTCTGTTCTTTTTCTGTATAGTTGAACACAGCCAAATAGCAGGTTCTATCTTTCTCTATGCGGATAAACAGATTCTCCGACTTCTCTCCATTTCCATCTACCGGACGGAAAGCTTCGCCTGTGGCTACAGCATTCACTTCAACATTTGTCAGATACTTCAGTGCTCTTTCTTTCACCTCCTTCGAGCCTCCATTGCTGAAGTCATCGCCGGCAATGTAAATACCTGTGATAGCACCCGAAGTGATACGGGCACGGTTCTCACCCTCGGTTGCGTCACGCAACACAATATGGTCGGCATCATTAAACTGATAGACTCTGTCTTGCCACCAACCGTATGAAAGGGCATTCAGGGTGTATTCCGTATCTTTTATCTTATTCCAGGCATCACAGGCTATGCGTCGTGATTGTGCATATTGTGCCGGGAACACCGGAGAAATGGATAAGTTGATGTACATATCTCCAAAGTACTTGTCGAGCAATTGCATACCGTAGTTATATCCCTGAATACCGGTTTCAATCTCCGGATTATGCCATTTGTCGGCTTCCATGGCTCCGTGTGTCATGAAGTCCATCTTTACATACTCAAATCCGGCACGGTGGAATAGTTCGGAAGTACTCTTCATCATTGCTTCAATGGCGGGATGAGTAGGGTCAACTGCATACGCTCCGTCAAGTTCCTGGGGTTTGCCATTGGCGTAGAGATATACATCTTTATAAGTCGTACCTGGAACTTCTTTTATTTCACGGTCGGGATTCCTGCCCCAGTCGGTGAAAGGAGTCCAATACACACCGGCTATCTGACCGTTGGCCTTGCACTTATCTACAAACGATTTCAATTCTTCTTCAGTGAAGCTGTTCCAGCCCGAATCCAAACCGATATAAACTGTGTTGTCCGTATTTACAAAGTGGTTGTTTTGCAGGTTATCCTTATAATAATCCGACACTTCCAATGCTTTGGGGTAAGTCAGATTGAACTGCAATGCTCCCCAGCTATTCCAACCAAACGGAACAGCCTTATTCCAGGCTTTGGGAGGAGCAATCACAGCATTGGCCCCGGCATATTCTTCTAATCCTATGCGCCAGTCTTCGAAGAAACCTAATAGTATTTTAGGAGATTTTATTTCTTCTCCTTTCAGTGATCCGTGTGGTTTGGAGTCACGTGTCAATTCATCGGCTGCACCACCAAAACACACCAGTGAGCCTACATTATTAATTGTACCTTTCCCTATTGTTATCGCAGATTTCCAATTATCATGTTCTACCGAACCCAATACCAGTGCGTTACGATCCTCATTATTCAAGATGGCAGTTACTTCATAACTGGTCAGGTTGGTGAAGTCCAACGGATGGGATTGATATCTGACCCATTTATCGTTATCAAAAGGAACGAACAAAGCCCGGTTACTTCCATTTTCGGCAAGTACGGCAGGCATTTGGTCTACGTTGACCGGAGCCATGTAGTTGGAAGTTACTCCTTCTTTATCGGTCAAAGTGAATTCCGTCAATACATAATCTTTATCGGGATATACATAGAATATCTGGGTAAGTGTAGGTAGATTGTCATTGGTATAAACGACTTTATAAAGAAAGCCCTGACCAAAGTTATCTTTAATCTTTTCAGTACTAAATTTACGCTTGGAGTAGTCACGACTGGAGACTATCTTATCCGAGAGTTTATAAGAAGCATATACATTATCATAGATAAGTTTTGCCCCTTTTTCAATATCAACGCCATTGGCCTGTTCATCGTACGACAGTTTCCATGTACCGGCATTCAAATTTTTAGTACCCACATTACATCCTGTAAATACACCTCCCGAGAGAGACAATGCTACAGCACAAGCATAGAGTTTGATTTTGTTATTTTTCATACTATTATAGTTAGCTGGTAAAACCTTTGTTAAATTTCGCAACTTATTCGTACCGAAGTTTTGCTTCGTAGAACAATCACAAAAGTAGGTTTTACTAGTAACCAATAGCTATGCAAATGCACCAATATATGAGAATTTTGCCGCAAAGACGCATTTGAACCTATTTAATCCGCAAATGCGCTATTTCTTGCATCATTTATTTCAATTTAGGATATCCTCTGCTCTATTTGTTTTATTTTTTATCAGGGTAGCTTGATTTTGTTTCTCAAATTCTTTGGGAGTCATACCGAATTGCTTCAAGAATAACTTACTGAAATAAGAGGAAGAGTTGATTCCTACCATATAACAGATGTCACCAATCCGATATTTGCCTTCCTGAATCAATTCGGCAGCTTTCTTCAGACGAATCAGGCGAATAAAATCGACCGGAGAGAGGTTGAACAGGATTTTAATCTTACGTAACAGGCTGGAACGGCTCATACAAAGTATCTCCGCCATACGCTCCACACTGAAATTATCATCCGTAATGTTGTCTTGAATCACATTGATTACTTTATTCATGAATTCTTCATCCGCTTTATTCATCTGCATATTGTTCACGGGGAAGAAAGGACGTTTCGAGAATGCTTCACGCTCCTTACGGCGGTTACTCAATAGTGACAATATCTGTGTACGCAAGTAATTGAATGAAAAAGGTTTCTCCACATAAGCCTCGGCACCAATTTTCAATCCGTTTATCTTGCTATCGAGGTCGTTCTTGGCAGTGAGGAAGATAAACGGAATGTGACATAAATCCATATCGGCCTTTATCTCTTTACAAAGTTCATATCCATTCATCACCGGCATCATGATATCACTGATGATTAAGTCGATGTGGTTATTTCGTAAAATATCCAATGCTTCTTTTCCATCACGGGCAGTTTCCACGGTGAACTGTTCTTCCAAACGGTCAAGAATGAAGGTGAGCATTTCTTCGTTATCTTCTACCAGCAAAATGGTATATCCTTTCATATTATCAGTTTCGAGCGAAGTTTCTTCGTCCAACACTACCGTGTTCTGTTCAACGACTTTCTCTATTTGTTGTTGAACACCTTCTTTATTCAACGGAATAGTCAGTGCAAAGGTATTCTCGGGCTGATTGGTGTCCAAACAGAGGACTCCTTTATGCAGTTTGGCCAGCGAACGGGCTAAAGGAAGTCCGATACCTACACCTTGGCGGGATACTTTCTTCTTATCCATCTGATAGAAAGCTTCAAATATCAGTTGGGCGGACTCGGATGGTATCTTATCACCGTCACTGGATACCCGGACAGTAAATGTAGTATCGTCTTTGGAGAGTTCTACCAAAGCAGTATGCCGGGCATACTTCAACGCATTATTCAGCAAGTTGCTCAGGATTTTTGTAATTGCCTCTTTGTCTATGGCTGCTACAATACTCTCTTCGGGCACATTCTGCAACAATTCTTTCTTCTTTTGCACAAAGGTAGGTTCGAAGCGGGCAATGGTTTCGTTGAGTAACGTTGTAATATCCACACTTTCAAACTTCATATCGAATTTATCGGCACCTATCTTCTGGAAATCGAGCAACTGGGCTGCCAAATCAAGCAGACGTTTGGTATTCTGCCCTATTACTGACAGATTCTTATTCAACTTCGGATTATCTATCTCCATCTCCTGAATGGTTTCCAACGGACCGTTTATCAACGTCAACGGTGTGCGCACCTCATGGGCAATTTCGGTGAAGAAGCTTACTTTCGATTCATACAATTCCTTTTCCTTCTCTATCTCGAATATCTTTTGCCGTTCTTCCATCTGCTTCTCCTTACGGCGCTTATACCATAAGAAACTACAGAATATCAGGCAGATTATCCAAATGACGTAAAACATATAAGCCCATACTGACAACCACCAAGGCGGTAGTATAACAATGGACAACGAGCAGGTTGAATATGGATTCCCGCTGGTACCATTAGTCGCTTGTACTTTAAAGGTATATTTGCCGGGAGGCAGTTTGGCATAGGAGATATTCTGGTTGGTGCCCGCCTTTATCCAGTCTTTGTCCAATGGTTCTAATTTATAATAATATTGATTAGATTCGGTAGTGGAATAGCAGAGTAAAGCTACATCAAAACTGAGATTAGACTGGTCGTAGGACAAAACGATTTCATCGGTATGCGAAATGCACTTCTTCAACGGAGAGCCGGGCGTGTGTACCGTAATCTCTTGGTTGTAAATACTAAGTTTAGAAACGTAAACCGGTGCCTGATAAGTACTATTCTCAGATGAGTTGGGGTTAAAAGCTATCAGTCCTTCTATTCCACCGAAATAGAATTTACCGTCTTTGCCCTTTATTGCCGATTTATAGTTGAACTGGTTACCCAGCAATCCATCTTTCGTTGTATAAACCCGGACATATTTAGTATCAGGATTGAAACGTACCAATCCCCGATTGGTGCCAAACCACAAATTCTGCTGGTCGTCTTCCAATATCTTATAAGCCACATCATCCGGCAAACCATCTTCGATGGAGAAGGTCGTGAAATCGTCCGAAGCCGGATTATACCGGCAGATACCACCACGGTCGGTCGAAATCCAAATTCGTCCCTGGCTGTCCTGCATCACCGAACTGACTGAGTTTGAGCTGAGTGAATTCTCCTTGCCCTCCTCATTCTCGTATTTCTTGAACTGACGCTTTCCCGAAGTATATCGCCACAAGCCGCTACCCATAGAGGCAAACCAAAGTGTACCATCCTTATCCTCAAAAGTATCGAATATCCAGTCATACCCGACTTCATTCACTTTCTGGAAGGCAAACGATCCGGGTGCTGCTTTATAAAGTCCCCACCCTGTACCAATCCACCGGTTGCCCTTGCTATCAATGAAAAAGGTGTAGACACTTCCTTCGCCAATGCCCAACTGCTCATACCCATAATGACTGATAGCCCCTCCAGGTAACTGAATGACATCGAGCCCTTGCTTGAACAATCCGCAAAAAGCCTGATTACCATATACAAACATTCCTAATGTGATTTTTCCTTCAGAGATTTTCTTTACTTTACCAGTAGAAACATCCAACATATTCACTCCGTCATCCTCGGTTCCTATCCATATATTTCCCTGAGCATCCATCGAAATCTCTCGGACACGTTTCGTACTTAATGAATAGGAATCGCTACCCGGAACATACTTATCAAACAACAAGTTGTGATGAGGCAGATAATCGACTCCACCAAACATAGTTCCCAACCAGGTACCTCCTTCACGGTCGCGATAGATGGTATAGATAATCTTATCGGAAAGGCTGAACGGACGCATCAAATCTTGTTTCAGATGGGTTATCTTGTTCTTCCGTTCGTTCACTACGAACAAACCTTCATGGGTACCCACCCAAAGTTCATTGTCGAAACACATCACATTACGGATGAAGGTATGGGAAGCTTCGGGAATGTCTATCTTCACCAACTCATTGGCAGAAGGGTTGTATTTCATCACCTCGCCTTCGTGAATAGCTATGCCAATCCAGTCTCCATAGTCGCAGATGGCATTAATGTTTTTCCCTTTCAATGAACGGCCATTCTTATCTTCACTGTGTTGTTCAAACTTGTCTGTCTTAGGGTTATAGTGAAACAGACCTACGCCCCAGGTTCCTACCCACACTTCTCCATCGGCACGCACGCAGATGCAGTCGGGTGCTTCGGTCTTGAAATTCTTCTTATTGGTCACTTCGTAGAAGTAAAGCTTGTCATCTTTGTAGCGAAATACACCTTGGTCGGGAATTACCACCCATATATTGCCTACCGAATCAGCAACTATATTAGCGACCCAGTTATTCATATTTATACCATCGACGGTTTTTAAATCTATCACTGTAAATACATCCAGTGCGGGGTTGTAACGATATACTCCCCTATCAGTACCTACCCACAGCTGACGGTCCTTATCTTCAAATAGTGCAGAGATATTATGATTACCCGTGCCAGCCACATAGTCGTCACAGTTCATCTGCACAATAGAAGTGCCGTCGAAACGATTCAGTCCGTTCTTTGTACCAAACCACATAAAACCGTAGCTATCTTGGATAATAGATTTCACATTGCTCTGAGACAGTCCATTTTCACCTGAAATATGCGAGAAGTAATAATTGGAAACTCCCCTGTCGGATGCTTGCAGCTTTAGCGCACCCACAAGAAGAAACAGTATCGGTAATATACTTTTCATAGTATCGTTATCATTAAGGTATTAATATTAACAAGGAACAAAGGTAACAACAAATCATTATTAATAAAAAGAATCTTTCCGGCTATTCACTAAAATAGTCGGAAAGATAGAAGACAAGCCTGTTGTAACAAGCTTATTGTTCGCTGATAACCAGAACGAATCCTCCTCCTGAAGCCATATTCATTTCCAGGATTCTATCCGGTCCAATTTCTATAGTCTTACGCTCATACAGGTTCGCATTCTTATTACTTGCCTTTTTATCACAGAACACTTCGGCTACATATTTCTTTCCCGGTTGAAGAAAGGAACATGCGAATGTTACATCGCGAACGCCCCAAGCATTCAGACCACCTACATACCAAGTGTCACCTTTTTGTTTAGCTACTACTGCATATTCACCTACCCGGGCTTTCAGCGGTATGGTCTTGTCCCATGAAGTAGGCACTTCGGCCAGGAACTTCAATATATCGGGATATTTGCGATAAGCATCGGGAGAATCGCAAAGACTGGCAAATGGAGCCGAAAGTACGACAAACATAGCCATTTCGTGGGCCCGTGTACCCAGCGAACTAGGTAGACCTGGGTCTACAGGCTTAAACTTTTCAAGCGTACAATTACGCATGGAACCCGGCGTGTAGTCAATGCCTCCACCTAGCATGCGGGCAAAGATACATTGCAACTGATAATCAGGATTAGAACTGGTATCCCACTTAAAGCATTCACCACAGCGCATGGCTTCGTAAGAAAGTACGTTAGGATAAGCCCGGTGGAGTCCGGTGGGTTTGCTGCAACCGTGGAAGTCTACCATCAGGCGACGTTCGGCGCAAGCCTTTGCCAAATTCTCATATTCGGGAATCATCAAGGCATCATCCCTATCGAAGAAATCAATCTTCACTCCTGCCGCTCCCCACTTGCTGATGGAATCAAGGTAGCAATGCGGGTTATGGATGAGTGTAGCGGCCACTGTCCACAACCATACTCCTACCTGCTTTTCATTTCCATAACGAATTACTTCCTTGATATCGATGTTCTTGTTCAGGTCAGCATGGTTGAAAACATTGCTCCATCCGGCGTCTACCAGCAGATAAGGAATTTTATTCTCGGAAGCAAAGTCGATGTAATATTTATAAAGTTGGGTGGAAAGCTTGGTATGTCCTGACGGGAACGGGGCTTTTTCGAGCATGGCGCAATGCCACCACTCCCAGGTTGCCTTGCCGGGGCGTATCCAATCGGTATCGGTTATCTGTTGCGGTTTGGCAAGGAGATAAATCATTTCATTTGCCAGCAAGTCTTTGTCATCTTTCGCCACGATGGCAATGCGCCACGGGAAAGCATGATTGCCAGCCGTACGGGCAAGATAGTTCTCACGCTCCTTCACTACAGTGATGAAGTTCCCCCAACTACCCATTTCTATCTTCTTGGGATAAGGCGCCCAGTAACCTTTCATGGTGCCTTCTTCTTTGCGGAGATACATGCCCGGATAATTATTCAAGTCGGATTCGGCAACCACAATGCGCAGATTATGCTTGGGATTGGTAAACAGGGTCGGTGTCAAACCGTATTTCTTATCCTCAATGTCGGATACTCCTTGGTAAAGCACGTTGCTCACTTCCCAAGCTGTGAAGTTATCGGTTTGAGGAAGGATCACAGACGGATTATCTGCCAAATTGAAAGTAGCTTCTTCGTGGGCGATAACTAATGAATCCTGTGCTGGAAGGTTACCACAGAATCGGTATGCCATACCTTCGTTGTACAGACGGAAGATGACGGAATAGCCATCCTTGAATTTCAGAGAAAGTTCATTGTAATGGTTGGTCAGTTCACGGTGATTGCCGGCTACAGGAAATACTTTCTCATTGGTCTCGGTCAATGAACTGCCAATGACTTCGCCATTCTTGCCCCAAACCGTGCCGTCATTCATCTTCAGCGAGATAGCTGAAGGATAAATCAGCTGGCGATTCGCTTCTTGCAAGGAATAACACAGAGTTTGTCCATTGTCTATCTTCAATGTCAATTGCTTATCGGGAGAAGTCAGTTGATAAACAGAGGCTTCCTGAGCCTGTGCAGTCATGCACAGGCCAAGAGCCAATCCTATAAAGTATATTTTAATTCTATTCATACGGATCATTTTTTTTTATAGTTCTATATAGTAACCATGTTACGATGTATCTGTCCACCCTGATGATTTACATCGAGCTTTCTAACTTCATCGAGGAAAGTAGTGGCTTGTTGCCATTCGTTTAGTCCAAGATACCCCAAGCCCATCACGTAGTTGCAATGAATACGATTGCGTTTGTTCAAATCGTCTTCCCAAATAGCCAGGTCGGGCAATGACACGGCAAAGTAATCAATACGGTAATCATCGAACAAGTGCTTTTCACCATGCTTTATCAGTTTGTTGAAGCAACTGCGTGCCTTGTCTTCCATACCCAGCGCCCGCCATGCCAGTCCTTGATAAAATATCTTGTCCGGTTGCTGGTCGTTGTAGAAGAAAGCTTGTTGAGGCTCGGAAGAACCAACGGTAGCTTGCTCAAAGCAGACCTTTGCCTGAACCTCATCGCCCAACCCACGATAGGCTTCTCCTTTATAGTACCAGATGTCATTTTCTTCGGCATTGGCAAGTTTGCCTTCACCCAGGTTATAAGGGTAAGCTTCTGTTTCCTTCAGAAGCGCTAGCGCATCGGCATAGAGCTGTTGACTGAGGGCTATTTTGGCAAGTTCCACACGGCAAAGTGTGTATTGACCGGTAATCTTACCCTCGCCACCTTCCCACGGATGGAAATTACGGACGGCGATCAGTTCTTTTGCTTCAGCATAGCGTCCCAGTTGGTTATAAAGGGTAATACGCTCGATCGAAAGGTCGTCACGTTCTGCGGTTTCGGCGGGATGGGCTTCGAGGAAAGCCAGGCGTTCTTCGTGAGAGCGGCCTAGGCGTTTGTATAGCTGATCCAACTCCATCAGGATGCGTGAATCACGCTCATTGAGATGATAGGCTTTTTCCAATGCTATCAGTGCTTTCTGCTTATCATTCTGTTTGTTATAGTAAGCCAATGAAAGGTTTCGCCAAACTGTCGGATAAGTCGGGTCGATAGCGGCTGACGCTTCCCAACAAGCCAGGGCATTGTCATACTGACGGGCTGCATACCAAAAGTTTCCAAGACAGTAGGCGGCTTTCGCTCCCGCCTTATTGATACGTAGGACGCTTTGAAGAATCAAAACTTCTTCGATGCGGTTGGGGAAGCAATAGGAATGATCTTCTTGCTCTGCTTGCTGATAGTACTTCAACGCTTGCTCCTCTTTTCCCTGACAAGCATGGAAATAGCCGAGGGCATAATAAGCTATGGGATAAACGGCTCCGCCTTCCTGCGTATAGGTTTGCAGTAACTCAATAGCCTCATCGTATAGTCCGGCAGCAGAAAAATCGAGCGCATACTCTATGTAATCGTGCGAGCGATGGCGCATCATGTTTTGCATTTCTGCCAGTACTTGCTTGCTGCCGGTGAGCAGGTAGTGTTCGAAGCGGCAGCCCATATTGAAGCGATCTATCTTCAATGAATCTTCAATTAGAGCCAGTGCCTCTTCCTTGCGACCCAGTTTGCGGAGCAGAGAGGCTTTTAGTTGTCGTGTTTTATGGTTGTGCCAGTTGCGAATAAGCGAACGGTCTGCTTTGTCCAAAGCACTGGCATAGCGTCCCTTTAGGGTGTCTATCTGTGCCAACGCATAATAAGCGGCATCTTGCAAGGCAGCATTCCAGGCCGATTTGAAGAAGGCGTCGAAGGCGTCATCCAACTTGCCCTGCATCTTGCAGCATCCCCCCAGGTTGTAGTAAGGTTCACCATCGTAGGGATTGGGATTACGCTCGGTCAGTGTTTCTATGGCTTTGCGGAAGTAGGGTTCAGCTTGTGCAAATTGTCCCTTGCGCATCAGTATCAAGCCGACAGCGTTGTTACAACGCACATCGCCAGGTTCGCGCCGAAGGGCTTCCTGATAGTAGTCCATCGGATTGTAAGTGGCATGACGGTATTGCTCCAAGTGAAGCCCTGTGAGGAAGAGTTGCTCGATAGAGGCAATGTCTTTGGGATCTTTGGCAGCTTTAGCCGGGTCGGGTACGGGTTTGATTTCGGGTTTATCAGCTTGGTAAACTAGCATCAGTTCACCTTTATAATCTCTTACTTCTACACTCAGTTCTTCTTCTTTGAGTCCCTTGGCGGCAAAGGTTGCGGTGAAAGGTGAATCGGGGGATATCTGAATGGTTTGGTTATACAAGGAAGTGCCATCAGCAGCTTTCACCGCAATATTGACGTCCTTGTTTACGCCTGTGGTGTAAAGTATCAGCGAGGCTTCGCCGTCTTTCAATTCTACATTGAGCAGGGCATCTTTGGTTGCATTCTTCACGTAACCCACTTCGCTGTAGGGCATGAAGTATTGCACCCAAGACTTTTCCTCATAGGGTTGCAGCCATGAGAAGTCGGGCTGATTATCGGTGAACATACCGGTCATCAATTCGATATAAGGTCCGTCTTCGTCCGTCAAGTTACGGTCCCAGGCACGACCGAAGTCACCGTTGCCCCAAGTCCATTGTTTCTTACCCGGCGATACATGATGGTCGGCCACGTGCAGCAGACCGCCTTTCACATCGGCTTCATAGCCTCCTACAAAGTCGAATTTGGACTTAATGGCCATGTAGGAAGTGGGCACGGGGATATTTTTATACTTCGAAATATCCACTCCGGCAGAGTAATCTTGTTTGTAATAAACACCCGTAGCGATAGGGAAAGATGATACATCGCGTTTTCCATGGTCGAATACGGCATTCACATCGGGTGGAAACACCGAGTGATAATGGTCGTTGACCACCACCGCCGGATTGGCCCACCACAGGAAAGTTTGCGGGAAAGAGGTACGGTTGTATATCTTCACGTTGATCTCGATGTATGCCTTGCCCGGATAAAGGGTGAATCCTTGCATGCCTTTGGTGCGGAACATACGCTCTACCTCATTGCACCAGATAGTCTTGCTACCATCCGCATGTTCTTCGATAGAGAAATCGGTGGAGAGGAAGGTAGATGGACGATGGTGCTGCGGCCAGTTAAATTCGATACCACCGGAAATCCACGGGCCGGTAAGTCCTACCAAAGCCGGTTTCACTACTTGGTTGTAATAAACAAAGTGACGTTGCTTTACCTTGTCGTACGCCATGTGAATGCGCCCGCCCAGTTCGGGTAATATCATTACTTTGATGTATTCGTTCTCGATAAAAAGAGCATGATAGCTCTTGTCTACTTTCTTATCGGAGATCTTCTCCACTACCGGATAGGGATATACTGAACCGCTACTACCTTGGTAGACACGTTTTTCCAGGAATATAGGATTCTTTTCCTCTTGTCCGGCTTCGTAGGTGGGAAGCAAGATGTCTTCTTCCCAAGCACGCACCTCGCTAGTGTGTACCGTGCTTTGAATTAAATATTGAGTTATCTTTTCCATCACATATATTTTTATTTTGATTTATGTTTTGAAGTTACTATTTCACCAATTCTTTCTCAATCTCTTCGAGACTCTTTCCTTTGGTTTCGGGCAAGTAGAACACTACGAACACACCACCCGCCAAACAAATGACACCATAGAGCCAGAAGGTACCGGCAGCTCCCAACGTATTATTCAACACCGGGAAACTATAGGTAAGTATAAAGCAAGCCGCCCACAAAGCGAAAGTACAAACTGACATAGCCACACCCCGGATTCGATTGGGGAAGATTTCGGAGATAATTACCCACATGGCAGTTGCCAATGTCATGGCGTAACAGGCAATGGCCATTACAACAATAACAAGCAGCACCATTCCGGTGATATGGAAGTAGTAAGCGGCTCCCATAAAGGTATAAATGATAGCCAGGCCGAAAGAGCCGATTAACGTCAGCGCCTTGCGTCCCCAACGGTCTACCACGAACATAGCAAGTACTGTAAAGATTACATTGGTGATGCCCGTCACCACAATATTCATCAATACGTCCGACACACCATATCCGGCAGCCATAAATATTTCCTGTGCATAGTTGAAAATGACATTGATACCGCACCATTGCTGAAGAACAGCCATCACGATGCCGATGGTAAGTACCTTGTACATAGCAGGGCGAAGCAATTGTTTGAAACCTCCCTGCTGATCTTTGCCAGAAGAACTTGCCTGAATAGCATCCAGTTCACGACGGGCATAATCGCCGCCGCCAATGCGGGTAAATACCTTCAATGCCGCTTCGCTACGTCCGGAAGATGCCAACCAACGAGGGCTTTCGGGTAATATAAAACTAAACATGAAGAATAGTGCGGCAGGCACAGTCATTGCCCAAAACATCCATCTCCATCCTGTCTGTCCGTTCCATGACTCACGAATCATGTCGTGTGTGGCACCCATTGCTACAGGTTCGGCAATCTGCCAGTTCACAATCTGCGAAGCAAGGATACCTAATACAATAGTCAACTGATTGATAGAAACAAAACGTCCTCGCAGATGCGCCGGAGCAATTTCGGCTATATACATCGGTGAAAGACTGGAAGCAATACCGATGGCGAAGCCGCCTACCAGACGGAATACATTAAACAAGGTGAAAGAGTGTACGGCTCCGGTGCCGATAGCGGTACAGATAAAGAGTCCGGCAGCCAGTATAAGGATAGGTTTGCGTCCCAGTCGGTCGCTCAGTTTACCGGCGCTCAATGCACCCACCAAACATCCCACCAAAGCACTGCTCATGGCCCACCCTTGCATAACAGGACTATCTGCAATCTGGAAATATTGTTCATAGAAAGGTTTCGCTCCACCTATTACTACCCAGTCATATCCGAATAGAAAGCCACCCATGGCAGATATTAAAGCGATCAAAAATAAGTAAGAATTAGATTGGTTCTTCATTATAGTATTGGTATTAATTATGATGCAAAGTTAAGCTGATTCAAGGTGCCGGGAAATAGAAAAAAACACTTAGGATATGGATAATCTTACTTTTACGGTTGAAACAGTAAGTCGTTTCGTCCCTATCATTACTCCCGCTCAAGAGAAGGACTACGGGAAAGGATGCACAAGATGCCATCTTGAGCTACATAAGATGCCATCTTGTGCATTGAAGGTAATAGTGTGTTCAGCGACTACTCTTATTGATAGAGGTTATGGGAATAATAGTTCCCCAACTTTCGTTAGGAGTATCCCCCAACCATAACTCAAGCAAGCCTCCCTGTATAAAGGTAGAATGGAGAAGCTGATAGGAATTATATTCTTTACCGTTCAAACGGGCACGTTGTATGTAGCAATTCTCCTTTGAGTTATTATAAGTTTTTATCTTGAATTCTTTACCATTATAATAGTCAGCATCAAGTTTGATGGTAACTTCTTCGAATACCGGGCTGGTTATATCATAAGCAGGGTTTTGCCTCGACCCACCATCCAAACTGAAAAGTCCGATTGCCATAAGCGTACTGATACCTCCCATCTGTCCCTGGTCTTCATCATGTCCTCCATATCCTTTATCGGGAGTGATGGCACCATGTGCCTGTTCCTTCACCCGACGTACCCAATACTGGGTTAACCAAGGTTTGCCAACATGAGCAAAGACATGTGCATTGGAACAGCCCGGCTGATTGGCGTAACTCACATAGCCACCACCATAGCCAAAAACAAAGTCAGTAGACGTTGCCTCCTCAAAAGCATGATTCAACAAGGCGCATAAACTATCGTTGCCTCCCATCTGCTTTGATAATCCCGGTATGTCGTGTGATAAACCAAAGGTAGCTTGCCAAGCATTGGCCTCTACATACCCCCATCCGTCTTTCGGGTCAGTATGCAACCAACCGCCATCTGCCTTACGTGGAAGAATCAACTTCAAGCCTTTATGGAAAGATGCCGGCCAACCCATTGAACGCCGATGGAAGTAAGCATAGTCACTAAGCTTCCCCATCTTGCAAGCCATTTCTGCCAAAGCCCAATCCTCAAAAGCCCATTGAATAGTGAGACCCGCACTTTCAGGACAATATCCACGCTCGGTATAAAAATCCAACTCTTTGTCCATATCCAAAGCAAGCATACCTCCTTTGGCATGATTCCTTTTCATTGCTCGGTAGCCTACAACTGGCGACCACTTTCGGGTAATACCCCGTTGATAGGCACTCGTAATCAAAGAGGTGGCAGGGCAACCAGTCATAATATATGAATATCCTCCTGCACAAGGTCCACGTGGGAGCAAATCACCGTTGACGCTATACTGAATGAGCGAAGCTGCAAAATCATCCAAGACCGACGGATAAGCAAGCCCCCACAATGTATTCAAGTTCCATTGAGACAACCAAAGCGCATCGGAGTTGTACATGTGATGTAATGAATTTCCCGAACTATCCTTTTTCAGTTGCTTGATTTGTCGGTTGGCATTGAGTACATGTGTACCTTGACGGATTCCTCCTTGAGTATAATCAGGATATTCACCATTAGAATCATCTATTTTATGACGTCCCAACAGAGTATGCCACAAGTCAGTGTATAACTTAACGTGTTGTGCATCCGTTCCTCCTTTGACGTCAATCTTTCCTAACCATTGATTCCACTCGTCTTGCGAGGCTTTGCGTACTTTAGCAAAATCCCAATGGCTGCAATCTTTTTCCAAATTTTCTTTTGCATTGGCTATGCTTACATATGAAATGGCCATCTTCAGTTGAATCTGCTCTCCGCGTTGCACTTCATAGCAGGCACTGACTCCTGAGGTAGGTGCATCGTGGTAAGTCCAACCGGAGCTTTCGCGTGGTGTACTTTCCGTAGTACCTTGCAATGTGTCTATGCCAGAAAGATAGTTCTTATCCACCCAACCATCCAAAGAATTGAAAGGTTTATCGAAACGGACCACAAAGAATATCCTTACCATATCAGGACCTCCCCACAAACGGCCTTTTGTATCAAAATAGCCAGTCAGTTCATCATTACCCACCTTTTGTACATGTGCGTTGACCATAGTCGAGGTAGCTACATATCCACCCAAATTAAGCAGAATATTTGCCGAAGCATCTTCTGTATAAGTCAACTTGTAGAAGCTGACTCTATCCGTAGCTGTTTGTTCCACCCAAGTATTGTATTTCTCCAGATAGAGACGATGATAACCCGGCTGTACAATTTCGCCTTCATGAGTAAATGGTGATTTCCAGCTTTGTTCACCTTGAGTAGGGTTCACCGTACCCGTAGTGGGCATCAGTGTCAATCCTGACAACATCCAACAATGTATCTGAGGGAAACCAAGTATATCCGTTGAGTTGTAATTATAGCCACCCCCATACTGGTTCTTGTTCCGAGTCAAGGGAGCGGCACCTATCATACCAAAAGGCTGATTACCGGTTATAAAAAAAAAGTAACGTCCTCTGGCAGATTCTATATAAGGATCAACCCACGAAACATAATCAGTATAATCTTCAGGAGCAGGAAGAACCTCTATTTCGGATAGCCCAAGACTAACACCATCACCATCAGTCACCTCAAAACGCACCCACTTAGTCTTTCGTGCCGGAAACTCCACCACCTTTGGACTACCATCATTAGAAATCTGCCATACATTGACAAAACTCCCGTCACTGAAGTGCAAGATACCTCCTGCTACATGCGTATTCTTATCGGGACGGTCATACAATACCACTTTATTGATACATACCGGTTTCTCCCAATCTAACTGTATCCAAGGATAATCTATTTGTCCCCAGAAAGTCATTGTACTTTTTGATGCCCATTCGCCTTTACCCGCAATGCGAATAACCTGATCGGTTACATTAGCCGCTTCGTATGATTCATTCAATACAGAAGAAGCTGACACACGACTTTGAGGCGCAATGTTATACGGTGAAGCATAAATTGCACCCCAAGTGAACAGAGTCATAAAGTACATCAATAACAGATGTCTTTTCATACTCAAAGTTTTATTTTATCTCCAACAGATCGTTCTTCTTCAGAGTGATAGTCAGCAAGCCTTTGGCATCGGGCTTTTCTGTGAGTTCTTTGCCGTTCAACATTACTTTATAAGTCTTTCCTTGCGGCATCTTAACCGTAAAATTGTTATCGGAAGTCGCTTTCAAGGATGCAGTAGTTACAGTGGAATCTGTCCATACAGCCGAGGCTTCGGCACCACCACGTAAGCATAAACCTTTGAAACTTCCATCTTTCCACTCAGCGGGCAGGCAGGGCAGGAATTCAATGTAACCTTCATGGTTCTGTACCAACATTTCTGCCATACCTGCTGTACCTGCGGGGTTGCCATCGAAGGAATAGATATCACCCTCCGCACCTGCGATACCTCCGGGAGATACTGTAAGGAGATTCTCACGCGAGAGTTTGCCTTGTAATAACTGCACGCTATTATAGGCTTCTTTCGCATCTTTCAAGCGGGCATAGAGGCAAATCATATTAGCACGACTCCACTCGGTATCTTCCCAATCCTTGGCCGACAAGCGAGCTTCGATAGTCTTACGAGCTCCTTCCGCCAATTCGGGAGTTTTCTCCAATGTTATCTGCGAGAAAGGATACATGCCTAACAGATGAGAAGTGTGGCGATGATTAGGATGAGACTCCTCAAAGTCTTCAAACCATTCGCGAATAGCACCATTGGCACGTAGCTGAATGGGAGGAAGTTTAGCTAACGCATTCTGCAATGTGACACAGAACTCCTTATCAACTCCTAGTATTTGAGAGGCTTGAATGCAGTTCTGAAGTATTTCATAAGCCAGTTGACGGTCGCAGGCAGGCATCATCGAAGCTACCATATCTTCACCATCTGCGGTGCGGAACCAGTTTTCAGGGGAGATGCTCGGTCCGGTCTTCAAATAACCGTCTCTCGGGTCTTCAGCCATAAAGTCAAGAATAAACTCTGCATTTCCTTTTAATAAAGGATAGGCCACTTCGGCCAGATATTGCTGGTCTTGTGTATATTCGTACTGAGTCCATAGGTGAGTGGCAATCCATGAACCTGCCAAGGGGAACAAGCCCCAAATGATGGTACCCGATGAAGGAGTATAGCCCCAAACGTTGGCAGTGGTATGGGCAGTCCAACCTTTACATCCGTACACTACATCAGCAGTTTTTGCACCATGATGGGCCAGGTCTTTGATATATGTAAAGAGAGGAGCATTACATTCTGCCAGATTACCAACATTGGCCGCCCAATAGTTTTGTTCGGTATTGATATCGAGATGATAGTCGTTTGTCCACCCCATATTGCAAGCCTTGTTGTCATTAAAAAAGCCTTGCAGGGCAATGGGCAACGGGGAGTTTTCTCTAGAACTGGCTATCGTCAGATAACGACCGTATTGGAAGAACAAAGCGTCCAAGCCGGTATCGGTCTTGCCTTCGCGTACTTGTTTCCAACGTACATCGGTAGGTGTGGTCTTGTTCAAATCTTCACCAAAGTTGATTGCCACACGGTTGAATAAAGAGGCATAGTCTTCTACGTGTGCCTGCTTCAAATCAGTGTATGATTTGCCGGCAGCACTCTTCACACCGTCTACACACTGTTTCTTATATTCCGGACTTTTATAATCGGTACGTACATCTACTATCAGTGTTACTGCATCTGCACCGCTTACACTGACACCTGCCGTATCCATATTCAGTTCTCCGTTATCGGCAAGTACGGCAATGCGTCCTTCAAAGTTCACACCGCCCGGACCGTGTAACGGAAAGTCCACTTTCCCTATGAACACCAATTGATTATCATCCACCGTAAGAGCAGACTGGCGCATTAAATCTAAAGACATATTCATGGTTACTGACTTCGACTTATCGGCAGTCAGGCGGAGTACCAGTACATTATCGGGATTGCTAGCGAAATATTCACGCTTGTAGTTCACACCCCCCGCATTAAAAGTAACACTGCTAATCGCTTCGTCCAAACTCAGTGAACGGCGATAGCCTGTCACTTCCCCTTCGGGATAAGTGAAGCGCAACTTCAAGTCGCCTATGGGAAGATGCGTACCGAATGAAGTCTGCATACCTGCCAGGTTATCACCGGCAATCTTATTTCCTTCTGATAGTTTGCCCTCGAAGAACAACTTCTTCAGATGATCCATTTTGGCACGACCGAAAGGTTTGTTCTGATTTTCATTGTACTGTCCCGACCACATGGTGGATTCGTTCAATCCCAATGTCTCTTCCTCGATGCCACCATATGTCATGGCACCCAAGCGACCATTACCGATAGGTAATGATTCCATCCATACCTTTGCTGGTTGTGTATACCACAATTCTGTGGTAGCGCCCACATCCTTTGCACTTTGACAGCCCACAAGTACTAATGCTGCTGCCGCTAAACAAGTTTTTAAATGTTTCATATTCTTCATGATAAGTATTGCTATTGGTTCTTATTGCCGGTTGGGACGGGCACTCATTACACACTCCAAAATCCCTCCATTCAGGATGTCTTGATGGGTAATAGTGGTCTTGGTATATTTCTTTCCATTTAACTTCATGGAACGGATATAGATTTCATCAGTTCTCTTACGAGGTGCTTTAACAGTGAAGTGTTTTCCATCCGGCAGTTGAATTACTGCTTGCTCCAACATAGGAGTGCCTATCACATACTCGCCACTTGCAGGATTGACCGGATAGAATCCCAATGCTCCAAATATGTACCATGCCGACATTTCGCCGCAATCATCATTGCCCGCATAACCTGAAGAAGAAATATTATATAGATTATCCATGATATGAGCCACATACTTCTGCGTTTTCCATGCCTGGCCTGCATAAGCATAGAGGTATGCCACGTGATGACTCGGCTCATTGCCATGTGCATATTGTCCTACAAAACCTGATGCGTTGTCATTCAGTTCACCACTTTGATGAATGGTAGTAAAGAAAGCGTCCAGTTTCTGAGTAAAAGCCTTGTTTCCTCCTGTAAGAGCTATCAAATCGGGGATATTCTGCGGTACATACCAAAAGTACTGCCAGGCATTTCCTTCGGTAAACGGGTAACCGCCATTAGCACCGTATTTATAAGGATCGAAAGGTACTATCCACTCCCCTTTGTCACTCTTGGGTTGGAAGAAACCGGTTGTAGGATTGAATAAGTTGCGATAGTACGCCGAGCGTTTCATAAAATGATGGTAATCTTCTTCTTTACCGAGCTTCTTGGCCAATTGTGCCACGCACCAATCATCATAAGCCTGTTCTAAAGTGATGGATACGGATTGAGTCTGTATATTTTCGGGCATATACCCATACTTTTCCCACACTTCAAAAGGAGAGTTGGGATGAGATACCAATGAACTATTTCGTACAGCCTCGTATGCTTTTTCGGCATCAACTCCTGCAATACCTTTCAGTACCGCATCCACAATGACGGGAATAGAATGGTTGCCAATCATACAATAATTATCCTGCCCCCATAGTTGCCAGATAGGTAGATAGCCGTAATCATCATACTGACGAACCATACTCTTTATAAAGTCTTCGGTCTTGTCCATATGTAATAAGGTATAAAGCGGATGAGCTGCCCTAAAGGTATCCCACAAAGAAAAGGTGGAATAATGTGTTTCATTCACTTTCAATCGTCTTGTGGTATAATCAGTAGCCATATACTCGCCATTGACATCACTCATAGTATTAGGTTGAACCATCGTGTGATATAAGGCGGTATAGAAAATCGTTTTCTGCAAGTCCGTTCCTTGAACCTGTATCTTCGCAAGCTCTTTTTCCCATGACTGCTCTGCTGCAACAGATACTTCCTCGAAATCCCAGGCAGGAACTTCCGCCGTCATATTCAGCAAAGCATTCTCTATTGAAACCGGAGATAAGGCTACTTTAGCAATTAATGCATCATGATCTCCTCTGTTAAAAGAAAATAAGCCGTGCAAATTCGTTCCATTGATCACCGGCGTATTCTTATATTTCCGATCACCATCTGATAACTCGGCGGTAAGAATAGGCATTGAAAACTCAATATGAAAATAGACTTTTCTTAGTTTCGCCCACCCGGTAATAATCCGATAACCTTCAACTATGGTAGGACTAACAACACGAATCTGCGACTGAATAATGCGTCTTCCCCAACTGCCCTTATTGGCCGAATGGTCTAAATCCAGCCACACTTGTACCACTCCTTTCTGAGGATAGGTATAACGATGCACACCTACACGGGTAGATGCTGTCAGTTCAGCCTGAATACCCTCGTCGGCCAACATCACCTGATAATAGCCGGGACGGGCAGATTCTTGTTCGTGGGTGAAAGCGGACTGTCGTTTGTTGCTTTGAGTAGGAAACATCAGTATATCAATAAAGTCGGATGCACCCGTACCACTCAAGCGTGTATGACTAAATCCGTAGATTGTAGAATCGTTATAGTCATAGCCTGATGCCTGTGCCCAATCGGGAGCTTCACGGGTATCAGGACTCAATTGTACCATGCCAAAAGGCACTGTGGCACCCGGGTAATTATTGCCGGACAGACTAGACTCAACAGCTCCGGTCCCTATAAACGGATTGACCCAACGGGTAAGTACCTGCGAAAAAGAAGAATCGGCAAGCAGAAAAAGTAGCAATAATGAAAGTATAATGTTTCTCATGTTCGGATAAAATGTTTCGACAGCAAAAGTAGCCGTTCCGTAGTTTCACAGTCTGCATAAACTCGCCATTTTTAAGTTCATTTGCTTCAATCTCCTATTGTAAAAGTCGTTTTGACGCATTCTGTATCACTTTTATTAGATTACGCTCAATAAAGTATTCTTGTATTAAAATTAATTTCTTACCTTTGTAATCCTTATTTAGAAGCGCTCAAACTCTTAATTCAGCTTATATAAACTATGGCTAAATATATCTATACTCTTCTGTTAAGCATTTCATTGCTACTAAGCGGTTGCCAAAGCATAGAGCAACTGTCCATAGACTATATACTTCCGGCAGAAGTCAGTTTCCCGGCATCCTTGAAGCGGGTTGCTGTTGTTAACAATATGCCGGCTGTTCCTGACAACAAACTGATAGTAAACGAAGAAGAACAAAAGAAGAGTGAAAATGAGATAACGCGGCTTACCAATTTTTATAATGGAGATGCCAAATTAACTACCGAATCGCTGGCAGAAGCACTTGCCAAAGAGAATTATTTTGAAGAAGTAGTAATTTGTGATTCCGCCTTGCGCAGTAAAGACATCAGTCCACGCGAAACCATGTTGACACAAGAAGAAGTAAGCGAACTTGTAGAAGACTTGGGCGTAGACTTCCTGATTGCCTTGGAAAATATACAGATACGTTCGCTTCGCAAAATAAGCTATATCAATGAATGGTCTACTTATTATGGTACAGTAGATGTAAAAGTATTCCCTACCGTAAAGGTGTACCTGCCCAATCGTAGAGGTCCTATGGTGACAGTTAATAGTAATGATAGCATCTTCTGGGAGGATTACGGAGGTGGAGAAGCAGTTTTACGTGCCCGCCTTATCAATGAGAATGATTTGATAAAAGAAGCATCTGAATTTGCAGGAACAGTGCCCGTGAAACATTTACTCCCCTATTGGAAAACAGCCAACCGTTACTATATCACCGGTGGTTCGGTAAATATGCGTGATGCAGCTGTATATGCCAAAGAAGGACAATGGGATAATGCCATCAAATTATGGAAGTCAAGCTATGAGTCGAAGAAAGGCAAAAAGAAAATGTATGCAGCTTTCAATATCGCACTGGGATATGAAATGCAAGACAGCATAGAAACGGCTATGGAATGGGCATTGAAGGCACAATCTATTGCCCGTGAAATAGACAAGATAGATGAATTGCAAGTGACCAGTGGGGTCAATTCAGAAAGTATCCCCAATTATTTCCTAACCACCATCTATGTGAACGAATTACAGGAACGAAAAGAAGGAATTGCACGTCTAAATGTGCAGATGAATCGATTTGAAGAGGACTAAATAAACGTCCTTCTCATTTTTTTCATTATTAATTATTCATTATTAATTATTTTCCCTACCTTTGAACAACTATTAAGAAAAAGGAAGCCATTATGAAGCTCAGTCAGTCGTCATTATCCCTCCTGGAGGGAACTATAAAGAAAGCAATCAGCAAATATACATGTGGTTGCGAACAAACTATCGTTACGGATATTCATCTGCAACCTAACCAGAATTCAGGTGAGTTGTCTATCTTTGATGATGAAGATGAGGAGCTTGCTAATGCCACTATTGAAGAATGGATGACTTATGAAGGTGACGATTTCTTTGAAAATGCAGAACGTATCCTATCTACTCTTCTCTGCAACATGAAGCATGAAGGATACTTTGACAAATTAATCATTCTGAAACCATTTTCCTTCGTATTAGTAGACGATGACAAAGAAACACTTGCCGAACTACTACTCATGGATGATGATACCCTGCTGGTTAATGATGAATTACTGAAGGGACTGGATGAGGAACTGGATGCTTTCTTGAAAGACTTACTTGAAAAATAGACCCATTTATCATTTTTGATTGATATAAAATCAGCCCTTGCATACATTGACTTTCATGTTGCAAGGGCTGATTCTTATACCGGAAGATTCTTATTTAATCTTTATACCGTAGAGAGAACGAGTAGTTGTTACAAACAACACATCTTTCTGTTGTCCTCCAATAGTCATTGAAATAGGACGTTCTTCCACTTGTATGCGTCGTTGTTCCTTGCCTGACTTATCGTAGACAAATATCTCTCCGTCAGCAATATAAACATTTCCTTCAGCATCAGTCACATTACTGTATTGACCGAAAGGACATAGTACTTTCTCCTCTGCCAAACGTCCATCCACACCAACTGATAGGCGGACAGTTGTTTTATTATTTTCATTCACTACATAAACAGGTTCTTTCTGACCGGGAACAACCGGAATCAATGCGCAGGAACGTCCCAAGTCGTAAGTTTCCGGGATGATGGTCACACCATCAGGAGCAATGAAACTATACTCCGGCATGCTGGCTACCACTTTATGAAAATCACCACGCCAACGGCTGGCAGGATGAATCACTTTCTGCACGTTCTTAGCATCGGCAGTGGCAATACGAGGTAGTGGTTTCATGGTAGCATCTATATTATTGGGGTCGAAGGAGTATCCCAAAGCACTCCATCCACTATTCCCCCAGCCACTATACATCGGATTATCATCCGGCAGACGGGGCACGGTTTCTTGTTCACCATTCATCATATAGCCCGGTTGCGGGTCATAACGGAAGATGACTAAAAGATTGTCCTTGGTATCGGTAGCCAAAGTAAAGGGTTTCCAAGGATAATCGGCAATCATTGTGATCTGCCCATTATCTGCCGGCCATTTATAGATTTTCTTTAAACGGTTCTCGCAGAAATAAACATTTCCTTTACTGTCGGTAGTTGCTCCGGAAGCCAGTTCGAAGCCGGTAGCCAGTTTTACAGGTTTATCTATTACATCGCAGGACGGACGGTTGCTCTTTTCATTACCGGAGATAGTAAGACGGGCAAAATCCCACGAATATACAGGTAAAGCCTTGTTCATATCGTAGATGGGAAACTCAATGACGGGCAATATCTGCGTATAGTTATGCATGTTGCGGAAAGTGATATTCTCACAGTTCCACATACGGTAACCGATTTCTTTCGGCATGAAAGCACGGATTACACGATACATCCATACGTTTATCAACTCGATATTCTTACAATTCGACATCTCAGCCATGTGGCAATCAGGACCTTCCTTGCCTTCTTCTTCAAATTGGAATGCGTATATCTTCCAGTTGGCAACATTGTGCAAACGGGCTTCCGTGCGGACATGGTGTTCCAGAGACATGGCATAAATACGGCCCGGAGTTTCCGTGTCACTGATGTAAAGACCACTAGCGGCGTATGTGCTGGCGGTCCAGATATCTTTAATGATACCACCGCCATTGTTGGTAATCCAAAGGCTCCAATACTGGTTATCCCAAGCAAGGTCTTTCCCCGACTCCATCACTGGGGCAGAAGGAGAACTGATACGATGCTCGCCTCCCCTCCAATTAGATCGTTGTTCGTTGGTATTCGGAGTAGGTTTGCGCAGGGTTCCATGACCACCTACAAACTTGACGTCGTTCATATACGAATGTTCGCCTGCCATCCACTTGCAGCCTACCGCACGGTAATTGTAAGCGCCTGTATTGATACCGATACCATTCAATATATCATCTCCACCTTCGGAAGATTCCACTAAAGGCATAGGAGAACCAAAGCCACTAAATGCAAGCTCACTTTCATTCAATACAAACTGAGTACCAAAGGGATGCAGACCAATCAATCTTGTTCCCGGAGCCATCTTCAAGGTCTTCGTCAGACGATACCAACCCTGTGGTACATAGATATTCTTGTGTTGGGAAATGGCTTTTTCAAAAGCACCGGTATCATCAGTTTCGCCGTCACCTGTTGCGCCGAAGTCACGCACATTCACCCATGTTTCCATTGCCGGAAGTATGGGAAGCTCTTTTTGTAGCTTAGCAGGTACATTGGCAACCGGAACAATCTCACTGATTTCCTGAAAAGTGGAAGTTGCGTTCAGATTATCGAGTACAAGACCGTATGTAAACTCTTTCACTTTATATTGTTTGTCTTTTACATTGACCATCTTCCCGCTTTGTGCATAGTCTACCAGTACGGGCACATTCTTACAATCGACATTTACCATATTCAGTTGTGAGAAGGTATTCCCTACTACACTCACCTTTATACCGGCTACAGATATGTTTTCCAAAAGAGAGTTTTCAATGTGAAGACGATCTGCCAGATTCTCTGCCATTTCAAAAGCTACAGGAGTATTCTTCACATGCATATTCACAATGGCAAATCCTACTTCCTTAGAATAGATAGCTGCCTTCTTTTGTCCTTCAAAATAGGTATCGACTGTCATTATGGGCCATCCCGGAGAGGTTCTGGAAGAGATGATTCCATACTCACCACCATAAAATTTCATGTCTTCCAGTTCATTACCGACATCGTAGATACCAGCTTTCCCCTCGCCTATCTGAATATCGCAATGGTTGGTAAAACTGTGCTGGGCGAAATGGGAACGGATAGCAATTGCCTGAGGATTCCCCTTCTCTATACGAAAGTCAATATTGGAAAGGGCACTGTAAAAGGTTCCGGCACCGGCATCCGATGGTTGGCGTCCTTCGGGAGCTAGTCCACCGGTGAACCACACCATATAATTCTGAGTAGTCTGAAAGCCGGGTGTATTAGCACCCAGGTAGATAACAGGACGTTTCTTTCCATAACCAATCAAGCGGATGGACGAAGGTATCTGTATCGTCTTACTAATGCGATAGTTACCTTCTGGCAGAAACAAGATACCAAAGTTCTTCTCTTGCTTTACCTGATTAATGGCCTTTTGGAGTGCCTCAGTTACATCTGATTTTCCATCAGCTTTGAAACCATAATTCTCCGGAGTAAAGTAAAAAGCCTCCGGATCATTCGGCCTTTGAGTATATACAGAGCTACTTTCTGCCGCTCTGGCAATGGGCAAACTGCCGATAATCCAACAGACTATCAACAGAAATCTGATTGAATAATAATGTTTCATAGGGT
The DNA here is from genome assembly GCF_030151085.1 of Bacteroides sp. Lineage (GTDB taxonomy): Bacteria > Bacteroidota > Bacteroidia > Bacteroidales > Bacteroidaceae > Bacteroides. The sequence continues at coordinate 53,999 of NZ_JASLER010000070.1, read as the reverse complement.
ATTATTATTTAAGTTTTCGAGTGTGATTGAATTGAAGATTGAATGTATTTGTCACAAATAGTGATGAAGATAGGATGAAAGTAGAACTGAATGATACTCACTCATGGGTTCATCATACAATCATACGGTATGATTGTATGATGAGTCCAAGAGTGAGTTTATCTCAGATAAGACCTCTTCCTATCTGCCTATAAGGGTATTGTCCGTTGAGTCATCACTTAGTACGCACTCCAAAGAACATGGATCTGCCTGTAATAAATAATGTATTACCATCCTTCCCGCCGAATTGCAGCGTAGATGGACGCTCCGGAACACGAATCATTCCTTTCTTATTTCCATCTTTATCAAAGATATAGATCTCTCCGTCAGCCACATACAAGTTTCCTTCTTTATCTACAGCCGAGCCGAACTCACCTTGTTCTATAAAATATGTCAAGTTAGAAAGCGTGCCGTCATTGGCAACGTCCATCTTCACCATGCGACGGTCGTATTCATCGGATGTATAGAAGGGCTTGCCCGGATAAGCTTCCAACAAGCTGGAACTACGGGAAAGGTCGAAGTAATGAGGAATAATAGTCTTTCCATCCGGTGCCAGGAAGCACATTTCGGGAACATAGACCGATACTTCGTTGAAATCGTGGAAGTCTCTCCAACGGTTGGAAGGATAGAGCGCTTTATAAACATTCTTCACTTGTCCCATAGGTACACGGGGCAATAACTTGATGGTTTCTTCAGGATTCTCAGGATCGATAGAATAAACCCTCATAGTAAATGCAGAGTTACCATAACCACTAAAAGAAGTTCCTTTCGTATCAGGCATCACGGGCATTTCTTCGGGTTTGCCGTCAATCAGATAACCCGGTTGAGAGTCGTAGCGGAACAATACCAACAAATTATCTTCCGAATCGAAAGCAAGGTTGGACGGTTTCCAGGGGAAATCGGCAATCAGTGAGAGACTGTTAGTTTCTACAGACCACTTGAAAATGCGGCGCATGCGATGATCGCAGAAGTAGATGTTGCCTTTACTATCGCGTGCAATGCCTTCGGCAAAGTCGAAATCGGAAGCCAACTGATTTACCTTGTTCACATCGTTGCTGAGGGGTTGCTGATGAGGTTCCTTGCCGGTCACAATCAGACGGGAAAGCTCCCAAGGACGAATATCGATGTCTTTATTCACGTCGAAAACGGCGATGTTGTTGGTATACTTAATCTGAGAGTAATTGTGCAGGTTCAAGAAAGCAATGTTCTCACAATTACGAATCCTTACTGAGCTGTGATAAGGCTCGTTGACACGAATCACACGGAACATATACAAGTTGGCAAAAGTCATGTCTTTGCAATTGTCCATCTCGATGGGCTGGCATTCGGTACTTTCACGGCTTTCTTCTTCGGTCTGCATACAATATACTTTCCAGTTGGACACCTTGTTGAAACGTGCTTCATTTCTTACATGGTGTTCCAAAGACATGGCATAGATGCGTCCCGGAGTACTGGTGTTATTGGCATAGAAACCACTGGTAGCGTATGTGCTGGCAGTCCAGACGTCCTTGAAGGTTCCACCGCCATTGTTTGTAACCCACAAACTCCAGTATTGGTTGTCCCAAGCTAAGTCCATGCCTGATGCAGCAACGGGGTTTTCGGGAGAACTGATACGGGGAGTGCGGTTCCATGAGTTCCGTTGAGTGGCATTGTTGCTATCTGCCGGTCTGGGTTTTGCAAGACCACCGTGGCCACCTACAAACTTCACGTCGTTCATATACGAATCAGCATTTGCCATCCACTTCACACCTACCGCACGGAAATTATAACCGCCTGTATTGATACCGATACTTACCAGCATATTCGTACCGCCTACAGAAGATTCTACCATCGCCTTAGGAGCACCGAAGCCACTGAATGCCGGAGTACTCTCTGACAAGCGGAACTGTGTACCGAAAGGATGCAGACCGATGAGTTTCGTATTCGGTTTCATCTTCAAGGTTTCGGTAATGCGATACCAACCCTGGGGCACATAGATGTTATCATACTTATCGATAGCTTCTTGTATAGCCTTGGTGTCATCAGTCTCGCCGTCACCTTTCGCACCGAGTTCACGAAGATTCACCCAAGTAGCCATAGCGGGCAAAGCCGGGATGTCCATCAGTTGGGCGGCAGGCATTTTCTGCAAAGGTTCAACATCGAGCAAGGTTTCATATTCGGGCATATCCAACAGATTATCCATTTGCAAACCATGATCGTAGGATTTTACTTTATAGATCGTATAAGGAACTTTTGTATCTGTGTTGCTACGTGTGTATTTTGCCAAAGTCGGCACATTCTTGCAATAGACATTGCGGAAAGTAATCTGATTATTGCTGTTATTTTCATTAGTAATCACTACTGCCGGACCGCTTACATTCTCAAAGTAACTATTCTCCAAGAAGAGTTTGTCGCAATAGTTAGGATCAATATCGAATACGGCAGGGACATTCTTTGCATGCAGATTCACCATAGCTAACCCTGACTCCTGGCAACGGAGCGCAGCTATGCGTTGACCTTCAAAATAAGAATCAACCATCATTACAGGCCAACCCGGAGAAGCTTTGGTGGTATAAATACCGTAATCACCGCCATAGAAAGCCACATTTTCCAGTTCGTTGCCTACATCGAACAAACCGGCTTTACCTTTACCTATATATACAGCCACGTAGCTGATAAAGCTATGTTGTGCAAAGTGCGTACGCAATGCTACAGCATGCGGATTACCATCTTCTATACGAAGATTAATATTGGACATAGCGCTGTAGAAAGTACTGGCACCGGCATCACGAGGTGCCTGTCCCTCTTCTACCAACCCACCGGTAAACCAAAACATATACTTGGCTTTACCTTTATCCGTAGGAACCGCTTCCTGAAATCCCGGAGAATTCTTGCCGAGGATAAACTCAGGACGATTCTTTCCGTAACCAATCAGACGAATGGCAGTAGGAATATAGATTGTCTTGCTGATTTTATACTTGCCTTCGGGGATGAATAAAATGCCGAAATTTCTTTCCTTCTTCACTTGATTAATAGCTGCTTGTAGAGCGTCCGATACATCCATTTTTCCATCTGCCTTAATCTGATAGTTTTCAGGAGTAAAGTAAAAGGCTTCGGGATCATTCGGTTTCTGAGGATAGATAGAGTTTAGTTGTACCGCATAGAGTTGCGTACAAATCATCCCCAATAGCATTAAAAGTGTAATCTTTAGTTTCTTCATGGTTTTATTTTTAATGTATGGATAAAAAAAAGACGTCCTGCGGTCAAGCAGAACGTCTTTATCTGCTATGAATTATAATTTTATGACTGCCAATGGAGCATAGTTATAGCGTACTGTACCTACCCCGGATACATCAGCCATAGCACCAATACGGAAATAATAATCCTTGCTGTACTTCAACACATCCGCATTCTCATCCAAATTGATGGTCAAGGTGTATGTTTCAGTAGTATTAATCTCAACTGTCGGACTAAAGGTGCGCTTGTTGGTACCTCCATTCAACGCAAGTTTTACATTATTGCCTACCCACATATCGGAGAAAGCAAATAGTTGAATCTCTTTCAGTTTTACTTCCGATTTACCGCCCTCTAATGAGAATGTAGCGGTAATCACGTTACCGTTCTTCTCAATCTTTGAATTTTTAATGCGAATATAAGGAATAACCTTGAAATCATAGGTATTATCTCCCCGTTTCACTACAAAATCTTTTATTTCAAATGGATAGAAATTCCCATTCTCGAAACGGACATCGTATGTAGCGGCAAATACCATGTTGTTACGATATTCTCCGGTATTCGTGATGTACCAAGTCTGGTCCGCCGGCTTACTGAAGCCTTGCTCTCTCACCTTGATAGCGTTGCCGTTTTCCATATCAGAACCTACAAGCTCCCCGGTCTGCTCATCGAGAATAGAACCATGTATGGAAGCATCCGGCCCATCATAATTATCTACTTCACAGGATGTCAACGCAAATAAGCAGCATGACACAAATAGCAATATCTTTTTCATAATCTTCTCCTTTATATTATTTCAAATTAATAACCAGGGTTCTGCACCAAACCATTTGTTGCGATGTTCGGTATGCCTCTATAATAATTGGTTGTCTGGAAAGTACGTCCACCTCGTGTTTCATCACCGAAATAGTTCACTCGTACGAAGACGTATTTAGGTTCTGACCCACGCAAGTCGAGCATCGGAACCAAAGCTTTACGAATCCGGTTATTGCTGAATTCAGTATGGAACTCACGACGACGGTTCATATCCCAAAAACGTTTTCCTTCAAAAGCCATTTCTACACGACGTTCTTTCAACACATTATCCAATGTCAATGCAATTTGGTCGGTATGTCCGGCTCTGCGACGTATCGCATTCAGATATTTCTTTGCCTGATCTTTATCACCTTGTCCACTGCCATTTTCAACGGTAGCCTCAGCATAATTCAGATAAACCTCTGCCAAACGCATATCGATGTAAGACATGGTAGAAGCAAGGCGGTCGGGAGACACGCTTTCACCTTCGGGCATGTACTTACGTACTCCGAAGCCTGTAGCCGTCCAGTTAGCATCTTCACCACTATTCACGTTATTGAAGCCGGAGAACATAGTTTCACCCTCAGCACCCAATGCATAGTATGTCTTGCCATTCTTCTGGGTAGACTCATTGGAGTAGGCTACGTATGAATTGTTGTCTTTGATAAATCCACCCTGAATAATAATCTGAGTACCTGCATAGGATGAACCCGGAACAACCACACTTGCCAACAAACGTGCATCTTTCCCTTCAAACGGTTGATACAGATTGTCATACTTCACAAAAGGCGTATTCATCAGTGCGTTCACTACAGATGAATTGCTCATATTGTGGAAGTTAGTAATATAAGTATTCTCGTTACCATCCGTACGGGTTATAATCTTTGCAGCCTTACCGGTACCGTCATCTGTATAATCTTCAAACAAATCGACAATCTCCAGCATCGGATTAAAGCGACCATACTTCAACGCTCCCGGATTAACCTGAGGAAGAATGTTGAATTGGGCATAACTGTGACCCTGATTAGTATTCGTCGTTCCATCGAGATAAGCCTTGCAGAAGAGGATTTCTTCATTCTGATCGTCAAGGAATAATGCTTGGAAGTTGGTAGCAGCTTCTTTAACAGTGCCCGGAGTCGGCTTATAAAGAGACTTACCGGAATTTTCAATAAGATATTTCGATGCATCGATACACTCTTTGTAGAATGCATCAGCATCAGCAGAAGTCATTCCACCCACCAATTTCTGATTCACAGCTTCACCTGCCAAAGGAGCTTCATTCCAATATTTGGCTACAGAAGCAGCATGAAGGGCAACTCTTGATTTCAGTGCGTATGCCGTCCATTTGGTGATACGATATACATCAGAACCGGAAGTAGCATCGGGCAAATTGGCAGCCGCAAGTGTACATTCGTTCAATACAAATTTCCATGTATCCAATTCCGTACTACGAGGAACAGCAACAGCCGCCGGACCACCATTGGCATAATCATCATCCTGCACTTTGTCAATCAATGGAACACCACCATATCTTTTCACCAGTCCATAGTACATATAAGCACGTGCAAAGTGTGCTTCGCTAATCATACGGTCGGCTTCTGTAGTAGAAATAGTACCTGCTGCCTTAGCTTTTTCTACATTTTGCATGAATACATTCACTTGGCGAATATCACTGTATGGCCAGTAATTAAAACCTTCAAAGCCAATGCCTGTACCACCATCGCTACGAGTAGCTTCATCGGTAAAGAATGCCAGATTAGTAGTTTCATTCACACCATCATAACCACGCTGATTGAATCCAGTATTCGGACGATAATTAAAATCTTCCATAGGAATCATGGTATAGATATTAGCCAACAAGGCCTTTACACCACCTTCTGTCCCCAATAGTTGATCGGGAGACACCTTATCCAGCGGATCCAGTTCAAGAAAGGCGTTACAACCGGATAGTCCCATCAACGCACAGATTGAGAATACAGATAAAATATTTCTTTTCATGGTAATTCAGAATTAAAAGTTTATGTTCAATCCAAAGTTATAGGTTCTCATCAACGGATATGCCAGGTTAGCTCCCCAGTCTCTCTCTTCACGTTCCGGGTCAGCATCCTTCAAAGCTTTGTTACAGAATGTAAGAAGATTAGAGCCATTGACAAATAGACGGGCACTATTCAATCCTATTCTTTTCATAAATGGTTTCGGCAGATTATAGCCTATTTCCAAACTCTTCAAACGTAGATAGGTAGCCTGCGGATTCCAAACAGAAATACCATAGCTCGAACGGTTACCATTGTCCGATGTATTGGAGAAGTTATGACGTAGTGCAGGATAATATCCGGTAATCCACTGTGTAGAAGGATTGTATGGATCGTCAGTTATATTTGTCGGATGCCAACGATCTGTAAATTTCGCAAGCAAATAAGATTTATTGGTCTTACTACCATATCCCCAAACATCGTCATTAGCATAGCCTATGGAGTAACCGGAAGCACCCTGGAACAACATATTGATATCGAAGTTCTTATAAGAGGCAGCCAAAGTCAAACCATACTGGATAGGAGGATTGGCACCCGTTGCCCAGAACTCAGGAAGACGGTCATCACTATCTATACGACCATTACCATTCAAGTCCAACAATCGGTAACTACCCGGAAGCATCTTAGAGTTACCCAAGCTACCACCAATCAAAGGAGCTGTTTCATATTGTTGCAAAGAGGTATATTGTCCATTATACTTGTACAACCACATCACATTGCTGTTACGATTTTCCTGCCCATTCTTCCATCTGTCCATAGAACTGGTATATTCGGCATGTTCCACATGCAAACGTCTCTCACGGGCGTATGTAAAGTTAGCGCTTACCGAATATGAGAAGTCTTTACCAACCTGTCCGCGATGACCTAACTCAATTTCAAAACCACGATTACGGTTAGAGTTCAAGTTCTCTTTCGGGAAACTTGCACCGAAAGTATCGGGAGCACGTTGTGCACGGTCGGCCAAGATACCTTCATTCTTACGGTTGAACCACTCAATAGTACCACTCAACTTACCATTCCAGAGGTCGAAATCCAAACCGATGTTAGAGATAGAAGAAGTAACCCAAGAAAGTCTGTCGGTAACTACACCCGGAGCCACCATACCCATAATTTGGCTACTGCCACCAAAAACATAACCATTAGAAGCTGCTGTATAAGCAGAAACATATTGGAACGGATCACCAGCATCATATCCACTTTGGCCAAAAGATCCTCTGATCTTCAAATTAGTGATGAATGGCAAATTGTTTTTAATGAAGCTTTCTTCTGAAAGACGCCATCCGGCACTTACCGATGGGAAGAATGTCCAGCGTTTGGAAGGAGCATAACGATAGGAACCATCATAACGACCTACAAGCTCCAGCAGGTATTTGCCTGCATAATCATAGTTCACACGCATCAGATAAGCCGCCAAGCGACCATAGCTACGGTAACCAGAGTTAGTAGCGGTTCCGGGGCTTGCCTGGTTCAGAATATCATTGGTATACAATTCGGTATATTTACGTGAACCGGACAATTCATCCTGACGGTTACTGTTCAACTCAGCCACAGCAGTTACGTTCAAATTATGCTGATTGAAAGAGCGCATATAGTTAGCTTGTACTCTACCATAGATTTTCTGATAAATCCTCATGGTATTGGAATAAGCATCGGTACTACCACCCATACCTGCAGGTGCATCTGTATAATAGTCGTACAATTGATAAGAACGGTTCAGAGAAGAATTATTGCGATTGTTACCGTCGAAAGAGCCCAAAAGACTCAAAGCCAATCCTTTTACAAAAGGAACCTGCCAATTCAATTCTACATCAGCCGTGTATGTCAAACCTCTGTTCTTACGATAACCGTCCACTTCCGGATCAACCAATGCAAAGGGATTCTTGTTTTCGGGACCGATAGCAGACAAGTGATTGGGATTAGCAATAGTATGAGTTCCGATACCACGGTCATTCACCATCAATGTTTTGAAAGTCCACATAAAGTCCTCTCTCGGTCTTTGCGTTTCATCCCAACGGCCGGAAAGGTTTACATTCAGTTTTAAGCCTTTTGTAATCTCTGCAGTCAGGTTACTTCTTAAGTTATATCTATGGTAGTATTGAACGCCACTTTTCAGCAAACCATTATCACCGTTATAACCGAAGCTTACGTAATACTTCACCTTATCCGAACCACCTCTTACAGAAACGGTATGCGATTGTTGGAAGGCCAGTTTATCCATGAACATGTCAATCCAGTTATTGTCCGTATACCCTTCTGCACCGGTTCTATACAGTTCCAGCAAGTCAGGAGTGTACTCAGGAGCGGCCTGGTCGTTGCGTGCTCTTTCATTGGCCAGCATACGATAGTTGTAGGCATCTACAGTTTTTTCCATACCGGTAGCGTTCTTCACACCGAACAATCCGGAGTAAGATACTCTCGTCTTCTCGGCCAAACCTTTTTTAGTAGTAACAATGATTACACCATTGGCGGCATTCAAACCGTAGATAGCAGCAGAGGCATCTTTCAAGATAGACATGCTCTCTATATCTTCTGAGTTCAACTGGGCAAGTTCATCTGTTCCCGAACGCGTGATACCATCGATTACCACCAACGGAGTACCGTAACCACGAATGCTGACCATATTGTCGAAAGTACCCGGTTCACCAGTTTTCTGACGAATCAACAAACCCGGCATTTTACCTTGGATATTGCTAATCAAGTTCTCGGTCTTAGTCGTAGCGATTTCATCGGCAGTGATGTTTGCAATAGCACCGGTAAGTGATTCTTTCTTCTGAACACCATAACCTACTACCACCACTTCGTCCAATACTTCCGCATCTTCTACCAATACTATCTTCAAAGAAGATTTACCGGCAACACTAATGTTTTGAGTCTTGTAACCTACATAACTCACGATAAGAGTAGCATCCGAAGCCACATTGCTCAATATGAAATTACCATTAACATCGGTAATTACACCATTGGTGGTACCTTTTACGAGTATACTGGCGCCAATTACCGGTTCGCCGGACGCATCAACAACAGAACCTTTCACTGTTAATGCCTGCATAGAAGTCTTTACTTCATCGACTCCGGCTACTTTATCGTAAAGAATGATATTACGGTCCAGTACCTTGTAAGCGATATTAGTCCCTTTGAAGACATCTTCGAGGACTTTAAATATAGTTTTATTGTTAGCGGTTACTGACACCCGACGTTTCACGTCCACCTGTTTATTGTTATAGAAGAACACGAATTCAGTACCATGCTCTAACTCGGTCAAGACTTCATCAACGGTCCGGTTGTCAAGGGCGATGTTTACCATCGTTCTTTGGGCATAACTATCGTTGGCAAAGGTCATGCCAACCAAACAAAATAGCATAAATAATGTGCATCTCATAGCAAGAGGGATTTTTTTTATGCATCTCATCAGGACACTTTTTGCCCCGAATGATTGGATACAACAGTGTTTTTTCATAATTTTGTATTGATTTCTAGTGAAAAAATAAAGTTACTTTATCTGTCTCCAAACAGATATTTAAAAAGTTACTGTTTTTAATGCAAGAGAATGCTCCAACATTGTCTTGCATTTTTTTTTTAAAGGTGTTTGTCTTTCATCGTACTATTTGCTTTTTAAATGGTTAATAAACTTCTATTACTTGTCTCTCAGTATTTATATTTCCATCATCAATATACTTAAACCGTATGTTTGAGGATATACGGAAATTTTCTAATATACGTTCCAAGCGTTGCTTGGTGAAAGTTGCCGTAAAAGAATTGTGTTTCAATGCAGGATTCTTCAATACAAACTCAACGTTAAACTGCTTACTCAATCTTTTCAATACCTCTTCAAATGGAGTATTCTTAAAAATCAAGTGTCCGTCTTTCCAACTTGTCTCCACATCTACATTGACTTTCTTTACCACAACTCTCTCTTGTGCTATATCGTAAACTACTTTTTGTCCCGGTTGCATCATCAAATTCTCTTTTTTCCCTCTATTGAAATAAGAAAAACTAACTTTACCCGAAACCAAAGTTGTTTGTACCATTTCACTTTCTTTGTAGGCTTCTATATTGAATTCCGTTCCATGAACAATAATCTCCGAACCACTCAATGCTTTGACTACAAATGGTTTCTTATCCTTCATTACCGAAAAGAAAGCCTCACCTAGCAATTTCACTTTTCTTTCCCCTTCAGAAAAACGAGACGGGTATTGCAAAGAAGAGGAGGAATTCAAAATAACTTCCGTTCCATCAGGCAATACAACCGAAGTCGTCATACCCGGATTCGTCCTGACTTCCATCATCTCCGCTACCTGTACATCTTTATCAAAATAAAGCATACACCATGATACTACCAAAGGGATAAATAAAATGGCGGCCGCCCGTTGCATCCCTCTAAACAATACTTGATACCTACTACCTACTTTCTCACGCTTCATCTTCCGATGTACGTTTGACAAAGCTTTCTTCACATCCAACTTTGATGATACCTGAGCTACATTAGCTGCCAAAACTATCGTTTGAATTTGCCAGCCTATTTCTCTGTTTTCATCAGAAGTCCCTAACCACTCCTCAACCCGAATCGTTTCTTCTTCCGTTGTCACCCCTTCATAATATCGAAGAAGTAAATCCTCCATTTCCTCTCTTTCTACCATAAATTTTATTGCTAGCTTTATTCTTAAGACTAACGAGAAAAAAAGATTCCTAAATAAAAATAGAAAAAGATTTTATTACACAGAGATTATAATGAGAAAAAAAGCTATTTTTGCCCAACAAAATTGAAGTCCATACTATGAAAAACACTATATCAGAAGATAGCTCTTTATTATTTGCCATGCAGAAGGGAGATAGAAATGCTTTTGATAAGTTATTCCAGAAATATTATCCTATTCTCTGCACCTATGGTTATCGTTTTGTACGCTTGGAAGATGCCGAAGAAATCGTGCAAGATATAATGTTATGGCTTTGGGAGAATCGTGAGACTCCCGTCATTGAGTATTCTCTTAAGCAATATCTATTTAAATCCGTCTATCACCGATCTATGACCCGAATTGTACAGAATGAAGTAAAGTTACGGGTAGATACAGCCTTTCACGACAGAATGTTTGGCAAACTGGAGGATGTGGATGTATTTCAAATAAACGAAATGAGCAAGCATATCCAGCAAGCCATAAATGAACTTCCGGAATCTTATAGAGAAGCATTCATCATGAATAGGTTCCAAAATCTTAGCTACAAAGAAGTGGCGGAAATACTCAATGTTTCCCCAAAAACGGTAGACTACCGCATCCAACAATCGTTGAAGATACTTAGAGTAAAACTAAAAGATTATCTGCCACTACTATTGATATTACTTAGCTATAATTCTGCATCGAATCATTTCAACTAATCGAATACTTACTATTTATCCATCGGATAGTTTAGGAAAAACATGCTCCCACTTGTCTTTATAAAAGAGAAGCACTATATTTGGTGGATCAAACATATAAATAACTAAAAACACGTCTAATGAAAAAGTTGTTTTACCTATTGCTGATACTGGGCTATAGTCTCAGCTCGCATGCACAATTCTCAGTAACTGCCCATCAAGAAGGATGGGACAAGATTCCCCCACAAGCACAAAAGAAAGGTTTTTCCTTTCAGCAATCCGTCCTCGCAAATATGGATGAAGACGATGCCTTGGAAGAAGTTATGCTCTTCGGACGAGACAACGGACATTATCCGACTTTCGATTTGTTTAAAGCATATTATGTGATCGTTGATAACTACACAAAGGAGGTTCAATACATTTCCGACGAAATTTATGTCACCGACAAATATAATCTGCTTGTAGAGGACCGGAACAATGATGATATCTCCGAACTCTATATCTCCTATTTTAAAGACGGGAAATTCAGTGTAGACGAGCGTGGATATAATCTGCAAGCAGTGCGCTGCTACGATCGCATAGAATGGAACCCAACAGACAAAAATTTTAAATCCCCCCAAAAATGAAAACAAGACTCATATTATTTATAGCATTCCTTCTATCGCTAGGAATCTCCTCTCCTGCCCAAGCACAACAAAAGAAAGTAATCAAGACCATGATGATAGCCGGAGCAGACGGTAGCCACTACTGGCAAGGCGCTTGCGACGCTATGAAGCAGATACTCGAAAACAGTGGCATGTTTCAGGTAGATTTTGCCTTTACTCCCAACTTCGGTGGAGACATGAACACCTTCAAGCCTGATTTTAGCAAATATGATTTGATTGTCATCAACTATGGCGGTCCTACCTGGATTGAACCGGTACGCAAAGACTTCGAGAAATACGTAGCCGATGGCGGTGCTGTAGTAGTGATTCATTCATCGGTTGTTCCAATGGCAGACTGGAAGGGCTATAATGAAATTGTCGGTATGGCAGCTTGGGACGGACGCAATGAGAAAGATGGTCCATACCTCTATTGGAAAGATGGACAATATGTATACGATTATTCTCCCGGATATGCCGGATATCACGGATTGCAGCATGAAACGGTGATAGAGCACCGTGCTCCCGAGCATCCTATACTGAAAGGTTTACGTCCCAGTTGGAAACACTTTAAGGATGAAATCTATACCCGTCTGCGCGGACCGGTAAAGAATATGGAGATACTGGCTACTGCATACGAGCGTGGTCGCAACGAACCGCTGATGTGGACGGTGAAATATGGAAAAGGGCGTGTATTCGTCGATCTGCTGGGACATTGTGGCAACGACCCCAATATGATATATTCCATGCAGTGCACCGGTTTCCAGGTAACATTGCTGCGTGGCTGCGAATGGGCTGCTACAGGAACAGTAACCCAAGAAGTTCCCACAGACTTCCCGTTGGAAGATACTTATACGTTACGGCCGGAGTTCAAGGCTCCTTTCCATGTCTATCCTAACCAAAAGCCTTGAATATTATGAAATATATCATTTCGATTATACTGTTTGTATGCTGCGTGCAAAGCAATGCACAAGCACCTTGGAAACCTGACAAGGAATTGGATAAACAGCTCAAAGAGAGTAACTATGTACACCGCATCCTCAAAGCCAACCCTGAGCATGCAGGACTAACCCGATGGGAGAAAAAAGAAGTATTGAAAAGCCGTGAACTACCGCTTGCCGAAGACTTCGCTTCTTTGCGACACACCGGACCGGGAACAATCCACATCGACCGGAATATAACCATCTCGGGAAAAGGCAGCATACGCCTCGACACTCCGGCTTCTTTGGGAAAGAAGAATCCGACCAACCGCAACTATGCCACTCCGGAGATTATTCGTCCCCTCAACCGGGAAGATTTGCGGGAGTACAATCGCTTTTCCGTTTGGGTGTATGTAGATGCTCCGGGTGTCTACCTCACATTTGGCGGATTCACCTTATATAATGAAGGCGAAAAGATCATGCCCACTCCTGGACGGTTTAAAGGACAACACTTTGAAACCATCTATCCTAACAAATGGCAACACATTGTTTGGGAGATACCCGATTTATATCGTGATTGCGTTACCGGATTCTCCGTAAACATTATGTTGGCAGGTGCTCCCGCAGGAGCAAGCGAGAAAATGAGTCTGTATGTAGATGACATGCGCATTGAGAAGGTAGAAGCAGAAAACAGCCGTGGTTTTGATTTACGTAAAGATGCCATTGCTTACAGTCACAGTGGATATAAACCGGGAGCACGCAAACAAGCACTGGTACAGAATATGAAGCAGAGTTCATTCAGCCTGCAAAATACCGCTACAGGACAAGTTGCTTACCAAGGTACGGGCAAGAAAGTAGACAAAGGCTTCTTGTTGCTTGATTTCAGTGACTTCAACACACCCGGACAATATACAATCAGTATTGACGATATTCAATCAAAGCCTTTCCCTATCGGAGATGATGCTTATTTGTCCACAGCTTGGCACACATTGAACTTCTTCTTCTCCGAGCGTTGTGGTTTCGATCAACCGGGCATCCACCAAGAGTGTCACCAAGACGTCTTCATGTATCATCCGGACGGACGTAGCCTGAACGTTTCTGGTGGCTGGCACGATGCCGCCGACCTGACTCAGGGAACCGGAAACACTGCTGAATCGGGCATTGCCCTTTTAGAGATGGCAAATGCCGTGCAAGGTAAAGACAGCATCTTATACGAACGTCTCCTGGAAGAAGCCCGATGGGGATTAAACTGGATATTACGCACCCGTTTCGGCGATGGTTACCGTCTTGGAGGATTGATTATCGGCATTTGGACCAAGAATATCCGCGGAGATAAGGACGATATGCAGACAGAAGCACGTAACACTCCTACTGATAATTTGAAATCAGCTTCTTATTGTGCCCTTGCCGTACCTCATTTTGAAAAGAAAGACCCTGTATTTGCCCGTTGGTGCCGTAATGTAGCCATCGAAGATTTCCAATTCGCCATTGACTTGCTCGATACCCAACGAACAGAAAATAATGAAGTAGATTTATACGCCTTGGCAACCGTCACTGCCATGCGTTTATACCGCCTCACCCAAGACAACTATTATTTGGATTGGGCTACCAGACTGGCACATACCGTCATGGATTGCCAGCAATTAGAAAGACGTACCGATTGGAAAACACCTTTACGAGGATTCTTCTATGAATCGAAGAAAAAGAAACGCATTCTTGCCTATTATCATCAAAGCCAGGAACATCTGATGGTCGAAGGGCTCTCTATGTTACTGACTGATACACCCACCCATGCCGATGCCTCCTTGTGGCAAGCCTCCTGCGAAGCATACGCAGACTATCTGCGCGACATCGCCCGCATGATTACTCCATACGAAGTGCTTCCCAGTGCTGTTTATGAAGTAAATAATACCAATTATAGCAGCTTGTATCACGAAGGTGATCAAGTGGGATTACCCAGTTTGGAAGAATATAATGCACAAGTACGCAACGGAATTCCACTATCAAAGGATTTCTACCTGCGTCGTTTCCCCGTTGCCTATCAATTCAGAGGCTTTCATGCAGTAGTAATGGGAAAAGCAAAAGCAGCCTTTATCCTTGCCCGCCTGCTGAAAAATCAACAACTGAAGGAAATAGCCACCCGACAATTGGAATATATCCTTGGATATAACCCGTTTGCTATGAGTACGGTATATGGAGACGGATATGATTATCCTCCGCTCTATGGAGCTTATGCAGGAGATGTTGTAGGTGCAGTACCAGTAGGAATAGAAACTTTTGAGAATGATGACGAACCATACTTCCCTATGCAGAATAACTGTACATATAAGGAAATCTGGACGCATACCACAGCAAGACTAATGTGGTGCGTAGCAGAATTATTCAAATAATAAATAGCTGCAAAAAAAGGTAATGACTTCACTATTGTGGAAACGTCATTACCTTTTTTTATTACTTATTCATTCCATAGATCAGGAATAGCTTCATGACCGCGTGCATTCTCTGGTTTACGGTCAGTAGGCAGCTTTGTTCCCGAATGAATATCATACAAGATTTTGGCTGTTTCCATCATAGCTTCTACTTGTTCTTTATAAGGACGGTCGGTTACATCAATCAGACCACAGTTATAGTTTTCACCGTCACCACGTCCGGTCAGGTCTTGGTCACACCACAAGAAATAGCCGGTACCAATCAGACCGGGATGTGAATAAGCATTTTCTGTATAATAACGATAAGCCACTCCACGCTGTTCCTGTGAATCGACCTGCCATAGAGATTGAGCCATGCCACGGTCTACCGTACCAAAATGATATTCACCGATAATCATCGGAAGATTGGCTATCTTCAACGCACGATCCATCATTGCCGGATTGGGAACCAAGTCGTAACAGTTGAAACTCAGCACATCAAAAGATTCGCCACACATTTGAAGGATTTCTTCATCCAAAGTCAGGATATTGCCGAAACGAATACCTAGATTCAGATGGTTTGGGTCATGTTTCTTTAGTATCTGGTTGGTAGTAGACAGGAATGTTCGGAAAGTAGAGAGGATGAATTCTTTGCGGTTTTCCGGGGTATCACCTTTCTCACTCAGGTATTTCTGCAAAGCTGTTTTGATGGGACGGTCTTTTCCATCGAGGATTAAACTACACAGACGAGCTTCTTCTCCCAGCCAAGCAGGTTCATTACCTATGAAATACCCAATCAACCAAGGATTATTTTTGTAAGGAGCTACAAATTCAGACAATGATTTATCCACTTTAGATTTGAAAGCAGGGTTGTACACGTCACAAAGTCCCATCAAGTCATGTTCGATACCTATATTTCGCAAAGGTATTAAAAATGCCTTACGGTTCATGTTCATTACTTCCGAACTCGACCAATTAGCAATAGTGTTCAAGCCCCACTTATCCATACGTTTGAATATCAGTTCTCTTGATTTTTCAGGGAATGCATCCCCATAGCGACGATATTGATTCCAAAAGCCGAAAGAAGCAGAATTATTACCACGATAATTTCGACTGGCAAACTTCTCCATCAAATCTGCGGGAGGTAATTCTTTGTACATACCGTTACGATGCTCAACGTCACGTATGTTTCCACCACCACCGGGGCTAACACAATCTACTCCTACGGAAAGAAACAGATAACCTTCAGGGTCAACAAACCACCAACGGTCACCGATCTTTTGGGTACGAAAGAATCCGGTAGCTTTTACTTGTTGCTGCTTGTAACCTCCAAATTTAGAATAGTTATAAGCATCAGTAGTCACCACTTCGGCATCTTCAGCTTCCCACTCCTTCTTTAGTTGTTCTAAAGAAGAAATCTTACCAGCATATTCTACCAAATTAGATTGTCCGAATTCATCTACAGCAGGGACTTCACCCATATATTCATCACCCGGATCTTCCGTAGCCAAAGTAATGGAACGGATTTCAATCATCGGATTATGGATTGGTTTACGCATACGGATACCAATGGAATCAACTCCTTGAAGCGGTTCACGCTTACCACCCAAGTTAATCCAACCCATATAACGGGCATGATTAAAAGTAGCAGCCAAATCGACAGCTGCACCAGGCAATTCAGTAAAATATTTCAGAGGAATAGCCAGTTTGTTCCAGGCATTGGGAACATAGCACATCACACGCAGTTCGTTGTAACTGCTATCTGTAGTAAAGCCGAGATGAAAACGCTGTGCTGTGGTGCTTTTGTACTCAATAACTACGAACTTATAATCATCCCAGTTGGACGGCAATTCGGGATTGATGTCCTTCAAAGCAAACTTTTTGCCTGATACTTCCTTGGTACTGTCAAGTTGCACCTTGAAGGTTTGTTCGGTCGGTTTACACTGGACGAACAAAGATGCAGTCAATGTCGCCAGGAGAATTGTCCTCATTTTGTTTTTCATGTCTATAAATTTATTAGGAGTGAATAATACTATTACTTAATCACTATGTATTTAAGACAAGCGCCCACCGTAAGTTCCTAAAATTTAAGGATATGTTTCTCAACACATGTTACATTGATTAATAAAAAAAGCTCCGTTAGAACACCAATAGTCCAACGGAGCCATATATTATAAGATTAAAGTAATCAAGCTTTCTTCAGTGCAGCGATGCTTTCTTTCAAAGAATTGATAATACTTTCCGCATCGGCCTGTTTCTTACGTTCCATTTCAAGAACAGCAGCAGGAGCATTGTTCACAAACTTCTCATTACTCAGTTTCTTTAATACACCTTGCAGAAAACCTTCCTTATGCTTCAATTCAGCTTCCATACGGGCGATTTCTGTTTCTACATCAATCATATTACCCAGAGGTACTGCATATTCGGTAGTACCTACCATAAAGGCGGCAGCACCATCAGCTTTAGCTTCTACTACATTGATAACCGAAAGATTACACATCTTCAAGATCACAGGATTCATACCTTCTACGGGATTAGCACCGACAATCTGAAGTTCGAGTGTCTCTTTCATAGGAATGTTCTTTTGTGCACGGACGGTACGAACGTTACTGATGATTTCTTTTGCAATTTCAAACTCTTGCAACAGCGGTTCATTTGCAGCATCTGCTTCTATTTCATCCATTTGATGAACCATCAAACTTTCACCCGGCTTGCGTTCACGCAACTGTTGCCAAAGTTCTTCCGTAATAAACGGCATGAAAGGATGCAGCAATTCCAGCAAACGTTCAAACGAGCTGAGCACCACTGTATAGATGAAACCATTGACCGGTTGACCATACGCCGGCTTCACAATCTCCAGCAACCAAGAAGAGAATTCGTCCCAGAAAAGTTTGTAAACCACCATCAATGCCTCACTCAAACGATATTTACTGAACAAATCAGCAATTTCAGCAGAAGCAACATCCAAACGCAGTGAAAACCATTGTACTGCAATATGAGCATCAGCCGGAATATCTATTGTACCTTCTCCATTCGTCCAGCCTTTAATCAAGCGGAAGGCATTCCATATCTTATTGTTGAAGTTACGTCCTTGTTCGCACAGAGCATCATCAAATAGGATATCGTTCCCGGCAGGAGCTGCAAGCATCATACCCATACGTACGCCATCAGCACCATACTTCTCAATCAAATCCAACGGGTCGGGTGAATTACCAAGCGACTTGGACATCTTGCGTCCCAGCTTATCACGAACAATACCTGTAAAATAGACATTCTTGAACGGCATCTGACCTTCGTACTCATAGCCTGCCATAATCATACGGGCTACCCAAAAGAAGATGATATCCGGACCGGTTACCAAGTCACTGGTAGGATAATAGTATTTAATTTCTTCATTACCCGGATTATTGATACCATCAAACAAAGAGATGGGCCACAACCAAGAAGAGAACCAAGTATCAAGGCAATCTTCGTCTTGACGGAGGTCTTCCATTTTAAGATCGGCATTACCGGTCTTTTCCTTTGCCAACTTAAGAGCCTCTTCGGGAGTAGCAGCTACTACATAACCACCTTCGGGCAAGAAGTAAGCAGGAATACGATGTCCCCACCATAACTGGCGACTGATGCACCAATCCTTGATATTCTCCAACCAATTCTTATAAGTATTCTTATATTTGGCGGGATAGAACTTCAAGTCATCATTCATTACCGGAGGCAGAGCCATATCGGCAAAGTGTTCCATTTTCAGGAACCATTGCATAGAAAGCTTCGGCTCAATAGCAACGTTGGTACGTTCGGAGCAACCCACCTTATTAGTATAGGCTTCGGTCTTTTCCATCAGTCCGGCAGCAACAAGGTCCTTCTCTATCTGCTCGCGAACGTCAAAACGATCCATGCCGATATACAAACCTGCTGCTTCGCTGAGTGTACCGTTATCGTTGAAAATATCGATGCTCGGCAAATTATATTTCTCACCCAACATGTAGTCGTTTACATCATGGGCAGGAGTTACTTTCAGACAACCGGTACCGAATTCGATGTCTACATAGTCATCTTCAATCACCGGAATAACACGATTTACCAATGGAACGATTACTTTCTTGCCTTTCAGCCATTCGTTCTTCGGATCGTTAGGATTGATACACATAGCAGTATCCCCCATGATGGTTTCAGGGCGGGTAGTAGCAACTACGGCGTAACGTCCTTCGGGATCACCTTCTACCATATATTTCAGATAGTACAGTTTGCTGTGCTCTTCCTTATAAATAACTTCTTCATCACTCAGGGCAGTCAATGCTTTCGGGTCCCAGTTTACCATACGTACACCACGGTATATCAGACCTTTGTTGTACAGATCAACGAAAACTTTAAGTACACTTTCACTACGTTTCTCGTCCATAGTAAATGCTGTACGATCCCAGTCGCAAGAAGCACCCAGTTTGCGGAGTTGTTTCAAGATGATGCCACCATGTTCATCAGTCCATTCCCAAGCATGTTTCAAGAATTCATCACGGGTGAGATCAGTCTTCTTAATGCCTTGAGAAGCAAGTCTATTAACGACTTTAGCCTCAGTAGCAATAGATGCATGGTCGGTTCCCGGTACCCAACAAGCGTTTTTACCTTCCATACGGGCGCGGCGCACCAAGATATCTTGAATGGTATTATTAAGCATGTGACCCATGTGGAGCACTCCTGTGACGTTTGGGGGAGGAATTACGATGGTGTAAGGCTCACGACCATCGGGTTTTGAACTGAATAATTTGTGGTCCAACCAATATTGATACCACTTTCCCTCCACGTCAGTGGGATTGTACTTACTTGCTAATTCCATATCTTTAAAATCTCTATAATTAATTTATTGCGAATAACGGGCGCAAAATTAATGATTTATAATTTAAATCTTGCCACCCTCTGGTTGTTTCTGTTCACGGAAAGACAATTTATAGCCTTCATAAAGAGCAATGCCATAAAATACAATGGTCATAGATGCCAAATTTTCCATCATCAAAGATGTGATATCTTCAAATTCAATACCTGATAAAATTTCCCAATAGGATAATTCGTACTCTTTTGCTATAAGTCCGACCATGGAGAAAAAATCACCCAGCACACAACTCAACAACGCTAAAGCAGCACCGATAATACCGAAAACAGGTGTTACACCCTTACCTTGACGCATGGCAAAACCTACAAGGAATCCCACACCAATAGCCATATAACCAATTTGATATCCGGTAGAAATCGAAATAAGACTCCAAGCTGCTGCTCCGACGATGCAGGCCACAATACCCAAGGAAACACCCTTCAGTAAATTCTGCTCTGCCAACAATTGCTTCTTGTCCAATTGGACAGTATAATCTTCAGGCTTCGGCGTAGGTGCCATTTTTTCTAACTCTT
Organism: Bacteroides sp.; assembly: GCF_030151085.1. Classification (GTDB taxonomy): domain Bacteria; phylum Bacteroidota; class Bacteroidia; order Bacteroidales; family Bacteroidaceae; genus Bacteroides. The sequence continues at coordinate 33,203 of NZ_JASLER010000070.1, read as the reverse complement.
CATCTTGTTGAAAATCGGCACATTCTCCCTGAAAAGCGGGAAGTGCATTCGTACGTTTGCAAACTAAACCTCTGCCTGTTACAAAATCACGTGAAACACAATTGCGGCAATAACGATCAATTTCATTTAATTCTTCCATAATTTTAGTGCTTTATGTTGTCGATAAAGTTGATTATTAACAGATTTTTTGCAAATATAGGGCTATTTCTTTATGTGACATTTATTAAATGCATATTTTTGTCCCCAACAAAGTATATTGATAATGAGCAGCAAGCTGAAAATCAGATATTCAATATTAGGCGTACTACTGTTAGTTACGTGGGCTACGCAACTCATTCCGGGCTGGGGAGAGGTCTACGCACAGTCTGTATATCCGGCTATTTCCTACTGCTTAACTTCCTTTTCAAAACTTATACCTTTTGCCATAGGAGATTTGTTTATCTTCCTTAGCATTGTCGGAGTCATTGTTTACCCGATCTATGCCCGTTGTTTCAAGAAAAAGAAATGGAGGCGTGTTTTACTGAACGATATAGAATATCTTCTATGGGTATATGTATGGTTCTATCTGGCATGGGGACTCAATTATTCACAGAAAGATTTCTACGGAAGAACAAAGATTCCTTATACTGCCTATACTCCTGACTACTTTCAGAAGTTTGTAGACAGTTATATTGATAGCCTGAATGCTTCTTACGTCAAAGTAACCGTCATCAACGAACCGCTAGTCTGCCGGGAGAGTGTGAAGGGATATGACGAAATCAGTACCTCCCTAGGTGTACACCATCCTCCTCATCAGTCTCCTCGGGTAAAAACCATGCTTTTCACACCGCTTATATCAATGGTAGGTGTAACAGGTAGCATGGGGCCTTTCTTTTGTGAGTTTACATTGAACGGAGATTTACTTCCTCCGCAATACCCTGCTACTTATGCCCATGAGTTGGCACATCTTTTAGGTATTACCAGCGAAGCGGAAGCTAATTTCTACGCTTATCAGGTTTGTACCCGTTCGCAAGTCCGTGGCATTCGCTTCAGCGGATATCTCTCTGTGCTTTCGCATGTACTTGGCAATGCCCGTCGATTGATGAACGAAGAAGATTATACCCAACTCTTCAACCGAATACGTCCTGAAATTATTGAACTGGTAAAAGCCAATCAGGAATATTGGATGGCAAAGTACAGCCCGCTAGTTGGGGATATTCAGGACTGGATTTATGATTTATACCTAAAAGGAAACAAAATAGAAAGCGGACGAAAGAATTATTCCGAAGTAGTAGGATTACTGATTTCTTACGACCAATACAAACATTCTTAGGAAAAATGTTGCTAACATTCAGTATTTTAAGTTTCTTTGCATCCTCATAAACAAAAACAACAAACACTATGAAGACTTGTCTCAGATCACTACTTTGCATAGCGGGAGCTGTATTAATCTCTTCTTCCCTTTATGCTCAAAGAGAAAATTCAAAGAAATCGATGCTATCGGTTCATGTGGGACCGACTTGGCAAGTAGGGTCTCAGATGGGGCTCACCAATATTGAAGATGCTTACAGCAAAGATCTACGAAAAGGTATTGCATGGGATGCCAGCTACTGGTATGTAGGCAAAGGGCCTCGTGATTACGGAGTGAGACTTGCTCCAGGTTTCTTATACCAGGGAAGTATCTACAAAGGATCTCATGACACCGGAGCAGATAAAATACATATGCACTATCTCGCCCCTCAGTTCGGGGTATTCTTTATCCGTGAGCATTTTCAGATACAAGCTGCTACAGGTATCGGTTACCAGCTTTATAAGAATAAAAGTACCGTGTACGACAAACCTCGGGAAGTGGAAATGAACCGACTGGCAGGCAACTTCTCTCTCTCCGGAGAGTACTTCCTATCCAGACAGATCGGTATATCGGCACAACTGAACTGGCTGATATCAAGCTCTGACTCCTATATGACTAAGTATCATGACCAAACTTGGGAAGTTGTACGACCAAAGTCCGGTTACGGGTACTTCGGTCAGCTCTCTGTACTTTTTGGTTTGAATTATCACTTTTAAAGCATAACACGATATGAAAAAGCTATTATTTCTCTTCACAATACTTCTTTTCTGTGCTTGCGATGAAGACAAGTCGGTCGATCCTACAATTATGCCGGCCGCTACTAGTACAGGTGAAAATACTTTGGGTTGTCTGATAGATGGCTGGATATATGCCAGTGGTCGGTACGGAAAGCCTGAAGTCTCTACTTTTACAGAAAATGAAAATCACTACGTAAGAATCGAATCACAAGTCGGTATATTCATCAATATGTCTTTCGTCCTTGTCAACCCTACCTCAGGAGCTACCTGCAACTATACGAATGCCACTTTTGACGGCGGTCTGCTTGAGGATGGAGAAGCACATATTACGCGCATGGATGGCAGGGTCATCAGCGGCACCTTCTCTGGTGGTGGAATTACTGAAGGCAGATTCGATATAAAATATCAAGAGGGTGAAGAAAACAATTGATTATTAAATAAAAATGCATACTAGAAAAGAGCAAATGGAAGCCTTCGGACGCTTCCTTGACATACTCGACGAACTCCGCGAGAAATGCCCTTGGGATCGCAAGCAGACTAATGAAAGTTTGCGCCCCAACACCATTGAAGAGACTTACGAACTTTGTGACGCCATCATTCGCAATGATAAGAATGACATCTGCAAAGAGTTGGGCGACGTACTGCTACATGTAGCTTTCTATGCCAAGATAGGTTCTGAGACTGGTGATTTCGATATGAAAGATGTTTGCGACCGTCTTTGTGAAAAACTGATCTTCCGCCATCCACATGTATTCGGCAATGAGAAAGCAGAAAATGTAGGACAAGTTCTTGAGAACTGGGAGCAACTGAAACTGAAAGAGAAAGATGGAAATAAAACCGTTCTGAGTGGTGTGCCCGCTTCCCTACCCTCTATTATTAAAGCCTATCGCATCCAAGACAAAGCCCGTAATGTAGGTTTTGATTGGGATGAACGCGAACAGGTATGGGACAAGGTAAAGGAAGAAATACAAGAATTCCAAGCGGAAGTAGCCCACATGGATAAAGAAAAAGCGGAAGCTGAATTCGGAGACGTAATGTTCAGCCTTATCAACGCCGCTCGTCTTTACAAAATAAATCCGGATAATGCATTGGAACTCACCAACCAAAAATTCATCCGTCGCTTCAATTATGTAGAAGCGCACAGCATCAAGGAAGGTAAAAACCTCCATGATATGACACTGGAAGAGATGGATAAACTTTGGAATGAAGCCAAAGCATTGGAGCAAAAAAAATAGACCATCTGTTTGGTGTAAACGGATGGTCTATTAGACCTCAATAGATGGTCTGTTTCATGCAAACAGACCATCTGTTTTTATATCATACATCCCTCTTATTAAAGAGGAGCATATTTACTTCTTTCCCTGGGGTTTCTTCTGCGCTGCATTGGACTGCTTCTTATTCATTCCCTTCAGCAATTCACGATGGAAACGCATCTCTGCCTTCTGCACTAAATAAATTTTCTTGCAAGACAATATCTTCTTGTATTTATCAAAATAGGTCTTATCCAAACGGTCGGAAGCAATGCGGGCATCGTATATACCTTCCATTATCTCGCCATATTGAGCATCCGTAAGATTTTCATCTTTGCCCTTACGTATCAATTGCCATACTTCGTCATTCAACTGTTTCTTGCGATCTTGCAATTCAAAGTAAACAGGGAAAAACTTAGCGGCTTCTTCTTTGGTCAATTCAGCTTTTTCTGTGATAAAAGCTCTTTGCTTGGCACGAAATTCTTCGGGAGACAAATGCTGGTCTGTTCCATGACTAGCCCAAAGCAAAGGCATAATGCCACACATCATTACAAATAGTACTATTAGCTTTTTCATTTTTTCAATCAGTTAAGTAGTTCTTACCTCACTCAGCACTCGAGTCTGCAAGGTATACATATAATGAATAATCATCCAACATGGAGTTATCTACAGCCATATTGATATATTCTATTTCTGTTTCCGATTCTTCGGCCGCCACACGGTCTGCTGCCGGCGTACGATCAGTCGAAGCCACCCGTATAATCAATGCGGCACCGATGAACATAGCAGTCATGTACAGCCATGGTCTTACTCTCTCCCACATTGTAGATTCTTTACGTGTTGCACCTAAAGATTTCTCTTTTTCGGGAAGCCGGTTCATTACCTCCGAAGTAAGGCTCTCAAAATAACCCTCGGGAACGCGGAAAGGATTCTCCGTTCCTATCATTTTCTGCAATTTATCTTCTTCTTTCATAAGCTTTCTCCTCTCTGTTTCATTAGACATCGTTTTCGGGCAAAGGTTTAATACTCTTCACTCAAAAACTTCTCTATTTTTTTCACGGCATGATGGTAAGAAGCTTTCAGAGCGCCTACAGAGGTGCCGAAGATGTCGGACATCTCCTCGTACTTCATTTCTTGATAGTACTTCAGGTTGAATACCATCCGTTGTTTTTCGGGCAAGGTAAGCAAGGCTTTCTGCAATGATTTCTGTGCCCGGTCACCTGAGAAATAAGGATCACTCTCTAGTTTTTGAAGAGCATCCGCTTCGGGATCGTCCAATGATACCGTAGACGTGGCACGTTGCTTGTTCAAGAAAGTCAAGCATTCATTCAAAGCAATGCGATAGAGCCAGGTAGATAGCTTCGCTTCTGCCCGGAAATAATCAATGTTAGTCCATGCTTTAACGAAGGTATTCTGAAGCAAATCGTTAGCGTCTTCGTGAGAAAGTACCATACGGCGAATCTGCCAATACAGCTGTTCGCTATACCGGGCGACAATCATCTCAAATCCCCGCTTCTGTGTACTCTCTTCCTGCAAGAGGGCTAGTACTTCGCGTTCATTATAGGAAGGGTTCATAGTTTTCTATTCGCATTTTGGTATTTAGACGAGCAAAGATAATAAAAGTTTAATTTATATCGACACGCAAAGCGTTTCTTTAGCAAGTTGGGTATCGGGAAATATAGCGGAAGCTTCTTGTAACAAAATAGTCTCGTCTTCGTAGCGGGCGGAGAAATGTCCTATCAGTAACTTCTTTACTGCTGCATCACGAGCAATCTGAGCAGCCTGTTCAGCTGTAGTATGATAGGTCTCTTTGGCACGAGGAGCGTCTTCATTAGCGAAGGTAGCTTCATGGAATAGCAAATCAACACCTTTAATCTGTTCTATAATAGAAGGTAGAAAGATAGTATCGGAGCAATAAGCATACTTACGGGAAGGATCAGATGGTGACGTCAAGAGTGTATTGGAAATAACTTCTCCTTCGGGAGTTACGTAATCTGCGCCGTTCTTAATACGGTTCAGTTCGTATACCGGCACTTGATAGAAGTCTATCATATCCCTAATAATATGATTAGGTCGGGCTTTCTCGGCAAATAAAAAGCCACAGCATGGCATACGATGACGCAATGGAATGGTAGTTACCGTCATGGAGCGATCTTCATAAATAACCGTTGGTTCTTTCGTTTCAAACTCATGGAAAATAAGCTTGTACGTCATCTGGTGATTGAAGTAACTAAGCATCGGAGCAAACAGCGTTTCCAATCCTTTGGGCGAATGAATATGTAACTCTGCTGTACGCCCCAAAAGGTTCAGCGTGGATATTAACCCCAGCAGACCAAAACAATGGTCACCATGCAGGTGTGAAATAAAGATGTGATTCAGCCTTGAGAACTTAAGCCGCGATTTACGGAACTGCAATTGTGCCCCTTCTCCGCAATCGATCATAAACAGCTTATCGCGTACATTTACAATCTGTGATGTAGGGAAATGGCGCGTTGTAGGCAAAGCTGAGCCACAACCAAGGATATGTAATTCGAATTTTTCCATTACCGATATATTCGGAACAATTTTCCTGAGATTTACAAAAGTGCTTTTATTTCGGAGACGCTAAAAATAATTTCTACGCTTTCGCCGGAAGTATTACCTGCATATTGATATCCCAGCCCTTTATTACTCTTTATACATGCTTCCAAAAACATTTTTAAAGCAGGCTCTGATACATCCAAAGACGATTTAATATTTTGCTTTATCTCTCCTTCATTCTCTTTCATTGTTGCTATTTCCATTGATTCCTCATCAACAGTATAATGATAAACTACTCTATCGGACTCTATAGTCAAATTATTGAGAGTAGTAGCCTCATCTATCGCCATAGGACATGAAACATTGGTTACATTCACCAATTCTTCCAGTTTCTTCTGATCACTTTCTTCTTTAGACATATCCTGGTTCAAAAGGTTCTTCAAGTCCTCTGTTCCCAAATAGCAACTCACTTCTTTTCCCGAAGTTTGTCCTTTATATACAAATTTAATACCTGAATTAGAGTCAATAACAAGGTTCAACATTTCCTTTATATTCTTTTCCGGATTTCTGAACATAGCAACTGCGGCAGCTTTCACAGCCTCCGGTTTTTTGTCCAAAGCCTCTAAATCAATGTAATCTTCATTCATCGTCAAAAGATAAACCACATCCGTACCATCATAAGTGATACTCGATACTTCACCTACCGTTCCCATCTTCATAGGACATTGCTTGTTAGCAGCTTCTATGCCTAACTTCAATTTTGACTTTTGATCACATCCTGTCAACAGTATCAATGACAAACAAGCAAACAAGATGACCTTACCCGAGTTTTTAAGAATGTTTTCCATAATGACTATTTTTTAATATATTATCTTGCAAAGATAGTGATAAAAAAGGAAACAACCCGTATTCTTCAATATTCTGACTAGCTGATACAAAGAAAGGGCGCCTGTTTGCACAAGCGCCCTTACTTTATTATATTAGGAAGTAAATTACTTCTTGTTAGCTTCCATTTGCTCTTTCAAAGCAGCCAAAGCGTCGATGTCACCCAAAGTAGTAGATGCAGCTTGGTTTTGGATAGAAGCAGACTCTTCTCTCTTCGGAGCAGATGTCTTCTTGTTAGCAGCTTTCTTTTCAGCTCTTTCTTCTGCCTTAGCAACATCTTCGAAGATGCGGCTATGAGAAAGGATGATACGCTTAGCGTCCTTGTTGAACTCAATCACCTTGAACTCAAGTTTCTCGTCCATCTGAGCTTGTGAGCCGTCTTCCTTAACGAGGTGTTTCGGAGTAGCGAAACCTTCTACGCCATAAGGCAGAGCAACAACTGCACCCTTATCCAACATTTCGATGATAGTACCTTCGTGTACAGAACCTACAGTGAATACTGTTTCGAATACATCCCAAGGATTTTCTTCGAGTTGCTTGTGACCAAGGCTCAAGCGACGGTTTTCTTTGTCGATTTCCAGAACTTGTACGTCGATATCAGCACCAATCTGAGTGAATTCAGAAGGATGTTTAACCTTCTTAGTCCAAGACAGGTCAGAGATGTGGATCAAGCCGTCAACACCTTCTTCGATTTCTACGAATACACCGAAGTTAGTGAAGTTACGTACTTTAGCTACATGCTTAGAACCGATAGGATATTTTTCTTCGATAGTTTCCCAAGGATCTGACTTCAATTGTTTGATACCGAGAGACATCTTACGTTCTTCACGATCCAGTGTAAGAACTACAGCTTCTACTTCGTCACCAACCTTCATAAAGTCTTGTGCAGAACGCAAGTGTTGTGACCAAGACATTTCAGATACGTGGATCAAACCTTCAACGCCGGCAGCGATTTCGATGAATGCACCGTAGTCAGCCATAACGACTACTTTACCCTTCACATGATCACCAACTTTAAGCTCGTTGCTCAATGCATCCCAAGGATGAGGAGTAAGTTGCTTCAAGCCCAGAGCGATACGCTTCTTCTCGTCGTCGAAATCAAGGATAACAACGTTGAGTTTCTGGTCAAGTTCAACAACTTCCTTCGGATCGCTTACGCGGCCCCAAGAGAGGTCAGTAATATGGATCAAACCATCTACGCCACCCAAGTCGATAAATACACCATAGGAAGTGATATTCTTAACGGTACCCTCAAGAACTTGTCCTTTTTCGAGCTTACCGATAATTTCTTTCTTCTGTTGTTCCAACTCAGCTTCGATAAGAGCTTTGTGAGAAACAACCACGTTCTTGAATTCCTGGTTGATCTTAACAACCTTGAATTCCATTGTTTTGCCAACGAATACATCGTAGTCGCGGATAGGCTTCACGTCGATCTGAGAACCCGGCAAGAAAGCTTCGATGCCGAATACATCTACGATCATACCACCCTTGGTACGGCACTTGATGAATCCCTTGATAATTTCTTCGTTTTCCAAAGCTGCGTTAACGCGATCCCAAGAACGAGTAGCACGAGCCTTGCGGTGAGACAGAACGAGCTGTCCTTTTTTGTCTTCCTGATTTTCGATATATACTTCTACTGTATCACCGATAGTCAGTTCAGGGTTGTAACGGAATTCACTCATCGGAATGATACCGTCTGATTTGTAACCGATGTTCACAACTACTTCACGCTTGTTCATTGCGATTACGGTTCCGTCAACTACCTCGCGGTCGTTAACTTTGTTCAGCGTAGTGTCATACGCTTTTTCTAAGTCATCATGACTTACGTTTGTTACGGCTTCACCGTTTTCGTAGGCATCCCAGTTGAAGTCTTCAATGGGAGCAACATTCTTTAAATTTTCCATTAATAAATAAATTGTTTAACTCGTTAATTAAGTGAGACTTTATATTGACTCATAAAAATCGGGTGCAAAGATAAAAGTATTTTCTTGAAGTACAAAAGGTTCTATCTGAAAATTATCTGTATATCCCTCACTTCTTTACACATATATATAATAAGAGCAAGCTATCACTCTGACTATACTTTAACATACAAATGGAAAACTTACTCCAACCTTACTTAAAACTTGCTTTGCATAGATATAAAAGATATCTTTAGTATAAAGAAAACTATAACCGAAACTTTTGATTATAAAACCAAAGCTTTCGGTTATATAATTAAAAGTTTCGGTTATATAATCAAAAGCTTTAATCAAAGTTTATCTTATATGCAAAAGAACTTTCAGGTCTATGCAAAATAGTTTTTTACTAAACAGCAAATAGTTTTTATATTAATATCCCAAAAGTCTCATAAACGCCCTTTATATGAAGGTGAATTCATCCATATTGCATCCACTTTTTCGAAGCAGTCACTAGACTTATTAAACATTATATATCAATATATTACGCAAATATTCAAGATTAAAAAATCCACTTCAAAATCTTGTTCGGAAACAACCTACCTACAATAGCTATACATTTGCGCAGTTGAAATCCAAAACAGATAAAACTAATAGTAACCCATTATTTATTTTTAAATTTAATACGTATGAAAGAACAAAGAATTCGATTTCTTTTTTCGCTATTGATGTTATTCTTATCAATAAGTGCATTTGCTCAGCAAATCACTGTCAGCGGAAAAGTAACAGACTCTAATCAAGAACCAATTATCGGAGCCTCCGTTTTAGAAAAAGGGACAAGCAATGGAATGATTACCGATATGGACGGAAACTTCAGTTTGAAGACTGCACCCAACGCAACGATCACGATATCCTATATCGGATATCAGACTACCGAAGTAAAAGCTACCTCTAAGCCATTGAAAATTGAATTGAAAGATGATTCCGAACTTTTGGATGAGGTAGTTGTCATCGGCTATGGTACTATGCAGAAAAAAGATGTAACCACCTCTGTAACTTCAGTTTCAACTAAAGAATTGAATGAACGTCCTATCATTTCAACCGGAGCCGCATTGCAAGGCAAGGCTGCAGGTGTACAGATTACGCAACCGAACGGACTTCCCGGACAGGAAATGGTGATTCGTGTCCGTGGTAATTCTTCTATCAGCGCCAGTAACGATCCATTGTATGTAGTGGACGGAGTACCAATGACCGACATCGGTTACCTATCACCAAACGACATCGAAACCATGCAGATATTGAAAGATGCCTCATCGGCAGCAATCTATGGTTCGCGTGCAGCCAATGGTGTCGTACTGATAACCACTAAAAGCGGAGCCAAAGGAGAAGCAAAGATTGCTTTCAATTCATTCGTCGGCTTCTCTAATGTCATCAAGAGCATGAAGTCCCTGAATCATGCACAATATAAAGAACTGATGGACGAAACCGGAGCCATCAATCTGCCGGACGGATTGAAAGACGAAACAGACTGGTTTAAAGAAACCTTTACCACCGGAGTTAATCAGAACTACCAGTTATCCTTCTCCAACGGAAACGATAAAATGAGATATTTCGTTTCAGGGGGTTATACACAAGATGACGGTGTAATTAAAGTCGCTTTTTATAAAAGATATAACTTTCGCGCTAACCTGGAGAACCAAATCAGAAAATGGTTTAAGTTATCATCCAGTGTCGCTTACTCCGACTACAGCAGTAATGGAATTATTTCGGGACAAGGTGCCAACCGGGCCGGTGTAGTTCTTTCTGTTATCAACACCCCTACTTATGCCAAGATTTGGGACGATGAGAATCCCGGACAATATTACAATAACTTCTACGGTGCCAATGTAACGCACCCTGTCTCAAACATGTCACGTTCTGCCGACAATATAGCGAAGAGCAACCGTTTGTTAGGCAATGTGTCCGGTGAAATCACTTTTGCTCCTTTCCTGAAGTTCAAGTCTTCTCTTGCTATCGACCGGAAAAGTTACCATTACACATCCTTCCTCGACCCCAAGAAGACCTCTTATGGACGTGAACAATTCGGTACAGCCGACGACAATCGCTCTCAAAGCACAGTATTGGTATTCGATAACACCTTGTCTTTCGATAAGAAATTCAAGAAACATGCCCTCTCAGCAGTTGCCGTAAGTTCTTATACCAATTCGGATTACACCTATTCTTACCAAGGCGTTTCCCATTTCTTCTCATCAGACATCCATACCTTGAATGCAGGAAACAAAGTATCACAAGGCAATGGCACTACGGCTTCACAATGGGCTATTATGTCCTATGCCTTCCGTGCAGCTTACAACTATGACAGCAAATATATGGTTACCGCTAATATGCGTACGGACGGTTCATCCAAACTGGCTCCCGGAAAGCGTTGGGGTATATTTCCATCCATATCTGCCGGTTGGCGTTTATCTTCTGAGAAGTTCATGGAGGACTATACCTGGATCAACGATTTGAAATTACGTGGTGGTTGGGGACAAACCGGTAACCAATCGGGTATCGGCGACTATGCTTACCTCCAACGCTACAACATCACCCGACAAAATTGGTGGGAAGAAGGAAAAGCCAATGCCATGGTTACCCTCAGCCCTGCCAATATGCCCAACCGCGACCTGACTTGGGAAACCACCACCCAAACCAATATCGGTATCGACCTAAGCGTCTTGGATAATCGCCTGCAATTCACAGCAGATGCCTACTACAAGCATACCACCAACTTGCTGATGGATGTCCCCCTACCCTCTACCGCTTCAGTTTCATCCGTTACAAGAAATGAAGGTGAGATGGAGAATAAAGGATTGGAATTCGCCATCAACTCCAAGAATTTTGTAGGCAAGTTCAAATGGGATACCGATTTTAATATCTCCTTCAACCGCAACAAAGTAACCAAATTGAACCTGCAAAAGATTTACTACTACGGACAAACATCCGAATCGACCAACGAGAAAGTAGTACGCATGACCGAAGGTAAGCCACTGGGTATGTTCTGGGGATTTATTAGTGACGGAGTCGATCCACAAACAGGTGACATCATTTATCGTGATATTGACAAAAACGGACGTATCACTTCCAGCGACAAGACTTATATCGGTGACCCGAACCCGGATTTCACTTTCGGTATGACAAACAACTTTTCCTACAAAGGTATCGGTTTGAACATTTTCCTGACCGGCTCGGTAGGTAACGATATCTACAACGCTTCACGTATTGAAACAGAAGGTATGTACAGTTCACGAAATCAATCGACGGAAGTACTCAACCGTTGGAAAAAGCCGGGTGACATAACCAATATACCGAGAGCACTGATCAGCACCGAAAATGTCAAAGCATCCAGCCGCTGGGTGGAAGACGGTTCTTATTTGAGAGTAAAGAACATCACACTCTCTTACGAATTTCCGACACGAATGTTGAAGAAGATTTTCCTGAATCGTTTGCAGGTTTATACTTCGGCACAAAACCTGATAACCTTTACTAAATACAAAGGTTTCGACCCGGAAGTAAACCAGTTTGGCAACAGCGCTACTGTTCAAGGTATAGACTGGGGTACCTATCCGCAAGTAAAGACATTTGTCTTCGGTTTAAATGTTGAATTCTAATAAATTATCCAGATATGAAAAAGATAATAACAAGCATTATATATGCAACAATCTGCCTTGCATACACCTCCTGCGATTTAGAAAAAGATCCGGTATCTTCGTTCAGTGAAATCACTATTGCCAAAGATACAGAAGACAATGATATCAAGTTTGCCACCAAAGAAGAGATGGAAACGCAATACAATGCCATGTACAAACTTATCAGCGGATCGGCACAACAAGAATGGACACTGGACTTCACCGTATTTACCGATACCCACTCGGATAATGCTTACAGTGGTGGTTCGAGTAATAATTTAGTGACGATGGAAAATCTACGTCAGGATGCAGACAATGGTCTCATTGCCAGAAGCTGGGATAAATACCTAAGCTATATCAGTGCAGCCAATATTATAATCTCCAATGTTGACAAAGTACCCGATGCATCTCTGACACAAACAGAACGTAACCGCTGGAAAGCCGAAGCTAAGATATTCAGAGGTTGGATATTATTCGATATGGTCCGTTTGTGGGGAGACATACCGGTACAAACCCAAGAAACACCTGAAATTACAGCCGATAATGTAGAAGAAATCTACCCGCTACTTTATCCTGAGAGAAAACCGGTAACGGAAGTTTATGCACAGATCATCAAAGACTTGACAGAAGGTTCAACCGATGCCCCGAAAATGGCAAAAGACAACAAGTTCTTGTTATCCTCGTCTGTTGCCAAAGCCCTCCTGGCAAAAGTATATGCCGAAAAGCCCGCAAGAGACTATGCCAAAGTGGTAGACTATTGCAACCAAGTGGAAGCAGACGGATTTGACCTGATGCCTGAATATTCCGATCTGTTCGCCACGAACAATGCTAAAACCGATGTGCGCTACCGCAATACTAAAGAATCGATCTTCGAAATCACTTATACTCCGGGAAGCGGACAATGGTTATGGTCAATGTATGGCGTAAACGAACTGAATCCCACTTCTACCTACAATTGGGCTAAATATCTGACTCCTTCCAGAGACTTAATACGTGCTTACGAAAAAGAAGGAGACAAGGTAAGGATGGAACAAGCCATGATTTTTGCCAAACCATCATGGACTAACCACTACAAGAAGGATGATCCTTATTTCTATCCTTTCATGTACAAGTTGCGCAATAATGCCACAAGTATCCTGAAAATCAGGTTTGCCGATATTCTATTGTTGAAGGCCGAAGCGTTGGTTGAACAAAACAATCTGCCGGATGCCGTAAAAGCAGTAAATCGTGTCCGCAAGCGTGCCAAACTCGCAGATTTATCATCAAACATCACCTCATCACAAGAGAAAATGCGTGATGCAGTTGCCAACGAACGCCGACTGGAATTAGCTTTTGAAGGACACCGTTGGTTCGACTTGGTACGTACCGGCAAAGCTCAGGAAACAATGAATTCATTAAACAGTAGAGACGAAGGACGTCGCATCATGGATGAATTGACTGAAGAGCGTATTTTGTTTCCCATACCACAAGCGCAAATTGATATAAATCCGAATCTTAAACAAAATCAAGGGTATTAATGATAAAGATTAGTGTTTAGTGGCAGGTCACTAAACACTAATCATCCAAAAAGAATTTATATTCTGATTAAATTGGCTATTTTTGTGAGTACATTCACCTCTAATTAATCATTTACCTATGAAAATCACAATATCCATTTTCTTTTCTCTCTTCCTCACTTTAACTGCTTCCGGCAAGCAAAGCGAGAAATTGGATTCTCTCTATAAAGTCCTTGACCAAACCATAGAGAAATGTGAAACTTATAGTGAAATACGGGAAAATAAAATCAACCATATCAAAACCAGACTAGCTGTGGCTAAGGATGATTTAAAAGAGAAATATCTTCTTAACAAAGAGCTAGCCTTTGAATACAAATCGTACTCATACGACTCAAGCCTCTATTATATGAATGAGAATATAAGAATAGCTGCCGAACAGCATCATCAGGAATATATGGACGAGAGCCGTATATACCTCTCCTATTTTCTCACCCTTGCCGGTCTTTACAAGGAAGCAGTCGATGTTCTGGATCAGATAAAACGTTCTACATTATCTTCCAACTTAGTAACCGGTTACTATTTAGCTTATGACAGGGCTTACGGTGAACTAGCCTACTACACCAAATATTCAGTCAGTCATCTCTTCTCCTATCGCGAAAAGTCGGATGCATATAAAGACTCTTTATTAGCAATACTTCCCGCCGGATCAATGGAACTTCTCAACCTGAAAGAAAATATGCTACGTGGTAAAAAATTCTATAAGGAAGCTTTGGAAGTCAATAATGAGCGCTTAAAGAAAGTAGCAAAGAATAGCCCCGAATATTCAATTATCACCTATTATCGAGCTATTGATTTCCGCGGGCTCAAAGATGTGGAACAAACTAAGTATTGGCTCGCAGAATCTTCTATTTCCGACATCAAAGCAGCTGTGAAAGATCATGCTTCTTTATGGATGCTTGCCGGCATATTATGCGATGAAGGAGATATAGAACGAGCACATCGCTACATCCGTTTCTCATGGAAAGAAATCAAATTGTACAACTCTAAAAGGCGCAATCAACAGAGCTCTGAAGCTTTATCAATCATCAATGATAATTATCAGGACCAAATAAAAAATAGCAATCAGCAATTAACCGTTTACCTAATTTTGATTAGTGTTTTGACGTTGCTTATGGCAGCCTCCGTATTATATGTCAACAATCAGAAGAAGAAACTTGCTAAAGCCAGAAACCTGCTTAAAGAAACCAATGACAAATTAGTGAAGTTGAATGTAGAGCTTCATCGGGTAAACAAAGATTTAGACAATACTAATAAGAAATTATCGGAAACCAACGCCCGGTTATCCGAAAGCAATCAGATCAAGGAAGAATATATCGGACGTTTCTTAGGTTTATGCTCGCTATATATTGACAAATTAGATCATTTTCGAAAAACAGTAAGCAAGAAGATCAGTAACAACCAGATGGGAGATGTGCTTAAACTTACCAAATCATTGGAATTCAGAGAGAAAGAACTGAACGAATTATACACCAACTTCGATAGTGCTTTCCTGCACCTGTTCCCCAACTTTATTGTAGAATTCAATGCCCTACTAAAAGAAGATGAATACATTACCCTCTCCGGAGATGAAATATTGAATACAGAACTTAGAATTTTCGCACTGATCCGTTTAGGAATAGATGATAGTTCCAAGATTGCGGATTTCCTTCATTATTCACCCAACACCATATATAATTATCGAGCACGAGTGAAGAATAAGGCACGTATTCCTCGTGAAGAATTTGAAGAAAGAATTAAGCATATCGGATAGATATTCAAATAAACCCATTAAATGAAATATTACCATGATGAAATTTAAATTTTTATTAGCGTTGCTCTTCGTCTTTGTAGGTTCACAAACCTATCTATCGGCTCAAGGTCAGAAAATAGTAATCTTAAAGCTAGACGACGTACACTACGGCAGTAACGGAGAAGTGGTTCCACCCCGTTGGGATAGAGTGGCAGACTATATTGAGGCTAAAGGATTAAAAGCCGGCTTCGGAATCATTGGTTTTTCACTTGCCGAAGACAAACCTGAATATTTCCAATGGATAAAAAATCATGCAGCAAAGGGAAATATTGAATTTTGGAATCATGGGTATCGTAATCGTCTTGGTGTAAATGATTTTGGTGAGTTTGAACAAGAATATGATGCACAATATCGCTCACTGTTCTTAACCGATAGCCTTGCACAAGCCAAGCTTGGTTTAGTCCTTAATACTTGGGGACGTCATTGGACCAATGTCAACGAAGATACTGATCTTGCCCTTTCTCGCATAAAAAATATCCGAATGATATTTGGAGCGCCTGAAAATCCGGTTCATTTCAAGGGCTATGTTTTCCCGGACAGACTACAAATGGAATATCCGGTTCACAATCCTAACTACGATGAATTTGTAAAGCACTATCGTGGCGAATGGAAAGACCTCGATTGTTTTTATCTTCAGGGGCATCCCAACAGTTGGAATGAGGAACGATGGAATAATTTCACCCGGATAATCGAGTTCCTTGAATCGGAGAATGTTCGTTTTGTTACTCCATCAGAACTTATGACTATCAAAGGTATTAACTAAAACACGATCTATAGATATCGTTAATTATAAAACTTAAATAAACATATCAGAAGAAAAATGAAACAATTCATCACATCAATTTTTATTATTTGCCAAGTACTGTTTTATTCAGCACAAGCCCAGGAGTCGGCTAAAGACTATCAAATACAAAAAAACATCTCTTATCTACACCCTGGAGATACAGACACTTACAAACAAGAGCGTTGTAAGCTCGACATCCAATACCCCACTAACAAAAAAGGTTTTGCTACCCTCGTTTGGTTTCATGGAGGTGGTCTTGAAGGTGGAGAAAAGCACTTTCCCAAAGAATTTCTGAACCAAGGATACGCAGTAATAACCGTAAATTACCGATTGAGCCCCCGTGCCAAGAATCCTGCTTACATAGAAGACGCAGCAGAAGCGGTAGCCTGGACATTCGAGAATATCGAGCAGTTCGGAGGTAGTAAAGATAAAATTTATATTTCCGGTCATTCAGCCGGAGGCTATCTCAGCCTGATGCTTAACCTTGACAAAAGTTACTTAGCTAAATGGGGAGTGGATGCCAATAAACTGGCAGGTGCTTTTCCTATCAGTGGGCAAACAACAACACACTTTACGATCCGTAAGGAACGAGGTCTGAATCCTGATACTCCCATCATAGACAAGTACGGACCTTCTAATAATATAAGGAAAGACGCTTCTCCCATGATACTTATCACAGGAGACAGAGAACTGGAAATGCTGGCACGTTATGAAGAGAATGCACACTTGTATGCACTTTTAAAAGCACTGGGCCAAAATGTCACCCTTTATGAGATGGAAGGCTTCGATCATGGAACAGTAGCAGCACCAGCTTGTATCCTGATAAACAGTTGGATGAAGAAGCATGCCAACAAGTAGGTACGTATCAAGTCTGTAAATATACCAACGCCGCCCCTATTGCTGTTCTATATTCAGCATAGGGCGGTATATGAAAACGTACATGATAAATATTTTCCATTTTAGGAAACACCTCCCTGCATTGCGGAAGTTGGGTCAGATTCCCTATCAGCACAAAATCTTTAATAGGACTATTCAGAGTTGATAGAACAGCCGCACCACCAATCGTTTGAAGCACAGTATAGATAATGCCGCTAGCAATATCTTCCGGCAAAGCATTACTATCCGCTTTACCAAACAAAGAAGCGGTTGCACTTACCGGTAAGTCAGGAAGGGCAACGTTACAAATATCACCAATTTGAAGGTTGACGCGGGTTACATCTCCTTTTTCAGCCAACTCGGCAACTTGATGAATATCATGGGTTTTCAATAATAAGCGTGAAAGTCCCTGCAAAGTTCCACCACCAATACCCATACCTCCGATATGTTGTATATGGTCACCATCGATTTTGACAAATGAAGTTCCAGTACCCATACTAACGACGATCATCTGATTTATATCCATTGCATGACGGGCACCCAATCCATTAGCTAGGAATTCATCGGTCTTACGGGTGGGCAATCCATAGAGTGGACTATCTACAAAAGCACTTCCTACCCCAGTGAGCATCACCTGCTCTACATCAGAGAGTTGAATACCGTTATCATAAATATATTTTCCGAATGCTCCGAACAGGGAAGTCACCGGATCGGTAGCCGTAATAAACATTGGAGACTGAATATGCCCCTCATTGATTCCAACGATTTTTGTGGTACTTCCACCAACATCTATTCCTATTACTATACCCATAGCTTCAAGTAATTTGCGACAAAGGTAAGAAAATAGTGATTAGTTATGAGTGATAAGTGATTTGTTTATGCTTCTATAGATACAAATACTATTCTAAAATGAGAAGGGATTTATCGGTTGAATAGCTCGAAGGTAAATTTACAGCCAATTTCCTGATACTTCCAGTTGGCAAAGCTGGCAAACACGCCAAAGTCAAAGACATGTGTGCCGATACCATAGCCTATTTCAAGATAAGGTTTCAAGTGAGGAACGGCCAAAGCATTGAAATACAAACGCTCGTTCAGTACATACTGAGTATATTTCATCAAGTGACGAAGCAAAAGGAAAGGTGCTTCGTATGTAAAATGTGCACGCACGTACTCACGGGAGGAGTTATACCAGCGCCCGTCAAGTAACTGGAATACACCGCCGATTTCATCATTCCAACCTACAGGAAGATTACTACGCGTAAAGTTAGCAAAGTCAACGAAATACAGTTCTTTCTGGTTAGTAAATTTTCCCCAACCAAAACGGTAATAGATGTCACGCATCAGTCCTAAAGAAATGTTATGCTGCAAATCAACCTCAATACGCTCGTAAGTGCCACTACTCTTCAATACCCCGCTAATACCACGTTCCCAATCAACAGAAATAGTAGGGTATTTGGAGTAAAGATTCACTTTACGATGTCCGTTCATATAGTAATATTGCCTGGGTGTCCAGGATAAACTGACACGAGGCGCAAAGCTATTGTATGCATGACGGAACTTATTCAATATACTCGGATCGAAATTAGGGAAGAACGAGGAACCACCCGTAGCGGTATTGGTCGACTTTACAGGTGGCATCACCGGATAGTTCGGTACAAACTCGGAACGTTCTACTTCCGTACGTCGATGGATGGAAAAGCCTAGATCCAGTGTAAGCCCATTAACGATTTCCCAACTATGCCTTACCCGCAGGTATAAGTCTTTAAAATAGTCAAAATGTATCTTATTGAAGTCGAAGAGACTATCCGGAATCGCTTTCAATTCGTCCAACACATCACTACTATAGATGCGGTTACCGTTACCTACATTGATATGAAAAGCCGCACGCTTCTCAGGCCAGTAATCAAAATCGGAATTGATAGCCCAATAAAACTCTTTTCGCTTGAAGTTATAACCTAACTTAGGTACAATACGCAATAGGCGGTCACCGGTAAAAATACGGTTATACTTAAACTCCTGACGATAAGAGAAACCGTTTTTACCACTATAACTCAACAAAAACGGATTTATAATCGGAGAGCAACGGACGCTCCCCATCTTGGCAAGATCAACCGTATAGCGGCTAATCAACGCATCGCCAATCTCCCCCCAAAACTCCAGATTCTTATTCTTCGGCTTCTTATTCCAAATAAGTGTATCACGGCGCAAAAAGAAGTCCTGATATACGGTTTGCTCATGAGGGGATAAAGGAATGGGACGTATACTATTAAAGTAGGTAGTATCGCGCAGATAAGCATTCGTATCACTACGCAATGTATAAGACTCCGTTAAATCGTATTTGGTTTTCTCGACCCTATTTCGTATGCTGGAAGGATCTCTCTGAACTATATCTTTATAATCGAGCACCGCAGTGTAGTTGCCGTCAACCACATTGCCAAGAAATTTAAAGGTCGCTTCCACACTGGAATGTATCGGCAGAAACTCATCCGCCTCCCCTACATTCCCCATCAGGATAAGATTATTAAAGCGCAACATCTCGTTACGGCCCGAAAAACGAATCTCACGCACACTCCACACATTGTCGCTCACGATCATGTAGCCACCTACAAGCTGAAAACTCTTACTCTTAGGCATGAAGCGGATTTTGTAACGCAAGTCATGCTTTTCTCCCATTACAGAATCTACGCGATAAGTATAATATTTCTTTGCATTGGGAGCTAACGGAGAAAGTAGTTTGTCATACAACAGAGTCGAAGAATATATATTAATGTGGAAATATTCAAGGAGACGCCCATCCAATTCCCAAAACTCGGAAGCTGTTCCTACACTGGCCTTCACTTTCTGATCATAAATATTAGGAGCGGTGAAATTCAAATCACTGTATGTCTCCATCATATACTCTTTCACGCCTTTGCGTATGCGGAACATAGAAGGAATAAAACGGATGATATGATTCTTCTTACGTATGTTCGCCTTTCCTTTTATATATAGCTCAGCTTTGTAACTATCTACAATACGCTCATAGAAGGGAGCAAAAAAGATGACCTTCTCCATAATAGAATCTGCGGAAAGCACTTCTTTGTCTTTCGGATAAGAAACGGAAACCGCCCCTACCTTCTCTGCACATGAAAGTAGGAAACAAACTCCAATCCATATCAATAAAAATCGTTTCAACCGCTATGTCTCCTTATAGATTGGTACAAATATAAAAAAAAACACGTATTCATGCAGTTTCAATTAACAAAAGATTTAATATTAATGCGAGTTCAAAAAACGTATTGCCTAAAGGGCTTGTTCATACAAATCAAAAAATATCTTTCTATTAAGAGAAAAGTACTTTGTATTAGTAAACAATCTCCGCTCAAAAGTGCTAACCTTTCTCCGTTAAAATTACGACCAAATCGAAAACGAATAGACTTTTCCAGCATAAGGTATCATTTTTAGGGGGTATACATCAGAAAAAACATCTTTTTTTCAAAGAACACCCCCCAATTATAGGGGTATATTCAGAAAAACATTATTTTTGCAGCCAACAATCAATAAAAGAAGAGACTTATATGTCAAAAATGCGTTTTTTTGCTTTACAAGAGCTTGCCAATCGGCAACCCCTTGATGTCACTACTCCTTCAAACAAATTGTCCGACTACTACGGTAGTCATGTTTTCAACCGTAAAAAGATGCAGGAATATCTGCCCAAAGAAGCCTATAAGGCTGTGACAGATGCCATTGAAAAAGGTACTCCCATTAGTCGGGAGATGGCAGACCTGATAGCCAACGGTATGAAAAGTTGGGCAAAATCTCTCAACGTAACCCATTACACGCACTGGTTCCAACCTCTAACAGACGGAACAGCCGAAAAACATGATGGCTTCATCGAATTTGGTGAAGATACGGATGTCATCGAACGTTTCTCCGGTAAGTTACTTATCCAGCAAGAACCGGACGCTTCTTCTTTCCCCAACGGAGGCATCAGAAATACATTTGAAGCCCGTGGATATACAGCTTGGGATGTTTCCTCACCTGCCTTCGTGGTAGATAGTACGCTTTGTATTCCTACTATCTTCATCTCTTACACCGGTGAAGCACTGGACTATAAGACTCCTTTGCTCAAAGCATTGGCAGCAGTAGATAGAGCTGCAACAGATGTTTGCCAATTATTCGATAAGAATATATCACGCGTCTTTACCAATTTAGGTTGGGAACAGGAATATTTCCTGGTAGACTCTGCTTTATACAACGCACGCCCGGACCTTTGTCTTACGGGACGTACTTTAATGGGACACTCTTCCGCCAAAGATCAACAATTAGAGGATCATTACTTCGGTTCTATCCCTCCGCGTGTTACCGCTTTCATGAAAGAATTGGAAATAGAATGTCACAAACTAGGCATACCGGTTAAAACTCGCCACAATGAGGTTGCCCCCAATCAATTCGAATTAGCGCCCATTTTTGAAAATGCGAATCTCGCCAACGACCACAACCAATTGGTAATGGACTTAATGAAACGCATCGCCCGTAAACATAACTTCGCCGTACTATTGCACGAAAAACCTTATAGCGGAGTAAACGGTTCGGGTAAACATAACAACTGGTCACTTTGCACCGATACTGGCATCAACCTCTTCGCTCCGGGCAAGAACCCAAAAGGCAATATGCTATTCCTTACTTTCCTGGTAAATGCCCTCATGATGGTTTACAAGAATCAGGATTTACTTCGCGCCTCCATCGTCAGTGCAGGAAACAGCCATCGTCTGGGAGCGAACGAAGCACCTCCCGCTATCCTATCCATCTTCCTCGGCAGACAATTATCAGCCATACTCGATGAGATTGCCCGTCAGGTTAGTGATAACAAAATGACCGCAGAAGAAAAGACCACCTTAAAACTGGGTATCGGACGTATCCCTGAAATTCTTTTGGATACTACCGACCGTAATCGTACTTCTCCTTTCGCCTTCACCGGTAACCGTTTTGAATTCCGTGCCGCAGGTTCATCTTCCAACTGTGCCGCTGCCATGATTGCCATCAACGCAGCAATGGCTAACCAGTTGAATGAATTCAAAGTCTCTATCGACAAGCTGATGGAGGAAGGCGTAGGCAAAGATGAAGCCATCTTCCGCATTCTGAAAGAAACCATTATCGCTTCCGAACCGATTCGTTTTGAAGGCGACGGTTATTCCGAACAATGGAGAGAAGAAGCTGCCCGTCGTGGATTGACAAATATCTGCCATGTTCCTCAGGCTTTAATGCACTATATGGATAACCAATCCCGTTCCGTACTTATCGGTGAACGCATCTTTAATGATATTGAACTTGCCTGCCGTCTGGAAGTGGAACTTGATAAGTTTACCATGAAGGTACAGATAGAAAGTCGCGTATTGGGTGATCTCGCTATTAACCACATCGTACCTACTGCTGTTATCTACCAGAATCGCTTATTGGAAAATTTACGTGGTTTACGTGAAACATTTAGTCCTGAGGAATACGAAGTACTCAGTGCCGATCGTAAAGAACTCATCCGGGAAATATCCCACCGCGTAACCGAAATCAAAATGCTGGTACGCGAAATGACCGAAGCCCGTAAAGTTGCCAACCACATAGACAACCACAAGGACAAGGCATTTGCATACGAAGAAAAGGTTCGTCCATTCCTGGAAATTATCCGCGATCATATCGACAAGCTGGAAATGGAAATTGACGATGAGATATGGCCGTTACCTAAATATAGAGAACTACTATTTACAAAGTAAGAGGACAATAAAAGAGTGGTAATGTGGTAATGTGATAAAATGATGGAGTGCAAAAGCACTTGATTACTTTACTACATTATCACTTTACCACTCTATTACTTTATCATATTATCACATTATCACTTTACCACATTTTCTTCACATTTGTGCAATATTTAATTTTTTCTTATTACATTTGTGCTTTATAACACAGTTTTGCAGCACTTATGGTAAAAATAAACTTGTCTGACGTAAATGTTCCGGAGTTGATTTCAGAGATGTGGTCACCCCTGAATGAGGAACAGCGGGAATTTCTCGCCAACCATTTTACGCTTCAAAATTATAAGAAAAACGAAGTGATCCATTGCGAAGGTGAAACGCCTACGCACCTCATGTGTTTACTGAACGGTAAAGTCAAAATCTACAAAGACGGTGTAGGAGGTAGAAGCCAGATCATCCGTATGATAAAGCCGGTAGAGTACTTTGGATATAGAGCCTACTTTGCTAAAGAAGATTATGTTACCGCTGCCGCTGCTTTCGAACCTTCGCTTATCTGCATGATCCCAATGACCGCCATTACCACTTTGGTATCGCAGAATAATAATCTTGCCTTGTTCTTCATCAAACTGTTATCCGTAGACTTGGGTATTGCCGATGAACGTACTGTAAACTTAACGCAAAAACATATCCGTGGCCGATTGGCTGAATCGTTGATCTTCCTTAAAGAAAGCTATGGCCTCGAAGAAGACGGTTCTACTTTAAGTATCTACCTCTCAAGAGAAGATCTGGCTAACCTTTCTAATATGACTACTTCTAATGCTATACGTACCCTATCCAATTTCGCTACAGAAAGGCTGATAACCATTGACGGACGTAAAATCAAAATCATCGACGAAGAGAAGCTCAAGAAGATCAGCAAAATAGGATAAGTAAGTCAACAAGCCCCCACTTGTTACTCAAAAAATCCTTTTCCCCAGACTATTTATCAACTTAACACATATAAAAACGATGAGAAAAGTAGTATATCTCTCGCTTCTGACAGGTTTATTGTTTCTGTTCTCTAGCTGTTATCACACCACAAAAGAGACTGTAAATGAGTACAATATAATACCTTTACCCAATCAACTCATTACAAAAGATGGACGTTTTAAGCTGACGGATAAAGTATCTGTTGTAACCGCCGATTGTTCGCCGGAAGTACAAAACATCGCTGACAGCTTAATCACACGGATTCAGAATATCTCCGGCATTACCCTGCAATCGAGCAAACAAGCGCATACCGATTTACCGGCTATTCGTTTTCTCACTGTAGAAGGTATGCCCAAAGAAGGATATAAACTTTCTATTATGCCGAATGAAATAGCTTTGACTGCGTCACAGCCCAATGGCTTCTATTACGGCTTACAAACGATTTATCAGCTATTACCTCCCGCAATTTACGGCAAAGAGTTAACTAAACAACAAGACTGGTCATTACCTGCCGTTGAAATAGAGGATGCTCCCTGTTTTGCCTATCGTGGTTTAATGTTGGATGTTTGCCGTCATTTCTCCTCCATCGACTATATTTATAAATTCATTGATATGCTAGCCATGCACAAGATGAATACTTTTCACTGGCACCTGACCGACGACCAAGGCTGGCGGATAGAGATTAAGAAATACCCCAAACTAACAGAAGTAGGCTCCAAACGGAAAGAAACATTGGTAGACTATTATTACGTTAATTGGCCACAGGTATTCGACGGAAAAGAACATGGAGGCTACTATACCCAAGAACAAATAAAAGATGTAGTGGCATACGCCGCCAGCAAATATATCACAGTTATTCCCGAAATAGAAATGCCGGGACATGCTATCGCTGCTATTGCTTCTTATTCCGAACTTTCTTGTACTCCGGACACCACCTACGATGTAACAGGTACATGGGGTATCTTCAAGCAGGTTTATTGTCCCAAGGAAGAAACTTTCCAATTCTTAGAGGGAGTACTGGACGAAGTAATAGAACTCTTCCCCAGTTCCTATATTCACATTGGCGGAGACGAATGCCCAAAGAACGCATGGAAGGATTGTGCACATTGCCAATCACTAATCAAACAGCTTGGTTTGAAAGAAGACATTACCCCCAACACGGTTGATGGTAAAAAGCATACGAAAGAAGAAAAACTTCAAAGTTATTTCGTCACCCGCATGGAGAAATACCTGAATAGCAAAGGGCGTAATATCATCGGATGGGACGAAATACTAGAAGGTGGATTAGCACCAAACGCCACCGTCATGTCCTGGCGCGGCGTGCAAGGAGGAATAAATGCAGCGAAATCCGGACACGACGCCATCATGACTCCAAGCCTGTATGCCTATCTGGACCAATACCAGGAAGAACCGGAAACAGCCCCTACCACAATCGGTGGCTACAATACACTAAAAAAGACATACAGCTACAATCCCATTCCCGAAGATACCGACGAAGCAACAAAGGAACATATCATCGGCATACAAGGAAATATATGGACTGAATATATGCAGAATGACGAACGTCGTGACTACCAAGCCTTTCCGCGTGCTATAGCATTAGCTGAAACCGGATGGACATGGAATGTTAACAAGAATTGGGCTAATTTCTGCCAGCGTATGGTAGAAGATTTCGAACGCATGGATGCAATGAACGTAAAAGCATGCCGCAGCTTCTTCGATACCTATATCAATACACGCGTTTACAACGATACCCTGAAAGTCATTTTAGAAAGCTTCTATCCGAATGCCAAAATCAGGTATACGCTGGACGGAAGTATTCCTACTGCAAAATCCCCTCTTTATACCGCACCATTTGTATGGGAAGGTAATGTCAACCTAAAAGCAGCAGCCTTCAAAGGGAACAAAATACAGGGAAAAGTGACCGAAAAGAAACTTTATTCCAATTTTATAGCAGGAAAGCAATATACTACCGCTCCTAAATGCGGCTGGATGAGTGGCGACATTTTCAGCGAGAACGATGTACTGGGTGCAGATACCACTACATTAGGATTGACCAATGGCAAACGTGGGAATATAGCCTCACTGACTCCCTGGGTAGCTTTCAAGTTAAACGAGAAGTGCAATAACGAGCTTGTATTTACTATCGATCTTGAAAAAACAGCAACTATAAGCGCTGTAACTTTTGGTACTCTATATAATCCAGCTTTTCGCATCTTACCTGCTAGCGCCGTTAACGTAGAAGTTTCGCCGGATGGCAAGGAATATCATCCGATAGCTCAGGCATCCTATACGCGCGAATACCCCGAACAGGGCAGAAAAGCATTTACCGATACCGTGAAGTTTACCCCTACCGAAACACGCTACGTAAAAGTGATTTTAAAAAGTGGAGGTACATTGAAAAACGGAATTGTTTGTCGTAAAGACACTCCTGATGAAATTATTCCATCAGACATGTATGTGGATGAGATTGAAATCTATTAAGTGAAGGTGGTAAGTGGTAATCACTTTACCACTTACCACCTTATCACTAAATCAGTCCTTTTGCTGAAAGATATCTCTCAGCTTCAATGGCAGCTTGGCAGCCTGTACCTGCTGCTGTAATAGCTTGACGATAATGTGAATCGGCTACGTCTCCGGCAGCAAATACACCGGGAACCTTCGTACGCGGAGTACCGGGTTCAGTAATGATATAGCCTACTTCATCGGTATCTATATAGCCCTTGAATATATCAGAATTAGGTTTATGACCGATAGCCAGGAAGAAGCCATCAATGGCTAAATCATAACGTTCTTCATCAGATTCACCCATACGTTTTACAAGATGAACGCCTTCCACACCATTATCTCCATAAAGACCTATGGCATTGTGTTCAAACAGAACTTCAATCTTATCGTGATTCATCACACGTTCCTGCATAATCTTAGAAGCACGCAAGAAGGGTTTACGAACAATCAGATAAACTTTTGATGCCAGACCTGCAAGATAAACAGCTTCTTCGCAAGCAGTATCACCACCACCTACAACAGCTACAACTTTCTTACGATAGAAGAAACCGTCGCAAGTAGCACAAGCACTAACACCCATACCTGCATATTTTTTCTCATCGTCCAGTCCCAGATATTTTGCTTCGGCGCCAGTGGCGATAATAATGGATTGGGCTTCAATGACCTTGTCGTCATCAATAGTTATTTTATAAGGAGCCTGGCTAAGATCAGCAGCGGTAGCAATACCGTTACGAAGATCGGCACCAAAACGCTCAGCTTGCTTACGCAAGTCTTCCATTAATTCAGGACCGGCAATACCAGCCGGATAACCGGGAAAGTTTTCTACATCGGTAGTAGTTGTCAACTGACCGCCTGGTTGTAAACCGGCATAAAGCACCGGTGAAAGATTGGCACGACCTGCATAGATAGCAGCTGTGTAACCGGCAGGGCCCGAACCAATAATCAGACATTTTACTTTTTCCATATTCTATTTATTAAAGCTATTTTTTATCTCAAATCAATCACCTCCGCCTTCGGATATGCCTTCTTATCAAACACAAATAGACTGTCCGGATAAGACTGCCCGGTCTGATATGAATTGATAATGATCACTACAGTCTCTCCTCCCCTCTGTGCCATGCTGACACGCACAGGACGGAATGAATCTTTTGCAATATAAAATATGATACACTGCAAATCTTGCTTACGGTCTGTAGCAGTCAATACTACTTTATAAAGAGAATTATCCTGGGAGTTATCGATCTTTCCCAGCTTCTCTTTATAACCATGCTTATAGAGGGACAAAAAGGCGTATGGATTAATACTTTGCAATTCTTCCGGAGTAGGTTCAGAAACATTTACTTCATCACTGGAAGCAATATAACTCCACTGTGTATGACCGTCGAACCAAGTTGTCGCACCCTCTGCTTCCAAAAGGAATTTGTCTCCTTTCAAGCGAATAGTGCCGTTCGAAGTACCATCGGAGGTGCGAACAGTAAATGTCGCTTTGACACCTCCCGCATTCCGAAAATTCTCAGCAGTACGATCCAATATATCTTTGGCATCCGTAAGCTGTGCCGACATTGGCAAAGCAAAACAGCATACACAAATAAAGATTAAAATTTGATTGATTTTCAACATATTCTATGCAAACCTTTCAGGCAAGTACATGCCACATCTTAAAAATAAACATTGTTTTATTGCAAATTGTTCAGGCGCATTTCCAAGTCATTCTCATCAATACAGAACACTTCACGAGCCTTACTTCCCTGGGCAGAACCCACAATTCCGGCTTTCTCCAACTGATCCATGATACGACCTGCACGATTATAACCGATAGCGAATTTACGCTGAATCAACGAAGTAGAACCTTGCTGGTGAATCACCACCAAACGGGCAGCATCTTCAAAGAGAGGATCCAGGCGTCCCATATCTACATCTCCCAAGTCACCACCGGCATTTTCATCTACATACTCAGGCAGATAGAAAGCAGTAGGATATCCTTGTTGACGGGCAATATATTTGGTTATCTCCGCCACCTCCGGCGTATCGATAAAGGCACATTGCACACGAACCGGATCGGCTCCCTGCAAGAACAACATATCACCACGACCTATCAACTGATTAGCTCCCGGACGGTCGAGGATGGTACGCGAGTCGACCATAGCCGATACACGGAAAGCGATACGTGCCGGGAAGTTCGCTTTGATAGTACCTGTGATAATATTGGTAGTCGGTCGTTGTGTAGCAATAATCATGTGAATACCTACGGCACGCGCCAACTGGGCAATACGGGCAATAGGCAACTCTACATCTTTACCGGCCGTCATAATCAAATCACCGAACTCATCAATAACCACCACAATATACGGCATGAACTTATGTCCCTTTTCCGGATTCAGTCGACGGTTGATGAATTTCTCATTATATTCCTTGATATTACGTACATGGGCAGCTTTCAACAAGTCATAACGCGTATCCATCTCCATACAAATAGAGTTCAGCGTCTGCACCACTTTGGTTACGTCTGTAATAATCGCATCTCCCCCATCAGGCAATTTGGCAAGAAAATGATGTTCAATAACGGAATAGATACTAAATTCCACCTTCTTGGGGTCCACTAATACGAACTTCAATTCAGCCGGATGCTTCTTATATAATAAGGAGGTAATAATTGCGTTCAAGCCGACTGACTTACCCTGACCGGTAGCACCGGCAACAAGTACGTGGGGCATTTTACACAAATCCACCATAAAGACTTCATTGGTGATGGTCTTACCCAAGGCGATAGGCAAGTCGTATGTGGTCTCCTGAAACCTTTTGCTACCGATAATGCTCTGCCCCGACACCATCTTCGGATTAGAGTTCGGCACTTCAATACCGATAGTTCCTTTACCGGGTATCGGTGCAATAATACGAATACCTAAAGCAGAAAGGCTCAAGGCTATATCATCTTCCAAACCACGGATTTTAGATATACGCACCCCTTGTTCGGGAGTTATTTCGTAAAGAGTCACCGTAGGTCCTACGGTTGCCTTAATAGTACTAATTTCGATACCAAAGCTACGTAACGTATTGACAATTCTATCTTTATTGGCATTCTGCTCCGCCATGTCAATGGTTGGTTCCGCATTATCGTAGAACTTCATTAAATCAACCGGAGGATAATGATAATTCTCTAAATCCAAGCAAGGATTATAAGGTTCTTTTTCAGCACCCTGATACTCTTCCTCTTCATTTGATTCTACTTCGAATGCCGGTTCTTTATCGACCGGCGCTTCCCGGAAAGGGGGCACCGGGTCGGGTTCGGGCGTTTCGATGGTCATCATAACATCTTCATCATCCGCTTTGAAGGGTTTTCCTTTGGAAGTACCTCCAAGATCAAGAGTAAACTCATTTGCAGGTTCTTTCTTCTCAGCCGTTTTTACAGGGACTGCCTTTTCAGGTTCCACTTTTTCAGGTTTCAGAATGGGCGCTTTTCCTTTGGCAGTCCAAGAATCAGTAAACTCTTCAGGAGTTTCTCCCTTTTCACTCTCAACTTTTTCTTTGCCACTCTTCAAAAAGCCTAAAGAAAACAGCTTACGCAGCCATATCACCGTGCGTGCACTCAAATAAATAAGGAAGCAAACAGCTGTTACCAACAATAGCAGCCATACACCAGGTGTACCTATCTGTGATGCCAGCCAATTGCTGACATTATATCCATGCATACCTCCCAAATAAAGGAACGAATCTTTGTACTGACCTACAAATGCAAAGCCGAAAAAGACCGAGAACCAGACAAGCAACAAAGCACATCCGATAAACCACTTCCACAAACGCACAATACGTACCCTCATCAACTTCAATCCCGCTACAGCCAGAAACACGAGAATAAAAAACGACGATATGCCGAAGCAGTCGTTTATCAAATAACTAGCCAACTGCGCACCGCGCGAACCGGCATAGTTTTTCACCCCATTATTAACGGAAGCCAGCTCTTGGGCATTTCCGTTATCAATAATACTTTGGTCTGCCGCTCCTGTAAAGAAGAACGATGAAAAGGCCAGTAACAAGTAAACAGAAAAGATAACAAGTATCAATCCCATTACAAAATGTATGGTTTCGTTCTTAAAAAAGGCAACTACTTTTCCGAAAAAGGAAAGAGATTGCTCTGTATCTTTGGTTGCATTTTTCTTTGCCATGTATAAAATCTCCTTGTATAATAATAGACTTGGTGCAAAAGTAATAAAAAAACTACTCTACATCGCTACCTTATACCATAAAGATTAACACCTATTTTATATTTCATGAAACGCTTTCCAAACCTTTTTCGTATCTTTGCGTTTCAAATCAAGAAGATATGAAAAAAGAAAGTCAAGTGATATTCGACCGTAATGTGGTGGAATTCGTCACCGTAGCAGCTGAGTTCTGTAAATTTATGGAACAAGCCGAAGGTGCCAAACGTTCTGCCTTTATCGATACATCATTAAAAATACTTCCGTTGCTCTACCTGAAGACCTCCATGCTACCGGAGTGTAAAACAATAGGCGATGAAGCTCCGGAAACCTTCGTTACTGAAGAAACTTACGAAATTCTCCGCATGAACCTTGCCGCCATCCTTGCCGAAAAGGATGATTATATGGACGTATTCGTATCGGATATGAAGTATAGCGACCAACCTATCACCAAGTTCATTTCCGAAGACTTGGCTGATATTTATCAGGACATTAAAGATTTCATTTTTGTCTTCCAACTGGGACTGAACGAAACGATGAACGATTCTCTCGCCATCTGCCAGGAGAACTTCCGCTTGCATTGGGGGCAAAAGCTCGTCAATACTTTGCGTGCCCTTCACGATGCGAAGTATGCACAAGGAGAAGATGATGATGACTGTGATTGCGAAGAAAACATTTAAATTATGGTCATAAAGAGAACTATAGATAAAGAGGTACTGAATGACTTGCCCAAGGCAGCCTTCCCCGGAGAAATACACGTTGTACAGACCCCGTGGGAAGCAGAAAGAGCGGTTACTTACTTGAAGAATTGTCCCTTATTGGGTATTGACAGTGAGACGCGTCCTTCGTTTACCAAGGGGCAATCACATAAAGTAGCTTTGCTACAAATTTCTTCCGAGGAGCACTGTTTCCTGTTCCGCCTCAACCTCACCGGACTTACGCTCCCCATTATTACATTATTGGAGAGCCCAAGCGTAACTAAAGTAGGATTGTCCTTGCGGGACGACTTCATGATGCTACACAAACGTGCCCCTTTCGAGCAACGTTCCTGTATAGAGTTGCAAGAGTACGTTCGTGCTTTCGGCATTCAAGACAAAAGCTTGCAAAAGATTTATGGCATCCTTTTCGGAGAGAAGATTTCCAAAAGCCAACGCCTTTCCAATTGGGAAGCCGATGTACTTAGCGAATCACAAAAGCAATATGCCGCTACTGACGCATACGCATGCCTCAACATCTACAACCGTCTACAAGAATTAAAGCGAACAGGAGATTTTGAAATAGCAGCGGAAGAAGAAACCAGCACATTATCACACCAAAACAATACCACATTATAATATTACCACATTATCACTTTTTAATATGTATAAAGTATATCTCAAATCCGGCAAAGAAGAGTCATTAAAACGTTTCCACCCCTGGGTATTTTCCGGTGCTATTGCGCATTTCGACGGAGAGCCTGAAGAAGGAGAAGTGGTTGAAATCTATACCTCCAAGAAAGAATTTATCGCAAAGGGACATTTCCAGATTGGAAGTATTGCCGTACGTGTTTTGAGCTTTCACCAGGAAGAAGAGATCAATGCTGATTTTTGGAAACGCAAGCTCAGTATTGCCTACAATATGAGATGTGGTATTGGTATTGCCGAAAACCCCACTAACAATACTTATCGCCTGGTACACGGCGAAGGAGATAATCTTCCGGGACTTATCATTGATATTTATGCCCGTACCGCCGTTATGCAGGCACATTCCGCCGGTATGCACCTCTACCGCATGGCTATTGCCGAAGCGCTTACCGAAGTGATGGGAGATAAGATCGATAACATCTATTACAAGTCAGAAACCACCCTCCCCTTCAAAGCCGACCTCTATCCTGAAAACGGTTTCCTGAAAGGTGGAAGTACCGATAACGTCGCAATGGAATATGGCTTGAAGTTCCACATTGACTGGTTGAAAGGACAAAAGACCGGTTTCTTTGTAGACCAACGTGAAAACCGCTCGTTGCTCGAACGCTATGCTCGTGGACGCAACGTACTGAACATGTTCTGCTACACGGGTGGCTTCTCCGTTTATGCAATGCGTGGTGATGCCAAACTTGTACATTCCGTAGATAGTTCCGCCAAGGCCATCGACCTGACTAATAAGAATATAGAATTAAACTTCCCCGGTGACGTCCGCCATGCTGCATACGCCGAAGATGCTTTCAAGTATCTCGACCGCATGGGCGACCAATACGATCTGATCGTTCTTGATCCCCCTGCTTTTGCCAAGCACCGTGATGCCTTGCGTAACGCTTTGCAAGGTTATCGCAAGCTGAATGTAAAAGCTTTCGAAAAGATTAAGCCAGGTGGCATCTTGTTCACTTTCTCTTGCTCTCAAGCCGTCAGCAAAGAGAATTTCCGTACTGCCGTATTCACTGCCGCTGCTATAGCTGGTCGCAGTGTACGCATCCTGCATCAACTTACACAACCTGCCGATCATCCGGTAAATATCTATCACCCGGAAGGAGAATAC
>NZ_JASLER010000057.1 GCF_030151085.1 Bacteroides sp. | reverse complement strand
AGGATTCACTACCGTAGATGATGCGCTCGGGATGGGCGGCATGGTCGTTTTCGTAACGATCCCACATGTAGTTATAGCCCGATACATCGAGATAATCGAAGGCACGGTGGGAGTCTTCTTCCCATTTGTACTGGCGGCGGTCCCAAAACCAGTTTACACCGGCAGTGATGGGACGGCTTGTGTCATATTTGTGTACGGTTTCAATCAGTCGGTGTGCAGCCTGGATTCCTGCTTCATCGGCACGGTCGGGTATTTCGTTACCGATGCTCCATAGAATGATACTAGGGTGATTGCGGTCGCGGCGGACTCCTGCGGAGAGGTCGCTGACGCTCCATTCGTTGAAATACTGGTGATAGTCTTCCAGTCGTTTGGGAGATAACCATTGGTCGAATGTTTCGTGGATGACGAGCATGCCCAGACGGTCGCAAGCATTCAGAAAGTTCTCCGAAGCCAGATTGTGCGAGCATCTCACGGCATTGAAACCATTGGCTTTCAGCAGTTCTACTTTCTTTTCATCTGCGCGGGCTATAGCGGCAGAACCTAATAAACCATTGTCATGGTGCAGGCATCCACCTTTCAGTTTCATCGGCTGACCGTTGAGCAAGAAGCCTTTATCGGCAGAAAAGGAGAGGGTACGTATACCGAAAGGTATCGTTAATTTATCGCATTCTTTAGTATCTGCATTCAGCGTAAGTACTGCTGTATATAAGTTTGGAGCATCTACCGACCATAACCTGGGATTGCTCAGAGAGAAAGTGGCTTCAACGGCTGTATTATCAGTCAGATTGGTTTCGTAGGTGGATTGATATACCTCTTTTCCGTCCGGACTAAAGACATTCAACGTAACGTTTCCACTGGTTGCATGGTCCTTTTTATTATGAATGAGGGTGGAGAAATGCACTTGTGCCTGCTTCTTGTCCAGGCGGGAAGCATCAATGAATGTATCCCACTTGTTGAGATGCACCGGATCGGTTGTAATAAGCCATACATTACGGAAAAGACCGGAACCGATATACCAACGGCTGTTATGCCCGTTGTTTACGGCTTTGATGGCGATCAGGTTCGGAGTGCCGGGAGCATTCAGGTAATTGGTGATATCTATTTGGTAGGGCGTGTAACTGTAGGCATTAAAGTAGGCTTTTCTACCGTTAATCCATACTTCCGATTGCGAGGAGGCAGCTTCAATGTAAAGGGTGGTGCATTTGCCGGCATCTTCTTTGGTGAGAGTAAACTCTTTTCTATACCAACCTTCGCCTCCGAGGGTTTGTCCTACATCCCATGCACCACCGCCCATCTGCTGATTGGCAGGATAACGCTTTTCACTTAATTTGGAAAAAGGACCTATAGTGATTCCGGAACATTGTTGGGCAACCGGTTCCACACTCCAGTCGTGCGGTAAGTTTAAGATACGCCATTGACCGTCATTATAGGTAGGTTGCTCAGCATTTGCTGCGCTACCCAGATGAAACTTCCATCCTTGATTAAATAATACTTCCCGATCGGAAGCATAGAGATTTCCTGTACATAGCAAATAGAGTGCGGGGATACAGAACGATAGCAATTTCTTTGTCTTCTTCATGTTTATTAGTTGTTGATGAAACACGGACAAAGAAAATGCTAACCCCTCATTTTTAAGGGAGTAAATAGCGGCATAAAAGTGGCAAAATCATATCATGCAAGGATTTGGTACCCTGTTGACAGGATTTTAACCCCTGTTTTCTTCCATGGGATGAGGAGAAGATTGATATTCGGTAGGGGTTGTTCCGAACTCTTCTTTGAAACATTTTGTGAAATACTTGGGATTGGTGAAACCTAATGAGTATGCTATTTCAGAAATGGATAGTTCATGCTCGGTGAGCATCCGGCAAGCTTGCTTCATTTTTATATTTCGAACGAAGTCCAACGGAGTCAATCCGGTTATTGCTTTCATCTTGCGATGCAAAGTCGATTTGGACATATTTAGTTCTTTGGATAGCCGGTCAAGGTCGAACTCACTTTCCTCCAAATGCGCTTCTACTATATCTGCTATCTGTTGTAGGAATCTCTTATCGGCAGCTTTCGGCTGAGTGGAAAGATCCATGACGCGCGATAATTCTTCTTTTAGTTTGATGGCATTTTTCTTCTTTAGCAGATTCAGGTAATAGCGTTGCGCCCAGTAAGCCATACCTGCGGCAAGTAGAAAATAGATGGTATAGGCCACCCAGGTTTCATACCAGGAAGGTAGTTGTACAATGACAAGCGGGGAAGCACATTCGGTCCAGTTATTGGCTTCGTCGGCATATTTTATGCGGAAGTTGTAAGTGCCTTTGGATAACTTATTATAGAAAGCAGAATGTTTGTCCGCATTGAGATAAACCCAGTCTTTGTCTACTCCCTCCAGCATCACGGCAATGCGTTTTTTCTCCTGCAAACCATATTCTAAGGAGGATAGGAAAATTTCTATATTGCGCTCATTAGGAGATAGGAATACTTTTTGGATGGTATTTCTTGATGCCTCTTTCTCCTTTGACAGCTCTTTTTCAAAGAAGATACTTTGATTATTTACTCTGATGTCAGTTACTTCGGGAGTGGTCTCTGTAGCATACAGGAGTGTTTCTTCCTTGCCGTCAATATGGATAAATCCGTTGTGTCCTCCGGCATAGATACCTCTTGCACCGTCGGAACAAGCTGCTTGTCCACGGAATAGATGGACTCTGATATTAGGGTCGGTCGTGGCATAATCAAGGAATGTTTCCGTGCGAAGATTATATTTCAGTATTTTCTTATTGGTAACAATCCACAAATATTGCTTGTCTATCAACATTTTCAGTATGGTGCAGTCGTCCAAAGCTCCATCAAACGATACTAACTTGAATTTGTCTTTTCCTTTGTCCGACTTAAAGATAAGTCCCGATGAAGAAGCGATCCACAAACAACCTTCGTAGTCGATGCACGAGAATTGGGCAGATTCTTCCGGGGTAGTGGAGAATGGGGCGGATTGTTGCTGGATGTGCAACTCATCGTCCAGTTGCAACCGTAGGATATGGTTTGAAGTTGAAATGGCCCATATATTCCCTGCTTGATCCATTGACAGATGGGACACATCTATTTGGTCGAGTGCCTTGCATAGGATAGTCTTGTGATTTGCAGGTATTATGAACAGGTTGTGTTCGGTCATTACCCACAGATTGGCTGCTGCATCTTCCAGTAATTGGGTGACGCTTCCACAGTTCTTTTGGATGGAATTCAGCGTTAATTCATAGTCTGTGACCAGCGAATTGCCATGACGAACCAATCGCATGATGTGAGGTAGATTGCGGTCACTAATCCATACCGCCATCCGTCGATACGATTTCATCATCAGATTGATTTCTTGTATTTTCCCCGAAAGATTGGCGTAAATCAGTTCATCCTTTTTCAGATTGTAGAGGCAAAGACCGAGTCGATCCTGACTGAGCCAAACTACCTCTTCCTCGTCAATGCACAAATGTAGGATATTGGTATCCCAGCCGAAGTCTTTCTTGAGCTGCGGCACCGAATAATGGCGAATGCCCGAATGGTCGAAACTGACCAGATTGGCCATGTCGTATGAACCTAACCACAAATTGCCTTCACGATCCTTCGTGATACGGGTGTACATCTTGTGAGTATCTACTTTGTCTTCTATATCTATGGGGATGATTTTCTGTTCGTCCGTTACGTCCAGTGCATACAACTCATTGTACGACAATACCCAGAGATAGTTGAACGAGTCGTCTTGCACAATACTGTATACCATTTCTTCGCTCTTCTTGCTCTTTTGGTTTATAATGGGGCAAGAGATGAAGTACTCTCCTTTCTTCGAATCGGGTTGAAACCTCCAAAAACCATCTCCCCAAGAACCAATCCAATATCTTCCATTCTTATCCTGAAACATGATGAAATAGTCGATATCTATCATACCCGGGAAGAAGGTGAATGTATCTTTCTTTATATCATATTTGCAGATTCCGTTTCCACCCAGCAATGCCCATATAGTACCGGATTTGTCTTCATAGATGCTGTTGATGACGGGAGAAGTACTTCTTATATTTAAGATTTCACGCATGGGGTACTTCCGGAGGACGTTTCCAAGAGAGTCGCAACGGTAGATAACACCTTCGGCAGCAACCCAAACTTGCCTGTTCTTTGCAGAGACAATGCATTCTATATTCTTTTGACAAAGCTCTTTGTCGGTGACAGGCTGCATCCGTAAGGTCTTCTTATCATATAAGTTCAGTCCTTTCCGTGTGCCGATCCATACGTATGCATCGTTTTCGGCAAAATCGGATATATGATTATCCGTCAGTAAGTGAGGGGAACGATAATCGTTTCGGAAAGTTTGGAGGTGATACCCGTCGTATCGGGCTACTCCGTTGGATGTGCCTATCCATAGATAACCTGTGTTATCTTGGAAGATATCCCAAATTTCGTTGGAAGTCAGGTCTGAGAAGAAAGGCATGGGTTTGGCTATAATCTCTTGTGCAAAACAAGGATTATAGTATAAAGCTGATAGGATGGTTAACAAAAAGGAGACGACTTTTTTCATGCTGTGTTTCTACTCATTTTCTTTGAAAGCACGTGCATCAACTTTGATGCACGTGTCCTTTCCATATACTCATAATCTTCTTTCGTATTGTTAATATGTTCAGCAAGGAGACTGCAAGGAACAGTATGCAACCTATAATAATACAAGGTAATAAAGATCCCGTTTCCAATTGTGGGAAGAGAGCTTGGATTACATCTGTATAGTAAGAGCGAATCCACATCACACTTCCGATGGCAAGAAATAAAACAAGTACATTCAGCCCTGCTGTAAGAATATAGTAAGGCAGTGCTACTCGTGTCGGACTATAGCCTAGCAACAGTAAATTTTCCAATTTTACGGTGTTTTTTTGAAGGAGCAGGAAGATACTCAACATCAATATATAGAAAGAAAGGATGCTGATGAAAAGACCTACTCCCAATACGATACCGGTAATAAGGCGAAGAAAGTAAGTCGTCTTGCCAGCATCCAAATTATCTCCTTCGGTTTCGTAGTTATGTTTCTGAAAGTAATCGGTTATTTTGGTATCAGTTGGGTTATTGACCTCTACAATCAGTCGGGAAGGCTGCGCTTCCTGGTCGGGAGCAAACGATTTATTAGCCCAGTCCATGAACGATTGAGGAACAAGAATTGTGTTCAGACGGTTGGAGAAACCTACAATATTCCCTTTGTATTGCTCTACCCGTCCGTTACCTCGCATCATGATATCCATTTGTACCAAGCTCATTAACCCTTCCGAAAGTTTGGGCAGACTGCGGCTTTGTGCAAAACCGAAGTTATAAAGATTCAAGTAATTGCGGGGAATGATAATAGGGATAGAATGTGTATTCTCATCGAAGTGCCATTTCTCCAGGCTGACGTCTACATATTCATCAGGTACAGCTTCAAAAAACATCTCCGTAGAGAGATGAATACCTGCTTCTTGCATTCCTAGCCCTGCGGATACCTTGAATAGTGAAGGAGTAAAGCCACCTACACTTTTCGTAAAAGGCTGACTTTTCAACTCTTTTATTTCATCATTCGTAAAAGTATTACTTTTACCTGCAAAACTGCCAAGGGTACTTATCTTTTTCGTAGCAATAATATAATCTTTCTTCATAAAGCTGTCTCCCTCTGTAAAGATAGGGAGTACATCGCGATAGAATTGTACACTCAGCAATACAATCATCATTCCGAAGAGATTGGCAAGAAAGAAGCCGCTTAGCTGTCCGATGCTGATATGTTGACGAAGAAGTTTCCAAACAAGTCTGTTCATTGTATAGTAGTTGTTAGTTATAACTTATAGCTAAAGTCATATTCTAGTTCTATATGTTTTCCAATTGAAGTCACAATAATACCTGCTCCTTGGCGCTCTACTTCTTCTGTAAGCATCCTACTCATGATAGCTCCGTTCTCATCATCCAGATGGCTGACGGGTTCATCTAGAAAAATGAAGTCGAAAGGCTGGCAAAGGCTGCGGATAAAGGCAACCCGTTGTTGTTGACCAAAGGAAAGTTTGGCAGCTTTCTCGTTCACTTTATCAGAGATACCAAGAGCTTCGAAAAGGGCGAGGATATCCTTTTTCCTTTTATAATTGGTGAGCCGGTTCTTTAGCTGTACATTCTCGAAGGCAGTAAGTTCGGGGAAGATACGTAGTTCCTGGAATAGGATGCTGAGGGAGTGTTTGCGTATTTCCACCCATTCGTTGATGGAGAGTGAACAAATATTTCGTTCATCAAAATTAATGATACCTTGGTAATCACGGCGATAGCCGTAAATGAAACTGCAAAGAGAAGATTTTCCGGTACCCGAAGCTGCTTCTATCAAGTAACGTTTCCCTTTGCAGAATAATATATCTTGATGCCATACGTCCGAAGTGATGGCATCACGGTCAGCAAAAACTTGAGGCAAGGTCTGCTGGAGATGAATGCTGTTCATGTGTAAATAGTAAATAGTGTTTAGTGATTAATGATTAGTGATTAGTGATTACTATGCGGCATAATTGCGCAGCCAATTAATCACTAATCACTAACCACTAATCACTATTTTTACATTCCTGCAAACTCCTTGATAAAGTTTACAATCTGTTTTAGTGCATTTACATTCTTGTCTTTCAATTGCAAGGTGATAATGGCGTTGTTGTCTTCACCTACTGCTTCGAGATAAGAAATATTGTTGGCAAGAGTATAATAGGTGTTATATTCAGCTCCGCCGTATTCGGCCATCATTTTGACGAGCGGCAACTCGAGAACAGCTTCTGCATTGATTACGAAGGCAGAGCGTTTGCCTTTCAATCCGGATGCAAAGTTTGTATCTTTGAGTGAAGGATCAACGGTTTTGCAGATATTCTTGTACAGCAATTCATCATTGGTGGCATACATTTGCTTGTCGCGTACACCAAAGAAAATATTAATATCACGTGATTTGAAGACATATTCATCTTCGCTTAGTTTCACGATGTCCTCTCCTTTTTTCAATCCCAGTTCAGCCTTCTTTTCGTAGAGAGCTTTCAGGGCGGCATTACTTTTAACACTGGCGTATGCAAGGAAAGAAGGTGCATTGCTCATGGTTACGTTGATAAGCCCGATGGTGAGATCGTTTTGGAAAGTGCTGAACAGATTCTTTACCTCGGCAGCTTTTGTGATCGAAAACTCGTTGCGGAATTGTTCGTTCTCCTGCAACAAATTGTACATCTGTTCGCCATTGATACCTACACTGAGCAGTGCTACTGTAGATTTCGGGAAATATTTCAGGAACGTGTTTTCGATAGGACAAGTACTTTTTACTTGCTTTTCGAACATTGCTTTCAGTTCGGCATTCTCTGTAAAGTTCTCAATCTGCATTTCTATTTTGCCTTTTTCGAAGGAGAGACTACCCAGCATTATCAGGTCTTTCAGGTCGATGTCCTTAGCCAGACCGTAGTTCATTTGCTTGGTATATGCACCCAGCAGACTGGAAGGCGAAAGGAACATATTGACATCTCCCTTCATTTTTTGCATCTTCTTGAAAGCAGGATTGTTGATGATACTGTTTGCTTCAGTTTGCTTCAGCAAGGCGGCGATCCCTTCTTTTACTTTATCAAGATTAGCAGGATTTTTGCTGTTCACAATCATAAATGTATTGGCGTTGAATGCCAGTAAGGCTTGTCCTTCGATGGTTACATAGCTGTAGCCGTCGCCACTTGCGATAGCACTGCTTATTTGTTCCTTCTGTGCTACTTCAAGGAAATTTTTGAGATCGTCTTCACTGCTTACTTTGGCTACTACAGTAGCATAGTCAAAGGTCGGAGC
The DNA here is from genome assembly GCF_030151085.1 of Bacteroides sp. Lineage (GTDB taxonomy): Bacteria > Bacteroidota > Bacteroidia > Bacteroidales > Bacteroidaceae > Bacteroides. The sequence continues at coordinate 7,360 of NZ_JASLER010000057.1, read as the reverse complement.
ACTGAAAAGATAAATCGGAGCGGTTACATCCACACCCGATTTGGAAGGATCTTTCATCACAGATTCCAGTTGCTGGAAGGTAGCGGCATTCATACCACTCTTCATAGCATCTGTCAGTTTCTTCAACGCTTCTTTGTTTTCTTTATCGTTGATGCCGGATTTATCAGCCAATGACTTCAGGTTGATGGACACTAACTGAGTTGCGTTGGCGGGAATGGCATTGGTGTACTCTGCCTTTTGGGAGCAAGAGCTTACAAATACAATCAGCACTGCAAGTACCGAAAGACGGAAGAATAGACTTTTTTTCATATCATTATTGTTTTGATGAATGTTTATTGATTTTGTAAATTCAGGAGGTGGCAGGCAACTAGTGCAGCTGTTTCCGTTCGCAACCTTGATTTTCCCAGACTAATAGGAGTAAAGCCGTTTTCTATAGCCTTCTTTACCTCGTCTTCGCTGAAATCGCCTTCGGGACCAATAAGTACCAGTGCATCTTCACCTTTGCGGACGATGTCTTTCAGCAAAGGCTTTTCTCCTTCATAGCAGTGAGCTATGAACTTTTGTCCTTTAAAAGGTTGTGTGATAAATTTGTTGAAGTCCGTCATCTTGTTCAACTTGGGCAGACGTGCTTTGAGCGATTGCTTGATGGCGGAAATCAGTATTTTAGAAATACGTTCCGTTTTGATAACCTTACGTTCCGAGAAGCGGCAGTTCAGGAATGTCAGCTCGTCGAAACCTATTTCAGTAGCTTTCTCGGCAAACCATTCCGTGCGATCCATATTTTTGGTAGGTGCCATAGCAAGGTGCAGATGCCCACTCCATAGAGGTTCCTGCGGAATAGTATCTATAATATTCAGGAGGCAGCGCTTATGGGAAGCGGTGCTTATTTCTGCACGATAGAAGTTGCCTGTACCATCGGTCAGCATCACTTCATCGCCTGGCTGAAGACGCAAGACGCGTACGGCATGTGAAGCTTCCTCTTCGGGTAACTCGGGCTGGGTTTGTATATCAGGTGTGTAGAATACGTGCATAAGGTGTTATAGTTTGTTTTTACGTTGGTTTATCTGGTCTCTCAGGAGGGCGGCACGCTCATAGTCTTCATCCTTCACTGCTTTTTCCAGAGCTGTTTTTAGAATGTCCAAAGCATCTTCTTGTTTTAAACCGTCATTAGCGAAATTAGGGTTGATGATGCTGGTGGCACTCTCTCCGGTTTTTACGCATTCTGTTTCCAGAATATCTTCATAAATAAAGATAGGCGCACTCATTCTTATGGCAAGGGCTACGGCATCGCTGGTGCGGGCATCAATGCGAAGAACGGTTTCATCAGCTTTCATATAAAGATAAGAGTAGAAAACGCCGTTATCTACTTTGTAAATAAGCACTCGCAATAGCTCTACATGCAGTACCTCGAGTACGGAGGCAAAAAGATTATGAGTCAATGGGCGTGGTGGTACGATACCTTTTAACTCGATAATCATTGTTTGGGCTTCGGAAGCACCAATGATTACCGGAAGTTGACGTTCTCCGTCCACTTCGGCCAATACCAAGGCGTATGCACCAACTTGCGCCTGGCTATTAGATATATTCAATACTTGTAGTTCAACTTTCTTTTTGTCCATAACTCTATTTTTATCTTCAGTCCTTGCCAGTTACGGGACGGTGTTTGTACTTGAATACAATGGCAAACAGGATTCCGATTACTAATGCGTATGCTGCAAAGACGAGCCAGATATCTGTCCACTCACGGCTCAATACTTTACCATCTGCATACACAGAGAAGGCGTCTACCACTGCACCACTGGCATATCCTCCGATTATGGCTCCTAGTCCGTTGGTCATCATGAAGAACAGTCCCTGCGCACTGGCGCGAGTCGAAGAACTTGTCTCTTGTTCAACAAATAAAGAGCCGGAAATGTTGAAGAAATCGAATGCCATTCCATATACAATCATTGAAAGAATAAGCATCCATAAACCGGAACCGGGATCTCCGAAACCAAATAGGCCGAACCTGAATACCCAGGCGAACATACTGATCAGCATAACTTGCTTAATACCAAAATGTTTCAGAAAGAAGGGGATGGCAAGAATAAACAGTGTTTCGGACATTTGTGAAATGGATAGTATAATGACCGAGTGTTTTACTCCGAATGAATCGGCGTACTCCGGTATACTGGAAAAACTGCCTAAGAAAAGATCTCCATACGTATTTGTTATCTGTAATGCGGCTCCCAGCAACATGGAGAAAAAGAAGAAGATAGCCATCTTTTTCTTCTTGAACAGCACTAATGCATCCAAGCCGAACATAGAAAGCATTGATTTATTTTCTGATTTTGCAGGGGGACATGCAGGAAGAGTGAATGAGTAGAATCCCAACAGTAAGGCAGAAACTGCACCCACATAAAGCTGGGCGCTCGAATTCTTGAATCCGGTGAGGTCTACAGCCCACATGGCGCAAATAAATCCGATAGTTCCCCAAACGCGAATGGGAGGGAAGTCTTTGATCAAATCACAATGATGTTTTTCCAATGCATTGTAAGATACGGTATTAGCCAAGGCTAAGGTCGGCATATAAACCAATAGGTTTAGTAACATGGCCCAGTACATTTGGTTATATCCTGTAGCTGTAGATGCATAGAAAAGGCAGGCGGCACCGGCAATATGACAAAGTCCGTACAATCGTTCGGCATTGAACCACTTGTCGGCTATGATACCTATGATACCAGGCATTATTAATGAGGCAATACCCATCGTTGCGAAAATTGCTCCGATTTGCCCACCTTCGAAGTGGAGTTCTCTACCCATATAGCCACCCAATGAAATCAACCACGCTCCCCACACAAAGAATTGTAGGAAGTTCATAATGATTAAACGATACTTTATACTCATAAATATTTCTTTATTATGTGTTTTTCTAAAAAAATAGTTAGGCAAATGTAGGTAAATTCTCGGAAAGGTCGATGTTAACAGAGGAAAAAAGCATTCATATCGGTATATTAAAAAGTATTCATACGGGTATATAAAAAAAGAAGGGTATCTATCCCAGACACCCAATCTTCATAACCTTAAATCTAATACCATGAAAAACACAGTGCAAATGTAAAAGTTTTATGTTATACAACATAGTAATATGACTAAAATCTTTCTTTTGTTAACTATAATTAAGATATAAAGGGCGCTGAAGGTATCTTTAGCGATGACTACTCCTCCATTTTCTTTCAGTTGGGAGTGAGGGATGGTATGGGGATAGTGTGGAGTTTCAGGGATAATTGCCGGGCGTTTACTTCTGAATTCCCTGGCATTTCAGTAGCAAATGCCTGAGGTTTCAGTAGCAAATGCCTGGGATTTCAAGAGCAAATGCCTGAGGTTTCAAGAGCAAACGTCGGGGGGAAATTTCCCCTTTAAGGTTCAAAAGGGTCACAAGGTTCTTTAGGAACCTACTTTCCCCGCGACATTTCTTTTTTAACGTGAGTTCGATGCATGGCTCTTCGTCACTTTAGGTGCAACCTGTATATTTTCAAAGCTTGATCTATAGAGAGATTGAAGTACGTTTAGATCAAAATTTCATATTGGTTTATTGATATGAATTAAAACATCATGAAACGCCGATGGATAGGAGTGTTGAAGAAAAATAGCTGCACCTAAAGTGACGAAGAACCAAAAACTTGGTTCATACGTAACGTGATATAATAGATAACTCATTATTTAGCGGGTTATATCTTTATAACAAAGGTACGAAAATCAGTAATGAATAGGGATTGAAACCGCTGTGTATATAGAAGGGGGCTTGAGGGGGAGTTGCTTCATAAAAGCGAGGGGCAGAAGGGATTGTAAGAGTGTGTTTGGATCACTAATTGCGGAAGTGAAATTAGAAGGTATGCTATAGGGCATGATGATGGCATATAATAGTGTAGGAAATAATCTTTTCTCATAATTATTTGGTATATTGCGACGTTGTTATGATAAAATAATGGGCTATTATGGAAAAACAAATAGTATCTAAGCCTGAGGTCAAGACTCTTCCTTTTGCTTCTTCAACTCTGCAAAGCAGAGAAAAGCATACAGATACGCTTGCTTTTACGGATAATCGGGTGCAATTTAAGAAGTTGGCTTCGACTATAAGTGCTATAAATGGGGGAGTGGTGCAGAGGGAAAAGATAGGTGTTGAAACATTTATAGATATGTGTATGACCATTATCAGTAATATACGTCCGGATCTTAGATTGGCTGAAAAGGATATGTGCGAAACATATCATCCTCTCAAATTAATGGAGTTACAAGTGTATTTGGAACGGCAGTTATTATCTCTGGCAGGGGTATATGCATCTGAATCCATTGATGATGCGAATTATAATGCTCTATTATTAAGTTCTACTATAAATACTTTATCTGAATGTGTAACGTTAAAACAAACTATACCACAACTTATTCCGGTCGTTGCCACGCATCTTATAGATCATTTCCAAAAACTAATAAAATCAAAGATTAATGATGAAGATGTAGTTGATAAAGCTAAAGTCTTATGTAGTGATAATCCTATTGAAATTTATGCAAAAAATGTTTTGCCACTTAAAGAAGTAGTTCCGATAATAAAGGATATGACTACAAGAAGTGCTATCCCTTGTGATACTTGTATAAATATGCTGGTTAATCAGTTAAAAACACGTGTGTTGGCTTTAAATAAAAATGACGTCCGCCAAATAGCAGCTCCATTAGCAACGTATGGAAATATTACGTTTACTCCTAGCGATGTATGTGGCTTTACATCTTTAGCATTCTATGAATATCTTAATGGGGAATCAGATTCATATAGAACTGATTATTTTGAAGTTGACACTTCGTTTGTAGAACGTATAAATAAACTGTCATTAGCATGCCAAGTTCCTTCTAACGGGGATGCTCCTGATATTTTAGAGGCGGGGCAACATATTCTTCCTCAGTCTGCTTCGAATTTCAATGAGAAGTATCCTAACCTTGCAGGACTAATTAAGAACGCAAAGCCTACCATTACCCCCCTAGAAGTAGCAACGGTGATTACTGACTTTGAAAAGTATTTAAAGGAAAAATGCAAAGTCTGGATTGGTATTCCTTACGCCACATGGTTTAAAGATGACCATCCCGTGGAAAAATGGGATTATCAAAGTATGATAGCCCAAATTGAAAAGAAGGTTAATATTCAAGAGATGATTGACGGTCCAAATGATAGTGAAATACATGAGAAGAGGGGAGATGATAATCCAGATAGTAGTGATAAATTTTCTATTCTTGACCTTAGTAACGCTATGAAACTGCAAAATAGATCGGCGGCTTATCCGGCTTGGAGAGTTGACAAGGACCTACGTGCTGCCGGGAAAAAGATGGATTTTTCTGAATTTCCTATTTATGGATATCTCGGCTTTTGGGATGAAGATACTTTTGGAATTGGTCATTCTACAGGGTACGGTGCAATCCATGTAGCACTATCAATTAATTTTGTCAAAAATAATTCAAGTCGAATTCGTTATAAAGGGGGCGTAAATTTACCGGAATATGAAGATGTTATTGAAATGATAGATAAAACATTAGATAAAGCATTAGATATGACATTTTCAGATAGCGATAATTGTTGTGCAGGAGCCTTATTAAATTTTTTGTATGGGCTGGCCGTAACTCCACCGCTTAAAGAGATGGAAGTAGTAATATATGGGGGAAATTATAATCTTATAAGAGATACTGACCTTGAACTAATTATAGGTTACCCTGAAAAGAAAGACGATGAAGGATTGACCCCGGGACAAGTGGATGTGGTGACAAGTTGGGCTAGAAGTATAGGAAAGTTTGTACGTTGTGAGACCAATAAATCACCTAAGGATCATGTTGAGCCTAATGAGATTAATTATAAAATTAATGATCTCTTTCCGGATTCAAAATCGGCCATTAATGATATGTATCTGATTAGTGCAGCGTCAGATGCAATTGAGGATGTGATTAATTGTCCAATATGGGGAAACCCTGCGCCTGATGCAATTGAGTTAATAAAAGGAATGAACAGTTCTTCTTGCGCTTTTTTGGGTAGATCCATAAGCATGGTTCGTAAGCTTAATCATTCTGAGAATTCTATGGTCCAAGAATTTTTCAACTGCTTTTATCCTATGTTTAATGAGGATTTTATATTAACGAAGCTTAAATCGTTTAATTTACGGTTAGATTCTTTTAAAATGAAATATGCTATTGTATAAATGTAACTAAAGCTTTAAATAAATTCCTCTAATTTAGTTTTGTTTGACAAATAAGTAATAGATATGTAACCATTCAGCCTAAATATTTACTGATAATCAGATATATAAAAATCTTCATAAGGTGATAGTTGATTGTGTAACATATAAGATATATCATAATGGATAGAAATATGACTAAATGCAATGCTACTATCACGAATATTACTTCAATTTTATAGAAATGATATAATTTTAGGCTGAATAGTTACAATAGATATTTAATATTGAAATGCAGGCTGCGTGATTCAGATATTGAAAGTCAGAGGCTCTCTGTTGGGATTATCGGTATATAGTTTGTTTATACATTGAAAACTCAGACCCTTTTACCATTAATGCTATGATATTTTGTGCTGATTGGTGAGGGTATGCGTATATATTTATTATTATACGTTAATCTTCATATTCATCATCATCTAAATCAAGCAAATCATCATCGCATGTACATTCTTCTTTAAAATAAACTCCACATCTATCACAGTAAGGTACAAAAGCAAAGAACCACCCGATTGCCCAACATAAGAAGCCTATTTCTATTGAAAATCTTTTCCATGAAGTATAATCTCTGCTTCGATAAATTTTGATAAATGGCAAAAAGTAGATTTGATTTAGATATCTACCTGTTCTAAATTGTATTTTCATAATGCTCCTTTCTTATTAATTTTACATCATTTCTTATATCGAACTTCTTTACGTAGGATTATCTTGAACTATATTAATCCCCAAGAAAACAATATGACCCGAATTGAGATAGTACTACATTATGACACACCTTCAATTAAGTTACTCTGCGAATGCATCGAACTCACGTTAAAAAAGAAATGTCGCGGGGAAAGTAGGTTCCTAAAGAACCTTGTGAACCCTAAATGCATGTGCGAAAGAACCACGATTATTGCTGAAAATATTGCTAAAAAGCTGATAACCTGATGTATGTTACTTTATTCTACATACAGAACCAGTCCCTTCAAGTATTCTCCTTCCGGGTGATAGATATTTACCGGATGATCGGCAGGTTGTGTAAGTTGATGCAGGATGCGTACACTGCGACCAGCTATAGCAGCGGCAGTGAATACGGCAGTACGGAAATTCTCTTTGCTGACGGCTTGAGA